>NZ_JBGCAQ010000001.1:0-796752 GCF_041261405.1 Streptacidiphilus sp. EB103A | reverse complement strand
CGCCCCCACCACCCCACCCCCCCCCCCCCCCCCCCCGCCCCCCGCCCCCCCCCCCCCCGGGGGGGGGGGGGGGCGCCCCCCCGGGCCCCCCCCCCCACCCGTCTTCCGTTACGGCCGCGCCCGTACGCCGTCCAGGGCGATGGCGAGGACCCGGTCGCGCTGCCCCTCGTCCGGGAAGGCGGTCGAGGTGATTCCGGAGACCATCCGCACCAGGTCGTCGAAGCTCATGTCCTCCCGGGCCTCGCCCGCCTGCTGGGCCCTGAGCAGCAGCGGGCCGCCCGCCTCATAGAGGGAGTCCCGGCAGGCCAGGAAGATGTCCGACTCGCCGTTGAGCGCGTCGCGGATGGCCCGCTTGGTGACGGAGTACTCCACGAAGCGGCGCAGCCAGGCGGTCAGCGCCTGCCACGGCGGGTCGGCGGCCAGGTCCACCGCCACCTTGCCGAGGGCGTTGACCTCCTCGGCGTAGACGCTCTCGAAGAGGTGCCTGCGGGTGGGGAAGTTGCGGTAGAGGGTGCCGATGCCGACGCCCGCGCGCCGGGCGATGTCCTCCAACGAGGCGTCGGCCCCGTTCTCGGCGAAGGCCTCCCGCGCGGCGGCGAGCAGCGCGTCGAAGTTGCGTGCGGCGTCCGCGCGGCGGGGGCGCTGCACCACGACGATCTCCGTCGCCGCCGCTGTCGCCGTGGACTCCGCCATCACGCACTCCCTCTTGGATCGAACAGAGAACCGGGGTTGTACCGGAGGCAAGCCTCCGGTATGGTGGAGGCATGCCTCCACTTTAGCAGCCGAGGCATCGGTCCGCACCGATGCGGACCCCCCACACCCATCCTGCCCTACGGTCTCCCGCGCCCTTCCACGGCTCACGGAACCGCTCTCCGCCATGCCACAACGCCGTTCGTTCGAGAGAGAAACCATCATGAACCGGACGTCCAATCGGCTCACCTTCGCGGTCCTCGCGACCGGAGCCGGCGTCTTCTCGATGCTGCAGTCACTGATCGCCCCGGCCCTGCCCACCGTCCAGCACGCCATGCACACCTCCCAGTCCACAGCGACCTGGGTGATGACCGCCTATCTGCTGTCCGCCTCCGTCTTCACCCCGATCCTCGGCCGCGTCGGCGACCTGGTCGGCAAGAAGCGCACCCTGGTCGCGGTCCTGGCCGCGCTGGTCCTCGGCTGCCTGCTGGCGGCCCTCGCGCCGAACATCACCGTGCTGATCGTCGCCCGAGTCGTCCAGGGCATCGGCGGCGCGCTGTTCCCGCTCTCCTTCGGCATCATCAGGGACGAGTTCCCCGCCGTCCGGGTCTCCCCCAGCATCAGCAACCTCTCCGCGGTGATCGCCGCCGGCGGCGGCTTCGGCATGGTGCTCGCCGGGCCCATCGTCGGCGCGCTGGACTACCGCTGGCTGTTCTGGCTGCCGGTCGGCGTGGTGGCACTCGCAGCGCTCGCCGCACTGCGCTGGATCCCCGAGTCGCCCACCCGCGGCGAGGGCAGCGTCAACTGGCTCGGCGCCGGGCTGCTCTCGGCCTGGCTGGTCGCCCTGCTGCTGCCCATCAGCCAGGCCTCCGTCTGGGGCTGGGGCTCGATGCGGGTGAATCTGCTGCTGGTCGCCGCGGTGGTGCTGTTCGCACTGTGGATCCGCTCCGAGAGCCGCGCCGCCAGCCCGCTGATCGACCTGAAGGTGATGCGGCTGCGCGCGGTGTGGACCACCAACACCGCCGCGCTGCTCTTCGGCGCCGGCATGTACGCGGTCTGGTCCTTCCTGCCCGGCTTCGCCCAGACACCCTCCTCGGCCGGCTACGGCTTCGGCTCCAGCGTGACCGGGGCCGGCCTGCTGATGCTGCCGATGCTGGTCGCGATGTTCTGCTCGGGCGTGCTCAGTGGACGCCTGCAGCCGATCGTCGGCGCCAAGGCGCTGCTGGTCGCGGGTGCCGCGCTGGGCGCGGCGGCCTGCGCGATCCTCGCCGCCTGGCACGGTCAGCAGTGGCAGATCGCCTTCGCCGCAGGGGTGTTCGGCCTCGGCATCGGCCTGGCCTTCGCCTCGATGGCGAACCTGATCGTCCAGAGCGTGCCGGCCGAGCAGACCGGCGCGGCGACCGGCATGAACGCCAACATCCGCACCATCGGCGGGTCGCTCGGCGCGGCCGTGATGAGCAGCCTGGTCACCGGCAACCTGCAGGCCTCGGGCCTGCCCGCGGAGAGCGGCTACACCGGGGGGTTCGCCCTGCTCGCGGTCCTCTGCCTGGCCGCCTCGCTGACGGCCCTGCTGGTCCCGGCCCGCACCGTGGTACGGCAGGCCGCCGCCGAAATACAGCCCACTCTGGTGTCCGAGGTCGCTGGACGGTAACCGTCGTGCATGGCTTGTCGCGCAGTTCCCCGCGCCCCTACACGTTTGCAACTGAGCCAGTTGCAGACCCCTAGGGGCGCGGGGAACTGCGCGACAAGCCAGCTACGGCCCGCACTCAACCCCCGACACCAACCATGTCCTGCAACCCCACCACCCGCAGCAACTGCAGCCGCTCCGCGGCCTCACTGCCGGGCCGCGCCGTGTAGACGATCAGCCGCTGATCGTGGTTGGCGCTGAGCATCACCTCGCAGTCCAGTTCGAGCGCTCCCACCACCGGGTGAAGCACCGTCTTGGTGTCAGCGCGCCGCACGGCGACATCGTGCTCGGCCCACAGCGCCGCGAACTCCGGTGAGGCCGCCAGCAGCCGCCGTACCAGCGCCGCCGCTCGCGCGTCCTCCGGCCGGGCCGCGACCACCGAGCGCAGCTGCGCGGCGTGGACCCGGCCGAGGTGCTCGTGTTGGTCCGGGGCCAACCGGTCCCGCGAACCGGGGTCGGTGAACCAGCGCCAGACGATGTTGCGCTCGCCCGGCGGGCGGCCGCTGTTGTCCCCGAACACCGCCATCGCCAGCGGGTTCTGCGCCAGCACGTCGCCGATGTCGGAGGTCACCTGCGCGGGGGTGTCGTACAGCCGGTCCAGGATCAGCAGCAGTCCGGGACGGACGTGCCCGCCTCCCGCCGTCGCCCGCGGCGGGGCCTGTCCGGCCAGGTGGTACAGGTGGTCGCGCTCGTCGTCGCTCAGCCGCAGCGCCCGGGCCAGCGCAGCCAGCAGCTGCGCCGAGGGGTGCGGCCCGCGCTGCTGCTCCAGCCGGGTGTAGTAGTCCGCCGACATGCCCGCGAGCTGGGCGACCTCCTCGCGCCGCAGCCCCTGCGTGCGCCGCCGCGCCCCCGCGGGCAGTCCCACGTCGGCGGGGGTGAGCCGGTCGCGGGAACGGCGGAGGAAGTCGGCGAGCTGCGGGCGGTCCATGGATCCAGCATCCCCCGGCCGCCGCACGGTATCCAGGGATCGCCGATCCCCCGATCGACGGGTCTCTCCCGCTGCCCGCAGGCCGTCCGCATGCTGGAGTCAGCAACCCGGCGAGAGGACGAGAACGATGACGACGATTCTGGTGACCGGAGCGACCGGGCAGGTCGGCCGCCGACTGGTGCCCAGGCTGATCCAGTGGGCGGCCGAGGGCGAGCGGCTGCGGGTGCTGGTCCGCGGCGAGGCCGCGGCCGAACGCTTCACCGCGCTCGGCGCCGAGGCGGTCCTCGGCGACCTGCGCGAGGAGGGCGACCGGGCCAAGGCCCTGCAGGGCGTGGACGACGTGGTCAATGTCGCCGCCGCCTTCCGCGGCGTTCCGGACGAGGAGGCGCTGGCCGTCAACCGGGACGCGGCGATCGCGCTCGGCCGGCAGGCCTTGGACGCGGGCGTCCGCCGCTTCGTGCAGACCAGCACCAACCTGGTCCACGGCTTCGGCCACGGCCGCCCCGCCCGCGCGGACGACCCGCTGGAGCCCGTGCCCTGGGGCGTCTACCCGAGGTCCAAGGCCGAGGCCGACACCGCACTGGCCGAACTGCACACCGGGCACGGCCTGCCGCTGGTGACGGTACGGCTGGCGTACGTGTACGGCGAGGGCGACCCGCACCTGCGCGACGCGGCGGCCCGCTCCGCGGACTGGGCCGCGCACCAGCGGCTGCCGATGGTGCACCACGCGGACGTGGCCCAGGCCCTGCACCGGGCGCTGCGCACCCCCGGCATCGAGGGCCGGATCTACCACGCCACCGACGACGCCCCGGTCACCGCCTACGACATCCTCCGGCTGGCCGGGCTCCCGATCCCGCCGGAGGCCGCCGGAAAGCAGGACCCGCATCCCTGGATGGGCGTCACCGACAACCTCCCGCTCCGCGACGAGCTGGGCTGGCGCCCGCTCTACCCCTCGGTGTGGACGGCCCGCGACGCCGGAGCGCTGTGACGGCGGGCTCCATGACCCTCTGCGTCATCGCCCGGACGGCGGCTCGCCGTCCGGGCGATGACCCGTCACCCTGGACCCCATGGCACCAGGAGTGGCACCGGCCGTCCCGGCCGTCCCGGCCGACGAGGTAGCGGCGATCGTCGCCCGGCTGCGCACCCTGCTCGCCGCGCTGCCCCCGCAGGACGGTGTCGCGGCCTTCGCCACCGCCTATCTGACCGTCACCGAGTCCCTGGCCGCGCATCTGGCCGCGGGCGGCTTCTTCAAGAACCCCGTCGAGGTCGCCCGGCTCGACGTACTGTTCGCCGGACGCTTCCTGGACGCCCTCGCCGCCCGCCGCGCCCCGGCCTGCTGGCGGCCGCTGCTGCAACTGCGGCTGCACCCGGGCGTGCTGCCGGTGCAGTTCGCGCTGTGCGGGATGAACGCCCATATCGAGCACGACCTGCCGCTGGCGGTGGTGGACGCCTGCGTCGTGCTCGGCTGCTCCCCCGACGAGCTCTCCGGCGACTTCCACCGCGTCAACGACCTGCTGGCCCAGGTCGAGGAGCAGGTCAGGGACCGGCTGATGCCGGTCGTCGACGGTGAGCTGGCGGTGGCCGAGCCGCTGCTGCACCTGCTCAGCGCCTGGAGCATCGATCGGGCCCGCGACGCCGCCTGGGCCTCTGCGGTCACGCTCTGGGAGCTGCGCGACCGCCCCGAGGCCTACCGGGTCGCCGCCGACGCCCTGGACGACGCGACCGGCCTGGTCAGCCGCTGCCTGCTCACCCCGCTCGGCCCACACGGGAGCGGATGAGCAGGCAGCGGGTCAGAACTGACTACCAGCTGGCGTGCAGCGGCTTGCCCTCGGCGTAGCCGGAGGCGCTCTGCACGCCGACCACGGCGTTCTCGCGGAACTCCTCCAGCGAGTGCGCACCGGCGTAGGTGCAGGAGCTGCGGACGCCCGCGACGATCGAGTCGATCAGGTCCTCGACGCCGGGGCGGGCCGGGTCCAGGAACATCCGCGAGGTGGAGATGCCCTCCTCGAACAGCGCCTTGCGGGCCCGGTCGTAGGAGGACTCCTCGGAGGTCCGGTTGCGCACGGCGCGGGCCGAGGCCATCCCGAAGCTCTCCTTGTACTGGCGGCCGTCGGCGGTGGTCTGCAGGTCGCCGGGCGACTCGTAGGTGCCGGCGAACCAGGAGCCGACCATCACATTGGACGCGCCGGCGGCCAGCGCCATCGCCACGTCGCGCGGGTGCCGCACCCCGCCATCGGCCCAGACGTGCCTGCCCAGCCTGCGGGCCTCGGCGGCGCACTCCAGCACCGCGGAGAATTGCGGGCGGCCGACGCCGGTCATCATCCGGGTGGTGCACATGGCGCCGGGGCCGACACCGACCTTGAGGATGTCCGCGCCGGCCTCGACCAGGTCGCGCACACCGGCGGCGGCGACCACGTTCCCGGCCACGACCGGCACCTGCGGGTCCAGGGCGCGGACCGCCTTCAGCGCGCTGATCATGGACTCCTGGTGCCCGTGCGCGGTGTCGACGATGAGCACGTCGGCGCCGGCCCCCAGCAGCGCCTCCGCCTTGCCCGCGACGTCGCCGTTGATGCCCACGGTGGCGGCGATCCGCAGCCTGCCCTGGCTGTCGACGGCCGGGCTGTAGAGGGTGGCCCGCAGGGCGTTCTTGCGGGTCAGTATGCCGACCAGCTGTCCCTCGCCGTCCACGACCGGGGCCAGCTTGCGGTGCGCGTTGGTCAGCCGGTCGAAGGCCTCGCGGGGCGCGATGCCCTCCTCCAGCAGCAGCAGGTCGGCCGACATCACCGCGGACAGGCTGGTGAAGCGGTCCACCCCCTGGCAGTCGGACTCGGTGACCACGCCGACCGGCCGGCCCTCCGCCACGACCACCAGGGCGCCGTGGGCGCGCTTGGGCAGCAGCGACAGCGCGTCGGCGACGGTGGCGCCCGGGGCGAGGGTGAGCGCGGTGTCGTGCACCAGGTGGCGCCGCTTGACCCAGTCGATGACCTCGGAGACCACGTCCAGCGGGATGTCCTGCGGGATCGCCGCCAGGCCGCCGCGGCGGGCCACGGTCTCGGCCATCCGGCGTCCGGCGATGGCCGTCATGTTGGCCACCACCAGCGGAATGGTGGTGCCGGTGCCGTCCTCCGAGGAGAGGTCCACGGCCTGCCGGGAGCCCACCGAGGAACGGCTGGGCACCATGAACACGTCGTCGTAGGTCAGGTCGTACGGCGCCGAAGGGCGCTCGTCGTGGCTGCCGGTCTGGGGGTTCAAGAAGCGCATCTGGGTGCTCTCTGCTGCGGCGGGGGTAGACCTCGGGTGCGGCGGGGAGCGCGTCAGGGCGCCCTGCACCCAACGTTCGATTCTCGTACATCGGACGAGAAGGATCCAGCTCAGCGGTGTTTCCTGCGCTTCCGCACAGGCGTCGGCGGCGCGGCGGGAACGGGACTTGTAGTTTCCCACAAGCCCGGTCCGCATGCCTTCAGTGGCGGTGCACCCAGGGTGCGTTCTCAGTCGCCGCGGCGGCCTGCGCACGCAGCTTGCGGACGGCCTCGGCCGGGTCCTCCGCCCCGTACACGGCCGAGCCGGCCACGAAGACGTCCGCGCCGGCGTCCGCGCAGCGCTCGATGGTCTCGGCGGAGACCCCGCCGTCGATCTGCAGCCACAGCTGCAGGCCGTGCCGGTTGATCAGCTCCCGGGTGCGGCGGATCTTGGGCAGCATGATGTCCAGGAAGGACTGGCCGCCGAAGCCCGGCTCCACGGTCATGATCAGCAGCATGTCCAGCTCGGACAGCAGGTCCTCGTAGGGCTCGATCGGCGTGGCCGGCTTCAGCGCCATCGAGGCCCGCGCACCGAGCGAGCGGATCTCCCGGGCCAGCCGCACCGGCGCCGCGGCCGCCTCCACATGAAAGGTCACCGAACCGGCCCCGGCCTCCGCGTACTGCGGGGCCCAGCGGTCCGGGTCCTCGATCATCAGATGGCAGTCGATCGGGATGTCGGTGGCCTTGCGCAGCGACTCCACCACGGGCAGGCCCAGGGTCAGATTGGGCACGAAGTGGTTGTCCATGACATCGACGTGCAGCCAGTCGGCGCCGCGCACGGCCTCCGCCTCGTCGGCGAGCCGCGCGAAGTCCGCGGCCAGGATGCTGGGGCTGATCTGAGGGCTCATGGCGCCTAGTATCCCGTGCCTGTTCAGGGCTTCTTGCGCAGCAGCGCCAGATACATGGCGTCGGTGCCGTGCAGATGCGGCCACAGCTGGACGTCCGGCCCCTCGCCCAGGTCCGGGACGCCCGGCAGCAGCGGCCGGGCGTCGACCAGCTCGACGTCGGAACGCTTGCGCAGCACGTCCTGGACCACCATCCGGGTCTCGGCCAGGTGCGGGGAGCAGGTGGCGTAGCCGACGACTCCGCCGGGACGGGTGGCGTCGATCGCCGACTCCAGCAGGCCGCGCTGCAGCTGGCCGAAGTTGGCGACGTCCTCGGGCCGCCGCCGCCAGCGCGACTCGGGCCGGCGCCGCAGCGCGCCGAGCCCGCTGCAGGGGACGTCCACCAGCACCCGGTCGAAGCTCTCCGGACGCCACGCGGGCCGCAGGCCGTCCGCGGTGATCACGGCGTAGCGGCCCGGGTTGCCGTGCAGGGCCTTGGCGACCAGGGCCGCGCGGTGCGGCTGCGACTCCGAGGCGACCAGCGCCGCGCCGCGCCGCGCGGCCAGCGCGGCCAGCAGCGCGGCCTTGCCGCCGGGGCCGGCGCAGCCGTCCAGCCAGAGCTCGTCGCGGCCCTCGACCGGCGCCGCCGCCAGCGCGGCGGCGACCAGCTGGCTGCCCTCGTCCTGGACCCCGGCGCGGTTCTCCGCGACGGCCGGGACCACGGCGGGGTCGCCGCCCTCGACCAGCCGCACCGCGTAGGGGGACCAGCGCCCGGGCTCGCTCTCCTCCGCGGGCAGCGAGTCGCGCACCTCCTGCGCGGTGGAACGGCCCGGACGGGCCACCAGGGTCACCGCCGGGCGCTCGTTGTCGGCGGCCAGCAGCTCGGAGACGGCGGCGCGACCGCAGTGCTGCGGCTGCCAGACGCCCAGCGCGTCCCAGAGCGCGGCGACCACCCAGCGCGGATGGGAGTACAGCACCGCGAGGTGGTCCTCGGCGTCCTCCTCGTAGGGCGGCGCGACCTGCTCCAGCCAGGTGTCCAGGTCCTGGGTGCTGATCTTCCGCATCACCGCGTTGACGAACTTGGCGCGCCCGTCGCCGAGGACCACCCGGGCCAGCTCGACGGTGGCGGAGACCGCGGCGTGCGGGGGGATGCGGGTTCCCAGCAGCTGGTGCGCGCCCAGCGACAGCACGTCCAGCACATTGGGGTCGACCTTGCTCAGCGGCCGGTCGATGCAGGCGCCGATGATGGCGTCATAGCTGCCGCGCATCCGCAGCGTGCCGTAGACCAGCTCGGTGGCGAAGGCCGCGTCCCGGCGCTCGAAGCCCTCGTTCTTCTCCGCCTTGCGCAGCAGCGAGGGCAGGATCAGGTTGGCGTAGGCGTCGCGCTCGTCCACGGCCCGCAGCGCGGTGAAGGCGACCATCCGGGCCGGGTCCTTCTTGGGACGGCGGTGCGGACGGGGCGCGGACTTGCCGCCCGACTTGGGCGCGGACTTGGGTGCTGGACCGGTCATGTGGTGCCTCGCAAAGGTGCTGACGTTGGTTATGGGTCGTGCTGATGTTGCTGGAGAACCGCGGGCCTACTGGCCCAGGCGCTCGCCGGGCTCCAGGCGCGAGCCCCGCGCCCAGTCTCCCGCCGGCATCCGCTTCTTGCCCTGCGGCTGGACCTCGACCAGCTCGATCTCATGGCTGCCGGTGCCGACCCGCACGGTGTTCTTGTTCACCGCGATCTCCCCGGGCGCCAGCTCCGAGCGGCCGGCCGCGAGCCGTACCGGGCCCAGCTTGAGCCGCTCGCCGCGGAACAGCGTCCAGGCGCCGGGGGCCGGGGTGCAGCCGCGGACCACCCGGTCCACCCGCAGGGCGGGGGCGTTCCAGTCGACCCTGGCGTCCTCGACGCTGATCTTGGGGGCGAGGCTGACGCCGTCGGCGGGCTGGGGGCGCGGGCTGAGCCTCCCCTCCTCGATGCCGTCCATGGTCGCCACCAGCAGCCGCGCGCCGGAGCGGGACAGCCGCTCCAGCAGGTCGCCGCTGGTGTCACCGGGGCGCACCACCTCGGTGACCGTCCCGTAGACCGGTCCGGTGTCCAGTCCCTGCTCGATCTCGAACGTCGAGGCGCCGGTCACCTCGTCCCCGGCCAGCACCGCGTGCTGCACCGGGGCCGCGCCGCGCCAGGCCGGCAGCAGCGAGAAGTGCAGGTTGACCCAGCCGTGGCGCGGGATGTCCAGGGCCGCCTTGGGCAGCAGCGCACCGTAGGCGACCACCGGGCAGCAGTCCGGGGCGAGCTGCGCCAGCCGCTCCAGGAACTCGGGCTCGCGCGGGCGCCCCGGCTTGAGCACCTCGATCCCGTGCTGCTCGGCCAGCTGCGCCACCGGGCTCGCGACCAGCTTGCGGCCCCGGCCGGACGGCGCGTCCGGACGGGTGACCACGGCGGCCACCTCGTGCCGGGAGGCGATCAGCGCCTCCAGCGCGGGCAGGGCGGGCTCGGGCGTACCGGCGAATACCAGCTTCACTCAGCTTCTCCTCGGGATGTGTCTCGGACGTCAGAGCGCGCGGCCGAAGGTGCTGTGCGGGGAGACCTTGACCTGCGGGGCGGAGTCCCCCGCCCACTCGGCCTCGCGGACGGCCCGCAACGCGGCCTTGCGCTGCTCGCGGTCCAGCCGGTCGATGAAGATGATGCCGTCGAGGTGGTCGGTCTCGTGCTGGATGCAGCGCGCCAGCAGCTGGGTGCCCTCGATGGTGACCGGGTCGCCGTACTCGTTGAAGCCCTTGGCGACGACCCCGTAGGCCCGCTTGCAGTCGAAGGTGAGCCCGGGCAGCGACAGGCAGCCCTCCGGTCCGTCCTGCTCCTCCTCGGTGAGGTCCAGCCTCGGGTTGACCAGATGCCCGACCACGCCGTCCACGTGGTAGGTGAACACCCGCAGCGAGACGCCGATCTGGGGCGCGGCGAGGCCCCTGCCCGGGGCGTCCTTCATGGTCTCGGTGAGGTCGCCGACCAGCGTGCGCAGTTCCTTGTCGAACACCGTCACCGGTTGCGCCGCCAGCCGGAGCACGGGGTCGCCGAAGATGCGGATGGGCTGAATCGCCACGGAACGGGCTCCCGTCGTCAGGGTGGAGGCGTGCAGCAACAAGAAGTGCACAGACACGCCAGTCTACTGAGGTGTCGGAGACCTCGGCTCCCAGGTCGCACGCCCCACCCGCACGGCGTGCGCATGCCTCCGCACGCCCCCGCCGTGACCAGACGGGCACTTCGGCCGTTGGTCAAAGGAGATTGACCGCCGGTTCCGAGAGGCTCCCCACACCATGGCCGACCACGCCACCCACGACGCCCGGGCAAGGGCCAGTCTGCACCTGCTGGTGCGGGACATCGAGCGGGTGCGGCGCCAGGTCGACGCGCTGCGTACGCTCACCGCACAGCTCGGCAACGTCTACCGCCCGCGCCGCCCCACCACCGCCGCCGGATTCGTCGTCTACGGACGCGCCCCCGCGCCCACGGTACGGCTGGCGCAGGAGCTCAGGGACAGCGTGGAGGGACTGGTCGCCGCCGCGGTCGAGTTCGACCGTTCGCTCGGCTTCTCCTGGGACGCCGTCGGCTCCGCACTGGGCGTCACCAAGCAGGCCGTGCACCGCAGGTACGGCGTGCGCCGCAGCGCCGACGGCTCCGTGGGCGGCGTCCCCGAGCAGGGCGGCACCCGCAGCAGCACACCGGCCGAGGCCCTCGCCGAGGTGCTCGACGCCTCCGGCGGGGTGCAGATCCCTGGCGGCTTGTCCCGCGCCATCCCCGCCGCGCGGCGGGATCATGTCGCCCCTACCGAAGCGGCGGAGCAGGTGGAGGACGTCCGGCGCTGAGTACGGCATGTGCATGGTTGGTCGCGCGCGCTGTTAAATCAGGCGAGCCCCGCGCCCCTGAGCACGTGCAACTGGCCCAGTTGCAGACCCCCAGGGGCGCTGGGAACTGCGCGACCAACCATCTACGGTCCGCAGCTGAAGATCCGCCTCAGCCGATGTCCGGCGGGTCGATCCGCACGCGCACGGGCTCGGCCGACCGCCGGACCAGTTGCGCGACCTGAGCCGCCTTCAGCGCCGCCGCCAGCGCCGCCCCCCGGCCCGGCTCGACCCGCAGCAGCACCCGTTCCAGCGGCTCCGTCTCGACACCGCCCCGGCCACCCCCGCCCGGAGGGCGACCCCGTACCGGCACCGGCCCCAGCACGTCGCCGCCCTCCGGCAGCCGCAGCAGGCCCAGCAGATCCTCCACCGAGGCGGCGCTGCCGGTCACCGACGCCATCCGGGACACCGGCGGGAAGTGCAGCTCGGCCCGCTCGCCCAGCTCCTGCGCCGCGAACCCGGCCGGGTCCCACCGCACCAGGGCCTGCACCGGGCGCAGGGTCTCCTCCGCGACGATCACCACCGTGCCGCCCTCGTCGCGCGGACGCACCAGCCCCGCCGCGTTGGTCCAGCGCCGCAGCGCGTCCTCGCCGGCCCGGAGGTCGGCCCGCCCCAGCAGCGCCCAGCCGTCCAGCAGCAGCGCCGCCGCATAGCCGCCCTCGGCCACCGGCTCCGCCCCCGGCGTGGACACCACCAGCGCGGGCGAGTCCGGCACCGAGGCCAGCACCTCGGCCCGCCCCGAGGTCCGCACCGGGACCAGCGGGAAGGCCCGCCCCAGCTCCTCGGCGGTGCGCCCGGTCCCGACCACCTGTGCCCTGAGCCCGGTCCCGCCGCACTCCCGGCAGTGCCAGTCGGCCTCGGTCCGCCCGCACCAGGCGCAGGTCAGCACGCCGTCCGAGCCCGGCAGCGCCAGCGGTCCGGCGCAGTGCCCGCAGCGGGCGCTCTCCCGGCAACGGGTGCAGGCCAGCCTCGGCACATAGCCGCGCCGCGGCACCTGCACCAGCACCGGGCCGCGCTCCAGCGCCTCCCTGGCCACCCGCCAGGCGTGCGAGGGCAGCCGGGCCGCCCGCGCCGCCGCGTCGTCCGACTGGTCCCGGTCCGAGACCGTGCGGACCAGCGGGGCGCTGCGCCGCACCTGCTCCCGGTCGGCCGCCAACGGCCTGGCCCAGCCGGTGCGCAGCAGCTGCGCCGCCTCCACCGTCGTGGTCAGCCCGCCGATCAGCACCGCCGCGCCGACCTCGGCCGCCCGCAGCAGCAGCACGTCGCGGGCATGGGGATAGGGTGCGCGCTCGTCGCTGAGCCGGTCGTCCCCGTCGTCCCACACCGCCAGCAGCCCCAGGTCGCGCACCGGCGCGAACATCGCGGCCCGGGTGCCGACCACCGCGCGCACCGAGCCGCGGCTGACGGCCAGCCAGCGACGGTAACGCTCCTCGGCGCCGTGCTCGGCGGTCAGCGCCACATGGTGCCCGGAGCCCAGCAGCTCCAGCAGCGCCAGGTCCAGCTGCGCCACCGAGCGGCCGTCGGGCAGCACCACCAGGGCGCCCCGCCCCGAGGCCAGCGCCGCAGCGACCGCCACCGCCAGCTCCGCCGGCCAGCTCCCGCCGGGCAGCGCCGTCCACACCGCTCTCGGCGACCCGCCCTCCGCCAGCGCCGTCAGAAAGGCCGGACCCTGCGGATAGCGGGACCAGGAACCGGCGGCCGGCGGCCCGGGCGCGGGCAGCGGCTCCGGCGAGGGGGCCGCCTCGGCCCGGCCGTGCTTGGGCGGCACCGCCAGTTGCAGCACGTCCGCCAGCGTCCCGGCGTAGCGGTCCGCGACCGCCCGGCACAGCCGCAGCAGCTCCGGCGAGAGCACCGGCTCCGGAGACAGCACCTGACTGAGCGGCGCCAGCGGCCCCGCGTAGTCCGACGCCGCCAGCCGCTCCACCACGAAGCCGTCGATCAGTGTGCCGCCCTCGCGGCGACCCTTCACCACCCGTGCCCCGAACCGTACGCGCACCCGGACACCCGGTTGGGCGGCCTCGTCCAGATCCACCGGAACGGAGTAGTCGAAGTACTGGTCGATCACCAGCACACCCTTGTTGACGACCACTCGGGCGACCGGAAGCCGGTCGGTGGTCGCCTTGGGATTGGTCCTCGGCTTGGCCCTGGCCCTGGCCTTCTTCAGCTCGGCACGGACCAGCTCCAGCTGCTCCCCCGCCCCTTCGGAGGCGGGAGCGCTGTCGGGGGAGCCGGTGGTGCCGTTCATGCCCCAAGTCCTACCAGAGCCGACCGACACATCCCCATCCTGGGCCGACGGGTCCGCAGACGTCGACGGCCCCTCCGGATCACTCCGGAGGGGCCGTCAGCCGTTCTGGGCCGCTGTCAGCTCTCGACTGCGCGCTTCAGCGCCTCGGCGCGGTCGGTGCGCTCCCAGGTGAAGTCCGGCAGCTCGCGGCCGAAGTGGCCGTAGGCGGCGGTCTGGGAGTAGATCGGGCGCAGCAGGTCCAGGTCACGGATGATCGCGGCCGGACGCAGGTCGAAGACCTGGGTGACGGCCTCCTGGATCTTCAGCACCGGGGCGGTCTCGGTTCCGAAGGTCTCCACGAACAGACCCACCGGCTCGGCCTTGCCGATCGCGTAGGCGACCTGAACCTCGGCGCGGCGGGCCAGGCCCGCAGCGACGATGTTCTTGGCGACCCAGCGCATCGCGTACGCGGCGGAGCGGTCGACCTTGGACGGGTCCTTGCCGGAGAACGCGCCGCCACCGTGGCGGGCCATGCCGCCGTAGGTGTCAATGATGATCTTGCGGCCGGTCAGGCCGGCGTCGCCCATCGGGCCGCCGATCTCGAAGCGGCCGGTCGGGTTCACCAGCAGCCGGTAGCCCTCGGTGACCAGGGTGATGCCCTCGTCGGCCAGCGCCTTCAGCTCCGGCTCCACCACGAACTCGCGGATGTCGGGGGCGAGCAGCGAGTCCAGGTCGATGTCGGACGCGTGCTGCGAGGACACCACGACGGTGTCCAGGCGCACGGCCGTGTCGCCGTCGTACTCGATGGTGACCTGGGTCTTGCCGTCGGGACGCAGGTACGGGATGGTCCCGTTCTTGCGGACCTCGGACAGGCGCTTGGCCAGCCGGTGCGCCAGGGTGATCGGCAGCGGCATCAGCTCGGGCGTGTCGTCGCACGCGTACCCGAACATCAGGCCCTGGTCGCCGGCCCCCTGCTTGTCCAGCTCGTCGTCGTCGCCCTCGACCCGGTTCTCGTAGGCGTCGTCGACGCCCTGGGCGATGTCCGGCGACTGGGCGCCGATGGACACCGACACGCCGCAGGAGGCGCCGTCGAAGCCCTTCTTGGACGAGTCGTAGCCGATCTCCAGGATCTTCTCCCGGACCAGCTGGGCGATCGGCGCGTAGGCCTTGGTGGTGACCTCACCGGCGACGTGGACCTGGCCGGTGGTGATGAGCGTCTCCACGGCGACCCGCGAGGTGGGGTCGTCCTTGAGGAGGGCGTCGAGGATGGTGTCGCTGATCTGGTCAGCGATCTTGTCGGGGTGACCCTCGGTCACGGACTCCGAAGTGAACAGGCGGCGAGACACAGCGCTCCCTGAGTTGCAGCGGCTGCTGACTGAACCGCCGGGTCGGTGGGGACACCGGCGGTCCGGAAAGACTTATGGAGGACTACTGCGGGGAGTGTAACCAAAAGAATCCGCACAGGACCCCCAGGGTCTCATTCTTCGGCCAACCTGGTGGGCGTTCCCGGGGGCCCGGCGTGGTCAGCGCAGCCGCTGCGCGACCAGGTCCCACAGCAGATCCGCCAGTGCCGCCTTGGGTCCGAACGGCACCGCGGTCTCCGAACCTTCCCTCGAAAGGATGATCGCCTCGTTGTCGGCGCTGCCGAAGGCCAGGCCCCCGCCGACCTCGTTGACAACCAGCAGGTCACAGCCCTTGCGGGCCAGTTTGGCCCGGCCGTTGGCGAGCACGTCGTCGGTCTCGGCCGCGAAACCGACGACGACCTGGCCGGGGGCCTGCCGGTGCTGGGAGATCTCAGCGAGGACGTCGGCGTTGCGCACCAGCTCAACCGGCGCAGGCAGCTCGCCCTCCACCTTCTTGATCTTCACGTGGTTGTAATGGGCGGGGCGGAAGTCCGCCACGGCGGCCGCCATCACCACGGCGTCGGCGTCGGCCGCGGCGGCGAGCACCGCCTCCCGCAGCTCGGCCGCGGTGCCGACCCGGACCAGGTCCACCCCGGCCAGATCCGGCAGATCGGTGTTGGCCGCGACCAGGGTGACCCGCGCCCCCCGGGCGGCGGCGACCGCGGCCAGCGCGTAGCCCTGGCGCCCGGTGGAGAGGTTGCCCAGAAAACGCACCGGGTCCAGCGGCTCACGGGTGCCCCCGGCGGAGACCACCAGATGACGGCCGGCCAGGTCGGCCTGCCCGGCGTCCGCGCCACGGGTCAGCACCCGCCGGCACAGCTCGAAGATCGCGTCCGGGTCCGGGAAGCGGCCCTTGCCGGTGTCCACGCCGGTCAGCCGACCCACGGCGGGCTCGATCACCACGGCGCCCCGGCGGCGCAGCGTGGCGACGTTCTCCTGGGTGGCCGGGTGCTCCCACATCTCGGTGTGCATCGCCGGGGCGAAGACCACCGGACAGCGCGCCGTCAGCAGGGTGTTGGTCAGCAGGTCGTCGGCGATGCCGTGGGCGGCCTTGGCCATGATGTCGGCGGTGGCCGGCGCGATCACCAGCAGGTCGGCGTGCTGCCCGATCCGCACGTGCGGGACCTCGTGCACGCCCTCCCAGACCTCGGTGGAGACCGGCTTGCCCGACAGCGCCGCCCAGGTCGCGGCTCCGACGAAGTTCAGCGCGGACGCGGTCGGCACCACGCGCACCTCATGGCCGGACTCCGAGAAGCGCCGCAGCAGCTCGCACGCCTTGTAGGCGGCGATGCCCCCGCTGACACCCAGGACGACGTTCACCGTTGCACCACTCCCTGCTCAATCCAGTACGCGGGCACGCAAAAGCCGCGGCCCGAGCATGCTACGGGCCGCGGCGGCGAGCTGCTGTGCGAGGGGGGCGACCCTACTGGGCGTCGATCGCCTCGGCGGTCAGCATGCCGGCGTTGATCTCGCGCAGCGCGATCGACAGCGGCTTCTCGTGGACGTGGGTGTCGACCAGCGGGCCGACGTACTCCAGCAGGCCCTCGCCCAGCTGCGAGTAGTAGGCGTTGATCTGCCGCGCGCGCTTGGCCGCGTAGATCACCAGGCTGTACTTGGAGTCGGTGGCCTCGAGCAGCTCATCGATCGGCGGGTTGATGATGCCTTCGGGCGCTGTCATCGAAGAGGACACGCGTGAACCTTCCGGAGAAAATGATCAGACTACGTTGAGCAAGGCTAGCAGTTCGCCCGCTACACCCTCGACCGAGTGGTTGACCAGAGTGGTGTCGAACTCACTTTCAGCGGCGAGCTCCACCTTGGCCGTGCGCAGCCGCTCGTCGATGACCTCCTGCGGCTCGGTCCCGCGGCCGGTGAGCCGGCGGACCAGCTCCTCCCAGGAGGGCGGGGCCAGGAAGACGGACTGGGCCTCGGGCATGCTCTCCCGCACCTGGCGGGCGCCCTGCAGGTCGATCTCCAGCAGCACCGGCTCGCCGAGCGCCAGCTTGTCCAGGACCGGCCGGCGGGGCGTGCCGTAGTGGTTGCCGGCGAAGACCGCCCACTCCAGCAGCTCGCCGTTGGCGACCATCTTGGCGAACTGGTCCTCGTCGACGAAGTAGTACTGCACACCGTGCTTCTCGCCCGGCCGCGGCTTACGGGTGGTCGCCGATACGGAGAGCCATACTTCGGGATGCTTTGCTCGCATAAAGCTGACGACCGTGCTCTTGCCGACCCCTGAGGGACCGGAGAGCACGGTCAGCCGCGGACGTTCACTCATGTACCGATTATCCAGGAACCGGGACGGTTCTCGAACCATCGGCACGGATCAGGCCGGAGCACCGCCGAACTCGCGCTCCAGGGAAGCGATCTGGTTGGTACCGAGACCGCGGACCCGGCGGCTCTCGGAGATCCCGAGACGCTCCATGATCTGCTTGGCCCGGACCTTGCCGACGCCGGGAAGGCTCTCGAGCAGCGCCGAGACCTTCATCTTCCCGATGACGTCGTTCTCCTGGCCGGCCTTGATGACCTCGTGCAGCGAAGCCCCGGAGTGCTTGAGCCGGTTCTTGATCTCGGCGCGCTCCCGGCGAGCCTCAGCTGCCTTGGCGAGCGCAGCGGTGCGCTGCTCAGGGGTAAGGGGCGGAAGTGCCACGCCGTTCACCTCAGTGATTCGAACGAATAGGACAGGACTGGTTGTCAGCCGCTGAGGAACCTAGTAGCTCTGACCTGCAAGAGCAACGTGGAACACGCCCCTCAGTGGACTTACCGCCGGACACTACCCCTCTGCGCGGTCCACGTCAGGAAAAAGCACAGAAAAGTCCTGGTCAGACTCTGCTGATCAGGACTTTTCCGGACATAATCACCGCTTCGGAGAGGGCAATGCGCCGACCTGCCGCGCGACCTCGTCCCTGGGAGCTACCTTCCGATCAAATCCGCTGATCAGGAGCACACAAGGTGTTCACGAAAGCATCACACGAACGAGCGATCCTGCGATCGCTCAGCCGATCGCGCCACGCACCTCGTCCACGAATCGGGCGGACACCTCGCGCAGCGCCGCAACCGAGGGGCCGTGCTTCAGGACGTCCCGGCTGACGCTCGGCAGCACATTGGGCGCCGCCGCGCCGAACACCGCGGGGAGGTCGGCCGGGGTCGCGCCCTGGGCGCCGACGCCGGGGGCGAGCAGCGGGCCGTTGATGTCCAGGTCGGCGTCGATGTCCCGGAGGGTGGCGCCGACGACCGCGCCGAAGCTGCCCAGCGGGTGCGCGTCGGCGTTCTCCGCAGCGAGCTGACGCAGCACCGACTGGGCGACGGTGCGGCCGTCCTCCCCCACGGCGTGCTGGACCTCGTGCCCCTCGGGGTTGGAGGTCAGCGCCAGCGCGAAGACCCCGGAACCGCTCGCCCGCGCCGCGTCGAAGGCCGGGCGCAGCGAGCCGAAGCCGAGGTACGGGGACACCGTCACCGCGTCGGAGAACAGCGGACTGGTCAGCGCGAGGAAGGCGTCCGCGTACGCGGCCATGGTCGAGCCGATGTCGCCGCGCTTGGCGTCCATCAGCACCAGCGCGCCCGCCGACCGCGCGTCGGCGACGGCCTGCTCCAGCACCGCGATGCCCCTGCTGCCGAAGCGCTCGAAGAACGCGCTCTGCGGCTTCAGCACGGCCACCTCGCCCGCCAGCGCCTCCACCACGGTCCGCGTGAACCGCTCCAGCCCGGCGACGTCGTCGCCCAGCCCCCAGGCCTCCAGCAGCGCCGCGTGCGGGTCGATGCCCACGCAGAGCGGGCCACGCTTGTCCATGGCCTGGCGCAGCCGGGTGCCGAACGGGGATGTCATCGCTGAACTCCTTGTTGGTGGTGGGCGAAGCCGATGGCGTCGATGAACTTGGCGAAGCCGCGCTCGGCCAGGGCCTGGCGCAGCTCGGTGAGGACCCGCAGCGGGGCCGAGGGGTCGTTGAAGACGGCGGTGCCGACCGCGATCCCGGAGGCGCCGGCCAGGACGAACTCCAGGGCGTCCAGCCCGGTCCTGATGCCGCCCATGCCCAGGATCGGCACCACCGGTATCGTCCCGGACCGCATCGCGGCGTGCACCTGGTAGACGCAGCGCACCGCCACCGGGCGGACGGCGGGCCCGGAGAGGCCGCCGCTCAGCCCCGCGAGGGCCGGGCGCATGGTGGTGGTGTCGATGGCCATGCCCAGCAGCGTGTTGATCATCGACAGGCCGCCCGCACCGGCCCGGACGCAGGCCGCCGCTATCTCGGTGATCGAGGTGACGTCCGGGGTGAGCTTGGCGTAGACCGGCAGCGCGGGGTCGGTCACCTCGCGGATCGCCGCTATCACGTCGTACGAGGTGGCCGGGTTGACGGCGAAGACGAGGCCGCGGTTGGCGAGGTTGGGGCAGCTGAGGTTGGCCTCGATGCCGACCACCCCGGGCCGTCCGTTCAGCGCCTGCGCCGTCTCGGCGAACTCCTCGACCCGCTCCCCCGCGATGGACACCAGCACCCGCGCGCCGCGCTCGGCCAGCCAGGGCAGCTCGTGCTCGACGAAGTGCCCGATGCCCGAACCCGGCAGGCCGACGGAGTTGAGCATCCCGCTCGGCGTCTCGGCCAGCCGCGGGGTCGGCTGCCCCGCGCGGGAGTACGGCATGATCGTCTTGGTGGTGATCGATCCCAGCTCGGCCAGCGGCTGGAACCTGGCGAGCTCCCGGCCGTAGCCGGCGCAGCCGGAGGCCGTGGACACCGGATTGGGCAGGGTGCCGTTGCCGAACGGCGCGGTGAGGTCGACGTCATGCGCATCCACGGTTCAGTGCACTCCCATCGCTGCGGCACCGTCCAGGTCCGTGGGGATCGTACCGACGTCGGTCCAGCGGACCCTGGCCCCGTCGAAGCAGGGGCCGTCGACGCAGGAGCGGACGAAGCGGCTGATCCCGTCCTCGCCGACGACCGGCAGCACACAGCTCATGCAGGCCCCGACGCCGCAGGCCATGCCCTGCTCGACGGCGCAGAAGCTGCGCGCCCCCTCAGCCGTGGCCACCGCCGTGACAGCCTGCAGCATCTCCCGGGGACCGCAGGAGTAGACCGCCTCGGCCCCGATGGCCTTGATCGCCTCCGCCAGCGGCAGGGTGGCCCGGCCCTTTATCCCGGCCGAGCCGTCGTCGGTGGTGACCAGCACGTCCGCGGTGAGTGCGCGGGCCGCGTCGACGCCGAACAGATGCTCCGCGGTGGCTGCGCCGAGGATGAAGCCGACGGCCCCGCCCTGCGCCGCGATCAGCTCGGCCAGCGCGAACAACGGCGCGCTGCCGTAGCCGTCGGCCACGAACAGCGCCGTCATCGGCCCGGCCGGCTGCGGGAACGCCGTCCCGAGCGGCGCGACCAGGTCCACCGTCCCACCGACCCGGGTGCGCAGCAGCTCCCTGGTGCCGCGTCCGCGCTCGACGATCACCAGCGAGACGGTCTCGACCGCGGGGTCGGCCCGGTGGATCCAGAAGGCCCGCCGCCGCAGCATGGACGAGTCCTCGCCGCCCACCGCCAGCGCGGCGAAGTGCCCGGGACGCACCCGCGCGGCAACACCGGGCGCGCGCAGCAGCACCTGCTGATAGGCCCCGACCGATTGGACGGCGAGGACCTCCGCCCGGATCTGGAGGGGGTGCGCCATGCGATCACCTTCCGTTGGACGCGCCGACTGCTTCGCTCAGAGTGGCATGTCCGCTCGCGCGGAGTCGTGTTACCAGACCCTGGTGCAGCTTTCTGCACCAGAAGGGTCCTTCGTAAATGAAGGCACTGTAGCCCTGGATCAGCGTGGCACCCGCAGTGATGCGCTCCCAGGCGTCCTCGGCGGTCTCGATGCCGCCGACGGACACCAGCGTCAGCCGGCCGCCGGTACGGGCGTACAGGCGGCGCAGCACCTCCAGCGAGCGCGCCTTGAGCGGCGCGCCGGAGAGGCCGCCGGCCCCGGCCGCCTCGACCTTGGCGGGGTCGGCGCGGAGGCCCTCGCGGCCGATGGTGGTGTTGGTGGCGATGATGCCGTCCAGACCGAGTTCCAGCGCGAGGTCCGCGACCGCGTCGATGTCGGCGTCGGCGAGGTCGGGCGCGATCTTGACCAGCAGCGGGATGTGCCCCTGCGGGGACTTGGCGTCCAGCGTTTCGCGTACTGCGGTGAGCAGCGGGCGGAGCTGGTCCACGGCCTGGAGGTTGCGCAGCCCCGGGGTGTTGGGCGAGCTGACGTTGACGACGAAGTAGTCGGCGTGGCGGGCCAGCCGCTCGGTGCTGGTGACGTAGTCGGCAACCGCCTCCGCCTCCGGCACGACCTTGGTCTTGCCGATGTTGACGCCGACGATGGCCCGCGAGCCGGGCGGACGGGCCGCGAGCCGGGCCGCGACGGCGGCGGAGCCTTCGTTGTTGAAGCCCATCCGGTTGATCAGCGCCCGGTCCTCCACGAGGCGGAACAGCCGGGGGGTGGGGTTGCCCGGCTGCGGCTGGGCGGTGACGGTGCCGATCTCGACATAGTCGAACCCGAGCATCGACAGCCCGTCGATCCCCACCGCGTTCTTGTCGAACCCGGCCGCAAGCCCGAACGGACCGGGCAGGTCCAGCCCCAACGCCTTGGTCCGCAGGGCGGGGTGCTGCGGAGCGAGGACGCTCCGCACGAGCGTGCGGAGGCCCGGAATCGACGACGCAAGCCGGATCCAGAAGAACGCCAGGTGATGCGCGCGCTCCGGATCCAATCGCTTGAAGACGAGGTTGAAGAACAAGCGGTACAAAGCTTCGCCTTTCAGCGGACCTTGGCTCTTTAGGGGCGCGGGGAACTGCGCGACCAGCCCTCTACGGAGGTGCATGGTTGGCAGCGCAGTTCCCCGCGCCCCCAGGTGGTTTCTCGTCAGCGACTTGCGTTGAGCTGGGCGGCGTGTTCCTGCAGGGAACGGACGCCGATGTCGCCTCGGAGGAGGGAGTCGATCCCCTGCACCGCCGCGCCCATCGCCTGAACCGTCGTCAGGCACGGCACCGACCGCGCGACAGCCGCCGTGCGGATCTCGTAGCCGTCGAGCCTGCTGCCGGTGCCGTACGGGGTGTTGATGATGAGGTCGACCTCGCCGTCGTGGATCAGCTGCACGATGGTGCGCTCGCCGTCCGCTCCAGGACCTTCGCTGTGCTTGCGCACCACCGTCGCGTCGATCCCGTTGCGGCGCAGGATCTCCGCCGTGCCCGAGGTGGCCAGGATCTCGAAGCCGAGGCCGACCAGCGCCCGGGCCGGGAAGACCAGGTTGCGCTTGTCGCGGTTGGCGACCGAGACGAAGACCCGTCCGCTGGTCGGCAGCGCGCCGTACGCACCCGCCTGCGACTTGGCGTACGCGGTACCGAAGGTGGTGTCGATGCCCATCACCTCGCCGGTGGAGCGCATCTCCGGGCCGAGGACGGTGTCCACCCCGCGGCCGTGGATGTCGCGAAAGCGGCTCCAGGGCATGACCGCTTCCTTGACCGCGATCGGGGAGTCGATCGGCAGCGTGCCGCCGTCGCCCTCCTTGGGCAGCATGCCCTCGTCGCGCAGGTCGGCGATGGTCGCGCCGAGCGAGATCCGGGCCGCGGCCTTGGCCAGCGGCACCGCCGTCGCCTTGGACGTGAACGGCACGGTCCGGGACGCGCGCGGGTTGGCCTCCAGCACGTAGAGGATGTCCCCGGCCATCGCGAACTGGATGTTGATCAGCCCGCGCACGCCCACGCCCCGGGCGATGGCCTCGGTGGAGGTCCGCAGCCGCTTGATGTCGAAGCCGCCCAGGGTGATCGGCGGCAGCGCGCAGGCGGAGTCGCCGGAGTGGATGCCGGCCTCCTCGATGTGCTCCATCACGCCGCCGAGGTAGAGCTCCTCGCCGTCGAACAGGGCGTCGACGTCGATCTCGATGGCGTCGTCCAGGAAGCGGTCGATCAGCACCGGGTGCTCGGAGATCAGCCCGGCGTGGCGCTTGAGGTAGTCGGCCAGCGAGGGCTCGTCGTAGACGATCTCCATGCCGCGGCCGCCCAGCACGTACGAGGGGCGGGCCAGCACCGGGTAGCCGATCTCGTCGGCGATGGCCTTGGCCTCGTCGAAGGAGAAGGCGGTGCCGTGCTTCGGGGCGGGCAGTCCGGCCTCGCGCAGCACGCGGCCGAAGGCGCCGCGCTCCTCGGCGAGGTCGATGGCCTCGGGCTGGGTGCCGACGATCGGCACGCCGTTGTCCTTGAGCGCCTGCGCCAGCCCCAGCGGGGTCTGCCCGCCGAGCTGGACGATGACGCCCGCGACCGGCCCGGCCTGGGTCTCGGCGTGGACGATCTCCAGCACGTCCTCCAGGGTGAGCGGCTCGAAGTAGAGCCGGTCGGAGGTGTCGTAGTCGGTGGAGACGGTCTCCGGGTTGCAGTTGACCATCACGGTCTCGTAGCCGGCGTCGCTCAGTGCGAAGGAGGCGTGGACGCAGGAGTAGTCGAACTCGATGCCCTGGCCGATGCGGTTGGGGCCGGAGCCGAGGATCAGCACGGCCGGCTTGGTGCGCGGGGCGACCTCGCTCTCCTCGTCATAGGAGGAGTAGAAGTACGGGGTCTTCGCGGCGAACTCGGCGGCGCAGGTGTCCACGGTCTTGAACACCGGGCGGATACCGAGGGCGTGCCGTACCTCGCGGACCACGTCCGGGCTCAGCCCGCGGATCTCGCCGATCTGCAGGTCGGAGAAGCCGTGCCGCTTGGCGTGGCGCAGCAGTTCGGGGTCGAGCTTGTCGGCCTCGGCGAGCTCCTCGGCGATCTCGTGGATCAGGAAGAGCTGGTCCACGAACCAGGGGTCGATCTTCGTGGCGTCGAAGACCTCGCGCTGGGTGGCGCCGGCCCGAATGGCGTCCATGACGGTGTTGATCCGGCCGTCGGTGGGGATCTGAGCCTTCGCCAGCAGCTCGTCCTTCCCCCCCGGTTCACCGACGAAGGAGAACTGCGAGCCCTTCTTCTCCAGCGAGCGCAGCGCCTTGTTCAGCGCCTCGGGGAAGTTGCGGCCCAGGGCCATGGCCTCGCCGACCGACTTCATGGTGGTGGTGAGGGTGGCGTCGGCCGAGGGGAACTTCTCGAAGGCGAAGCGCGGGACCTTCACCACGACGTAGTCGAGGGTGGGCTCGAAGGAGGCCGGGGTCTTCTCGGTGATGTCGTTGGGGATCTCGTCCAGGGTGTAGCCGACGGCGAGCTTGGCGGCGATCTTGGCGATCGGGAAGCCGGTCGCCTTGGAGGCCAGCGCCGAGGAGCGGGAGACGCGCGGGTTCATCTCGATGACGATGACCCGGCCGTCCTCCGGGTTGATCGCGAACTGGATGTTGCAGCCGCCGGTGTCGACACCGACCTCGCGGATGATGGCGATGCCGATGTCACGCAGCCGCTGGTACTCGCGGTCGGTGAGGGTCATCGCCGGGGCGACGGTGATGGAGTCGCCGGTGTGGACGCCCATCGGGTCGAAGTTCTCGATGGAGCAGACGACCACGACGTTGTCGTTGCGGTCGCGCATCAGCTCCAGCTCGTACTCCTTCCAGCCGAGGATGGACTCCTCCAGGAGCACCTCGGTGGTCGGCGAGAGGGTCAGGCCCTGTCCGGCGATGCGGCGCAGGTCCTCCTCGTCGTGGGCGAAGCCGGAGCCGGCGCCGCCCATGGTGAAGGAGGGGCGGACCACGACCGGGTAGCCGCCGAGGGTCTCGACGCCGGCGAGGACGTCCTCCATGGAGTGGCAGATCACCGAGCGGGCGGACTCGCCGTAGCCGATCTTGGCCTTGACCGCGTCGACCACGCCCTTGAAGAGCTGGCGGTCCTCGCCCTTGTTGATGGCCTCGACATTGGCGCCGATGAGCTCGACGCCGTACTTCTGCAGGGTGCCGTCGGCGTGCAGCGAGATGGCGGTGTTGAGCGCGGTCTGGCCGCCCAGGGTGGGCAGCAGGACGTCGGGGCGCTCCTTGGCGATGATCTTCTCGACGTACTCGGGGGTGATCGGCTCGACGTAGGTGGCGTCGGCGATCTCCGGGTCGGTCATGATCGTGGCCGGGTTGGAGTTGACCAGGATGACCCGCAGGCCCTCGGCCTTGAGCACCCGGCAGGCCTGGGTTCCGGAGTAGTCGAACTCGGCCGCCTGGCCGATGACGATCGGGCCGGAACCGATGACCAGAACGGACTGGATGTCGGTGCGCTTAGGCACTCTGGCCCTCCATGAGCTCAGTGCTGTGCTGATTGTTGTCTCGCATGAGCTCGACAAACCGGTCGAACAGGTAGGCGGCGTCGTGAGGACCGGCCGCCGCCTCCGGGTGGTACTGGACGCTGAAGGCGGGCTGGTCGAGCAGCTGCAGGCCCTCCACCACGTTGTCGTTGAGGCAGACGTGGGAGACGATCGCGCGCCCGAAGGGGGTCTGCGACTCGCCGTCCAGCGGGGCGTCCACGGCGAAGCCGTGGTTGTGCGCGGTGACCTCGACCTTGCCGGTGGTGCGGTCCTGCACCGGCTGGTTGATGCCGCGGTGGCCGTACTTGAGCTTGTAGGTGCCGAAGCCCAGGGCGCGGCCGAGCAGCTGGTTGCCGAAGCAGATGCCGAAGAACGGGGTCTTCCGGCCCAGCACCTCGCGCAGCACGGCGACCTGCCCGTCGGCGGTGGCCGGGTCGCCGGGGCCGTTGGAGAAGAACACGCCGTCGGGGGCGACCGCGTAGACGTCCTCGGCGGTGGCGTTGGCGGGCAGGACGTGCACCTCGATGCCGCGCTGGGCCATCCGGTGCGGGGTCATCCCCTTGATGCCCAGGTCCAGGGCGGCCACGGTGAAGCGCTTGGTTCCTATGGCAGGGACGACATAGGACTCGTCCGTGGCGACCTCGCCGCACAGGTCGGCGCCCTCCATCTGCGGGGCCTGGCGGACCCGCTCCAGCAGGGTCGCGTCGTCGGCGATGGCCGGGCCGGAGAAGATGCCGCAGCGCATGGCGCCACGCTCGCGCAGGTGGCGGGTGAGCGCCCGGGTGTCGATACCGCTGATGCCGACGATCCCCTGCTTGACCAGCTCCTCGTCCAGCGAGCGACGCGAGCGCCAGTTGGAGGGCACCCGGGCGGGGTCGCGGACCACGTAGCCGGCCACCCAGATCCGGGACGACTCCGGGTCCTCGTCGTTGACACCGGTGTTGCCGATCTGCGGGGCCGTCATGGTGACGACCTGGCGGTGGTAGGAGGGGTCGGTCAGGGTCTCCTGATAGCCCGTCATACCGGTGTTGAAAACGGCCTCGCCGAAGGTCTCGCCGATGGCGCCGTATGCCTGGCCGCGGAAGATCCGTCCGTCCTCCAGGACGTAGACGGCGGGCTTCCTCTCCGTACGTGCGGTCATCATGCGCCTTCCTTCTGTGCTTCGTCCTGCTGTACCTCGGATGGGGATGCCACCTTCGCGTGCGCCTTGAGCAGCACCTCGACGGCGGTGACCCAGTTGTCGTGCTCGGCCGGGTGGTCGCCCCGGAACCCGGAGTCGAGCAGCTTGCCGCCGTGCTCCCAGGTGACCACCAGCAGACCGCCCTCGGGGACGACCTTCCCGGCGATGCCCTTGTCGGTGCGCGCCGCACGCAGCGCCGCGATCGGGATGAAGAAGCTCGCCGAGGCGGGGCGGACCACCTCCAGCCCGTCGGGCCGCAGGGTCAGCTCGGCCAGGCTGCGCTCACCGAGCCGGTGCGCCACCACCCGGTCCAGCCAGTCCCCGGCCGAGGTGGTGCCGAAGTAGCGGCCCTCCAGCTCCAGGACGGACTCGGTGGTCGCCTTCGGCGCGGCGGGCAGCGCGGGCAGGCCCGACTGCTGGGTCCTGCGCCAGTTCCAGCCCTGCCGCATCAGCCAGTACACCAGGCCGATCAACACGAGCAGCCCGATCGTCCAGCCGATCAGTTCGCTCACATGGGTGACCGGGGCGGAGTGGGGCGTTTCGGCCAACCTCAACGTCAGCGCCGGGCTCATACGAGATCACCGTCCAGTACGGTCGCGCGGCCCCGGAGGAAGGTGGCGACGACGCGTCCGGGCAGGTCACGGCCTCGGTACGGGGTGTTGCGGCTGCGGGTGGCGAAGCTGTCGGGGTTCACCGCTCCACGGTACGCGGGGTCGACCAGCACGAGGTTGGCCGGTTCGTCCACCGAGACGGGGCGGCCCTGCGCGGTGAGACCGCCGATGACGGCCGGGCGGGCGGACATCCGGTCGGCCACGTCGGACCAGCCCATCAGGCCGGTCTCCACCATGGTCTGCTGCACCACGGACAGCGCGGTCTCCAGGCCGACCATGCCCATCGCGGCCGCGGCCCACTCGCAGTCCTTGTCCTCGGACGGGTGCGGGGCGTGGTCGGTGGCGACGGCGTCGATGGTGCCGTCGGCCAGGGCCTCGCGCAGGGCGAGCACGTCGGCCTCGGTGCGCAGCGGCGGGTTGACCTTGTAGACCGGGTCGTAGGAGCGGACCAGCTCGTCGGTCAGCAGCAGGTGATGCGGGGTGACCTCGGCGGTGACGTCCCAGCCCTTGGACTTGGCCCAGCGGATGATCTCCACCGAGCCCGCCGTGGAGACATGGCAGACATGCAGCCGGGAGCCGACGTGGGCGGCGAGCAGCACGTCCCTGGCGATGATCGACTCCTCGGCCACGGCCGGCCAGCCGCGCAGGCCCAGCTCGCCGGAGACGGCGCCCTCGTTCATCTGGGCGCCCTCGGTGAGCCGGGGCTCCTGGGCGTGCTGGGCGATCACGCCGCCGAAGGCCTTCACGTACTCCAGCGCCCGCCGCATGATCACGGCGTCGTCCACGCACTTGCCGTCGTCGGAGAAGACCCGGACGGAGGCGGCGGAGTCGGCCATGGTGCCGAGCTCGGCGAGCTGCTTGCCCTCCAGGCCGATGGTGACCGCGCCGACCGGCTGGACATCGCAGTAGCCGGACTCCTTGCCCAGCCGCCAGACCTGTTCGACCACGCCGGCGGTGTCGGCCACCGGGAAGGTGTTCGCCATCGCGTGGACGGCGGTGAAGCCGCCCTTGGCGGCGGCGCGGGTGCCGGTGAGGACGGTCTCGGCGTCCTCCCGGCCGGGCTCGCGGAGGTGGGTGTGCAGGTCGACCAGGCCGGGCAGGGCGATCAGGCCCTCGGCGTCGACGACGGTGGCGCCGTCCTCGGCGAGACGGGTGCCGATTGCCGCGATGACGCCGTCCTTGAGGAGCAGGTCCTGCGGCTCCCCGCCGAGGATGCGGGCGTTCTTGATCAGGTAGCTGGTCACTTGGCGTGCTCCTCGGTGGTGCGGGGTTCGGCAGGACGTGCGGGGGAAAGCGCGGGCTCGGAGCCGCCGAGCAGGAGGTAGAGGACGGCCATCCGGATGGAGACGCCGTTGGTGACCTGCTCGACGATGGTGGAGCGGGCCGAGTCGGCGATCTCCGAGGCGATCTCCATGCCGCGGACCATCGGGCCCGGGTGCATCACGATGGCGTGCTCGGGCAGGGCCGCGGCGCGCTTGACGTCCAGCCCGTAGCGCAGCGAGTACTCGCGCTGGGTGGGGAAGAAGGCGGCGTTCATCCGCTCGCGCTGGACCCGGAGCATCATCACCGCGTCGCTCTTGGGCAGCACCGCGTCCAGGTCGTAGGAGACCGCGCAGGGCCAGCTCTCGACGCCGTAGGGCACCAGCGTCGGCGGGGCGACCAGGGTGACCTCGGCGCCGAGGGTGTGCAGCAGGTGGACGTTGGAGCGGGCCACCCGGCTGTGCAGCACGTCGCCGACGATGGTGATCCTGCGCCCGTTCAGGTCCCGGCCCAGGCCCGGGTTGAGGTGGCGGCGCATGGTGAAGGCGTCGAGCAGGGCCTGGGTGGGGTGCTCGTGGGTGCCGTCCCCGGCGTTGACCACGCTGCCGTGCATCCAGTCGGACTCGGCCAGGCGCTGCGGGGCGCCGGAGGCGCCGTGCCGGATCACGACCGCGTCGGCGCCCATGGCCTGGAGGGTGAGGGCGGTGTCCTTGAGGGTCTCGCCCTTGGAGACCGAGGAGCCCTTGGCGGAGAAGTTGATCACATCGGCGGACAGCCGCTTCTCGGCCACCTCGAAGGAGGTGCGGGTGCGGGTGGAGTCCTCGAAGAAGAGGTTGACCACGGTGCGACCGCGCAGCGTCGGCAGCTTCTTCACCGCGCGGGTGGAGACCTGGGCCATCTCCTCGGCGGTGTCCAGGATCAGCAGCGCGTCGTCGAGGGTGAGGTCGGCGGTGGAGATGAGGTGTCGCTTCACTGGGCGCTCCCCTTCGAGTCGCTGCCGTTCGAGTCACTGCCGTTGGCGTCGTCGCGGTCGCCGATGAGCACCGCGTCCAGGCCGTCCTCCTCGACCAGCTTCACCTTCACGGCTTCGCGCAGCGAGGTGGGCAGGTTCTTGCCGACGTAGTCGGCGCGGATCGGCAGTTCCCGGTGGCCGCGGTCGACCAGGACGGCGAGCTGGACGGCGCGGGGGCGGCCCAGGTCGCCGAGGGCGTCCAGGGCGGCGCGGACGGTGCGGCCGGAGAACAGCACGTCGTCGACCAGGACGACCAGCTTTCCGTCCAGGCCGCCGGGCGGGATCTCGGTGTGCTCCAGGGCGCGGGCCGGCTTCAGCCGCAGGTCGTCCCGGTACATGGTGATGTCCAGGGTCCCGAACGGGATCTCCCTGCCAGTGATCTGCGCCAGCCGGGTGTGCAGCCGACGGGCCAGCAGGATGCCGCGGGTGGGAATGCCGAGCAGGACGACGTCCTCCGCGCCCTTGGCGCGTTCCACGATCTCGTGGGCGATACGGGTCAGCGAACGGGCGATGTCGCTCTCGTCGAGGACCTGCCGGGCGTTGCCCGGGCTGTGCTTACTGCTGCTGTGCTCATTACTGCGGGCAGATGTGGTCATGCCGAAGCCGACCTCCTTCCCCGCCTCACCGGACGGGCCTTAAAGGATGTCTCTGGGACGGCCGCCGCCGGACGTGACAGTGGCCGTCGTCCACCCTACCAGGGCGATCATGCACCTCCGGCGACGGCGCAGGCGGGGCCGCAGGCGAGGTCGCGTCCGGGCATTCGCACGACTGCCCCATTCAGCTTGACCAATCCATATCACTCTGCGTAATCTCACAGTGAGTTACGGCCGGACGACGGAGGTCCACCAAAGCACCCTTCCGGTGCTCTCGGACGAGCCGTCGCAGGGCAGTCACAGTGTCACGCCACATCTCGTCCGGGGAGACCATTTGTCCAGCGACTACGCGAAGCAGCTTGGCGGCAAGCTGCGAGCGATCCGCACCCAGCAGGGCTTGTCACTGCACGGCGTCGAGGAGAAGTCCCAGGGCCGCTGGAAGGCCGTGGTCGTCGGCTCGTACGAGCGCGGGGACCGCGCCGTCACGGTGCAGCGCCTGGCCGAGCTGGCCGAGTTCTACGGGGTTCCGGTTCAGGAACTGCTGCCGGGAAGCACCCCGGGCGGCGCGGCCGAGCCGCCGCCGCGCCTGGTGCTCGACCTGGAGCGGCTGTCCCAGGTCCCGTCCGAGAAGGCCGGTCCGCTGCAGCGTTACGCGGCGACCATCCAGAGCCAGCGCGGCGACTACAACGGCAAGGTGCTGTCGATCCGCCAGGACGACCTGCGCACCCTCGCCGTGATCTACGACCAGCCGGCCTCGCTGCTCGTCGACCAGCTGATCAGCTGGGGCGTGCTCGACCCGGACGCGCGCCGCGCGGTGCGCGAGGACGACGCGATCTGAGGCCCCCCGGGGGAGCCTGAAGAAACGTCACAGCACAAGCACAGCAAAGGGTCGGCCGACTCCCCGAGGGGAGTCGGCCGGCCCTTTGCTCGTACTCACCCCACCAGATGGCGGTGCATCAGTGCCTCCACGCCGTCGAGGTCGCGGGTCAGCATCAGGTCGACCAGGCGCTCGTGCCCGGCGGCCTCCCCGCCGCAGTGCGCGCCGCGGCGCCGGAGCTCGTCGACCAGGGCGACCAGGTGCCGGTTGCCGGCCAGGGTGAGCAGCGCCTGGTGGAAGCCGGGGTCACCCCCGGCACGGGCCGGCCCGACCAGCGCCTCCAGCTGGGCCCGGCTGGCGCTGCGGGCCACCAGGACCGCGCTCGGGGCCTCCAGCAGGGCACGGATCTCCAGCAGTTCGGCCAGATCCCGCTCGGTGACCTCGATGACCCGGAAGCCCTTGTTGGGCACCGCCTCCACCAGGCCCTCCCTGACCAGGTCGAGCATCGCCTCGCGGACCGGGGTCGCCGAGACGCCGAACCGCGCCGCGAGCACCGGTGCCGAGTAGACGGCGCCGGGGGTCAGCTCGCCCGCCGTCAGCGCGGCCCGCAGCGCCTGGTTGACCTGGTCGCGCAGGATGCGGCGCTCCGGGGGCACGGCCCGGCCCTCAGCGCCGGTCGAGGCGGCGGCCGGCCTTGGAGGAGAGCCCGGCCAGCGCCTCCAGCGGCGCCTTGCGGGCGGCGGCGACCAGCGCCTTGTACCGGCGCGAGGGGATGCTGACGGTCCGTCCCCGGGCGAGGTCGCGCATCGCGTCGTCCACCACCCGGTCGGCGTCCAGCCACATCCACCCGCCGACGTCCTTCATGTCGACCTGGGCCCGCTGGTGGAACTCGGTGTGGGTGAAGCCGGGGCAGAGCGCCAGCACCCGCACCCCGGTGCCCGCCAGGTCACGGGAGACGGACTGGCTGAACTGAACCACCCAGGCCTTGCTGGCGCCGTACGTCCCGCGCGGCACGAAGGCCGCGACGGAGGCGACATTGATCACATAGCCGCGTCCGCGCTCGCGCATCCCGGGCAGGGCGGCGGTGGTGAGCCGCAGCACCGCCTCGATGTGCAGCTTGACCATCGCCAGCTCCTCGGCCAGCGGCACGACGAGGAAGCGGTCCTTGAAGCCGAACCCGGCGTTGTTGACCAGCAGGTCGACCGGGTGTTCGGCGTCCGCGAGCCTGGCCTCGACGGCGGCGATGCCCTCGTCGGTGGCCAGGTCGGCGACCAGCGTCTGCACGGCGACCCCGTACTGCTTGCTCAGCGCGGCAGCGCTCTCGTCCAACCGGGCGCCGTCGCGCGCGACCAGGACCAGGTCCAGACCGTCCTTGCCAAGACGCCGCGCGAACGCCGCGCCGATTCCGGCGGTGGCGCCGGTGATGAGTGCTGTGGGCATGATGCGAACCATACCGTTCTCACCCGGGCCGGCCTCGGGTCGTCGGGCCGCATCACCGGCTCCAACACACCGTCAGACCCCCGAGGGTGATGCAGGTCGGGTCGGTGGGCGCTGCGGACGAGGGCGACGCGGCAGGGGTGGACGGTGACGCTGACGTGGACGGTGACGCTGACGTGGTGGTCGGGGCGGGCGTGGGCGGGGCGGAGGTGGTCGCGACCACCGTGGGTGATGGCGACGCCGAGGGGCTGGTCGATGCCGGGGAGAGGGAGGGCGAAGGAGTCGTCAGGGCAGAGAGGGAGGGCGATGCCGTCGTCGGGGCAGAGGCCGCCGAGGTGGACGGGGTCGTCGCCGGCGTCGCTCTGGCTGTAGTGGGAGCGACGGTTGTGGGGACGGTGGTGGTGAACGTCTGGCTAGGGGCGGTGGTCGCCGCGCTGCTCGCCTGGGTCGGGGTGGTCACCGCCGCGGCAGCAACGCGGGCGGGAGTCCGGGCGGGAGCGGTGGACACGGGTGACGGCGTATGTGTCACGGACGACGCGGCTGCCACAGGCTGCGACGCGGGTGCGGTCCCGCCCTGCGCGGAGAGCGCGGTCGACTGGGTCGACGCGTGCGAGCCGCTCAGCGTGAAGGCCAGTGCTGCGACGGCGCCCGCGCCCGCGAGGACGAGGCCGCCCGCGACGCCCGCGACCGCGCCCGAACCCGCGGCGCTGGAGCCGGCATGCCCCGCTCGCCCCGCGCCGTGTGTCCGCGCCGCCGCTCGCGCGCCGGCCGCCGGGAGCAGATAGCGGGCCGCGCCGCCGCCGGCGAAGGCCAGCAGCAGCGCCGGGCCGACCAGCGCGGGCAGCCGGTGGTTGGCGCGCTCCAGCAGGGCCAGCCGGGCCCGGCAGTCGGGGCAGCCGTCGGCGTGGGCGCGCAGGGCACGGTCCTGGCGGGCCGAGCTGGTCCCCCGGACGTGTGCGGGCATCCGCTCCCAGTACTCGGCGCAGTCCGCCTCGCCGGGCGCACCCGGCTGCGCGCGCAGGAAGGCCTGGCGCAGCCCTTCGCGGGCACGGTGCAGCAGCACGGCCGTCGCGTTGCGGTTGGTGCCCAGGTCGTCGCCGACCGCTTCGAGGCTCCAGTCCTCCACCTCGGACAGCCACAGCGCCCGGACCCAGCGGTGCGGAAGCTGCTTCAGCGCGCCCGCCAGCATCACCGCGTACGCGCCCTCCTGCGGCACCGACACCGTGACCGTCTCCGCCGGCCGCAGCCGCTCCAGCTCGTCGCCCTGCGGCAGTTCCTTCGGCGCGTGGCCGAGGTCGACGGCGAGGTTGCGGATGGTCGCGGCCAGGTAGCCGGGTATGTGGTCGACCTGGTGGCCCGCGGAGATCCGGCGCCAGACGCGGAAGTGGGCCTCCGCGGTCAGGTCCTCGGCCAGCCAGGCGTCGCCGGTGAGCGTACGGGCGTAGGCGACCAGCCGGGAGTGGTGCTCCTGGTAGGTGCGGGTGTACGCCTCGATGGCCGTCTCTTCGCCGGGGCCGGGCGCGGCGGTCTCGCCGGTGGTGGTCACGGAAGCCCTTCATCAGTGCATGTGGCGGATACGACTAAATAGGGCAGAGCGTCGATTTGCCTATGGCGCAGGTCACAACGGATTCCTCGGATTCCGCGTAATCACGGCGGGGTCGACCCGGTCCTTCTCCTGTACACAGCGCATCGCAGTGAGGAGCCGACCCCATGGACACAGCCGTAGAGCAGGACGTCCGAGCCCGCATCGTCGCCACCGCCGGTCCGGGCCGCGACTTCGTCGCCCGCCTCGGCTACCGCCCCGAGGACCCCTTCGCCGTGCGGCTGACCTTCCCCCCGGAGGTCAGCCTGGACGGGACGGAGCGCACCTGGACCTTCGCCCGCGACCTGCTCGCCGAGGGGCTGCGCGGTCCCGCCGGCGTCGGCGACGTCCACATCTGGCCCTACGGGCCGCAGCTGACGGTGGTCGAGCTGCACAGCCCCGGGGGCGCGGCGATGATCCGGCTGCGCAGTGCCGGGGTACGGGCGTTCCTCGGCCGCAGCTACGCAGCCGTCCCCGAGGGGACCGAGGACGCCCGGGCCGACCTGGCGCTGCTGCTCGTCACCCTGGTCGGCGGGGCCTGACGGATGCCGACCACCCCGCACCTGAGCAGACCGGTACGCCACAGCGCCCTCTTCGCCGACCGCCTGCTGCAGCGGCCGCTGCGCCGCCTCGCCCTGCTGGGCGACGACTCGGCCGCGGCCCAGCAGACGGCCCTCTCGCCCCATCCGGTCAGCAACGCCACCGGCGCTGTCACCGCCGCCGTCGGCGCGCTCTCGGTCGCGGCCCGCTACCTGGCGGCGGACAGCGGCACCGGGATCGGCGGCGACTTCTACGCGGTGCAGGAGACCGCGCACGGGATCCGCCTGCTCATCGGCGACGTCCGCGGCAAGGGGCCGGGCGCGGGCGGGATCGCCGCGATCCTGCTGACCGCCTTCCGCCGGGCCGCCCGGCAGGCCGCCACCGTCGAGGAGGTCGCCGCCCGGCTCGACCGCACCATGGAACGGGCCACCACCCTGCGCTTCCGGGCGGACGCGGACGAGGACTTCGCCACCGCCCTGGTCCTGGAGATCAGCGCCGACCTGTCAGCGGTCCGCCTGGTCAACTGCGGACATGTGCCGCCACTGCTGCTGCTCGGCGGCCGGGCCCGGACCCTCCACCCCCGCCGCCGCCGACCGCCGCTGGGCCTGGCGGGGGCGCTCGGCACCACCACCGCCCCGGCCGACCAGGTCCGGCTGCCCCGGGGCGCCACCCTGCTGCTGCTCACGGACGGCGTGACCGAGGCACGCTCGCCCGGGGGCGAGTTCTACGACCCACTGTCGAGCCTCGCCGCCGCGCACCCGGGCAACAGCCCGGGCCTGCTGCTGGACACCCTCTGCCGCGACGTGCACCGCCACAGCGGCGGCCCGCCCCAGGACGACATCGCCATGCTCGCGGTCCACCGCCCGCCCGGGCCACCGTCTACGCGACCAGCGCGGTGAGTTTGCGCAGGGACTCGGTGAGGGCGGCCGTGGTGGCGTCCTTGACCCGGTTGGCCATCATGTTCACGGCCGCGCCCTTGAACTCGCTCTGCACCGTGATCAGGGTGCCCTCGCCCTCGGCGCTCAGCTGGTAGTGCTGGCGCAGGGTGATCCCCATCGGGGCCTTGCCCTCCAGCACCCAGGACTTGCCCGGCTCGACCTCCGCCACGGTCCAGGCCGCCTCGGTGGGCATCCCCATCAGGGTCATCTTCTCGGCGTACTGCGAACCGACGACGAGCTCGGCCGGGGCGCCGTTGGGGAAGGCGGTGTGGATGGTGTTCCACTCGCCGAACCGGTCGAAGTCGGTGATCACGGCCCACACCTTGTCCGCGGGGGCGGGCAGGGAAGCGCTGACGGAAACCTCGGGCATGACAGCTCCTCTCCGGCGCGGCCACACCAGGGGCGGCCGTTCGGACACCGGTTTCCGCGAGGCTAACCAGAATCTGACGAACCATCAATAAATGTGACGCAGCTGGGCCGGGGCGGTTTCCAGGGGCGCGCTGCCAGCTAACCTGTGGGGCGTGCAGATCACGACCGAAGAGCGCAGAGCCCGGCTGGCGACCCGTCATCTCCTCTCCCCCGCGGCGCGGGCCCGCACCCCCGAGGAGGTGGCCGACGCGGTGGTCGGCCTGCACGCCACCGATCCCGCGACGGTGTTCCTGGCGGTCGCCGCGCGGCTCGGCGCCGCCACCCCGGCCGTGCTGGAGCGCGCGCTCTACCAGGACCTGACGCTGCTGCGGATGCTGTGCATGCGCCGCACCATGTTCGTGGTGGGACGGGAGCTGGCGCCGGCGGTCGACTCGTCCACGGCCCGGGTGATCGCCGCCAGGGAGCGCGCCAAGCTCGTCGCCTTTCTGGCGGAGGGCGGCGGCTGGGACGAGACGTGGCTCGCGGCGGCGGAGCGGGCGGTCCTGGCCGAGCTGGAGGCGAGCGGGCCACTGGCGGGGTCCGAGCTGAGCGCGCGGGTGCCGGCGCTGCGCGAGCAGGTCACCGTCGCGGTCGGCAAGCCCTATGAGACCACCCAGGCCGTCGCCAGCCGGATCCTGCGGACCATGGCCGCCGAGAACCGGTTGCGCCGCGACCGCCCGCGCGGAAGCTGGGCGTCCAGCCAGTTCCGCTGGGTGCCCGGGGAGCCGCTGCCGCAGCTGCCGGCCGCCGAGGCCCGGGCCGAACTGGCGCGGCGCTGGCTCGCGGCGTACGGGCCGGGGACGGTGGCCGACCTGAAGTGGTGGACCGGCTGGAACCTGGGCGACGTACGCAAGGCACTGGCCGCGGCGGGGGCCGAGGAGGTGGCGCTGGAGCGGCAGGACCCCGGCTACGTCCTGCCCGGCGACACCGGCCCGACGGCCGCGGTCGCACCCTGGGCGGCGCTGCTGCCGGCCCTGGATCCCACCGGGATGGGCTGGGTGGAGCGCGACTGGTACCTGCCGCCGAAGCACACCGCCGAGCTGTTCGACCGGACCGGCAACATCGGGCCGACCGTCTGGTGGGACGGTCGGATCGTGGGGGGCTGGGCCCAGCGAGCCGACGGCGAGATCGTCTGGCGACTGCTCGACGACGTGGGCGGGGAGGCGAAGGCCGCGATCGCGGCCGAGGCCGAGCGGCTGGCGGCGTTCGTCGGCGAGCAGCGGATCACACCGCGGTTCCGCACGCCCCTTGAGCGGGGCCTCGCCGGGGCCTGAACTTTGGCTGCGGACCGTAAGTGGCTGGTCGCGCAGTTCCCCGCGCCCCTGATAGTGCAACTTCCTCACTGTGGGTCAGTTGCAGCTACATAGGGGCGCGGGGAACTGCGCGACCAGCCGCCTACGGTCCGCAGCCAAAAGCTAAGCGCGGCCCGCGGACTTCTGGGTGCGGCGGGACAGCGAGTCGATGATGACCGCGGCCAGCAGCACGCTGCCGGTGATCATGTACTGGACCGAGTTGGACAGGCCCAGCATGTAGAGGCCGGCGTTGATCGACTCGATCACCAGCATGCCGAGCATGGCCGACCAGACCATGCCGCGTCCACCGAAGAGGCTGGTGCCGCCGATGACCGCGGCGGCGATGGCCAGCATCAGGTTGTTCGGGTCGGAGCCGGCCTGGTTCGCCGAGGAGATCTGGCCGGCGATGGTCAGTCCGCCCAGCGCCGCGAAGAAACCGGAGATGGAGAAGACCGTGATCCGGACCATCGCCACGCTGACACCGGCCCGACGGCTGGCCTCGATGTTGCCGCCGACCGCGAACACCTTCCGGCCGTACGTGGTACGGCGGAGGACGAAGTTGGTGACGATCAGGGCGACCATGAACAGCACCATCGCGTTGGGCACACCGTGCTGCCGGTTGAGGATCATCGCCGCTCCGAAGGCCCCGACGGCCAGGACCACCGTGCGCACCGCCAGCTCGGTGGTGGGCCGGTACGGCACCCCGGCCTGCCGGCGGCGCCGCTGCAGGCCGAAGGCGCTGAAGAGGTACGCGGCCACGCCGAGCCCGGCGAGGATGTAGCCGCCGGCGATGTCGCCGCCCAGGAAGAAGGAGTTCCCGGACAGATAGCGCATCGGCCCGCTGTCGGTCGGCAGGTTGATGGTGCCGGTCGAGCCCAGCAGCCAGAGCATGAAGCCCTGCCAGCCCATGAATCCGGCCAGGGTGACCACGAAGGCCGGGACGCCGATCTTGGCGAAGACGAAGCCGTGCAGCGCGCCGATGGCCGCGCCGGTGAGCAGCGTGATCACCATGGTGAACCAGGGGTTGACGCCATGGCTCACCGAGAGCACCGCGAACACCGCGGCGGACAGGCCGCTGACCGAGCCGACCGACAGGTCGATCTCGCCCAGCAGCAGCACGAACACCAGGCCGATCGAGAGCAGCCCGATGCCCACCATGTAGTAAGCGATGTACTCGAAGTTGGCCGAGGTCAGGTAGTTGCTGTCCTGCAGGCTGAAGACGATCCAGATGATCACCAGCCCGACGATCACCGGCAGCGAGCCGAGGTCACCGCCGCGGATCTTGCGCTGGAACTCGGTCAGATAGCCCCTGAACCCCTCCTCGCGGACCAGCAGCCGAGGGTCGACGGGCGGCGGGACCGCCGGCGGCGGGGTGACGTTGGGGTCGATCTCGCTCATCTGTCGCCCTCCGCCGTCCGCGCCTGACGTCGGGTCACCGCATTGTCGGTGGCCCCGGTGATCGCGGCGATGATGGTCTCCTGGGTGGTCTGCCGCACCGTGAAGATTCCGTTGTTCTTGCCCAGCCGCAGCACCGCGACCCGGTCCGCGACCGCGCGGACGTCGGCCATGTTGTGGCTGATCAGGATGACGCCGAGGCCGCGCTCGCGCAGCCGCTCGACCAGGTCGAGGACCTGGGCGGTCTGCTCGACGCCGAGGGCGGCGGTGGGTTCGTCCAGGATCACCACCTTGGGGTCGCCGATCAGCGAGCGGGCGATGGCGACGACCTGGCGCTGGCCACCGGAGAGGCTGGCGACCGGAATGCGCACGCTGGGGATGCGGATCGCCAGCGTGGACAGCAGTTCCTGTGCCTTCTTCTCCATCGCGACCTCGTCCAGGAGCCCGCGCAGCTTCAGCTCACGGCCCAGGTAGAGGTTGCCGACCACGTCGAGGTTGTCGCACAGCGCGAGGTCCTGGTAGACGGTGGCGACGCCGAGGTGCTGGGCGTCCTGCGGCCGGTGGATGGTCACCGGCCTGCCCTCCCACTCGATGACGCCGTCGTCGATCGGGTGCACCCCGGCGATGGTCTTGACCAGGGTGGACTTACCGGCGCCGTTGTCGCCGACCAGGGCCATCACCTCGCCGGGCCGCACTTCCAGCTCGACGTCGGTGAGGGCCTGGACGGCGCCGAAGCGCTTGGAGATCCCGCGCAGTGCGAGTACGGGTTCACCGTCGGACGGGCTCGTCATGAGAGTCCATTGGTCTTGCATCCGGCGGCGTAGGCGGACGTGCAGATGTCGGCCACGGTGTAGAGGCCGTCCTTGACCACGGTGTCCTTCACGTTGTCCGCCTTGACCAGCACCGGCGTCAGCAGGTCGGAGGGCACCTTGTTGCCGGAGCCGTTGGTCTTGGTGGTCGTGGCCAGGCTGGAGATGCTGTTGCCGCTCATCAGGTCCACCGTGAGCTGGGCCGCGGCTTCGGCCTCGGGCTGGTAGGCCTTGTAGATGGTGAAGCTCTGGGTGCCCACCATGATCCGCTGGATGGCGTCGAGCTGGGCGTCCTGGCCGGTGAGGGGCAGGTTGGGGATGCCCGCGTTCTTCATCGAGGTGGCGATACCGGCGGCCATGCCGTCGTTGGCCGAGTAGAAGCCGGCGATGTTCTTGGCGCCCAGCTGGTTGATCGCGGCGGCGGCCTTCTGCGCGGCGACGTCCGACTTCCACAGCCCGGACGCGTCGTAGGCGAGGTCGACCTTGCCCTTCACGACGCCCTGGAAGCCCGACTTGAAGTCGGCGGCGTTGGGGTCGGCGGAGTCGCCGTCGATCTCGACGATCTTCGCGGTCGGGGTGGCCTTGGAACCGAGGACGTTGAGCAGCCCCTGGCCCTGCAGTTGGCCGACCTTGATGTTGTCGAAGGAGACATAGGCGTCGGCCGGCCCCTGGGAGAGCCGGTCGTAGGTGACCACCTTGATGCCCTTGGTGCTGGCGGCGACCACCGACGCCTTGATGGCGGCCGCGTCGACCGGGTCCACCACCAGCACCTTGACCCCGGCGTTGATCATGGTGGTGACCTGCTGGGCCTGGGTGGCGGCGCTGCCGGCCGCGTTCGCGTACTCCACGGTGACGTTGGGCGCGAGCGTCTTCATCTTCGCTTCGAAGAAGGGACGGTCGAACTTCTCGTACCGGGTGGTCTGGTTCTCCGGGAGGAGCAGTCCGATCTTGCCGGACAGGGTGCCCGCCGCCACGGAGCCGGAGGCCGAGGAGCCCGAGGAGGAGCTGCTGGTGCCGGCCTTTCCGCAGGCGGCGGCGGTCAGCGCCAGGGACATGGCAGCGGCCGAGACAAGAAGGGTGCGTGAGATCTGGCTCATGAGAGTTGGACGCCTTTCGTACAGGGACGCTGACGCAGCGCTCTCTCCATACGACAGGCAACGGCCGGATAAGGCCCGCCGGAATAGGCCAGCCAGGGGAATGGAATCACCCGCCTGAGCTGCTGGACCCCGCACAGGACTGTGACGGCGCCGCCCCGGAACGCGGGGCGGCGCCGTCACCGTCGTGCCGAGCGGGCGTCAGTTCAGGCTGATCTCGCCGAGGGCGAAGCCCGGGGCGGACTCGGCGCCGGGCAGGCAGACCGCGATCCAGGAGACCGCCGGGACGGACAGGTCCAGCAGCACGTCGGCCGCGTTGCGCGGCGCGAAGCCGCCGTCGTCCAGCTCCCAGCCCCAGGCCACCGAGCCGCGGGTGCGGCACATCCCGGAGAGCACCACCCCGCCCGGCATCGCCAGGGCGAAGCCGGTGCACAGCAGCGAGCAGAGCAGGTCCAGGTCGGCCTCCTCGATCCGCAGCACGGTGCCGCCGCCGTCAGCCTCCAGCAGCAGGTCCGCCCAGGCCTCCACCGGGCCCTCGGGCGTCCGCAGCGAGCAGACCAGCCGGAACCGGCCCTGGCCCGCGCCGATCAGGACCCGCCGCAGCGCGTCGGCGCCCTGGGTGTAGGCGGTCTGCAGCAGCTCCTCCGGGAACTCCCCGCCGGTCGCCGCCGCCTCCGCGGTCTCGGCGAGCATCGTGGCCAGCCGGCGGTGCACCAGGCCCCGCTCGCGGGCCCGCGCCAGCCGGGCGGTGAACTCCGCCAGCGGCTCGCCCTCGTAGAGCACCCACTCGTCCTCGGCGTCCGGGTCGGCGGTGTAGACGGTGTGGCTCTGCGGGTCCGCCAGTGAGAGGCCCTGGCGGCGGCAGAAGTCGACCAGGTCGGCGGGGTGGAAGGCCCGGCCCCGGACCACGCCGCCGGCCTCGCGCAGCCGTCCGAGCAGTTCCTCGATGTCCGCGAGGTACTCGGCGTAGCCGGTGTACTCGGTGCCGCCGTCCCGGCGCAGCTCCTCGAAGTCCGCACGGCAGGTGACGATGCCGAGCAGGGTGGGGGCCGGCGGCAGGGCCGCCGCGCTCCGGGTTCCGGGGCGGGTGAGGGCGCGGGCGCCTCCCCGGCAGGGCGCGGGCGCCGCGGTCCGGGCGGCGGACGGGCGGCGGGTGCGTGCGTGCCTGGCGGCCATGGGAACTCCTCGGGGGCGGAAGGGCTCGGCTGGTGCGGCCCCGTCGGCCGCTACCTGCGTCCTCCCCGACCACGGACGCCCCATGCGCACCCTGTGTCACAGAACTGTCACCAAAAGTGACGGAGAGCGATCGAACGAAGGCCCGGCGCCGCCCCGCACTGGGGTGGCGCCGGGCCTCCGGCGGATCGGTCCGTCAGTCGCGCGAGGCGCGCAGCGACGGCTTGAGCTCCAGCAGCCGGGCCAGCAGTCCGTTGACGAACGCCGGGGACTCGTCCGTGGAGAACTCCTTGGCGATCTCGACCGACTCGTCCAGGACGACCGCGTCCGGGACGCCGTCCTCCCAGATCAGCTCGTACGCGCCCAGGCGCAGCACATTGCGGTCCACGATCGGCATCCGGTCCAGGGTCCAGCCCACCGCGTAGGTGGCGAGCAGGTCGTCGATCCGGGCGGCGTGCTGGGTGTAGCCCTCGACCAGCTCCATCGTGTACTCGCTGACCTGCGGCGTTCCCTCGTCCGGGGTGCGCGCCCGGCGCACCCAGTCCGCGAGGACGGACTGCGGGGCGACGCCCCGGTGGTCGGCCTCGAAGAGGATCTGGAAGGCGCGCGTGCGGGCCTTGTTGCGTGCGGTTGACACGGTTAGGAGTTCACCCGGCCGAGGTAGTCGCCGGTGCGGGTGTCGACCTTGATCTTCTCGCCGGTGGTGATGAACAGCGGGACGCCGATCTCATGGCCGGTCTCCAGGCGCGCGGGCTTGGTCCCGCCGGTGGAGCGGTCGCCCTGGACGCCGGGCTCGGTGTACTCGATGACCAGCTCGACCGAGGCGGGCAGCTCGACGTACAGGGGAGCGCCCTGGTACATCGCCACGGTCGCCTCGTTGCCCTCCAGCAGGAAGTGGGCGTTGTCGCCGAGGACGGCCGGGCTGATCTGGATCTGGTCGTAGGTGTCCATGTCCATGAACACGAAGTCCTCGCCGTCCTTGTACGAGAACTGCATCCCGCGCTTGTCGACGCTGGCCGTCTCGACCTTCACGCCGGCGTTGAAGGTCTTGTCGACCACCTTGCCGGACAGCACGTGCTTCAGCTTGGTGCGCACGAAGGCCGGGCCCTTGCCGGGCTTGACGTGCTGGAACTCGACGACGGACCACAACTGGTCGTTGTCGAGCTTGAGCACCATGCCGTTCTTGAGGTCGTTGGTGGAAGCCACGGTCGCACTAACTCCTGAGATATCGCGGTATGTCAAGCATCAGAACCAAGCGGCGGTGTCCGCGGACCCGGGCGGGTCACAGGGCGAGGAGCTCCTTGGTCGTGATGGTGAGCAGCTCGGGACCGCCGTCCTCGGACGGACGGACCACGAGCGTGTCCTCGATCCGGACCCCGCCGCGACCCGGGATGCAGACCCCGACGCCGACGGTTACCGGCACACGGTTGTCAAGCTTACCCAACTCCAGAGGTCCGAGATGCGGCTCCTCCCCGATCTCCAGCCCCACGCCCGCCCCGACGCCCTCTCGCGCGGCCATCGCGGCGTCACCGGGGAGCGGCTGGCCGGCAGCGCCGAGTACGCGTTGTGCGGCGCGGTCCGCCTCGTCGTAGCCGCCGCCGACCGTCAGCGCCTCACGCGCGGCGCGCTGGGCTGCGAAGACCTGCCGGTGCAGCTCGGACTGCCAGTCGGCGGGGCTGAGCCCGACCACGAAGGTGCGGGTGGCCGAGGCTCGGTAGCCGCGGTAGCAGGCGCCCAGGGCGACGGTGAGGAAGTCGCCGTCCTCGACCCTGCGGTCCCCCGAACTGTGGTCGGCGCGTCCGGAGTGGTCGCCGGCGCCGACCCGGGGCGGGAAGGCCGCGGAGTCGGCGCCGTGGTCGACCATGCGGCGCTCCAGCTCCATCGCCAGGTGCCGTTCGGTACGGCCGATCAGGATCGACTCCAGCAGCTCGCCCAGCGCCTGGTCGGCGATCTCCCCGGCGATCCGCAGGCAGGAGATCTCCTCCTCGTCCTTGACCGTGCGCAGCTGCTCCACGGCGTGGCCCAGATCGCGGAGCTGCTCGACGGCAGCCGCCTCGGCGACGGCGCGGTGCCGGGCGACGGTGAGGTGGTGCTCCTCCACCCCGAGGGTGCGTCCCCGGCAGTGAGCGGCCAGCAGGACCGCCGGGTCGGTGCCGGCGGGCACAGTGAGCATCCTGCAGCCACCGTCGGACTCCGGGGCGCCAGTGGGGCCGGCCGTGGCCGCTTCGGCGCCGTCCCGGGTCAGCAGCAGTGCGGCGACGGTGTCGGATCCGGTGAGCCAGCGGACATTGGCGGGTTGGGTGACCAGCGCGGCGTCCAGCCCGGCGGCGCTGCAGCGCTCGCGCATCCGGTCGCGGCGTTCCGCGTGTGCTTCGCCCATGTCCTGAGCGTAGGCACAGGGGTGCTGGGGCGCTCGGCGGGCTGCGGCGTGTGCCTGGCTTGTCGCGCAGTTCCCCGCGCCCCTGGGGGTCTGCAACTGGCTCAGTTGCAATTGGTTAGGGGCGCGGGGAACTGCGCGACAAGCCAGCTACGGTCCGCACCCGAAAACCTACCGATGCACCACCCCGGCCAGCACCCGTTCGAGCGCGGCGACCGTCCCGGGAACATCCAGCTTGGAGTTGTCGATGATGGGCAGCCCGGAGCCGTACCAGCCGGCCATCCGGCCGTGGATCCGGGCGACCTCCTCGTCGTCCAGCCGCCGCACCCCGCTGCGCTGCGCGTTGCGCGCGAGCACCGCGTCGAGCCCGGGGAGCAGCACCACCGGCACCAGGTCGGGGCCGACATGCCGCTTCCAGCCCCCCAGGCCGATGGCCGGGCGGTCCGGGAAGACGGCGTCGTCGATGATGCAGGAGATGCCGTTGGCGAGGTAGTTGCGGGCGGCGAAGCCGCAGGTGCGGCGGGCCAGCCGGTACTGGGCCTCGGACTGGTCGTTCCAGCCCGACTGGGGATTGGCGAAGCCGGAGCGGACCCACTCCCGGACGTCGTCCAGGCTGATGTGCGCGGTCGGCGTGGCGCGGCTCTCGGCCCAGTGCCGGGCGACCGAGGTCTTGCCCGCCCCGGCGGGGCCGATCAGCAGCACCGCCACCGGGCCCTGCACATGCGGGTGGGCCGGCGCCGTCCCCGGCGGCAGACCCACCGGCATGACGAAGTGCCCGGTGGACGACTGCCCCGCGGCCGACTCCGGCACGGCGCGCAACTGCAGCGTCGCCCGCGGCGGTCCCGGCGTGGGCTCGGGCAGGCTGCCCTGGTAGTGCCCCTCGCTCACCGCTGCACCTCCTGCGTCACTCCCCTTCGGCCGGTGCGACGATACCGCGCCGCAGCCGCCCCCACAGCTGCGTCTTTCCGGCATGACACCGCGTCATGCCAACGACTGGCAACGGCCTTGGGTTTTGACCTACTGGAGCGGTCCGGCCAGCGAGCGCAGGGCCAGTTCGTAGGAGCCGATGCCGAAGCCGGCGATGGTGCCGGAGGCGACGGCGGAGATGACCGAGGTGTGCCGGAACTCCTCGCGGGCATGGGGGTTGGAGATGTGGACCTCGATCAGCGGGGCGGTGCGCTGGGAGGCGGCGTCGCGCATGCCGTAGGAGTAGTGGGTGAAGGCGCCGGGGTTGATGACCACCGGGTACTTGCCGTCGGCGGCCTCGTGCAGCCAGCGGATCATCTCGCCCTCGTCGTTGGTCTCGCGGACCTCGACGTCCAGGCCCAGCTCCTCGCCCAGCGCGGTGCAGCGCTCGACCAGGCCGGCGTAGGAGGTGGAGCCGTAGACGTCGGGCTCGCGGCTGCCCAGGCGGCCCAGGTTGGGGCCGTTGAGGACCAGGACTTTCTGGCTCACTTCCCCACCTCGGCGTAGGCGGCGACCAGCAGCGTCGGGTCCGGGGCCTCCAGCACCGTGGGCTTGGCCAGGCCGTCCAGGACGATGAAGCGCAGCATGTCCGCGCGGGACTTCTTGTCCAGCTTCATGGTCTCCAGCAGCTTGGGCCAGGCGTCCGCCTGGTAGGTCAGCGGCAGGCCGACCGAGGCCAGTACGGCGCGGTGGCGGTCGGCCGTGGCGTCGTCCAACCGCCCCGCCAGACGGCCGAGTTCGGCGGCGAAGACCATGCCGACACTGACCGCGGCGCCGTGCCGCCACTTGTAGCGCTCATTGCGCTCGATGGCGTGCGCCAGGGTGTGGCCGTAGTTGAGGATCTCGCGGCGGCCGGCCTCCTTGAGGTCGCCGGAGACCACCTCGGCCTTGACCTTGATGGAGCGCTCGATCAGCTCGGCGGTGTGCGGGCCCTGGGGGGTGGTCGCGGCCTGCGGGTCGGACTCCACCAGGTCCAGGATCACCGGGTCGGCGATGAAGCCGGTCTTGATGACCTCGGCCAGACCGCTGATGTAGTCGTTGCGCGGCAGCGACTCCAGGGTGGCCAGGTCCGCGAGCACCCCGGCCGGCGGGTGGAACGCGCCGACCAGGTTCTTGCCCTCGGCGATGTTGATGCCGGTCTTGCCGCCGACCGCAGCGTCGACCATGCCGAGCAGGGTGGTCGGCATGGCGATCCAGCGGATGCCACGCAGCCAGGAGGCGGCGACGAAACCGGCCAGGTCGGTGGTGGCCCCGCCGCCCACCGCCACGATCACATCGGTGCGGGTGAAACCGGTCTGCGCCAGCACCGACCAGCAGTACGCGGCGACCTCGACGCTCTTGGCCTCCTCGGCGTTGGGCACCTGCAGCGCGATGGCCTCGTAGCCCTGCGCCGCCAGGTCGTCCCGGATCGCTTCGCCAGTGGCAGCCAGCGCCTCGGGGTGCACCACGGCCACCCGTTGGGCCGCGGAGCCGATCAACCCGCCCAGCTCGCCCAGCAACTGACGGCCCAGCAGCACGTCGTAGGGCGCGTTGCCGGCGCTGCCGCCGACCCGAATCCGAACGGTTTCCTGATGATCCGTCATGCCTTCTCCAGCTGAAGCGCGTTGAGGACGGTCTCGGCCACCTGGTCGGGCGTCAGGCCTTCGGTGGCCACCACGGCGCGGGCGACCTCGGTGTACAGGGGGCGGCGCTGCTCCATCAGCTCGCGCCAGCGGGCCCGGGGGTTGCCGATCAGCAGCGGGCGCGGGCTGTCCAGACCGACCCGCTTGACCGCGTCGCGCAGGGTCACGTCGAGGAACACCACGGCATGGCCGCTGAGCAGCTGCCGGGTCTGCTCGCGCAGCACCGCGCCGCCGCCGAGCGCCAGCACGCCGTCGTGCTCGGCCAGCGCCACCCGCACCGCCTCCGCCTCCAACTCGCGGAAGTGCGCCTCGCCGTGGTCCACGAAGAGGTCGGCGATCGGCTGGCCGCTGGCGGCGACGATGTCGGCGTCGGTGTCGCGCAGGCTCACGCCCAGCCGCGCGGCCAGTGCCTCGCCGACGGTGGACTTGCCTGCTCCCGGCGGCCCGACCAGCACTACCAGCGGGGCGACCGTCGGGCCGCTCATCGGACGATCAGGTTGTCGAGGTACCCCTGGACGTTGCGCCGGGTCTCCTCGACGCTGTCCCCGCCGAACTTCTCGTCCACGGCGTCCGCCAGCACCAGCGCGACCATCGCCTCGGCGACGATCCCGGCCGCCGGGACGGCACAGACGTCGGAGCGCTGGTGGTGCGCCCTGGCCACCTGGCCGGTGCGGACGTCGATGGTGGCCAGCGCGCGCGGCACAGTGGCGATCGGCTTCATCGCGGCGCGGACCCGCAGCACCTCGCCGGTGGACATGCCGCCCTCGGTGCCGCCGGAGCGGCCGGTCGCCCGGCGCACCCCCTGCGGACCGGGCACGATCTCGTCGTGGGCCTGCGATCCGGGGATGCGGGCCAGCTCGAAGCCGTCGCCGACCTCGACGCCCTTGATGGCCTGGATGCCCATCAGCGCGGAGGCCAGCCTCGCGTCCAGGCGGCGGTCCCAGTGGACGTGCGAGCCCAGGCCCGGCGGCAGGCCGTAGGCCAGCACCTCGACGATGCCGCCGAGGGTGTCGCCGTCCTTGTGGGCCTGGTCGATCTCGGCGACCATCCGCTTCGCGGCGTCGGCGTCCAGGCAGCGCACCGGGTCCTCGTCGAGCCGGGCCTCGTCGGCCGGGACCGGGACGACGCCGGCCGGGGCCTTGGCCGCGCCCAGCTCCACCACATGGGAGACCAGCTCGATGCCGCAGACCTCCTTGAGGTACGAGCGGGCGACCGCGCCCAGCGCGACGCGGGCGGCGGTCTCCCGGGCGCTGGCGCGCTCCAGGACCGGCCGGGCCTCGTCCAGGTGGTACTTCTGCATGCCGACCAGGTCGGCATGGCCGGGGCGGGGGCGGGTCAGCGCCTCGTTGCGGGCCAGGCCCGCCAGGATCTCGGGGTCGACCGGGTCGGCCGACATCACCTGCTCCCACTTGGGCCATTCAGTGTTGCCGACCATGATCGCGACCGGGCTGCCCATGGTCAGGCCGTGCCGGACGCCGCCGAGGAAGGTGACCTCGTCCTGCTCGAACTTCATCCGGGCACCGCGGCCGTAGCCGAGGCGACGGCGCGCCAGCGCGTCCACGATCACCTCGGAGGTGACCGGGACACCGGCGGGCAGGCCCTCCAGCGTCGCCACGAGTGCGGGGCCGTGCGACTCCCCCGCCGTCAGCCAGCGCAAGGTACCCAACGGTGCTCCTCAAAGATCCGGACGTGCGTCGTCTCCGATCCTCCCACGACACCCGCGGGAGCTCAGAATCGGTCCAGCGTGCGGACCCGCCGCGGAGAGGGGCAGGACGGACGGATCCTGGGTGCGGGCTGTGCATGGTTGCTGTTCGCGCAGTTCCCCGCGCCCCCAGCAAGTGCAACTGAGCCAGTTGCAGACCCTCAGGGGCGCGGGGAACTGCGCGACAAGCCATGCACAGCCCGCAGCCAGGATCCCTCAGACACCACCCAGCGCCGCCTCGCCCGCGGCCCGCATCGCGGCCAGCGGCGCGGGGCTGATGCCGGTGAACAGCTCGCACTGCAGCACGGCCTGGTGGACCAGCAGGTCCAGCCCGCCGAGGACAGTGCCGCCGCGCTGCGACCAGGCGGCGGCGAGGGCGGTGGGCCAGGGGTGGTAGAGCACGTCGAACAGCATGCCCGGCGCCTGCGGCACCGCGGCGGCGAGGTGGTCGGTGGCGCCGGCCGGGGTGGTGGAGACGGTCAGCGGCGCGCCGAACGCCTCCGCCGCGCGCTCCCACTCCGCGGTCCGCACCTTCACCTGCAGCCGCTCCCCCAGCGCCAGCATCTGGGCGGCCCGCTCCGGGCCCCGGACATAGGCGGTGACCTCGCCGGTGCAGATCCGCGCCAGCGCGGCCAGCGTCGACGAGGCGGTGGCGCCGGCGCCCAGCACGGCGGCGGACCCGACCGAGGTCACCCCGCGCTCGCGCAGCGCCGCGACCAGGCCGGGGACGTCGGTGTTGTCGCCGGTGCGACGTCCCTCGGCGGTGAACACCACGGTGTTGACCGCGTCCACGGCCAGCGCCGTCTCGCTGATCTCGTCCAGCAGCGGTATCACCGCCCGTTTCAGCGGCATGGTCAGCGACAGCCCGGCCCAGCCCTCGCCCTCGACGTCCAGGGCGGCCAGGAATCCGGGCAGGCCGGCCTCGTCCACCTCGAAGCGGTCGTAGCGACGGTCGGTGAGCCCCAGCGCCGCATAGGCGGCGTTGTGCAGCACCGGGGAGAGCGAGTGCGCGATCGGGGAACCCAGCACCGCGGCGCGGGTGGCGGTCCGCATCAGTCGCACTGTCCGGTGACGGCGTTGAAGCCCTGGTTGTGGGCCGTGCAGTACTGCTTCACATAGACCTTGAACTCACTGAAGGTGGCCGCGAACTGGGTGTTGGTCGGGCTCATCGCGATGAAGTAGAGCCAGTTGCCCGGCGCCGGGCTGAGCACCGCGTTGATGGCGTCCGCGCCCGGGTTGCTGATCGGGCCGGGCGGCAGCCCCTTGACCAGGTAGGTGTTGTAGCCGCCCGCCTTGTCGCTGTCCTTCTCGGCGTTGGTGAACTTCGTCCTGCCCAGCGCGTACTGCAGCGTGGTGTCCAGTTGCAGCTCGCCCTGGGTCTCGCCGGCGGGCTCGTTGATGCGGTTGCTGAGCACCCGGGCGATCTTGCTGAAGTCGGCCGAGTTGTTGCCCTCGGCCTGCAGGATGCTGGCCTCGATCAGCACCTGGTAGCCGTTCTTGAGCTTGACCGCCGAGGCGCCGGAGTCCATGCCCAGGCCCTGGAACTGGGCCACCGCGTTGGCGACCATCTGCTTCAGCAGGTCGTCGACCTTCATGCCCTTGGTGACCGAGTAGCGGGTCGGCCAGAGGAAGCCCTCGATGTTGCCGTTGGCGTAGGCGGGCAGCCCCAGCTTGGCGACGTCGTCCTTGGCGGCCTTGGCGGCGGTGCCGGCCGGCAGGCCCAGCTTGGCGTCGATCTTCGGGTAGATGACGCTGGCGCGCAGGCCCTCAGGGATGATCAGCGCGTCGCCGCCGTTGGCGTCGATCAGGAAGGAGACCGCGTTGGCGCCCGACATCTCCCGCTTCATGGTGTAGGAGCCGGGCTGGATGGTGGTCGCCTTGGTGTTCTTGTTGTAGGCGTCGACGAACGCCTGGCCGCTCTTGACCACGTCGTCGGCCTTGAGGACGTTGGCCATGGCCCAGCCGTCGGCGCCGTTGGGGATGGTGACGGTCACCGAGCCGGTGCCGGCGCCCGTGAAGTCGGCCGGCGGGCCGAAGTGCGACTTGTAGAAGCCGTAGCCGTAGTAGCCGCCGGCCGCCACGCTGGCGACCAGCAGCAGCGACATGCCCAGACAGGCCACCCCGCTGCGCTTGCGCTGGGTGCGGCCGGCCTGCTTGCGCTTGCGCTCGCCGTGGCGGCTGTCGTCCTCCTCCGCGAGGAAGGGCTGGTAGTCGTCCTCGTCGTCGTAGCCCTCGGCGTGCTCGTCCTGGTAGTCCTCGGCGGGGTAGTCCTCGGCGAGCAACTCCTCCTCGGCCGGCAGCTCGTCGACCGGCGCCTGCTGCTGGGCGTCCAGGGCCGCGGCCTCGGCCTCCCAGTCGATGCCGTCCGGGCCGAGCACGGGCGCGGCGGGCTGCACCGGCTGGGGTGGCGGCGGCTGCCGGTAGGGCTGCTGCGGCTGCACCGGCGGGTAGCCGGGTTGCTGCTGCTGGTAGCCGGGCTGCTGTACGGGGTACTGCCCGGTGCCGTACGGGTCCTGTGCCTGCGGGTCGCCCCAGCCGCTCGGCTGCTGGGGGTAACCCACAGATCCGGCATAGGGGATGCCCTGGTTCGGGTCCCCGTGGCCCCACGGTGCGGCGCCGTAGCCCCGGCCCTGGTCGGTCATGCTTCCCCTTGGACGACGTGGCGACCGGCATCCTCTCCGGTCGGACGGGACCTCCCCGCCGACGATCGAACCGGCGTGCCAAAGCTCGCCGTGAAGCGGAACGTTACCCTAGGCGCTCAAGAGCGGGTGCCGCAGCATTGCTCATCATCTGCTGACGAATCGCCGTCAGGTCGTCCCCCACGCCGTTCATATGACCGTCTCACTCACTCGGAGCAGCGGTTTCGACCGGTTCCACCAGCTGTCCCGGCGGCCTTCCGCTCGTCTTCTCCCCCTCCAGCGCGCTCTGCAGGATCACCACGGCGGCCGCCTGGTCGATCACAGAGCGTCCCTTCTTCGACTTCACTCCCGAGGCCCGCAGCCCCTGCGCGGCGGTGACGGTGGACATCCGCTCGTCCACCAGCCGCACCGGCACCCCGGACGGGAGCAGCTTCGCCGCCAGCTCCCCGGCGTACCGGCGGACCTTGGCGGCGGCCGGGCCCTCGCCGCCGTTCAGCGAGCGCGGCAGCCCCAGCACCACCTCGACGGCCTGGTACTCCTCGGCGAGGGCGACCAGCCGGGCCTGCGAGGCAGGCCCGGCTGGGACGGTCTCGACCGGGGTGGCGAGCATCCCGTCGGGGTCGCTGGAGGCGACCCCGATCCGGGCGTCGCCGACGTCCACGCCGATCCGCCGCCCCCGCCGGAACGCACCGTCCGTCATGCGCCCTGGACCTCACGGCGCACCGCGGCGATGGCCTGGTCGACGGCGCCCGGGTCGGTGCCGCCGCCCTGGGCGACGTCGTCCTTGCCGCCGCCGCCCCCGCCGAGGGTCTTGGCCGCGACGCGCACCAGCGCACCGGCCTTGACCCCGCGCTCGCGGGCGGCCTCATTGGTGGCGATCACCGTCAGCGGGCGACCGCCGACGACGCTGAACACCGCGACTACGGCCGGGCGGCCGCCGCTCACACGGGCACGCACGTCCAGAACAAGCTTGCGCAGATCATCCGCTGTCGTCCCGTCAGGAACTCGGGCGGCGACCAGCGCCATCCCGTTGACGTCCTCGGCCCCGTCGGCCAGTCCGGCGGCGGCCTGGAGCACCTTCTCGGCGCGGAAGCGCTCGATCTCCTTCTCGGCGTCCTTGAGCTTGCCGAGCATGCCGGCGATCTTCTCCGGCAGCTCGTCCGGGCGGCCCTTGACCAGCTCGGTGAGCTGGGAGACCACGGTGTGCTCGCGGGCCAGGAAGCGGTAGGCGTCCACGCCGACCAGCGCCTCGACCCGACGCACCCCGGAGCCGATCGAGGACTCGCCGAGCAGCTTCACCAGGCCCAGCTGGGCGGTGTTGCCGACATGGGTGCCGCCGCACAGCTCCTTGGAGAAGTCGCCGATGGTGACCACCCGGACCCGCTCGCCGTACTTCTCGCCGAACTCGGCGATGGCGCCCTGCTTGCGGGCCTCGTCGATGCCCATGATCTCGGCGGTGACGTCCAGCTCCCTGGCCAGCACCTCGTTGATCTTCTGCTCCACGTCGGACAGCACCGTGCCGGGGACGGCGTTGGGCGAGCCGAAGTCGAAGCGGAAGCGGCCGGGCGAGTTCTCCGAGCCGGCCTGGGCGGCGGTGGGGCCGAGCGCGTCGCGCAGCGCCTGGTGGGTCAGGTGGGTGGCGCTGTGGGCGCGGGCGATGGCACGGCGCCGGGCCACGTCGATGACGGCGTGCACGGCGGCGCCGAGCACCACCTCGCCCACCATCACGCTGCCCTTGTGCACGTACACGCCGGGAACGGGCTGCTGCACGTCACGGACCTCGACCACGGCGCCCGAGTCCAGCCGCAGCCGGCCCTGGTCGGCGAGCTGGCCGCCGCCCTCGGCGTAGAAGGGGGTGCGGTCCAGCACGACCTCGACCTCGTCGCCCTCGTGGGCGGCCGGCGCCGGGACCCCGTCGACCAGCAGGCCGACCACGGTGGCCTCGGTCTCGTTCCTGGTGTAGCCGAGGAAGTCGGTGGCTCCGGCGCGGTCGGCGACCTCCCGGTAGGCCGAGACGTCGGCGTGGCCCATCTTCTTGGCCTTGGCGTCGGCCTTGGCCCGGTCCCGCTGCTCCTTCATCAGGCGGCGGAAGCCGTCCTCGTCCACCGAGACGCCCTGCTCGGCGGCCATCTCCAGGGTGAGGTCGATCGGGAAGCCGAAGGTGTCGTGCAGCTGGAAGGCCTTGTCCCCGGACAGCACGGCGCTGCCGGCCGCCTTGGTCTCGCCGACGGCGGTGTCCAGGATGTTGGTGCCGGCCCGCAGGGTCTTCAGGAAGGCGGCCTCCTCGGCGAGCGCGACGGTCTCGATGCGCTTGCGGTCGGTCTCCAGCTCCGGGTACTGCTCCGCCATGGTGCCGATCACGGTGTCGACCAGCCGGGCGACCACCGGCTCGGTGGCGCCCATCAGCCGCATGTTGCGGATGGCGCGGCGCATGATCCGGCGCAGCACGTAGCCGCGGCCCTCGTTGCCGGGGGTCACCCCGTCGCCGATGAGCATCACCGAGGTGCGCATGTGGTCGGCGACCACCCGCAGCGAGACGTCGGTGCCGTGGGCGGCGCCGTAGCGGACGCCGGTCAGCTCGGTGGCGGTGTCCATGACGACGCGGAGGGTGTCGGTCTCGTACATGTTCTGCACGCCCTGCAGGATCATCGCGAGGCGTTCCAGGCCGAGGCCGGTGTCGATGTTCTTGGCGGGGAGGTCGCCCAGGATCGGGAAGTCCTCCTTGCCCTCGCCGGCGCCGCGCTCGTACTGCATGAAGACCAGGTTCCAGATCTCCACGTAGCGCTCGTCGTTGACGGCCGGGCCGCCCTCGACGCCGAACTCCGGGCCGCGGTCGTAGTTGATCTCCGAGCAGGGGCCGCAGGGGCCGGGGACGCCCATCGACCAGAAGTTCGGTCCCATGCCCAGGCGCTGGATCCGCTCGGCGGGGACGCCGATCTTCTCCCGCCAGATCTGCTCCGCCTCGTCGTCCTCCTGGTAGACGGTGATCCACAGCCGCTCCGGGTCCAGCCCGTAGCCGCCGTCCTCCAGGGAGGAGGTCAGCAGCTCCCAGGCGTAGCGGATCGCCCCCTCCTTGAAGTAGTCGCCGAAGGAGAAGTTGCCGCACATCTGGAAGAAGGTGCCGTGCCGGGTGGTCTTGCCGACCTCCTCGATGTCCGGGGTGCGGACGCACTTCTGCACGCTGGTGGCGGTGGAGAAGGGCGGCTTGACCTCGCCGAGGAAGTACGGCTTGAACGGCACCATGCCGGCCGGGACGAGCAGCAGCGTCGGGTCGTCTGCGATCAGCGACGCCGAAGGCACGACGGTGTGGCCGCGCTCCTCGAAGAATCGCAGCCAGCGGCGGCGGATCTCAGCCGACTCCATCAGTGGTCCTCATTCCGGTTGTACGGGGCGATATCAGTAGTAGACGTTGCGGCGGGGGAAATCTCGAACGGTTTTGCACTGCTCGCCGTGCCGCGCAGGACGGGCTTCCCCGGCGGGCCCGGCAGGGCCAGCACGCTGCCGTCCAGGCCCAGCTGCCGGTTGAGCTCCAGTTCGCGCTGGAGCATCCCGGCGCGGACCTCCCCCGCGAAGGAGCGTACGGCCCCGCCGAGCTCCACCGCGCCCTGGGCCGCGGTATCGGCGAGGCTGCCGGGGGTGATGCTGCGGGCCAGGCGGTTGGCCTTGTTGACGGTCCACACGGTCGCGCCCGCGCCCACGGCCATCCAGAAGATCCGGCGCACCGGCCTCAACCTCTCCTGAGCATGCGTGCGAACACCCCGCGGCGGGCGGTCGCCGACCGCACCTCGGCCTTGACCATGCGGGCGATCAGCTCCCGCTCGGTCTGCTGCGGGACGTAGCGCTCCGGCTGCCCGGCCGAGCGCTGCCGGGCCACCGCGCTGCGCACGCCGTAGCTGAAGGCGGAGAGCTTCACCAGCGGACCGCCGAGGGTCGCCGCCATGGTGGAGGACAGCGCGTTGGCGTTGGCCGCGGCGTCCTGGACGTTGGCGGTGATCTCGTCCACCCGCACCAGCTGGTCGTTGGCGGCGCGCAGGGTCTCGGCCGCCTCGTCCAGCAGCGGTACGGTGCGTTCGGTGACGGCGGCGACCAGCACCGTGGCCTGCCGCAGCGCGCCGGCGAGTCGGACCAGGACCACGGCGAGCAGCGTCACCAGCACCGCCCAGAACACGGCGATGACGAGGCCCGCGACCTCTCCACCGGACACCTTGGCCGCTCCCTCGCTCAGTCGTCGCTCGTCCTACTGCGGGCGTGCTGGAAGCCTATCGCGCTCGACCTGGCACTCCCGACCGCGTGACCCCCGGCCCGTTCGGTCGTTGAACCAAACGGGGGAGCGCTCGCGCCACGCCCACCTGGGGGATCCGATGATCAGCAACACCGCGGGGAACCTCCCCGCCGAGACCACCGGCTTCGTCGGCCGGTCAGCCGAACTGGCGGAAGCCGTACGGTTGCTGACGCTTGCTCGGCTGGTCACCGTGGTCGGCCCCGGCGGCGTGGGCAAGAGCCGCCTCGCGCTGCGGGCCGCTGCGGCGGGCACGGCCACGCCGCCCCGCGACGGCGCCTGGGTGGTGGAGTGCTCACTCGTCAGAGATCCCGAACTGCTGGTCCACGCCGTCGCCGAGGCGTTGCGGGTGACCGACGGGACGGCCCGCCCCCCGGTCGACATCCTGACCGCGCACCTGCGCGAGCGCAGCCTGCTGCTGGTCCTCGACGGCTGCGAGCACCTGGTCGACGGCTGCGCGGCGCTGGTGGCCCGGCTGCTCGCCGCGGCCCCGGGGCTGCGGATCCTGGCCACCAGCAGACAGCCGCTGGGCGTCGGCGGGGAGCACCTGCTGCAGGTCCCGCCGCTGTCCACCGACGGTCCGGGCTCGGAGGCCGTCGAGCTCTTCGTCCAGCGGGCCGCCGCCGTAGTGCCCGGCTTCGCCCTCACCGACGCCAACCGGGAGGCGGTGACCGCGCTCTGCCACCGGCTCGACGGCATCCCGCTGGCGCTGGAACTGGCCGCGGGCCGGCTGCGGGTGCTCGGCGTCGAGCAGATCACCGAGCGGCTCAACGACCGCTTCCGGGTGCTCACCGGCGGCTCGCGCAGCTCCCTCCCCCGGCACCAGACCCTGCGCACCGCCATCGGCTGGAGCCATGAGCTGTGCACCCCGGCCGAACGGCTGCTCTGGGCCAGGGTCTCGGTCTTCGCCGGCGGCTTCGACCTCGACGCCGCCGAGTACGTCTGCGCGGGCGACGGGCTGCGCGCCGACGAGGTGCTCGACCTGCTCTCCGAACTGGTGGCCAAGTCGATCGTGCTGCGCGAGGAGGACGCCCCCGACCGGGACCCCTCCCGCGCGGCGCGCTACCGCCTGCTGGACACCCTGCGCGAGTACGGCGCCCGCTGGCTCAGGGACGCCGGCGCCGAGCCGCTGCTGCGGCGGCGCCACCGCGACTGGTACCTGGGGCTGGCCACCTGGGGCGAGATCGAGTGGTTCAGCGCCCGGCAGGTGCAGACCAGCGACCGCACCCACCTCGCCCAGGCCAACCTCCGCGCCGCACTGGACTACTGCCTCAACGAGCCCGGCGAGGAGCAGATCGCCCAGTTCCTCACCGGGACGCTGTGGTACTTCTGGGTCGGCTGCGGGCACCTCGGCGAGGGCCGGCACTGGCTGGAGCGCGCGCTGGCCCTGTCCGACGAGCCCACCGAGGCCCGGGCCAAGGCCCTGTGGGTCACCGGCTACATGGCGACGCTGCAGGGCGACCTCGGCGCGGCCCGTCCGCTGCTGGAGGAGTGCCACCGGCAGGCGCTGGCGACCGGCGACGACCGGGCGCTGGCCTACGCGGTGCACCGGCAGGGCTGCGCGGCGCTGATCGGCGACGACCTCACCCGCGCCGCCGAGCTGTTCGAGGAGGCGCTCTGGCACTACGAGAAGCTGGGCGAGCTCAACAGCAATGTCGTCATGGCGATGTTCGAACTGGGCCTCGCCCTGATCTTCCAGGGCGACGCGGCCGGCGGCGAGACCTGGATGGCCAAGGTCATGGACGTCTGCGAGGAGTTCGGCGAGCAGTGGGCCTACGCCTACGGGCTGTTCGCCTCGGCGTACTCGCAATGGCTGCTCGGCGATCTGCAGACGTCCCGGGAGCACGCCCGGACCTGCCTGCGGATCAACCACACCTTCCGCGATCTGGTGGGCGTGGCCCTGGGCATGGAAATGCTGGCCCTGCTCGCCACCGAACCGGACGAGGACGGCGCCCCGGGAGACCTGGCCGAGGCGCGGCTGCTCCAGGGCGCGGCGAACATGATCTGGCGCAAGGTCGGCATCCCGCTGTTCGGCTCGCGCAGCTTCAACGCGGCCCACGCGGCCTGCGAGGTGCGGGTCCTGGGCGCACTCAGCGAGGAGCAGTCCGCCGAGTCGTACCGCCAGGGCGCCCAACTCGACCTGGACAGCGCGGTGCGGCGCGCCCTGCGCGGCGGCTCCGACTCCGACGGGGGCGGTCCGCCCGGCGGCGAGGTCCCCGGCCCGCGCCCGGTGCCCACGACCCCGCGCAGTCCGGCGCCCGCGGACGCGTGAGCGCCGGGCCGGTCCCCCTTGCGGGAGGCCGGCCCGGCGCTCACTGGATGCCCTGCGGGTACTACCTGCGGATCAACGCGAGTAGTACTCGACGACCAACTGCTCGTCGCAGATGACCGGGACCTCGCGGCGCTGCGGCGCGCGGTCCAGACGGAAGGCCAGGGCCTTCAGGTTGACCTCGAGGTACTTCGGGGTCTGGCCCTCGCCCGCGTTGCCACCCTCACGGGCGACCAGGAACGGGGTCTTCTCCTTGGAGCGCTCGCGGACCGTCACCACGAAGCCGGGCTTCAGCTGGAACGACGGGCGGTTGACCTTGCCGCCGTTGACCTCGATGTGGCCGTGGACGACCATCTGGCGGGCCTGGTAGATGGTGCGGGCGATGCCCGAACGCAGCACCAGGGAGTCCAGACGGGTCTCCAGCTCGCTGATCAGCGCCTCGCCGGTCTTGCCCTCGACCTTGCGGGCACGGTCGAACGCGCGGGCCATCTGGGTCTCGCTCAGGTCGTACTGAGCGCGCAGACGCTGCTTCTCGACCAGACGGACCTTGTAGTCCGAGTTCTGCTTGCGGCCACGGCCGTGCTGGCCGGGCGGGTAGGGGCGCGCCTCGAAGTACTTGACGGACTTCGGGGTCAGCGGAATGCCCAGGGCACGGGCAATCTTGACCTTGGGACGCTTCTGGTTCGCCATGAACCAAACCTCATCTCACTGTGCGATCGGCTCACCACTGTTGAAGGAGGTCGCTTCTCGCGGTCCGGGACAGCCAGTCGCCGGAACCGGGCACAAAGTGCAGCACACGACAGGCCCACCATCCGTGAAGGCATAGTGGGCTGCACGCGACACCCGAAGGGTGCGCAACGCTCCTGGAGCCGCTCCTTGCGGAGTGGCTCCCTGTATGACGTCCCGCTGGTGACGCCGGGCTCTCACCCGGACCACGGGACATCTCGCTCGCGCCAGTCTAGCGGACCGGTACTGGTGCCCATGACCGGGGTGCTACTGACCAGCCAGCTTCTTGCGCACCCAGTCCGCCACGTCCGCGTAGCGCGCCTCGGCCCCGTGCCGACCGGGAACGTAGTAGTGCTTCCCGGCGATCGCGTCCGGTGCGTACTGCTGCGCGGCCACCCCGTCCGGCAGGTCGTGCGGATAGACATAGCCCTGGGCGTGGCCCAGCTTCTTCGCCCCCGCGTAGTGGCCGTCCCGCAGATGCGGCGGAACCGGACCCGCCAGACCCTTGCGGACGTCCTCCAGGGCGGCAGCGATGGCCGTGGTCGCGGAGTTGGACTTGGGCGCCAGGGCGAGGGCGATCACCGTGTGCGAGAGCGTGAGCGAGGCCTCCGGGAAGCCGATCATCGCCACCGCCTGGGCGGCGGCCACCGCGAGCGGCAGGGCGTTGGGGTCCGCCAGCCCGATGTCCTCGCTGGCCGAGATCATCAGCCGCCGGGCGATGAACCTGGGGTCCTCCCCCGCCTCGATCATCCGCGCCAGGTAGTGCAGCGCCGCATCGACGTCACTGCCCCGGATCGACTTGATCAGCGCGCTGGCCACGTCGTAGTGCTGGTCGCCGTCCCGGTCGTAGCGCACCGCCGCCTTGTCCACGGCCTGCTCGACCGTCTCCAGCCGGATCTCCGCCTCGCCGAGCGCCAGCGCCGTACCGGCCGCCGCCTCCAGTGCCGTCAGCGCCTTGCGGGCGTCGCCGCCGGCGATCCGCACCAGATGGTCCTCGGCGTCCCCGGCCAGCGCCAGCGCGCCGCCGAGCCCGCGCTCGTCGGTGACGGCCCGGTGCAGCAGCTCCCTGATGTCGTCGTCGGTCAGCGACTCCAGCGTCAGCAGCAGCGAGCGCGACAGCAGCGGTGAGATCACGGAGAAGAAGGGGTTCTCGGTGGTGGCCGCGATCAGCGTCACCCACTGGTTCTCGACGGCCGGCAGCAGGCTGTCCTGCTGGGCCTTGCTGAAGCGGTGGATCTCGTCGAGGAAGAGCACGGTCTCCCGCCCTGACATCCCCACCTCGCGCCGTGCCGACTCGATGACCGCGCGGACCTCCTTCACCCCCGCGGTGATCGCCGACAGCTCCACGAAGCGCTTCTCGGTGGCCTGGCTGATCACATACGCGAGCGTGGTCTTCCCGGTCCCCGGCGGCCCGTGCAGGATCACCGAGGAGGAGGCCGCGGGCCCGCCCGCCCGCTCCACCAGCCGCCGCAGCGGCGACCCCGGGTTCAGCAGCCGACGCTGTCCGGCCACCTCGTCCAGGCTGCGCGGCCGCATCCGCACGGCCAGCGGCGAGCGGCCGGGCTCGGCGGCTTTCCGCTCCTCGGCGGCGGCGGTGAACAGGTCTGGTTCCACGGTCCGACCCTACTGCCTGCCACTGACACCCCGGCCGACCCGGCCTGCTCAGCGGGGCCGGTAACACAGCTCCGGCCGCCCGACGTTGCCGTACTGCGGTTCGCGGACCACCCGGCCGGTCTCGACCAGGTACTCCAGATAGCGGCGCGCGGTGATCCGGGAGACCCCGGCCGCCGTGCCGACCGCGGCGGCCGCCAGCCCGACGTCCGACGCGCGCAGGACGGCGGCGACGGCCTCCAGGGTGGCGCCGGTCAGCCCCTTGGGGAGGGTGCTGCGGTCCGCCGAGCGCAGTTCGGCGAAGGCCTGGTCCACCTCGTCCTGACCGAGCGCCTCGCCCTCCCGGGCCAGCGAGGCCCGGTAGCGGGCGTAGCGCTCCAGGCGGCTACGCAGCGAGGCCGCGGCGAAGGGCTTCAGCAGGTACTGGACCACCCCGACCGAGACCGCCTGGCGCACCGTGGCCAGATCGCGGGCCGAGGTGACGGCGATGATGTCGGCGCCGTGGCCGCCGGCCCGCAGCCGCCGGCAGAGGTCCAGGCCGAAGCCGTCGGGCAGGTAAAGGTCGAGCAGCAGCAGCGCGACCGGGGCGCCCTCGGCACGCCGGCGCTCCAGGAAGCGCAGCGCCTCCGCGGCGCTGTGCGCGGTGCCGACGCAGCGGAACCCGGGGGTGCCGGAGACATAGAGCGCATGCGCGTCCGCGGCGACGGGATCGTCCTCGATCACCAGCACATCAATGGTCGGGGCGCCGGTCATCCGAGCACCCCCGCCGTGCGCTGCAGCGGGATCCGGACGGTCAGCACCGCGCCGGCCCCGGCCGGGCTCTCGGCCACCACCGTGCCGCCGTTGCGGCGCGCCGTCTGCGCGACCAGGGCCAGGCCGAGGCCGCGTCCCGAGTGCTTGGTGGACCAGCCGCGCCGGAACACCTTCTGCACCGCGTCCGGATCGATCCCGCGGCCGGTGTCGGCGACACGCAGCAGCAGCTCCCCGGAGCCGTTGCGGGCCGTGACGGTGACCTCGGGCGGCCGCGGGGACTCGGCCGCCCCCTCGATGGCGGCGTCCATGGCGTTGTCGATGAGGTTGCCCAGCAGGGTGACCAGATCCCGGGCGCCGACGGCGCCGGCGAGCGAGTCGTCGATCAGGCTGTCCTCGGTGAGGGTGAGCTCGACCCCCCGCTCGGCGGCCTGCGCGGCCTTCCCCAGCAGCAGCGCGGCCAGCACCGGTTCGCTGACGGCGCCGACGACCCGGTCGGTGAGCTGCTGCGCGAGTTCCAGCTCGGCGGTGGCGAACTCCACCGCCTGCCGGTGCCGGCCCAGTTCGATCAACGAGACCACGGCGTGCAGGCGGTTGGCCGCCTCGTGCGCCTGGGCCCCGAGCGCGTCGGCGAAGCCGCGGACCGAGTCGAGCTCGCCGGAGAGCGCCTGCAGCTCGGTGTGGTCGCGCAGGGTCACCACCGTGCCCAGGGCGGGCCCGGCGCCGATGGCTGACGTGTTGACGACGACCACCCGCTCGGCGGTGAGCTGCACCTCGTCACGCAGCGCGTCCTGGCCGGCGATGGCCGCGCACAGTGGCTCCGGCAGCCCCAGGTCCCCGAGCGGCCGGCCCTCCACCTCCCCGTCGAGGGCGAGGAGTTCACGGGCGGCGTCGTTGCACAGCAGCACCGTGCCGCCGCGGTCGAGCAGCAGCAGGCCCTCGCGTACGGAGTGCAGCGTGGCCTGGTGGTACTCGTAGAGGTGGCTGAGCTCGGCCGGACCCATCCCGTGGGTGTGCCGGCGCAGTCGCCGGTTGGCCAGCCAGCTGCCCAGCGCGCCCAGCAGCAGCGCGGATACCGCCACCAGCACGAGGGTGACGACCGGCCCGGTGAGCTGCTCGGAGATGGACTGCAGGGTCAGTCCCACGCTGACGACGGCGACGACCGTGCCGTGGTCGTCCAGGACCGGGGTGACCACCCTGACCGAGGGGCCGAGGGTGCCGGTGTAGGTCTCGGTGAAGGTGCGGCCGGCCAGGGCGGGGAGGTAGTGCCCGAGGAAGGGCTTGCCGATCTGGGCCGGGTCGCGGTGCGCCAGCCGGATGCCGTGGGTGTTCATGATGGTCACGAAGTCGACTCCGGAGTCCACCCGTACCCGCTCCGCGTAGGGCTGCAGCACGGCGGTGGGGTCGGCCGACAGCATCGCCTGGCGCGTGGTCGGCGCGTCGGCGACGGCCCGGGCGACGGAGGTGACCTGGCGTTCGGCCGAGGTCTCGGTGCGGTCGCTGATCAGCCAGTACGCCAGCACCGCGCCCGCGGCCACGACCAGCACCACGATCAGCACCTGGACCGCGAAGAGCTGCCCGGCGAGGCTCCGGGCGGGTCGGGGGCGCTGACGCGGTGGCGGGGACATGAACCAAAGTGTGCCTGCTCCCCGGCCGCCTGCGAACCCGGCCGCCGTGAACACTATGAACGCAAACGTGACGCACGCCACGCCCGCGCCGATAGTCGTCGCACCGGCCCACCACCTGGGGACGGCACCGTATGACCGGCAAAGGAGCCGCAGCATGACCTCCGAGGCAACCGCAGCAGCACCATCCGCGGGCAGACGTCCGGGCGGCCGTACCCACATCCTGTACCTGCTGGTGATCGCGGCTGTGATCGCCGGCATCGTGGTGGGCCTGACCGCGCCCTCGTTCGCCGTGCAGTTGAAGCCGATCGGCACCGGCTTCGTGAACCTGATCAAGATGATGATCAGCCCGATCATCTTCACCACGATCGTGCTGGGCATAGGTTCGGTGACCAAGGCCGCCAAGGTGGGCAAGGTCGGCGGCCTGGCCCTGGGGTACTTCCTGGTCATGTCGACGGTGGCGCTGACGCTGGGCCTGGTCGTCGGCAATCTGCTGACCCCCGGCAGCGGACTGCACCTGACCGCCGCACTGGCCAAGTCCGGCCATGCGCAGGCGGTCGTGGGCGCCGCCCAGGGCACCAGCGAGTTCCTGCTCGGCATCATCCCCACCACCCTGGTCTCCGCCCTGACCGGCGGTCAGGTGCTGCAGACGCTGCTGGTCGCCCTGCTGGTGGGCTTCGCCCTGCAGTCGCTGGGCCCGGTCGGCACGCCGGTGCTCACCGGCCTGGAACACCTCCAGCGGCTGATCTTCAAGATCATGTCGATGATCATGTGGGTGGCCCCGATCGGCGCGTTCGGCGCGATGGCCGCCGTGGTCGGCGCCACCGGTGTCGCCGCGCTGAAGAGCCTCGCCGTCATCATGCTGGGCTTCTACCTGACCTGCGCGATCTTCGTCCTGCTGGTGCTCGGCACGCTGCTGCGGCTGGCCGCCGGGGTCAACATCTTCCTGCTGCTGCGCTACCTGGGCCGGGAGTTCCTGCTGATCCTCTCCACCTCCTCCTCGGAGAGCGCGCTGCCCCGGCTGATATCCAAGATGGAGCACCTGGGCGTGAGCCGCCCGGTCGCCGGCATCACCGTGCCGGCCGGCTACAGCTTCAACCTGGACGGCACCGCGATCTACCTGACCATGGCCTCGATCTTCATCGCCGAGGCGATGGACAAGCCGCTCTCCCTGGGTGAGCAGATCTCGCTGCTGCTCTTCATGGTCATCGCCAGCAAGGGCGCCGCCGGCGTCACCGGCGCCGGCCTGGCCACCCTGGCCGGCGGCCTGCAGTCGCACCAGCCCGCCCTGGTGGACGGCGTCGGACTGATCGTGGGCATCGACCGCTTCATGTCCGAGGCCCGAGCCCTGACCAACTTCGCCGGCAACGCCGTGGCCACCGTCCTCATCGGCCACTGGACCAAGGAACTCGACCACGCCCGGCTCGACAAGGTACTCAGCGGCGCACTCCCCTTCGACGAGAGCACCCAGATGGCACAGCCCGAACCGGCGGACCAGCCGGCGCCGACGCTCGACCCTGCGCTGGTAAAGGCGAGTTGAGCACACAGGCCGTCAACGCCTGTGCCCCGCCCGGTCCTTGGACCGGGCGGGGCACAGGCGTCAGCTGTCAGGCCTCGGGCTGCTCGCTCTTGGGCTTGGCGTCGACGCCGGCCTCCTTGCGCTGCTGGGCGGTGATCGGGGTCGGGGCGCCGGTGAGGGGGTCACCGCCGGTGCTGGTCTTGGGGAAGGCCATCACGTCGCGGATGGTGTCGTAGCCGCCGAGCAGGGCGACCAGCCGGTCCAGGCCGAGGGCGATGCCGCCGTGCGGCGGGGGGCCGTAGTCGAAGGCGTTGAGCAGGAAGCCGAACTGGGACTGGGCCTCCTCCTCGCTCAGGCCGATCGCGTCGAAGGCGCGCTTCTGAACGTCCTTCTGGTGGATACGGATCGAGCCACCGCCGATCTCGCTGCCGTTGAGGACGAGGTCGTAGGCGTTGGAGAGGGCGTTGCCCGGGTCCTTGTCGAAGGTCTCCAGGGACTCGGCGGTGGGCGCGGTGAAGGGGTGGTGCACCGCGTGCCAGCCCTGGAACTCGCCCTTGTCGTCCTCGATCGGCTCGAACATCGGGAAGTCGACGACCCAGAGGAACGCCCACGCCGACTCGTCGATCAGGTCGCAGCGGCGGCCGATCTCCAGACGGGCGGCACCGAGCAGCTCCTGGGACGGGGTCTTCCTGCCCGCGGCGAAGAACACCGCGTCGCCGGGCTCGGCGCCGGCCGCGGCGGCCAGGCCGGACAGGTGGGCCTCGGAGAGGTTCTTGGCGACCGGGCCGCGGAGCGAGCCGTCCTGGTCCACCAGGATGTAGGCCAGGCCGCGGGCGCCCCGCGCCTTGGCCCAGTCCTGCCAGGCGTCCAGCTGCTTGCGCGGCTGCGAGGCGCCGCCGGGCATCACCACGGCGCCCACGTAGGGGGCCTGGAAGACGCGGAACTCGGTGCCGGAGAAGTACTCCGTCAGGTCGGTCAGCTCGTTGCCGAAGCGGACGTCGGGCTTGTCCGAGCCGTAGCGGGACATCGCCTCCGCGTAGGTCAGCCGGGGCAGCGGGGTGGGCACGTCGTAGCCGTGCACCTCGCCCCAGATCCGGGTGATCACCTTCTCGCCCAGCTCCAGGATGTCCTCCTGGTCCACGAACGAGGCCTCGACGTCGAGTTGGGTGAACTCCGGCTGGCGGTCCGCGCGGAAGTCCTCGTCCCGGAAGCAGCGGGCGATCTGGTAGTACCGCTCCATGCCGGCCACCATCAGCAACTGCTTGAACAGCTGCGGCGACTGTGGCAGGGCGTACCAGTGGCCGGGCTGCAGCCGGACCGGGACCAGGAAGTCGCGGGCGCCCTCGGGGGTGGAGCGGGTGAGGTACGGGGTCTCGATGTCGAGGTAGCCGTTCTCCTCCATCACCGTGCGGATCAGGTGCGTGGCGCGCGAGCGCAGCCGCAGCGCCCTGGCCGGGCCCTCGCGGCGCAGGTCGAGGTAGCGGTAGCGGAGCCGGACCTCCTCGTTGACCGAACCCGGCTCGTACTCGGCGACCTGGAACGGCAGCGGCGCGGCCTCGGAGAGCACGGTCAGCTCGCTGACCACGACCTCGATCTCACCGGTCGGGATCTCGGTGTTGGCGTTGCCCTCGGGGCGGATCCGGACGTCGCCGACCACCTTGACGCACCACTCGGAGCGCAGCTCGGACACCGCCTCCAGGTCACGGACCACGACCTGGACCGTGCCGGAGGCGTCACGCAGATCGATGAAGGCGACACCGCCGTGGTCGCGGCGGCGGGCGACCCAGCCTGCGAGGGTCACGGTGGTGCCGGCGTGCTCCGGGCGGAGCGTGCCGGCTTCATGGCTGCGGATCACGAGAGCTTCTCCTTGAGGGTGGTGACGAGAGCGTCCAGGGCGACCGGGGTCTGGTCACCGGTGGTGAGGTCCTTGAGCTGGACCAGGTCGTCGGCGAGATCCCGCTCCCCAGCGACCAGCGCGTAGCGCGCGCCGGAGCGGTCGGCGGCCTTCATCGCGGCCTTGAGTCCCTTGCCGCCGTAGGCGATGTCGGCGGAGAGTCCCTCGCGGCGCAGCTCGGTGACGGCCCGGAACAGCACGGCGCGGGCCTGCTCGCCGAGCGGCACCGCGAAGACGTCGGACGCGGCCGGGCTCGGCAGCTCGATGCCCTCGGCCTCCAGCGCGAGCACGGTGCGGTCCACACCCAGCGCCCAGCCGACGGAGGGCAGCGCCGGGCCGCCGATCATCTCGGACAACCCGTCGTAGCGCCCGCCGCCGCCGACGGCCGACTGGGAGCCCAGGCCGTCGTGCACGAACTCGAAGGTGGTGCGGGTGTAGTAGTCGAGCCCGCGCACCAGCTTGGTGTCGTCCTCGAAGGCGACGCCGGCGTCGGTGAGGATCGACCGGACCTGCTCGTGGTACGCCTTGCAGTCCTCGCACAGGTAGTCGACCAGCATCGGCGCGCTGACCAGCTGCTTCTGCACCTCGGGCCGCTTGTCGTCGAGCACCCGCAGCGGGTTGAGCTCGGCCCTGCGCACGGTGTCGGCGTCCAGGTCGAGCCCGCGCAGGAAGTCCTGCAGCGCGGCGCGGTAGACCGGGCGGCACTGCTTGTCGCCGAGGCTGTTCAGCAGGATCCGGAAGTCGCGCAGGCCCAGCGAGCGGTAGGCGTCGAAGGCCAGGATGATCAGCTCGGCGTCCAGCGCCGGGTCCTCCGCGCCGATGGCCTCGGCGCCGACCTGCCAGAACTGGCGGTAGCGGCCCTTCTGCGGCTTCTCGTAACGGTACTGGGAGCCGGAGTACCACAGCTTGACCGGCAGGTTGCCGGCCCGGTGCAGGTTGGCCTCCAGGGTGGCCCGCAGCACCGAGGCGGTTCCCTCGGGACGCAGCGCCAGGTTGTCGCCGCCCAGCGTGGTGAGGGTGAACATCTCCTTGCTGACGATGTCGGTGGACTCGCCGACGCCGCGCGAGAAGAGGTTGATGTCCTCGAACACCGGGGTCTCGATGTAGCCGTAACCGGCCCGGCGCAGCGGGGCCGCGATCGCCTCACGGACCGCCAGCACCGTGGCGGCGTCGGCGGGCAGGATGTCGTAGGTGCCCTTCGGGGCCTGGAAAGAGCTGCTCACGTCTCGTCTCGAATCAGATGCCCCGGCGCACTGCGCCAGGCTCGGCAGAGTCCGCGCCCGCCACCTGGAGCAGGTAGGGGTTGCTCGCGCGCTCGCGGCCGATGGTGGTCTGGGGGCCGTGTCCGGAGAGCACCACGGTCTCGTCCTGGAGCGGCAGGCACACGCGGGCCAGCGACTTCAGGAGGGCGTCGTGGTCGCCCCCGGGGAGATCGGTGCGTCCTACGGAGCCGGCGAAGAGCAGGTCGCCCGAGAACAGCACCGGGGGCAGCTCCGGTGCGGCGGGGGTCCTGAAGGTCACCGACCCCCCGGTATGGCCGGGGGCGTGGTCGACGGTGAGCCGGAGCCCGGCGAGCTCCAGCACGCTGCCGTCCTCCAGGATCCGCAGGTCGTCCGGCTCGCCGACGGTCAGCTCGCCCATCAGCTGCGCCCCGAAGGCCCGGCCGAGGGCCCGCTCCGGGTCGGCCAGCATGTAGCGGTCCTCCGGGTGGATCCAGGCCGGGATGCCCCTCGCCCCGCAGATCGGCATCACCGAGGCGACATGGTCGATGTGTCCGTGGGTGAGCACGACGGCGACCGGCTTGAGCCCGTGCTCGCGGACGGCCTCCTCGACCCCGGCGGTGGCCTGGTGGCCCGGGTCGACTATCACGCACTCCTCGCCGGGCCCGGGGGCGACCAGGTAGCAGTTGGTGCCCCAGGCCCCGGCGGGGAATCCGGCGATGAACACGTGAGTCCTTGATTGTCCTGGCTGTACACGGTGGAAGTCTGTGCGCAGCCTACCGGCGGGGCAGGGACGATCGCGAACCCGTTGTTCGCCGGGGGCCCGGGAGACCGCTTGTTGGGACCTGACATCCCGTTTAAAGAATCCATCCCTACACTGAGCGGCCAACGGGTACGAAGATCCCCCGCACGGGCTGCGGCGGAAGCGAAGGAGTGACGGTCGGTGGCACCCAACGACAGGCCAAGCAAGCCCCTGCCCAAGGACAAGGAGAAGCGGCGGCGGGAGCTGGAGCGGCTCAAGTACGAACGCCAGGTGGCGCGTCGTCGGGAGTCTGTGAAGCGGACCCGCAGGAACAGCGCGATCGTGGGCGCGTCGGTGCTCGTGGTGGCCGGGATCGCGGGCGGCGCCTGGGCGGCGAGCGGTGCGGGCGACAAGCCCAAGAAGGCAGCAGCAGCGGCCACGGCCTCGGCCGCCGCGACGGCGAGCGCCAGTGCGACGGCGGCCGCGGCCGGTTCCGCGCATGTCACCGGCTGCACCACCCCCGCCGCAGGCAAGGCCACCACCCAGCAGTGGAAGACCGAGCCGGCCCTGACCATCGACACCAAGTCGACCTACACCGCCACGATCGCCACCAACTGCGGCCCGATCACCATCAAGCTGGACGCCGCAGCCGCGCCGCACACCGTCAACTCCTTCGTGTACCTGGCGAGCCAGCACTTCTTCGACCATGTCACCTGCCACCGGCTGACCACCGCCGGCATCTACGTCCTGCAGTGCGGCGACCCGACCGGCACCGGCTCCGGCGGCCCCGGCTACAAGTTCAAGGACGAGAACCTGACCGCCTCCTCGATCAAGGGCGGCGTCTACCCGGCGGGTACCGTGGCGATGGCGAACTCCGGCGCCAACACCAACGGCAGCCAGTTCTTCCTGGTCTACAAGGACAGCACGCTGTCCGCGAGCTACACCCCGTTCGGCACCATCACCGGGGGCCTGAGCACCCTGCAGAAGATCGCCGCGGCGGGCACCAACAACGCCAACGGCACGGGCGACGGCGCCCCGCTGCAGACCGTCACGATGAACACCGTGACGACCGCGAAGAGCTGACGGCGCGCGGGACAGTTTTCGCCGCCGGGATACGGACAGCACCGGTGCCGGTCGCCTATGTTGGCGTCTTGTAGGGTGCGTGGTCCCGGCGGCGGACTGTTGGTTGATGGGCCGGCCGGGCAATGAACTGTGGACGGTGGCTCTCCCCCAGGGCGAAGGGCCACCATATGGAGGAGGCGCTGTGACCAGCGACCCGTGGGGCCGTGTCGACGACGAGGGGACCGTCTACGTGCGGACGGCCGATGGCGAACGCGTCGTCGGCTCGTGGCAGGCAGGCTCCCCCGACGAGGCTCTCGCCTACTTCACCCGGAAGTACGAGGGCATCGGCGTCGAGATCGGTCTGCTGGAGCGCCGGGTCCGCACGACGGACCTGGCGACCAAGGACGCCATGACCGCCATCGAGCACCTGCAGGCGCAGGTGGCCGAGGGTCACGCGGTCGGCGACCTGGATGCCCTCGCCAAGCGCCTGCAGGCGCTGGTCGGCGAGGTGGACAGCCGCCGCGAGGAGCGCAGGGCGGCCCGGGTGAAGGCCCAGGAGGAGGCCAGGACCGCCAAGGACGCCCTGGTCGCCGAGGCGGAGCAGCTGGCGGAGTCGACGCAGTGGCGTGACGCCGGGGACCGGCTGCGTGCGCTGGTGGACACCTGGAAGGGCCTGCCGCGGCTGGACCGCAAGTCCGACGACGAGCTGTGGCACCGCTTCTCGCACGCCCGCTCGACGTTCTCCAAGCGCCGCAAGGCCCACTTCGCGACGCTGGACCAGCAGCGGGACGAGGCCCGCCAGGTGAAGGAGAAGCTGGCGAAGGAGGCCGAGGCGCTGGCGTCCTCGACGGACTGGGGAGCGACGGCGGCCCGCTACCGCGAGCTGATGACGGAGTGGAAGGCGGCGGGGCGCGCCCAGCGCGAGGCCGAGGACGAGCTGTGGGGCCGGTTCCGGGGCGCGCAGGATGTCTTCTTCCAGGCCAGGTCGGCGGTGTTCGACGAGCGGGACGCGGGGGAGCGCGAGAATCTCGTGCTCAAGGAGGCGCTGGTGGTCGAGGCCGAGGCGCTGCTGCCGGTCGGCGACCTCAAGGCGGCCAAGGCGGCCTACCGGTCGGTGGCGGAGCGGTGGGAGGAGATCGGCCATGTGCCGCGCGACGCCCGGCCGAAGCTGGAGGGGCGGCTGCACACGGTGGAGCGGTCGATCCGCGAGGCCGAGGAGGCCGAGTGGCAGCGCAGCAACCCCGAGGCGAGGGCTCGTGCCGAGGGCATGACGGGTCTGCTGCAGGCCGCCGTCGACAAGCTGGAGCAGCAGATCGCCGCCGCGCAGGCCCGCAACGATGCTTCGCGGGTGGCCAAGCTGGAGAAGGAGCTCGAAGGCCGGCGTGAGCTGCTGGAGCAGGCACGCAAGGGCTTGCAGGAGTTCGGGGGCTAGCCTTCCGGCACGCGGCCCGGTTGCACTACCAGGGGCGCGGGGAACTGCGCGACCAGCCCTCTACGGAGGTGCACGGTTGCTCGCGCAGTTCCCCGCGCCCCTATCTGGTTGCAACTGAGCCGCTTGCCGAACCTAGCGCGACCTCGCCGAGGTGACCCGGTACACGTCGTACACGCCTTCCACCCCGCGGACGGCCTTGAGCACGTGGCCGAGGTGCTTGGGGTCGCCCATCTCGAAGGTGAAGCGGCTCATCGCCACCCGGTCGCGGGACGTCTGGACCGCCGCCGAGAGGATGTTGACGTGCTGGTCCGAGAGGACCCGGGTGACGTCGGAGAGGAGCCGGGACCGGTCCAGCGCCTCGACCTGGATCGCGACCAGGAAGACCGAGGACTGGGTGGGGGCCCACTCGACCTCGACCATGCGTTCCTGCTGCTGCGCCAGCGCGTCCACGTTGACGCAGTCGGCACGGTGCACCGAGACGCCGTTGCCGCGGGTGACGAAGCCGACGATGGGGTCGCCCGGAACGGGCGTACAGCAGCGGGAGAGCTTGACCCAGACGTCGGCGACGCCCTTGACGACCACGCCGGGGTCGGCCGCGCTGCGGCGGCTGCGGCGGCCGCTGCTGGGCGACGGCGTCGTGGTCTCGGCGATGTCCTCGGTCGCGCCCTCCTCCCCGCCCAGGGCCTGGACCAGCTTCTGCACGATGGTCTGCGCGGAGACATGGCCCTCGCCGATCGCGGCGTAGAGCGAGGAGATGTCCGGGTAGCGCATCTCGTGCGCCAGCGTGACCAGGGAGTCGCCGGTGAGGATGCGCTGCAGCGGCAGTCCCTGCTTGCGCATGGCCCGGGTGATGGCCTCCTTGCCCTGCTCGATGGCCTCCTCGCGGCGCTCCTTGGAGAACCAGGCGCGGATCTTGTTGCGGGCCCGCGGTGACTTGACGAAGCCCAGCCAGTCGCGCGACGGAGCGGCGTTGGCGGCCTTGGAGGTGAAGACCTCGACCAGGTCGCCGTTGTCCAGGGTGCTCTCCAGCGGGACCAGGCGGCCGTTGACGCGCGCGCCGATGGTCCGGTGGCCGACCTCGGTGTGGACGGCGTAAGCGAAGTCCACCGGGGTGGCGCCGGCGGGCAGCGCTATCACGTCGCCCTTGGGGGTGAAGACGAAGACCTCGTTGTTGGACAGGTCGAAGCGCAGCGACTCCAGGAACTCGCTGGGGTCCTCGGTCTCCTTCTGCCAGTCCAGCAGCTGCCGCAGCCAGGCCATCTCGTTGACGGTGTCGGCCTTGGCGCCCTTGCCGGTGGGGGTGTCGGTGCGGACCTTGGAGGTGCCGGCGACGGCCTGCTGCTTGTACTTCCAGTGCGCGGCGATGCCGTACTCGGCGCGGCGGTGCATGTCGAAGGTGCGGATCTGCAGCTCGACCGGCTTGCCGCCGGGGCCGATGACCGTGGTGTGCAGCGACTGGTACATGTTGAACTTGGGCATGGCGATGTAGTCCTTGAACCGCCCCGGCACCGGGTTCCACCGCGCGTGAATGGTGCCCAGCGCCGCGTAGCAGTCGCGGACGGAGTCGACCAGGACCCGGATGCCCACCAGGTCGTAGATCTCGGCGAAGTCGCGGCCGCGCACGATCATCTTCTGGTAGACGCTGTAGTAGTGCTTGGGGCGCCCGGTGACGGTGGCCTTGATGCGGGCGGCCCGGAAGTCGCCGATGACCTGGTCGGTGACGGTGGTCAGGTACTCGTCGCGCTTGGGCGCGCGTTCGGCGACCAGCCGGACGATCTCGTCGTACATCTTGGGGTAGAGGATCGCGAAGGCGAGGTCCTCCAGCTCCCACTTGATGGTGTTCATGCCCAGCCGGTGCGCCAGCGGGGCGTAGATCTCCAGGGTCTCCCGGGCCTTCTTCTCCTGCTTCTCCCGCTTGAGGTAGCGCATGGTGCGCATGTTGTGCAGCCGGTCGGCGAGCTTGATGACCAGGACGCGGGGGTCCTTGGCCATGGCGACGACCATCTTGCGGACCGTCTCGGCCTGGGCGGCCTCGCCGAACTTGACCTTGTCCAGCTTGGTGACGCCGTCGACCAGCATGGCGACGGTGTCGCCGAAGTCGCGGCGCAAGGTCTCCAGGCCGTAGTCGGTGTCCTCGACGGTGTCGTGCAGCAGCCCGGCCATCAGCGTCGGGGTGTCCATGCCCAGCTCGGCCAGGATGGTCGCGACGGCGAGCGGGTGGGTGATGTACGGGTCGCCGCTCTTGCGCTTCTGGCCGCGGTGCCAGCGCTCGGCGATCTGGTAGGCCCTCTCCAGAGTGACCAGGTCGGCCTTGGGGTCGTTGCCGCGGACGATCCGGAAGAGCGGTTCGAGGACCGGGTTCAGCGCGCTGCTGCGCTGCCCGCCGAGACGGGCCAGACGGGCCCGTACCCGGCTGGGAGAGGGCGCGCCGGGGCGCGGGCCCTGCTGCGCCTCCTTCGTCGCCTCTCGGACGGCTGGAGTGGGGGCGGGGGCACCGTCCTGCGCGCTGGCAGTGGTGGGCACGACCTCTTCCGGCAAGTGCACTCCTCGAGCATGGGCCCCACGCGTTCAGTGGCGGGGACTCCTCATGGTACCGAGCGCGGGCGGGCCACCGTTTGTTCCGGTGACCCGCCCGCATCGGTCCTGCTGTGTGCCGTCCACCACTAGAGAGTGATGATCGCGTCCAGGGGGGCTTCGCCCAGGTGGGGCAGCAGCCGCTCGCGGCCGCCGAGGAAGCCGAGCTCCATCAGCACCGCCACGCCGGCCAGCTCGCCCCCGGCCCGGCGGACCAGGTCCAGGGAGGCCTCGACGGTGCCGCCGGTGGCCAGCACGTCGTCGACCACCAGCACCCGCTCACCGGGGACGAAGGCGTCGCACTGGACCTCTATCACCGCCGAGCCGTACTCCAGGTCGTAGGCCTGGCTGAAGCACGGCCCAGGCAGTTTGCCCTCCTTGCGGACCGGGACGAAGCCCGCGCCCGCGGCGTAGGCGGCCGGGGCCGCCAGGATGAAGCCGCGCGCCTCGAGCCCGACGACCTTGGTCGCGCCCAGGGCCCGAGCCCGTGCCGCCAGGTGGTCGACCAGGGCGGCGAAAGCCACCGCGTCGTCCAGCAGCGGCGCGATGTCCTTGAAGACCACTCCGGGCTTGGGGTAGTCGGGGACGTCGCGGATCCGGGAGGCCAGCAGTGCGGCCAGGTCGTCGGTGCTCATCGGGTGCTACTTCCTCTTGCCGGGGGCCCGGCGGTCGTTGCGACTGCGGTTCACCGGCTGGCGCCGGGGACCCGTGACGCCGCCGCCACTGCCGCTGCTGACCGGCACGTTGTCCTGCTCGGCCTGATCGGCCTGGTCCAGGACGACGCCTTCCGCCGCGGCCTTGGCCTCGGCGGACCGGCGCTGCCGGACCTTCTTGGCCAGGGCGATGTTCTCCGGCTGCTTCTCCTTGAGCCAGGCCACCATCGGAGTGGCGACGCAGATCGAGGAGTAGGCGCCGGCGCTCAGACCGACGAACAGCGCCAGCGAGATGTCGTTCAGGGTGCCGGCGCCGAGCAGGCCGCCGCCGATGAACAGCAGCGACGCGACCGGCAGCAGCGCCAGCACGGTGGTGTTGATCGACCGGACCAGGGTGCTGTTCAGCGACTGGTTGGCCGCGTCGCTGTAGGTCAGCCTGGACTGGGTGCCCAGCTTCTTGGTGGCGTCCTTGAGGCCGTCGAAGACCACGACGGTGTCGTAGAGCGAGTAGCCGAGGACGGTCAGGAAGCCGATCACCGTGCCGGAGGTGACCGTGAAGCCCAGCAGGGCGTAGACACCGACCGTGATCACCATGTCGTGCACCAGCGCGACCAGGGCGCCGACTGCGAGCCGCCACTCGAAGGCGACGGCGAGGTACAGCGTCACCAGCACCATGAAGGCGATGATCCCGTAGAGCGCCTTCTTGCTGATGTCCTGGCCCCAGCTGGCACCGATCATCTGGGTGCTGATCTGGCTGGACGGGACGCCCAGCTGGGAGGTGATCTCCGTGATCGCCTTCTGCGTGGTGACGTTCTCGGCGGCGCTGATCTGGATGGTGATCTGCTTGCCGGAGCTGCTGCTGGAGGACTGGACCACGGAGGAGTTGTCGCCGGTGATCTTGTTGGCGACGGTCTGGGCCTGGCTGACGGTGACCCCGGGCTTGGAGATCGTGTAGATCTCGCCGCCCTTGAACTCGATGCCGAGGTTCAGGCCGCGCAGGCCGAGGCCGAGGATCGCCGCGAGCAGGATCACCCCGGAGAGGGTGACCCAGAGCTTGCGCCGGCCGACGAAGTCGAAGCTGAGCTCGCCGGTGAAGAGCCGGTGGCCGATGTTGCCGAAGCGGGACATCTGGTCAGGCCTCCTTGGTCTCGACGGGACGGCGGCCGCCGCGCAGCGGGGGCCTTACACCCAGCCGCTTGGGGTCGAGCCCGGACATGGGATGACCCTCGGCGAAGAACTTCCGGCGGGCCAGCAGGGTGATCAGCGGCTTGGTGAACAGGAAGATCACCACGACGTCGAGCAGGGTGGTCAGCCCCAGGGTGAACGCGAAGCCCTGGACCTTGCCCACCGTGAAGAAGTACAGCACCGCGGCGGCCAGGAACGACACGAAGTCGGCGACCAGGATGGTGCGCCGGGCCTTGGGCCAGGCCCGCTGCACTGCGGGGCGCAGCGAGGAGCCGTGCCGCAGTTCGTCGCGGATTCGCTCGAAGTAGACGACGAAGGAGTCCGCGGTGATACCGATGGCCACGATCGCGCCGCAGACCGCCGGCAGGTTCAGCGCGAACCCGATGGTCGCTCCGAGCAGGCACATGATCGCGTAGGTCAGCACGGCGGAGACCGCGAGGCCGGCGATGGCCACCAGGCCGAGGCCCCGGTAGTACAGCAGCGAGTAGAGGATCACCAGCGCCAGACCGATGGCGCCGGAGACCAGACCCGCGGTGAGCTGGCTGCTGCCGAGCTCGGGCGAGACCGTGGTGACGTCCTGCTTGCTGAAGTCCAGCGGGAGCGCACCGTAGCTCAGCACGTTGGCCAGGCTGGTCGCCTGCTGCTGGGTGAAGCTGCCGGTGATCTGCGCCTGACCACCGGTGATCGCCGTGGAGACGGAGGGGGCGGACTGCACCTTGCCGTCCAGGACGATCGCGAACTGGTTCGCCGGGGTCGTGTTCTTGGCCAGCTTGGTCGTGACGGCGGTGAACTTCGACCCTCCGCTGCCGGTGAAGCTCAGGTTGACCTGCCACTGCCCGTTCTGCGTGCTGATGCCGGCCGAAGCACTGCTGATGTCGGTGCCGGGGACGGCCACCGGGCCCAGCGCGTACTTGATGTAGTAGCCGGCGCCGGCGTCCGAGGAGCAGGCGACGGCGTCCTTGGTCTGGTCGGTCTGGTGGTCGACGCGCTGGTTCTGCTTCGAGCAGTCCAGGTTGGCGAACGCCGTCGTGAGGTCCGCCGGGACGGTGCCGGTGGTGAGGGAAGCGGCTGCCGCCGCTGCGGAACTCGACGCGGCAGCCGCGGCGGCGGCGCTGCTCGTGGCGGTGGCGGTCGACTTTGCCGTGGCGCTGGCGCCGGCCTTGGCGGTGGCGCTCGCCGACGGCGTCGCCTTGGTCAGGTCACCGGTGACCGCGTCGCCCTGGGTCTTGGTGGCGGACGGAGTCGCGGCGGCCGATCCCGAGGTGGCGGCCTTGGCCTGGGTGCTCGCCGCGGCACTGGCCGAGGCGGAGGCGGAGGCGGTTTTCGAAGCGCTGGCGCTGGCACTGGCCGAGGAGGAGACCGTGACGCCCGACGGAGCCTCGGCGAGGACCGGACGGAAGTACAGCTTCGCGGTCGTGCCGACCTCGTCCTCGATCTGCTGGGTGTTGTTCCCCTTGGGGATCGTCACCACGATCGTGTCGCTGCCCTCGGTCTGTACGGTGGCCTCGGAGACGCCCATCCCGTTGACGCGCTGCTGCAGGATCGAGACGGCCTCGCTCATGCTGGTGCTGTTGACAGCGCCGGGGTTGTTCTTGGGCGGAACCGCCTTGAGCGTGACAGTGGTGCCACCTGCAAGGTCGACGCCGAGGCGGGGGGTCGTGTTCCCGGTGGCGAACATGATGGCCACCAGGGCCAACGCCGCCGCCAGGATCAAGCCCATCGCGCGCCCCGGGTATCCGTCACGGGGACGGGATTTCGGTGATGCCACCTTCTCGTTTCTCTCTGTCCATGCCGTGGGTGGGTCGCGCCACCACCGCCGGGGGTCCGGCGGACAGGGGATGGCGCGGCCACGACGCAGCGGTCCGTTGGGGCCGTCCGGGGTGAGTGGCCCCGGCGTGTCTGCCGTAAGGGGCAGGCTACTTGGCGGCTACGCCCTTGTCAGCCGCGGGCTCTGCGTCTTCCTTCACCTCTGCCTCGGCCTTCTCCAGGGAAGGCGCCTTGTCCAGCTCGACCGGGGCCTCGTCGGCCACGACCACGGCCTGCGCGTCGCCCTCGATCTCGTCGACGCCGTCCTCGTCCGCCTCGTCCGCGAGCTCGTCACCGTGGACGATGCGGTTGTACTCAGCCCCGTCCATGACAACGGCAATGGCGTTCTTCGCGTAGATGGCGTGGACGCCGGGGGCGACCTCCAGCTCGACGGAGTCCTCGTTCACGGCCTTCACCAGGGCGTACATGCCGCCGATGGTGCGGATACCGGAACCGGGCTCCATCTTGTTGCGCATCTCCGCGGCCTGCGCCTGCTTCTTCTTGGCAGAGCGGGTCATCAGGAACATCGCGCCCATCATGACGACGATGATGACGAGGAATGAGGAATTCACGGCTGACAGGGTCCTTTGCGAGGCCGCAAGGGAAGCGGCCGGTCTTTTCGGTGGCGGGCCGTCCGAAAGGGAGCGGCAACGGCGGAGTCTAGGCGACCCGCCTTGGAGGGACAACGTCAAGCATGTCATCCCGGTTCCGACGAAAGCGAGTAGCAGGGCCCGCTTCCCTGTGAGTCAGCCCTCCGAAGCCCCTCCGAAGAGGTCCTGCTGGGCTGGCAGGGAGGTGTGCGGCGGGGCGGGCGGGGGCGTGAGGCCGAGGTGCTGCCAGGCGGCGGCGGTGGCGATCCGGCCCCTGGGGGTGCGGGCCAGCAGGCCCTCGCGCACCAGGAACGGCTCGGCGACCTCCTCCACCGTCTCGCTCTCCTCCCCCACCGCGACGGCCAGGGTCGACAGGCCCACCGGGCCGCCGCCGAAGAGTTTCAGCAGGGCGTGCAGCACGGCGCGGTCCAGCCGGTCGAGCCCGCGCTCGTCCACCTCGTACACCGCCAGGGCCGCCTCGGCGATCTCCTTGGTGATCTCGCCGTCATGCCTGACCTGCGCGAAGTCCCGGACCCGGCGCAGCAGCCGGTTGGCGATCCGGGGCGTGCCCCGGGAGCGCCCGGCGATCTCCGCCGCGCCCTCCGTGTCGATGCTGACGTCGAGCAGGCGTGCGGAGCGGTGTATGACGCGCTCCAGTTCGACCGGTGCGTAGAACTCCATGTGGCCGGTGAAGCCGAAGCGGTCCCGCAGCGGCGGGGGCAGCAGGCCGGCCCTGGTGGTGGCGCCGACCAGGGTGAACGGCGGCAGCTCCAGCGGGATGGCGGTGGCGCCGGGGCCCTTGCCGACGATGACGTCGACCCGGAAGTCCTCCATCGCCATGTAGAGCATCTCCTCGGCCGGACGGGACATCCGGTGGATCTCGTCCAGGAAGAGCACCTCGCCCTCGGTGAGCGAGGAGAGGATCGCGGCGAGGTCGCCGGCGTGCTGGATGGCCGGACCGGAGGTGATCCGGATCGGGGCGTTCATCTCCGCCGCGATGATCATCGAGAGGGTGGTCTTACCGAGGCCGGGAGGCCCGCTGAGCAGGACGTGGTCGGGGGTGGCCGCGCGGTGCCTGGCCGCCTGGAGCACCAGCGACAGCTGCTCGCGGACCCGCTCCTGACCGATGAACTCGCCCAGGTCCTTGGGGCGCAGCGCGGCCTCGACGGCGCGGTCCTCACCGTCGGCGGCGGAGGAGACGGCCGACGAGGTCTCGTCGTAGGGGCTCATGGGGGGCTGCTCCTCAGCGGGTGCGGTTGCGGGTACGGAGGGCGCTGCGGAGCAGGGCGGAGACGTCGGTCTTCTCCTGGGTCTCGGCCTCGGGGGCGACCGCGGCTACCGCGTCCTCGGCCTCGCGCGGGGCGAAGCCCAGGCCGACCAGGGCGGCGTGCAGCTGGTCCTGCCAGGGCGCCGGGCCGGAGGAGAGCACCGCGTGCTGCTGGGCCGGGACCGCGCCGGTGGGCGCGCCCAGCTTGTCCTTGAGCTCGATGAGCAGCTTCTGCGCACCCTTGGGGCCGATGCCGGGGACGGCGGTGAGAGTTTTGACGTCGCCGCGCTGGACCGCGATCCGCAGCGCGTCGGGCCGGTGCACCGCGAGCATGGCCTGGGCGACCTTGGGGCCGATGCCGCTGGCGGTCTGCAGCAGCTCGAAGGTGGTGCGCTCGTCGTCGTCGGCGAAGCCGTAGAGGGTGAGCGAGTCCTCCCGCACCACCAGGGAGGTGGCCAGCCGGCCGTGCTCGCCGACCTTCAGTCCGGCCAGCACCGCGGGTGCGCACTGGACCAGCATGCCGACGCCGCCGACCTCGATGACGGCCGAGGCCGGGCCGAGGGCGGCCACCGGGCCACTGACGAAGGCGATCATCGGCGGTACTCCTTGACTGAGGGTCGGGCGCGGGCAGTCGCGACGGCTGCGGCGATGCGGTCGGTGGCGGCTCCGCGCCAGATGTGACAGATGGCCAGGGCCAGGGCGTCGGCGGCGTCGGCCGGTTTGGGCGGCGCGTCCAGCCGCAGCAGCCGGGTGACCATGGCGCCGACCTGGGCCTTGTCGGCGCGGCCGTTGCCGCTGATCGCGGCCTTGACCTCGCTGGGGGTGTGCAGGGTGACCGGGATGCCGCGACGGGTGGCGCAGAGCATGGCCACCGCGCTGGCCTGGGCGGTGCCCATCACGGTGCGGACGTTGTGCTGGGCGAACACCCGCTCCACGGCCACGAGTTCGGGCTGGTGCTGGTCGAACCAGAGCTCCAGGCCCTCCTCGATCCGCAGCAGCCGGTGGGCGACGTCCAGCTCGGCCGGGGTACGGACGACGCCGCAGGCGACCATGTGCAGCGGACGCCCCGGCGCGCCGTCGACCACGCCCACCCCGCAGCGGGTCAGACCGGGGTCGACTCCGAGAACGCGCACAGCTGCTGTCCTTCGCCTCGAACGGATGGTTGCTGGTGAGGCTATCGGTAGCCACCGACAACACGAGCCCGGACATGCCGCCGCCCGGCTACCGCAGAGGCGCCGGGCGGCGGTGGCAGCTTCCGACGGGACTACTCGTCCTCGTCGAGCTCGGCGACGACCTCGGCGGAGAGGTCGAAGTTGGCGAAGACGTTCTGGACGTCGTCGCTGTCCTCCAGCGCGTCGATCAGCTTGAAGATCTTGCGGGCGCCGTCGGCGTCCAGCTCGACCTGGACGCTGGGGACGAAGTTGGCGTCGGCCGAGTCGTACTCGATGCCGGCGTCCTGCAGCGCGGTGCGGACCGCGACCATGTCGGTGGCCTCGCTGAGCACCTCGAAGGTGTCGCCCAGGTCGTTGACCTCCTCGGCGCCGGCGTCGAGGACGGCCTCCATCACGGTGTCCTCGTCGAGCTTGTCGCCCTTGGGGACGACCACGACGCCCTTGCGGTTGAACATGTACGACACCGAGCCCGGGTCGGCCATCGAGCCGCCGTTGCGGGTCATCGCCACGCGCACGTCGGAGGCGGCGCGGTTGCGGTTGTCGGTGAGGCACTCGATCAGCACGGCGACGCCGTTGGGGCCGTAGCCCTCGTACATGATGGTGGCGTAGTCGGCTCCGCCGGCCTCGGCGCCCGACCCGCGCTTGACGGCACGGTTGATGTTGTCGATCGGCACCGAGCTGCGCTTCGCCTTCTGGATGGCGTCGTAGAGCGTCGGGTTGCCGGCCGGGTCGCCGCCGCCGGTGCGGGCAGCCACCTCGATGTTCTTGATCATCTTCGCGAAGAGCTTGCCGCGCTTCGCGTCGATGGCGGCCTTCTTGTGCTTGGTGGTAGCCCACTTGGAGTGGCCGGACATCGAGTAGCTCCTTAAGACAACACCAGAGAAACGAACAACAGACGAGATCCTACCGTTACCCGGCGTCACGACCGGGGGTCCGGGGGTCGCCCCCCGAAGTGTTACAGCGGCTGGGCACGGACCATGTCCACGAAGTACCGGTGCACCCGGTGGTCGCCGGTCAGTTCCGGGTGGAACGAGGTGGCCAGCAGACTACCCTGACGCACCGCCACGATCCGCTCGCCGGCCAGCGCGGCGAGCACCTCGACGCCCTCGCCCACCGACTCGACCCAGGGCGCGCGGATGAACACGCCGTGCACAGGGCCGCCGTCCAGACCGCGCACCTCGATGGCCTGCTCGAAGGACTCGTTCTGCCGACCGAAGGCGTTGCGGCGCACCACCATGTCTATGCCGCCGACGGTCTCCTGGTCGTCCCGGCCGTCCAGGATCTTGTCGGCCAGCATGATCATGCCGGCGCAGGAGCCGTAGACCGGCATGCCGGCCGCGACCCGCTCCCGCAGCGGCTGCATCAGCCCGAACAGCAGCGCCAGTTTGGACATGGTGGTGGACTCGCCGCCGGGGATGACCAGGGCGTCGACCTCCGCCAGCTCCTCTGGGCGGCGGATCGGACGGGCCACCGCGTCCGCCTCGGCCAGGGCCATGGCGTGCTCGCGCACATCACCCTGGAGGGCGAGGACGCCGACTACGGGAGAACTGGTCACAGTGCAGAACCTCTTCGCGAAGGATGGGAAACCGAAGGGGGAGCGCTGGCCGTCAGGCCCGCGCTCCCCACCGAACCTGCCGACTACCAGCCGCGGTTGGCGTACCGCTCGGTCTCGGGCAGGGTGTCGCAGTTGATGCCGACCATGGCCTCGCCCAGGTTGCGGGAGGCGTCCGCGATGATCTTCGGGTCGTCGAAGAAGGTGGTGGCCTTGACGATCGCGGCGGCGCGCTTGGCCGGGTCGCCGGACTTGAAGATGCCGGAGCCGACGAAGACGCCCTCGGCGCCGAGCTGGCGCATCAGCGCGGCGTCGGCGGGGGTGGCCACGCCACCGGCGGAGAACAGCACCACCGGGAGCTTGCCGAGCTCGGCGACCTCCTTGACCAGCTCGTACGGGGCGCGCAGCTCCTTGGCGGCGGCGTAGAGCTCGTTGTTGTCGTAGCCGCGCAGCCGGGCGATCTCGTTCTTGATCTGGCGCAGGTGGCGGACGGCCTCGACCACGTTGCCGGTGCCGGCCTCGCCCTTGGAGCGGATCATCGCCGCGCCCTCGGCGATCCGGCGCAGCGCCTCACCGAGGTTGGTGGCGCCGCAGACGAAGGGGGTGGTGAAGGCGAACTTGTCGGAGTGGTTCACCTCGTCGGCCGGGGTGAGCACCTCGGACTCGTCGATGTAGTCGACGCCGAGCGCCTGCAGCACCTGGGCCTCGACGAAGTGACCGATCCGGGACTTGGCCATGACCGGGATGGAGACGGCCTCGATGATCTCCTCGATCATGTTGGGGTCGGACATCCGCGCGACGCCGCCGTCCTTGCGAATGTCGGCCGGGACCCGCTCCAGCGCCATCACCGCGACGGCACCGGCATCCTCGGCGATCTTCGCCTGCTCGGCGTTGACGACGTCCATGATCACGCCGCCCTTGAGCTGCTCGGCCATACCGCGCTTGACGCGGGCGGTGCCGACCGAGGGCTGGTCGGTGGGGGCGGGAGTGTTGGTGGACACGAAAGACCTCACTGAAGAAAGCGGAGCAGTGGTGCGACAAGCCCATGGTAGGCCCGCTTCGACCCTAACCGATTGCTCCACCGGGTCCATCGGACGCAGATCACACACTCCGTCGTGGCACCCGCACGGCACCCGCCTGGCACGCGATCAGGCCGGCGCGACCAGTACCTGGGGGGCCGCGTCGTCCATCTCGAAGGTCTGCGGGAAGGGGGCGTAGCCGGCCAGCCGGAAGATCCGCACGATCCGGTGCCGTCGCACCGCCCGGGCGGCGCGGACCGAGTCGTTGTGGAAGGTGCGGGCCATCGGGACCCGGCGCACCGACGAGCTGAGCTCGACCACGTACTCCGCGCCGCCGACCAGCGCGCGCAACTCCTTGACCTGCTCGGGCTCGGCGAAGACCGCCCGCAGCGCCTGGCTCAGCTCGCTCTCGGCGAGCTCCCGGCGCTCCTCAGGCGCGGTCCGCGCCGCGTGCGCCGCCTGGTAGAGCACCACGGAGGCGGCCGGGTCCAGCAGGGTGGAGGTCGAGAGCTCCAGCGTCGCCGAGGCGCGGCGCAGCAACTGCGCGTCGAGGCCGGCCCGCGCGGCGTCGATCCGCGCGTGCAGGCGGTCCAGCCGCCCCGCGGTCCAGCTGAGGTAGAGACCGACGAGGACAACGGCGAGGGCGACCCAGATCCAGATGCTCACGAAGGGTCACTTTAGAGGTTCCGCCGAGGGCTCTAGTCCCGCGCCAGCCCCAGTCGGGCCCGCCAGCCGCCGCCCGGGTCCTCGCTGACCATGGCGGCCGCTCCGGTGGTGACCGTCTCGTAGACGGAGAGGATGTCGGCCCCGACAGTCTCCCAGTCGAAGCGGCGCACATGCCGGGAGCCGGCCTCGCGCAGCTCGGCAAGCCGCTCCGGGTCGCCCAGCAGCCGGATCGCCGCGTCGGCGAGCGCCTCGGCGTTCTCCACCGGGAACAGCTCACCGGCCGCACCGCCGTCGAGCACCTGGCGGAACGCGTCCAGGTCGCTGGCCAGCACCGGGGCGCTCGCGGACATGGCCTCGACCAGGATGATGCCGAAGCTCTCGCCGCCGGTGTTGGGCGCGACATAGAGGTCGACGCTGCGCAGCAGCGCGGCCTTCTCCTCGTCGCTGACCATGCCGAGGAACTCGATCCTGGCCCGGACCTCGGCCGGAAGGCCCTTGACCGCCTCCTCCTCGTCGCCCCGGCCGGCCACCAGCAGCCGCACCCCGGGGCGGGCCGCGATGATCCGCGGCAGCGCCTCCAGCAGCGTCGGCAGGCCCTTGCGCGGCTCGTTGATCCGGCCGACGAAGCCGATGGTGCCGCCGTCGGCGACGTCCGCGCCGCTCCACTCCGGCCGGGGCTCGGCGCGGGCGAAGAAGCCGACGTCGACGCCGTTGGGGATGACCACGGCGTCCCCGCCGAAGTGCTCGACCAGGGTGCGCCGGGCGTACTCGCTGACCGCGATCCGGGCGCTGATCTTCTCCAGCGCGGGCTGCATGATCGGCTCGGCGGCGACCATGGCCCGGGAGCGCGGGTTGGAGGTGTGGAAGGTCGCCACGATCGGACCGCTGGCGGCCCAGCAGGTCAGCAGCGACAGGCTCGGGGTGACCGGCTCATGGATGTGCAGCACGTCGAAGGAGCCGTCGTGCAGCCAGCGGCGCACCCGCGCGGCGGAGAGGAACCCGAAGGTCAGCCGGGCCACCGAGCCGTTGTAGGGGACCGGGACGGCGCGTCCGGCCGGCACCACGTACGGCGGCACCGGGGTGTCGTCGTCGGCCGGGGCCAGCACCGAGACCTCGTGGCCCAGCCGGATCAGGTGCTCGGCCAGGTCCCTGACATGGAACTGCACCCCGCCGGGGACGTCCCAGGCGTAGGGGCAGACGATTCCGATCCTCACCGGGAAGCCTCCGCCGTCGGCTGCTCGACCGCGGCGGGGGCCCGGTCGGGGTCGAGGTCGGCCAGCCAGAAGCGCTGCAGCATGTGCCAGTCCTCCGGGTGCTCGCGCACGCCCTCGGACCACACGTCGGCGAGCGCCTGCGTCATCGCCGCGGCCTTCTCCCGCTTGCCGCCGTCCTCCGGGACCGGCACCTCCTCGTGCACCCGGCCCTTCATCACCGGGGTGCCGTCGTACCAGAGCGTCACCGGCAGCAGCGCCGCCCCGGTCTGCGCCGCCAGTACGGCGGGGCCGGCCGGCATCCGCGCCGCCTCGCCCATGAAGCTGACGTCGACGCCGGAGGCCGACAGATCCCGGTCGCCGACCAGGCACACCAGACCGCCGGAACGCAGCCGCTTCGCCAGCGTGGCCAGGGTGTTGGCGCCGCCGGTCAGTGGCAGCACCTCCATCCCCAGGCCCTCGCGGTAGGCCACGAAGCGGTCGAACAGCTTCTCCGGCTTCAACCGCTCGGCGACGGTACTGAACGGATAGCCGCGCACCACCACCCAGGCCCCGGCCAGGTCCCAGTTGCCCATGTGCGGCAGCGCCAGCACCGCACCGCGGCCGGACGCCATCGCCTCGTCCAGGCGCTCGATGAACTCGGGCTCGAACGAGGCGGCGATCCGCTCCCTGCTCCACACCGGCATCCGGAACGACTCGCACCAGTAGCGCAGGTAGTTGCGCATCCCGGCCCGGCCCAGCTCGGCGATCTCGGCCTCGGACGCCTCCGGCCGGACCCGGCGCAGATTGGACTCCAACCGCAGCACGCCCTTGCCGCGGCGCTTCCAGGCGAGGTCCGCGATCCGCCGGAACAGCCCGTTGGCCACCGACTCGGGCAGCCGCTTCACCGCCCCCCAGCCCGCCGCGTAGGCGCCGTAGGTCAGCTGGTCACCGAGTCCGCTCACAGTTGCCCTCCCCCGGCCGCGATCGCCTCGGCGGCCTCGCGGCGCACCGTCAGGATCCGCTGCAGTGCGGTGATCAGACTACCCACCGCGATCAGCCACAGCGCGATCGGCAGCAGCCAGTCGATGTAGGGCACGCCGAACCCGTGCAGTCCCGCCAGCCCGGCCGCGACCAGGGTCACCACCAGCCGCTCGGCCCGCTCGACCAGGCCCGAGACGTCGCACTTCAGGCCCAGGCTCTCGGCCCGCGCCTTGGTGTACGACACCACCTGGCCGCTGGCCAGGCAGAACAGCGCCACCGCGCACAGCACCAGATTGTCGCCGCTCCCCGCGTACCACATCGCGATGCCGCCGAAGACCGCCGAATCCGCGACCCGGTCCAGGGTGGAATCCAGGAACGCGCCCCATACGCTGGAGGTACCGGACTGGCGGGCCATGGTGCCGTCGACCAGGTCGGAGAAGACGAAGGCGGTGATCACGATGGTGCCCCAGAAGAAGCTGCCCTGGGGGAAGAACACCAGCGCACCGGCGACCACCCCGGCCGTCCCCACCAGGGTGACCATGTCCGGGCTGACACCGATGCGCAGCAGGTACGCCGCGAAGGGGGTGAGCACCCGCGTGAAGAAAGCTCGCGCGTATTTGTTGAGCATGGGCCTTCCGACCGCTCCGATCTGGCTCTGTTCCGGCACTGGTCCGACCGGGATCCGGCCGTCCCGGGGCGACTCTCTCACGGCGGCCACCGGCGGGCGGGCCCATGCTATCCGGGCGCGGTCCGCACGCCGGGCGCGGGCACGCCGCCCGTGCGGGAGCTATGGACCTCGGCCGGTTGCGGTGCCAAGCTCACCATCACCGCGGGTGACTTTCAGTCGACGCAACGCGATCTTCGCGGCAACAACGCAGCCTCCAGCGATAGGAGAGGACGATGGGTGACAGGACGACAGCAGCATCGGGAGGCCCCGGCAGGGGTCCGGCGGCCGACCAGTACCAGCGCAGCCGGCCGGATCTGATCCGTAACGTCGTGCTGGTCGGCCACAGTGGCGCAGGCAAGACCACCCTCACCGAGACCCTCGCGCTCGCCACCGGCGCGCTGACCCGGGCCGGACGCGTACAGGACGGCACCACCGTCTCCGACTACGACGAGATCGAGCACCGCCAGCAGCGCTCGGTCCAGCTCTCCCTGGTCCCGCTGGTCCACGCCGGCGTGCGGATCAACCTGCTGGACACCCCCGGCTACGCCGACTTCGTGGGCGAGCTGCGCGCCGGGCTGCGCGCCGCCGACGCCGCCCTGTTCGTCGTCCCCGCCACCGACGGCATCGAGGGCGCCACCCGGATGCTGTGGGAGGAGTGCGCCGCCGTCGCCATGCCCCGCGCCCTGGTCGTCACCAAGCTGGACGCCCCGCAGGCCGACTTCAACGCCACCGTCGAACTCTGCCGGGAGGCCTTCGGCGGGGACAACCCGGAAGCCGTGCTGCCGCTCTACCTGCCGCTGAACCGCGGCCCGGCCGGCCCCGACGGCACCCCCAGGATCTCCGGACTGCTCGGCCTGCTCAGCGGCAGCTGCTTCGACTACGGCAGCGGACAGCGCACCGAGCACACCCCCGACCAGGCCCTGGGCGAGGCCGCCGCCGCGGCCAGGGACCGGCTGATCGAGGCCGTCATCGCCGAGAGCGAGGACGAGGCCCTGATGGACCGCTACCTCTCCGGCGAGACCATCGACACCAAGACCCTCATCGACGACCTGGAACGCGCCGTCGCCCGGGGCGCCTTCCACCCGGTGCTGGCCTCCGCCCCACCCGCCGACGGCTCCAAGGCCGGCCTGGGCAGCGCCGAGCTGCTGGAACTCATCAGCTCCGCCTTCCCCTCCCCCGCCGAGCACCTGCCGCCGGCGGCCACCACCCCCGACGGCCGCCCCCGCCCGGCGCTGGCCTGCGACCCCGAAGGACCGCTGGCCGCCGAGGTGGTGAAGACCAGCGGCGACCCCTACGTCGGCAGGCTCAGCCTGGTCCGGGTCTTCTCCGGGACGCTGCGCCCCGACCAGCCGGTGCACGTCTCCGGCCACGGCATGGCCGACCGGGGCACGGACGACCACGACGCGGACGAGCGGATCGGCGCCCTCTCCTCGCCCTTCGGCCGCACCCAGCGCGGCGTCGACCAGGCCGTCGCCGGGGACATCGTCTGCATCGCCAAACTGGCCTCGGCGCAGACCGGCGACACCCTGTCCGCGCCCGCCGACCCGCTGCTGGTCGCCCCCTGGGCGATGCCCGACCCGCTGCTGCCGGTGGCCGTCGAGGCCCACAGCAAGGCCGACGAGGACAAGCTCTCGCAGAGCCTGGGCCGGATCACCGCCGAGGACCCCACCCTGCGCCTCGAACAGAACCCGGACACCCACCAGCTGGTGCTGTGGTGCCTCGGCGAGGCCCACGCCGACCTGCTGCTGGAGCGGCTGCGCAGCCGCCACGGCGTCCAGGTCGACCCCGTCCCCTACACCGTCCCGCTGCGGGAGACCTTCGCCGGGCCCGGCCACGGGCGCGGACGGCACGTCAAGCAGTCCGGCGGCCACGGCCAGTTCGCCATCTGCGAGATCGACGTGGAACCGCTGCCGCCGGGCAGCGGCTTCGAGTTCGTCGACCGGGTCGTCGGCGGCGCCGTGCCCCGGCAGTTCATCCCCTCCGTCGAGAAGGGCGTCCGGGCCCAACTGCTGCGCGGCGTCAGCGCCGGGTACCCGGTCGTGGACGTCAGGGTCACCCTGGTCGACGGCAAGGCCCACTCGGTGGACTCCTCCGACGCCGCCTTCCAGACCGCCGGAGCACTGGCCCTGCGCGAGGCCGCCGGCACCGCCGGCGTCCGGCTGCTGGAACCCGTGACCGAGGTCCGGGTGCTGGTGCCGGACGAGTACGTGGGCGCGGTGCTCAGCGACCTCTCCGGCCGCCGGGGCCGGGTCCAGGGCACCGAGCCGGTCGGCACCGGACGAACCCTGGTGCGGGCCGAGGTACCGGAGTTGGAGATCGTCCGCTACGCCGTGGACCTGCGCTCGCTCTCCCACGGCGCGGGCGACTTCACCCGCGCCTACGTCCGCCACGAGGCCATGCCGGAGGGGGTGGCGGCCAAGGCCCTGGCTGATACGCACGGGTGAGCGCGGGAGTGATCCGCAATGGGCTGACGGGCGATGATCGACGGCGATACGCTGGCAGCCAGGTCTTCTGACATGCGTTCAGCGGATGATCAGCCAGGCTTGGGGAACACTGTGTATACGGCTGTCGGGAGGGGACCACAGTGCCGGATGTCCCGCGCGAATCGCTCAACTTCGCAGCCACCGAGTCACTCGCCTCCCTCGCGTACCGGGACGGGCCGCTCACCGACCTCCTCGACAAGGTGGACGGCGTCACGCACAAGAAGGGACGGCACGGGCTCTTCATCCCCACCATGGGTGAAGCAGTGTGTCGTGCGGTGATCAAGCGCACCACCGGCAAGGGCCGCAAACCACTGGTCCCCTCCTACGGCGCCGACCCGCGGCGGGTGGTCGAGCATTGCCTGGAGGCGGAGAAGATCCGCCATGAACGGGACCGCAAGCTCACCGCGGTCGCGGTCGTGGCCGGCCTGCTCTTCCTCCCGGGCACGCTGATCTGGCTGGCCGCCTTCAAGATCCGCGACATCAGCGCCCCCGCGCGACGCTCCCTCTACGGCGGCGCCGCCCTCACCGTGGCGGGGCTGCTCGCGGTCCTGCTGGTATGGCGGCCGTTCGCCGCCGGCTGGGCCGGGCTCTATGTGCGCGTCATGATGCCGGCCCCGGTGCTGGGATGGTTCATCGCCTACCGGATCTGCCTGCGCACTGCGGAGCAGTTGCGGCTGCGCTGGAACGAAGTGCTGGACGGCAGCGGCCTGGGTCCGGTCATCCCGGAGATCGTGCCGATGGGCCCGCAGGACACCAGGGCCGAGGAGCTCAAGAAGGCGCTGGAGACCCTGGAGATGGAGCAGGAGACCAACATCCTGCACTACGCCGGGACCAAGGGCATACTCGGGCTGGGCAAGCGCTGGGGCTCCTGGCACCTCGCCGAGCAGATCGACCCGGCGGAAGGCATCGCCGATATACGGACCTTCCACCCCTGGGACGTGCTGCGACGGATCGAGGACCGGCTCAAGCAGTTGTCCAGGTCGACCATGCCGGCCGAGAACGGCATCCCGGACATGCGGGTCAGCCACTGGGTGGTCATGTCGATACCGGAAAGTGCCGACGAGATCAGCCGCCCCACCGGCGCCGTCATGGACGGCTATCGTTACCGCAACTCGGCCATGACCGAACTCGCCAACAAGCAGCAGTTCGGCCGCGGGCCCCGGCACTACCTGGGCGTCCAGTTCGTGCTGTGGGGCGGCCAGTTGGTGATAACCCTGCTGGTCACGGTCACCCTGCTGCACGACACCCTGCGGGTCGAGGTCACCGGCCACGCCCTGGGCCCGATGGCGCCGATGTTCAACAAGAAGGCCTCGCGGGCCGAGATCCAGGTGCCCCGGCCCGGCAGGCCCTGGGAGGAGCGCACCAAGCAACTGCCGATAGTCGCCGCCGACGAGGTCGTGCGGCTCACCCTGCGCGCTCCGTTCACCTGGCCGTGGGGTGAACCCATCCTCGACTGGCTCGGTGGCCCGCTCAAGCTCCCCGAACCCTTCGGCCTACGGCACGCCTGGGCGGTCCCGCCCTGGAGGGACCGGTTCATGGCCGACGACGCCCTCCGGGTCGCCACACCGGTGCTGCGCGCCGTGCACAAGGCGACGATGGAGTTCCTGGAGGAGCACGACATCGAGGTCGACCGCTTCAAGAACCGCTCCGGCGTGCTCGGGGCCGAGGTCCAGAGCACACGCGCCTCCAAGGCCGACGTCTACGACGCCGACTGAGCCGCCTGCCGGGTCAGGCCTCCGGCCAGGCGTCGGCGAGCATCTTCCGGGTCTCCGCGAGGAGCTGCGGCAGCACCCGGGTCTGGCCGATGACCGGCATGAAGTTGGTGTCCCCGCCCCAGCGGGGCACCACATGCTGGTGCAGATGCGCGGCGATGCCGGCGCCCGCCACCGAGCCCTGATTCATCCCGAGGTTGAAGCCCTGGGCGCCCGACACGGCCCGCAGCGCGGTCATCGCCTGCTTGGTGAGCGCGGCGACGTCGGCGGTCTCCTCCGGGGTGAGATCCGTGTAGTCGGCGACGTGCCGGTACGGGACGGCCATCAGATGCCCGGAGTTGTACGGGTACAGGTTCAGCACCGCATAGGCGTGGTCCAGCCGACGGAGGATCAGGCCGTCCTCGTCCGACATCGCCGGGATCGCGCAGAAGGGGCAGCCGTCGGTGGGCTCGGGGCCGGTCGGCTTGTTCTCACCCTTGATGTAGGCCATCCGGTGAGGGGTCCACAGGCGGCCGAAAGCGTCCGGCTCGCCCGCCCCGTTCTGCTGCTCCGGCTCCGTCGTCATAGCGATCAGCATAGGCGCTGACGCGCAGGCTCCGAGGGGCGGGCTCAGGTCCGAGCCCGCCCCTCGGCGTTACCTCACACCTGGATCCGGCGCTCCACCGCGTCGACGATCTCGGCCAGCGCCTCGGCACGCGGGATGCCGTTCTTCTGTTCGCCGTTGCGGTAGCGGAAGGAGACCGTGCCGGCGGCCATGTCGTCGTCGCCGACGATCACCATGAACGGGACCTTCAGCTTCTGCTGGTTCCTGATCTTCTTCTGCATCCGGTCGCTGGAGGCGTCGACCTCGACCCGCAGCCCCTTGGCCTTCGCCTCGGCGGCGAACTCCCTGAGGTAGTCCACGTGGGCGTCGCCGATCGGGATGCCGACGGCCTGGACCGGGGAGAGCCACGGCGGCATCGCGCCGGCGTAGTGCTCCAGCAGCACGGCGAAGAACCGCTCGATCGAACCGAACAGCGCCCGGTGGATCATGACCGGCCGCTGGCGTGAGCCGTCCGCGGCCGTGTACTGCAGGTCGAAGCGCTCCGGGAGGTTGAAGTCGACCTGGATGGTGGACATCTGCCAGCTGCGGCCGATGGCGTCCTTCACCTGGACGGAGATCTTGGGGCCGTAGAACGCCGCGCCGCCCGGGTCGGGGACCAGCGGGAGACCCTGCTTCTCGGCGGCCGTGCGGAGGATCTCGGTCGCCTCCTCCCAGACCTCGTCCGAGCCGACGAACTTCTCCGGGTCCTTGGTGGAGAGCTCCAGGAAGAAGTCGGTCAGGCCGTAGTCGCGCAGCAGGTCCAGGACGAAGGTGAGCAGGTTGTCCAGTTCCTCGCCCATCTGCTCCTTGGCGCAGTAGATGTGCGCGTCGTCCTGGGTGAAGCCGCGGGAACGGGTCAGGCCGTGCACCACGCCGGACTTCTCGTAGCGGTAGACCGTGCCGAACTCGAACAAGCGCAAAGGCAGTTCACGGTAGGAGCGGCCGCGGGCGTCGAAGATCAGGTTGTGCATCGGGCAGTTCATGGGCTTGAGGTAGTAGTCCACGCCCTCGTCGAGCTGCATGGGCGGGTACATGCCGTCGGCGTACCAGTCCAGGTGGCCGGACTTCTCGAACAGGGCGCCCTTGGTGGCGTGCGGGGTGTAGACGAACTCGTAGTTCGCCTCCTCGTGCCGCTTGCGCGAGTAGTCCTCCATGGCCCGGCGCATCACGCCGCCGCGCGGGTGGAACACGGCCAGGCCGGAACCGATCTCGTCCGGGTTGGAGAACAGGTCCAGCTCATGGCCCAGCTTGCGGTGGTCGCGCTTGGCGGCCTCCTCCAGGAAGTCCAGGTGCGCCTTGAGGTCGTCCTTGGTCGCCCAGGCGGTCCCGTAGATCCGTTGCAGCATGGGGTTCTTCTCGCTGCCGCGCCAGTACGCCGCCGCGTTGCGCATCAGCTTGAACGCCGGGATGCGGGTCGAGGGCAGGTGCGGGCCGCGGCAGAGGTCCTTCCAGCACAGCTCGCCGCTCTTGGGGTCCAGGTTGTCGTAGATGGTCAGCTCGCCGCCGCCCACCTCGACGTCGGAGCCGTCCTCGCTGCTGGCGCCGCCCTTGAGGCCGATCAGCTCCAGCTTGTAGGGCTCGTTCGCGAGTTCCTCGCGCGCCGCCTCGTCGGTGACCACCCGGCGGGAGAACTTCTGCCCCCGCTTGATGATCTCCTGCATCTTCTTCTCGACGGCCTTGAGGTCCTCGGGGGTGAACGGCTTGTCGACGTCGAAGTCGTAGTAGAAGCCGTCCTTGACCGGCGGGCCGATGCCGAGCTTGGCCTCGGGGAAGATCTCCTGCACGGCCTGGGCCATGACGTGGGCGGTGGAGTGGCGCAGGATCGACAGGCCGTCCGGGCTGTCGATGGTGACCGGCTCGACCTCGTCGCCGTCGGCCAGCACCTGGGCCAGGTCGCGCAGCTCGCCGCCGATGCGGGCGGCGATGACGGCGCGCTCGCCGGGGAACAGCTCCGCCGCCGTAGTGCCCGTCGTCACCACACGCTCTTCCCGATCGGGTTCGCGACTGATGACCACACGGACGTCCGACACCGGACTCTCCTGACTCTCGGCATTCTCCTGAGCAGCAGGTGCTGCGGTCATGATGGTACCGAGAGCGGGGAGCGGCTCGCGCAGCCGTCACCCGGCTTCGCCGCCCTCCCCCGCGGTCGGTCCGCCGACCCGCAGCCGCAGCGCCTTGAGCATCCGCTCGCGCTCGGCGGCGTCCAGTTCGACCGGCACCAGCCTGCTCGGCAGGGAGAGCTTGCGGAAGCCGCCCTTGCGCTCCAGGCGCCCGCGCAGCCGGACCGGGACGCCGGCGAGATGGGACTCGACCGCGGTGCGGTAGTCCTCCTCCCCCAGCCGTACCCGGACCTCGTCCACATCGGCCCCCGACAGCACCGCCAGCCTGGCCTGGCCCTCGCCGCCGGGGACCGGCCGTTTGAGGCGGACCACCGCGCCGGTGAGCTCCACGTCGACCGCGGGTTCGCTGTGTTCCAGCCGCTCGCCCGCGGCCTCCAGGGCGGGCAGGTCGCCGGGGCTGAACTCCAGGTGCAGCCGTCGGCTGGCGAAACCGCGCGGGGTGCCGACCGAGGCGGCCCAGTCCAGGGCGATCTCGATGCCCTCGCTGCCCCGGACCAGCTGCACCACCGAGGCGATCAGCTCGCGGCTGACGCCGAGCCGTACCCCGTCGTCGAAGGCCTCGGTCCGGCCGCTGACCCGCTGCAGGTCGATGGCGTCCCTCGTCGCCTCCAGGGCGCGGACCAGAGTGGTGGTGATGGACCGGTCCTCGGGGGCGGGCGCGTAGGCGGTGAGCAGCCCGGCGCCGGTGCCGGGGGCGACGACCAGCACCCGGTCCAGGAACTCGGCCGCATAGGCGTCGAGCCGGGCCCCGAAGTAGGCGGCACGCAGCAGTCCGGCCTTGGCGGCGGCGGAGAGCATGGCGGTGGCGCCGACGTGCAGATCCTCCTCCGACCCCCAGGTGACGGCGCCGCCCACGCCGGGGGTCTCCCGGCGCCAGTGGATCTCGTCGCCGGGGACCAGCAGCGCGGCGAGGATGGCCCTGGCCGAGGGGACGCCGGAGTGCGAGAGCGCCGCGATGGCCTCGTCCAGCAGGTCGATGCTGTCGTCGAAGCGGCGGTCGGCGGGGACCAGCAGGCTGGTGTCGGGCTCCAGGTCGTCGGGCGGGGTCCAGCGGGTGTAGCGGCCCTCGGACCCGCCGCGGCGGGTCCAGCCGTGGCGCGCGAGCAGGGTGCCCAGCACGGCGGGGTCGACCCTGGCCGGGTCGATGTGGACCGGGTCGGTGGGGGTACCGGCGCCGCCGGCCCGGACGGCGTCGCGCCCGGCAGCGTCCACTGCCTCTGGTCGGGTGTCGCGGCGCATCGCTGTCACGTTGTCCCTCCCGCGGGGGTCGATACCGCAGAGCCCTCGTTCAAGGACGCTCTCCCGCTCCCACACGGGCCATGATGGCGCAGAGAGCGCGGTCGTCGAAGACCTGGCCGGTCGGAATCCGGACATTCGTCCGCCGTTTTCCGGTGACCGGGTGCCCTGCCAGGTTGACCCAGTAGCAGCAGTGGCGCAGTTCCAGCCGGTCAGAACCGGCCACGAGCCACTGGTCGACCTCCCTGGGGACCAGCATGACGATCAGGATCTTGTGCACGGCGACCCGTGCATGGGCGAGTTTTCGCAGGTGCTCGTTGTCGAGGGTGAAACTGAACCACGGTCCTGCCGGGTTCGGCGGGATCTGGTAGGTGCACTTGAGCTGGACCTTGATGGTGGCCTCGTCGTCCTCGGTGTGCGCCGAACTGCCGTGACTCACATGCCAGTCGATCCCGTTGTCCGGGAACGGCGAGGACAGCGCGCAGCCCGACGCGGCCGCGACCGCATGCAGATAGCCCACCTGGAGGGTCTCCATGCAGGAGGTGACTGCGAGTTGGCCTCGCATCGGTTGTCCCGTTCCGATCCCGCCCCACTCCGGGTTCGGGTTGGCCGGTTCGGGTTGTGTCAGCGCCATCGCTGCCGTCTTCCCCGTTTTCCCCGTTGAGCGGCAGCCCGCCGTCCGGACCGGACGGGCCGTCACTTTCTGTTGTCTCCCTACTGACTACGGGTCAAACGGATCCGCAGTTCAAAGAGGGATTCACAACAAAGGTTGAATGCCGAGGGTCACCGGGTATCACCTCAGTGTCACCGTCGACGGGGGAGGCAGCCATGACGAACTGGTACGAGGGGCCGCTGGCTTCCTTCGACACCGAGACCACGGGCGTGGACGTGGAGCATGACCGGATTGTGACGGCGGCGCTGGTGGTCCAGGAGTCCCCGGGGGGCCCGGTGCGGCGGCGGGACTGGGCGGCGGACCCCGGCGTGCCGATCCCGGAGGGCGCCACCGCGGTGCACGGTCTGACCGACGGCTGGGCGCGCGAACACGGCCGTCCGGCGCCGGTGGTGGTGGAGGAGATCGGGCGGGCGCTGGCCGACACGGCCAGGGCCGGGCTGCCGCTGGTCATCATGAACGCTCCCTACGATCTCACCCTGCTGGACCGGGAGTTGGGCCGGCATCGGGGTGCGTCGCTGGGCGACTACGTGGCGAACGCGCCGCTGCTGGTGGTGGACCCCCGGGTGCTGGACAAGCATCTGGACCGCTACCGCAAGGGCCGCCGCACGCTGACCGACCTGTGCGCGCACTACGGCGTGGTGCTGAACGGTGCGCATGACGCGGCAGCCGACGCCACCGCGGCGATGCTGCTGGTTCGGGCGATCGGCGACCGCTTCGAGGATCGACTGGCCGCGCTGACCCCCGCGGAACTGCATCTGCGTCAGGCGGTCTGGCACGCGGCGCAGGCACGAGGTCTGCAGCAGTGGTTCAACCGCAGCGGCTCGCCCGAACCGGTGGACACTGCCTGGCCGCTGCGGCGCCGGGCGGAGGAGCAGGCGGCCTGAAGTTCCGTCAGAAGCAGCGAGGGCCCCTCGAATCGAGGGGCCCTCGCTGCTTCTGATGTGCAGTCAGACTGTGGTGCGCAATGCTGGGTTCGAACCAGCGACCTCTCCGGTGTGAACGGAGCGCTCTCCCACTGAGCTAATCGCGCCTGCCCGCCGTGGCGGCGACGGGATACTCCAACTTTCCGGGGAGCGACCCCCCGTACCCCCACGAAACTCCGCGGTGCCGGGGCTCCGCCGACCGGACCCCGTCGGTTGAAGCTGAGTGAACATTAGCATCACGACCGCCGGTGGCCTAAATGCCTTTTCCCGCTGCCGCTACTCGAACACCAGTGCTAAATTACCGCCATGACCTCCGCCCTTCTGCTCATCGACGTCCAGCGCACGATGCTGTTCCCGCCCGAGCCGCTCCCCGACGCGACCGAGGTCCTGGGAGCGCTCACCGAGCTCCTCGCCCGGGCGCGCCGGGCCGGTTCGGTGATCGTCCACGTCCGCAACACCGGGGACCCGGAGGTCGGCGATCCGGACGCGCCGGGCACCCCCGGCTGGGAGCTGGTGTTCGAGCCGCTGCCCGAGGAGTACGTGATCGACAAGCTCAGCGCGGACAGCTTCGACGGGACCGCGCTGGACCGGCTGCTCCCGCCGGAGTCGTCCCTCGTCATCGCGGGCATGCAGAGCGAGTACTGCGTCCGCGCCACCTCGCTCGCGGCGATCAGCCGCGGCCATACGGTGCTGCTGGCGAGCGGCGCGCACGCCACCTACCCGGACGACCAGCCGGCCGCGGAGATCTCGGCGGCGGTGGAGCTGGAGCTGGCAGCGGCCGGCGCGGTGATCACACCCTGGGACGGGATCGGCTTCTGAGCACCCGCACCGACAACGAAGGCCCCGCAGATCGCTGATCTGCGGGGCCTCGTCCTGCGGTGCGCAATGCTGGGTTCGAACCAGCGACCTCTCCGGTGTGAACGGAGCGCTCTCCCACTGAGCTAATCGCGCCTGCCCGTGCCGGGCGGTGCAGGGAAAACACTACCGTATCGGGCCGGGTGCTCCTGACCTGCCCGGCAACGGCGACCCGGGGCCCCGGTGACTGGATCTCGCCCCTGCGCTGTCATCACGGAGCGGGTTTGCAGCAGGCTGACGAAACGCCTGGGACTGGCGTGTCTGCTGAGCCGTAAGGGGTACCAGGTACGTACTAATCGGGACAGACGGGTTTACACCGGTCGCACAGGTGGGATGGTCCGTTCGCCGACGTGCGATCCCCGAGCGCACACTGAGCGAAAGGCCCTGGCGCTTATGAACACCACGGTCAGCTGCGAGCTGCACCTGCGCCTCATCGTGTCGAGCGAGTCATCACTGCCCGTCCCCGCGGGCCTGCGCTACGACACCGCCGACCCCTATGCCGTGCACGCCACCTTCCACACGGGCGCCGACGAAACCGTCGACTGGGTGTTCGCCCGCGACCTCCTTGCGGAGGGGCTGCACCGGCCTACCGGGACCGGTGACGTCCGTGTCTGGCCCTCCCGCAGCCACGGACAAGGAGTCGTCTGCATCGCCCTGAGCTCTCCGGAAGGAGAAGCCCTGTTGGAAGCCCCGGCCCGAGCGCTGGAGTCCTTCCTCAAGCGAACCGATGCCGCGGTGCCCCCGGGCACCGAGCACCGACACTTCGATCTCGACCGAGAGCTCTCCCACATCCTCGCGGAGAACTGAACCGCTTCATTCCTTCTACCGTGCGCAGCCGTGCTACTCGGGGGCACGGAACGCGCCACCGGCACCACCCGCTCCATCTGCTCCCCCGCTGGAAGGAAGTCGTCGCGGACCCGCAAGGGCCGCGGCGACTTCCGCGTTCACTGACAGCACGGCCCAGGGCAACGGCGGTAGAGTCGCCGCCAACCCGCCCGGACGCCCCAGGGAGTACCGACGTGCTGATCACCCATGACACGCAGTGCGCCCTCGATGTGCTGGTGGACCTGCTGAACACCGACCCGGACGCCGGCGGGCAGGAGGGTCTGCCCGATCTCGCCGCGCTGCGCGGTTTCGTCGTACGGCACGAGATCAGCGAGATCGGCACGCTGGGGACGGAGGACCTCGCGGCGGTGCGCCGGGTGCGCGGACAGTTCCGCCAGGTGTTCCTGGCCGACTCCACCCGCGCGGCGGCCGAGCTGGTGAACGCGTTGGTGGCCAGGGCAGGGTCGACGCCCCGGCTGACCGACCACGACGGCCACGACTGGCACATGCACTTCTTCGCGCCCAACGCGGCCCTCGCCGACCATCTCGCGGTGGAGGCGGGCATGGCGCTGGCCTTCATCGTGGTGGCCGGCGAGCGGGAGCGGCTGCGCCGCTGCGAGGCGCCGGACTGCGCCCGGGTGTTCGTCGACCTGTCGCGGAACCGTTCGCGCCGCTACTGCGACAGCCGGACCTGCGGCAACCGGCTGCATGTGGCCGCCTACCGGGCCCGGCAGCGGACCGCGACGGACACGCCGGACGCAATGACGCCGACACGGTGACCGGCGTCAGATCCCGCGGCGCTTGAGGATCTCCTCGACGTCGGAGAAGTCGCCCAGGTCGTCCGCGGCGGACTTCTGCCCGGCCGGCCTGGCGGTGACCGCGGGCACCGAGGAGGCGCCCTGCGCCGCCTTGGGCTGCTTGCCCGCCTTGACCGGCTTGGGCTCCGCGGTCCTGCGGCTCCGGCCGACGCCGGTGGCGAGCAGGAGCAGCACGGCCGCCCCCAGCATCGCCAGGCCGGTCCAGACCCGCGGGTCGAACACCAGGTGGGTGCCCCAGCTCGCCAGCGCGCTGCCGATCCGGCGGAACACGGTGATCAGGCCGGTGAGGTAGAGGCCGGTCGGCACCAGGGCGACCGCCAGCCAGCGGAACGCCGAACGGACCCGGCCGCGCAGTCCGGCCAGCGCGGCGATCACCACGCCCGCCGCGGAGAGCGCCATGCACACGATCGCAGTCATCGTCCTGCCTCCTGTGGTCGTCCTATCCCGGTCCTACCCGTCCATACATGACATCCTGCCCGTAATGGGAGACTGATGACCATGAGCGAAAGTTCCTTCCTCCAGGTCGACTACTGGTGCGAGCTGCAGTGCCCCGACTGCGCCGTCGCGCTGGACGATGTGCGCGCCCTGCGCGAGGTCTACGGCGCCCGGCTGGAGGTGGTGCTGCGGCACTTCCCGCTGGAGAAGCACAAGCACGCCTTCGCAGCGGCGCAGGCGGCCGAGGAGGCGTTCATCCAGGGCCGCGGCTGGCCCTATGTCGAGGCGGTCCTCGGCCGGGTCGACGAGCTGGCGCGACGCGGGGAGGAGCTGCTGGTCGAGGTCGCCCGGGAGCTGGGGCTGGACGCCGAGGAGCTGGACACCGCGCTGATCGACGGCCGGCACATCCTGGTGGTGGACACCGACCACGCCGAGGGCAAGGCCATCGGCGTCACGGGCACCCCCACCTATGTGGTGGCCGGGAAGCGGCTCGACGGAGGGAAGAGTCAGGCGGGGCTGCGGGAGCGGATCATGGAGCTGCTGGGGGCACCGTAGGGTCGGGTTTTTCGGGTGCGGCGTGTGCCTGGTCGGTCGCGCAGTTCCCCGCGCCCCCAACCAATTGCAACTGAGCCAGTTGCAGACCCTTAGGGGCACGGGGAACTGCGCGACCAGCCAGCTACGGTCCGCACCCGAAAATCCTAGAGCTGCTTGTACAGCAGGCTCCGGTAGGTGCGGTACCCCAGCGAGCGATAGAGAGACACCGCCGGCGTGTTCCCCGCGAACACATGCAGACCCAGCTCGCCGACGCCGCGAGCCACGCACTCCCGTTCGGCGAGCAGCATCAGCGAGCGCCCGTGGCCCCGGCCGCGGTGGGGTTCGTCCACCGCGACCATGAACACCCAGGCCGGAGGCTCACCGGTGTCCGGCATCCGGGTGTTCACCCAGACCGCGCCCACCGGCACTCCCCCGGACTCCAGCCGGCTGATCACCGCGCCCGGGGTGTCCAGCCCGGCCGGCAGCGCCGCGGCGTGGTCGGCCTCGGATCGAACCCTGGCCTGCTCGGGGGTCATCCCGATGGCGATCTGGGACGCCACATAGCCTTCCCGCTCCGCCGCGAGCCAGGGGCCGAACTCGTCCTCGCGCATCGGGCGGCCGGCGCTGCCCTCGGGCAGGGCGGGCGGTTCGGCCGGCAGCGTCTTGCGCATGTTGAGGCCGCGCGGGGTGTAGCCGAGGGTGGCGGCCAGGCCGAGCCCGGCCTGCTCGTCCGGTCCCTCGGGCACGGCGATGTCGGCCCGGACGCAGTCCCAGGAGCGCAGCACCTCCTCGGCGGCGAGCACCGCGACGGTGCCCCGGCCGCGCCGGCGGTCCGGCCGGTCGATGCTCAGCTCCCGGATGCCGCCGATCCGGGGACCGGGGCGGCCGGAGGCGAGGACCACCAGGCCGCCGACGGTCCGGCCGTTGACGCGGACCTCGAAGTTCCGCTCCCGGCCCCCGTCGGGCCTGCTCCGCTCGGATCCCAGCGGTCGGAGCGTGGTGGTCATGCTCAGGGCTCCAGGTCGGCGGCGGCGCGCTCGGCGAAGACGGCGATGGCCTTGGCGGTGACCGGGCCGGGGGCACCGGGCAGATCGCGGTCGTCGACCCGGGAGACGCCCTGGATGTCGCGCAGGGTGCCGGTGAGGAAGACCTCGTCGGCCTCCTCCAGCACGCTCAGCGGAAGGTCGGCCTCGGCCGCGTCGAGCCACTGCAGGGCCAGTGCCCGGGTGACCCCGGCCAGGCAGCCGGAGGTGAGCGGCGGGGTCAGGATCCGCCCGTCCAGGACGACGAAGACATTGGAGCCGGTGCCCTCGCAGAGCCGGCCCGCGGTGTTGCCGAAGATCGCCTCGGCGGCGCCGTACTCGTGCGCGCGGGCCAGGGCGACGACGTTCTCCGCGTAGGAGGTGGTCTTCAGGCCGGCCACGGCGCTGTGCTCGTTGCGGGTCCAGGGGACGGTGACGACCGCCGCGGCGTCCGGGCGGTAGGCCACCTCGCCGAGGGCGACGATCAGGCTGGGGCCGCTGTCGCCGCGGTCGGAGCCGAGCGGGCCGAGGCCGCCGGTGTAGGTGATCCGCAGCCGGGCGAGCTTCGCCGGGTTCGCGGCCAGCACCTCGGCGCAGGCGCGCCGGACGACCTCGCGCTCCGGCGCGGGCAGGCCGAGGCCGCGGGCCGAGCGCTCCAGCCGGTCGAGGTGGCGTCCGAGCGCGAAGGGCGCGCCGTCGACGGCCTTCACAGTCTCGAAGACGCCGTCGCCGACGGTCATGCCGTGGTCGAGGACCGACACACTGGCCTCGGTGGACTCGCGCAGCGCGCCGTTGACCCAGATCCGCACGATGGGCTCTCCCTCTCTGGATACCGCAGCCTCGGTCACTGCAGCGGTGGTGGATCAGACGCTATCGCGAGCAGCCGCGCCGCCTTCAGTTCGGTCTCGTCCCACTCCCGCTCCGGATCGGAGCCCCAGGTGATGCCGGCCCCGGTGCCGAAGCGGACCTGGGGGCCGGCCGGGTCGTCCCGGTCCAGCCAGAAGGTGCGGATGCCGACGGCGAGCCGCGCCTCGCGCCGGTCCGCGTCGACCCAGCCGACGGCGCCGCAGTAGGGACCGCGCGGGGCGGTCTCCAGGGCGTGGATGATGCGCAGCGCACTGGACTTGGGCGCGCCGGTGACCGACCCGGGCGGGAAGGTCGCGGCCATCGCCTCGGGCCAGCCGGCGCCGGGGCGCAGCCGTCCCTCCACCGTGGAGACGAGGTGGACCAGGCCGGGGTGCTTCTCGACGGCGCAGAGGTCGGGAACGGTGACGCTGCCGGTGGCGCAGACCCGGCCGAGATCGTTGCGGACCAGGTCGACGATCATCACGTTCTCGGCGAAGTCCTTCTCCAGCAGGTCGGACTCGGTGCGGCCGGTTCCCTTGATCGGACCGGAGCGGACGGTGTCGCCCTCGCGTTCGAGGAAGAGCTCCGGCGAGGCGGTCGCCACCTCGACGCCCTGGGCCGGGAGGCGAACCGTTCCGGCATAGGGGGCGGGGTTGCCGCGGGCCAGGCGGGCGGTGAGGGCGTCGACGTCGGCGCGCGCCGGGTCGGGCAGCGGGGCGGAGAGGATCCGGCAGAGGTTGGCCTGGTAGACCTCGCCCGCGGCGATCTCCGCGCGGATCCGGCGCACCCCGGCGAGATAGCCGGCCCGGTCGAGCGAACTGGTCCAGGCGGTGCGGGCAGGCCCGGTCCAGGCCCGCGCGGCCGCTCCCGGGTCGCCCGAACCCGGCCGGGCCCGGCGGACCTCGGCGAAGCGGGCGCAGGTGAGCCGGCCGTCGAAGTCAGCCACGACGGCCCAGAACCCGGAGCCGTCGAGAGCCGCCGGATCGTCGGTGACATCGAGCAGCCCGGTGGCGACCAGGCCGTCGAAACGGGCCATCGGCGGGAGGAGGGACTCGGTGGAGGTCACAGTTGGCTCGGGATTCTGTCCGGAAGGTGCGGGGTCCCCGCGCAGCCGAAGTCTAGATAGACGGTGGTCCGGATGCCTGTCCGCAGGTCATCGCGGGGAGCGGCACGGCACGCTGCGGGGATACGGAATTTGAGCTGGGCCCGTAATCCGCTAAAGTTCAACACGTCGCCAGGACGCGGACCGCAAAGAGGCAAGCGGGAAGCACATTGGAGATCATGCGGACGTGGCTCAGTTGGTAGAGCATCACCTTGCCAAGGTGAGGGTCGCGGGTTCGAATCCCGTCGTCCGCTCGGTTGAGGGTGCAGGTTGGCCCTTGCTCGGTGGAGTGGCCGAGAGGCGAGGCAACGGCCTGCAAAGCCGTCTACACGGGTTCAAATCCCGTCTCCACCTCAGCGAGGTTTTGAGTGGTCCGCCACTCGGGGTCTCATGCGCGATTAGCTCAGCGGGAGAGCGCTTCCCTGACACGGAAGAGGTCACTGGTTCAATCCCAGTATCGCGCACCAGCCCCCTCGGGGGTTCGCAGTACCGTTTGAAGCGTTACCGTTCGACGAGTGTCCCGCGCGATTAGCTCAGCGGGAGAGCGCTTCCCTGACACGGAAGAGGTCACTGGTTCAATCCCAGTATCGCGCACGAGTCCCTCCGGGGGCTTGGCAAGTACCATCCCGCGCGATTAGCTCAGCGGGAGAGCGCTTCCCTGACACGGAAGAGGTCACTGGTTCAATCCCAGTATCGCGCACAGCAGTTGAGGGCCCGTCCGGTAGCGGACGGGCCCTCTTCGTTGGTGTTGCTCGGGTGGTGCGCGGCGTCCGCGCCCGGGCTGCCCTCACCGACAGTCCGGACGCGGCGCCGCAGTCTGCGGGGCGCCGGGGTCGGCTCAGTGCTGGATGAGATGCAGCACGGAGGTGGCCTGCACGGTGAACTGGGACCAGCCGCCGAAGGCGAAAGCCAGCAGGGCGGCGACCGGGAGTGCGATCGCCAGCGCGACCAGGGGGTTCCGGGTCTCGCGCGGACGGACGCGATCGGACTGGCTACGGCGCCGTACTGATCCTCCCGTGTATACGGACATGGTTCCCACTCTCGTCGGCTGCTGCCACATCGTCGGCTGGTCGCGGTGGGCGGAGTACCTCGGGGGACGAGCTGCCCGCCCACCGCTGGTACCAACCTACGGTCGGCACCCCTGGCCGGGCGTCATGCCCCGGGACCGTCCCTGCGGCATCCGGAAGGAGGACGGTCCTCCCCGGGGACTACTACCGGAGGGGGAGGGCGGACGGCGGGGGTGTCAGGGTCACCCCTGACAGGGCCCCGGAGGGGACGGAAGAACCGCAGGTCGGAGCGGGGCGACCGGCCCCTCCCGGATACGGTCCCGGGGTACTGCGGGTGCAGTACCGGACGGGCCCGGGCGGAGCCGACCGGGGGAAATCCGACAATCCCACGGATCGTCACTGCGTTGCGTATCAGCACACCGCCCGACCCAGTCCGTAAGCTGTCGCCTGGCAGGGACAACAGCCCCCGCACGGGGACCTGACGGCGGGACGGAAATGTGGCGATGATGCGGCTCCGGCGGGAGGATCCGCGAGTCGTCGGCCCCTACCGCCTGCACCGGCGGCTCGGCACGGGCGGTATGGGTGTGGTCTACCTGGGCTCCGACCGCAAGGGGCAGAAGGTCGCGCTCAAGCTGATCCGCTCCGAGCTGGCCGAGGACCAGGAGTTCCGCACCCGCTTCGCCCGCGAGGTCGCCGCCGCCGCCCGGATCAGGGGCGGCTGCATCGCGCGGCTGGTCGCCTCCGACATCGACGTGGAACGGCCCTGGCTGGCGACCGCCTACGTCCCCGGCCCCTCGCTCTACAAGCGGGTCGGCGACGAGGGCCCGCTGCCCTGGCCCGAGGTGACCGCCATCGGCGCCGCCCTCGCCGACGGCCTGGTCCACGTCCACGAGGCCGGGGTGGTGCACCGCGACCTCAAGCCCTCGAACATCCTGCTGTCCCCCAAGGGACCCCGGATCATCGACTTCGGCATCGCCTGGTCCACCGGGGCCAGCACGCTGACCCATGTCGGCACGGCGGTCGGCTCGCCCGGCTTCCTGGCGCCCGAGCAGGTCCGCGGCATCGCGGTGACCAGCGCCACCGACGTGTTCGCGCTGGGCACCACGCTCGCCTACGCGGCGACCGGCGACTCCCCGTTCGGCTCGGGGACCTCCGAGGTGATGCTCTACCGGGTGGTCCACGAGGAGCCGGATCTCAGCGACGTTCCCAGCGCGCTGCTGCCGGTGATCCGGGCCTGCCTGGCCAAGGAGGCGTCCGACCGGCCGACCACCGCCCAACTGCACGACCGGCTCAAGGAGCTGACCGCGCGTGGGACGGCGATCGGGCTCAGCCAGGTGCCGCGGCCGCAGGCCCGGCAGAACCGTCCGGTCGAGGCGACGCAGCGGGCCCGGGGAGCGGTCCAGGGCGGGAGCCAGGCCGCGGCGCAGGGCGGTGGACGGCCGCCGGCGCGCCCGGTGCGGGCCCGGCCCATGCCGCCGACCATGCGCGAGCCGCAGCAGCTCCGCCAGGACGCCCAGCAGCACACCCGACGGGACGTCAGGCCGGAGCAGCGGCACGACTCGCGGCCGACGGCGGCCGCCCCGGCGCCCGCGGCCCGGCGCACGCCCCCGCCGACCGGATCGCAGCAGCGCCCGGCCGCCCGCCCCGGCGGCCCGTCCTCGCGGCGGCTGCTGCGGCAGCGGCTGATCGTCTTCATCACCGTGACGGTGGGTGTCGCCCTGGCCATCGCCGCTGCTCAGGGCTGTGAGAACCGGGACAGCCGGGGCCTGGGGACGGCCCCGAACCCCAGCACCGCGGCGGCGACCCACCCGGCGGCCGTCCCCGTCGCCGCCCCGTCCACCGCGGCGGACGGCCTGCAGGCCGCGGCCACCACGGACGCCGGCGGCGGCACCGGCGGCGTGGACTGGGCGGACCGCAGCTACCCCGACCCCAGCGACGGCTCCACGGTCGTCCTCAAGGACGGTCGGGGCTCCGCCGACGGCTCCTCACCGGTCGCGCTCACCAGCGTGCTGGCCGCGCGGTACCGCGACAACCCGGCCGCGGTCGTGGTGCTCACCCGCCGGGACGGCGGCGCCCCGGAGGACCTGATCGAGCTGTACCAGCTGCCCGGTGGTGCGTCCGGCTCCACTGCAGAACCGGTTCTGCTGGCCTCCCACGCCTCCACCGGCGACCCGCAGGCCACCGGCACCTGGCGGATCGCCGACGGCGCCGTCCTGCGCGAGGAGCACACCGCCGCCTCCGGCACCCGCCCGGCCAGCACCACCCGCTACGCGCCGCTGGGCAACGGAACGATGAGCGAGACCTGGCCGGGGACCGGCACCGTGGCCGGCCAGCAGGGCTGAACCGGTCTCAGCCTGTCGGCTGCTGGGAGAGCGCGTAGAAGCTCACCGCGGCGGCGGCGGCGATGTTGAGCGAGTCGACGTCGTGCGACATGGGGATGCGGACCCAGGCGTCGGCGGCGCGCAGGGCCTCGGTGCTGAGGCCGTGGCCCTCGGAGCCCAGCAGTACCGCGCAGCGCTCCAGCAGCTTGGGCGAGACCTCGGCCAGCGGGACCGAGTCGCCGTGCGGGGTGAGCGCGAGCAGCGAGAACCCGGCCTCGCGCAGCGTCTCCAGGGAGCGCGGCCAGGGGTCCAGCACGGCGTAGGGGACGGAGAAGACCGTCCCCATGGACACCTTGACGGCGCGTCGGTAGAGCGGGTCGGCGCAGTCGGGCGAGAGCAGGATCGCGTCCATGCCGAGCGCGGCGGCGCTGCGGTAGACGGCGCCGATGTTGGTGTGGTCGACGATGCCTTCGAGGACGGCGATCCGGCGGGCCCCGGCCAGCAGGTCGGCGGCGTCGGCGAGCGGCTTGCGCTGCATGGACGCCAGCGCGCCGCGGTGCACGTGGTAGCCGGTGACCTGCTCGGCCAGCTCCGGCGCCACCGCGTACACCGGCGCCGGGACCTCGTCGATGACGTCGCGCATCACGTCGATCCACTTGGCGGACAGCAGCATCGAACGCATCCGGTAGCCGGCCAGCCGGGCCCGGCGGATCACCTTCTCGCCCTCGGCGATGAACAGGCCCTCCTCGGGCTCGCGCCGCCGGCGCAACTCGACGTCGGTCAGGGCGACATAGTCGCCCAGACGCGGGTCCTGGGGATCGTCGATGGTGATGAGTTCGGCCACAGGTCGATCCTGCCCGCTCAGATCTGAGCTGCCAAGTTGTTGACGGCGACCACGTCGCCGATGACCACGACGGCCGGCGGGCGGATCTGTTCGGCGGCGACGACCTCGGCGACGGTGGCCAGGGTGGCGTCGACCCGGCGCTGCGCCGCGGTGGTGCCCTCCTGGACGACGGCGACCGGGGTCTGCGGGTCGCGGCCCCCGGCGATCAGCGCTTCGGCGATGGCGCCGATGCGTTCGACGGCCATCAGCAGCACCAGGGTGCCGCGCATCTTGGCGGCGGCGTCCCAGTTCACCAGGGAACGGGGGTCCTCGGGGGCGACATGGCCGGAGATGACGCTGAACTCATGGGTGACGCCGCGGTGGGTGACCGGGATGCCGGCGGCGGCGGGGACGCTGATGGAGCTGGAGATGCCCGGGACGACGGTGACCGGCACGCCGGCCTCGCGGCAGGCGAGCAGTTCCTCCATGCCCCGGCCGAAGACATAGGGGTCGCCGCCCTTGAGCCGGACCACGAACCTGCCCGCCCTGGCATGCTCGATCAGGGCGTTGTTGATGGCCTCCTGGGCCATGTAGCGGCCGTAGGGGATCTTGGCCGCGTCGATGACCTCGACATGGGGCGGGAGTTCGTCCAGGAGTTCGCGGGGGGCGAGGCGGTCGGCGACCACCACGTCGGCCTCGGCGAGGAGGCGGCGGCCGCGGACGGTGATCAGATCCGGGTCGCCGGGGCCGCCGCCGACCAGTGCCACGCCGGGGGTGCGGCCGCGGTGGTGCGCGGCGGCGAGGGTGCCGTCGCGCAGACCGGCGACGATGGCGTCCCTGAGCGCGGCGGAGCGGCGGGGGTCGCCGGAGAGGACGGCGACGGTGGTGCCGTCCTGGCGTCCGGCGGCCGGGGTCCACGCGGTGGCGGCGGAGGCGTCGTCGCTGCGCGAGCAGAAGGTGCGGTCGGCCTCGGCCTCGGCGGAGGCGGCGGCGTTGGCCGCCGGGTCGTCGGTGGCGGCCAGCACGTACCAGGCTCCGGCGAGGTCGCCTGCGGCGTAGCGGCGGGGGTGCCAGCTGAGCTCGCCGGCGTCGGCCATGGCCTGGACGGCGGGGGTGGTGCTCGGTGCGAACAGGTGCACGTCGGCACCGGCCGCGAGCAGCGCGGGCAGCCTGCGCTGGGCGACGGTGCCGCCGCCGAGGACGACGACGCGGCGGCCCTTGAGCAGGAGGCCCACGGGGTACGGCGTCGTGTCGTTCTCGGGCGGCATGGTGGCTCCAGGGCTTCGTGTGCAGGTTCTGATGAGCTGCATGGTGAGCTCAGTTTGATGGTGCGGCAGGGTGCATGGTTTGTCGCGCAGTTCCCCGCGCCCCTGAGGTGGTGCAACTGAGCGAGTTGCACTAGTTAGGGGCGCGGGGAACTGCGCGAACGGCAACCCTCGCGGAGGGTCAGTGCTTCTCCGTGACGCCCGCCGAGTCGAACGTTGCGACGTCGTGCATGGCGCGAGCCGCCGACTGGACCAGGGGCAGAGCCAGCAGGGCACCTGTACCTTCGCCGAGGCGGAGGTCGAGGTCGATCAGGGGACGCAACCCCAGCTTGGCGAGAGCCGCCTTGTGGCCGGGTTCGGCCGAGCGGTGGCCCGCGACGCACGCGGCGAGGACCTCCGGGGCGATCGCCTTGGCCACCAGCGCGGCGGAGCCGGCGATCACGCCGTCCAGGATGACCGGTGTGCGCAGGCTGGCCGCGCCCAGCATGAAGCCCGCCAGCGCCGCGTGCTCCAGGCCGCCGACCGCCGCGAGGACGCCGATGGGGTCGGCCGGGTCGGGGCGGTGCAGGGCCAGAGCCTCGCGGACCACCGCGATCTTGCGGGCATGGGTCTCGTCGTCGATGCCGGTGCCGCGCCCGGTCACCACGGAGGGGTCCTCCCCGGTGAAGACGCAGATCAGGGCTGCCGCGGCGGTGGTGTTGGCGATCCCCATGTCCCCGGTGACCAGGGCCTTGTTGCCCGCCGCGACCAGATCGCGGGCGGTCTCGATGCCGACCTCGAGGGCGCGCAGCGCCTCCTCGCGGGTCATGGCCGGTTCGACGGTCATGTCGGCCGTGCCGGGGCGCACCTTGCGCGGCAGCAGGCCGGTGGTGCGGCCGGAGTCGATCGCGGGGGGCAGCTCGGAGGCCACGCCGACGTCCACCACGCAGACCTCGGCGCCCAGCTGGGCCGCGAACGCGTTCACGACCGCGCCGCCGGCCAGGAAGTTCGCCACCATCTGCGCGGTGACCTCCTGCGGCCAGTGCGTGACGCCCTGGGCGTGCACACCGTGGTCGCCCGCGAAGATGGCCACGCACGCGGGCTCGGGGATCGGCGGCGGGCACTTGCGGGAGAGGCCGCACAGTTGCGCGGAGATTATCTCCAGCATGCCGAGCGAGCCGGCCGGCTTGGTCATCCGCTTCTGGCGGTCCCAGGCCTCACCGAGCGCCTTGGCGTCCAGCGGCCTGATGCCGCGCAGGGTCTCCTGCAGCACGCTGTGCGGTTCCTCGCCGGGCAGCGCACGGCGGCCGTAGGTCTCCTCGTGGACGACCCACGAGAGCGGGCGCTTCTTGGCCCAGCCGGCCTGCGCCAGTTCGGGCTCGGTCGGGAACTCGTTCACATAGCCGACGCAGAGGTAGGCCACGACGTCCAGGTGCTCGGGCAGGCCGAGCTCGCGGACCATCTCCTGCTCGTCGAAGAAGCTGACCCAGCCGACGCCGAGGCCCTCGGCGCGGGCGGCCAGCCAGAGGTTCTCCACGGCGAGGGCGGCCGAGTAGGGCGCCATCTGCGGCTGGGTGTGCCGGCCGAGGGTGTGCCGGCCCCCGCGGGTGCGGTCGGCGGTGACCACGATGTTCACCGGGGTCTCGACGATGGCCTCGATCTTCAGTTCCTTGAACTGTTTGGCCCGCCCCTTGGGCAGCGACTCCGCGTAGACCTCGCGCTGACGCTCCGCCAGTTCGTGCATCCGGGCCCGGGTCTTCGCGGAGCGGATCACCACGAAGTCCCAGGGCTGGGAGTAGCCGACGCTGGGGGCGGTGTGGGCGGCCTCCAGGACCCGGATCAGCACCTCGTGCGGGATCGGGTCGGGCCGGAAGCCGTTGCGGATGTCGCGGCGCTCGCGCATCACCCGGTGCACCGCGTCGCGCATCTCGTCGTCGTAGGCCGGGGCGGCCGGGGCCTCGGGGACGACGGGCAGCGGCGGCTCGGGCTCGACGAGGACGGGGGCGGCGGCAGCCGCGGATTCGGCTGCGAACGCCGACTCCGGTGCGGGCTGCCGCACCGTTTCGGCGGCCTCCACACCGCCGGAGGCGTCCACGGCGAGGACCCGCCGCTCGGGCTCGGGTGCCTGCTCCGGCACGGGGACAGCGGTCGACTGCTGGGAGAGTTCAGGCACAGGCTGCGCTTCCGCTGCGGGATGGACGGGGGACACTACCGGGTCCGACAGCGTCCCGGTGCCCTGAGCGGTGCTCTCCGAGGCGATGGGGGCGGGGGGCGTTTCGGTCAGGACCTCAGGCTCGGGCTCGGGCTCAAGTTCGGGTTCGGGCTCTGCGGCGACGGCTTCGACGGCCGGCTCCATGACGAACTGGCGCGGCGGCGGGGACATGAACGCGGAGATCCGGCTGCCGCCGGCCTCGGGCGAGGCGCCCTGGGAGGGGATGGCGGCGTCCGGCTGAGGGGTGGGCGCCACCGGCTCAGGCTCAGCCTCAATCTCAGGTAGAGGGTCAGCTTCGGCCGCCGGCGGCTCGGGCAGGGGTGCCGGTTCGGCGACGGGAGCCGGCGCGGCGGCCGGCTCCGGTGACGACTCGACCGCGACCGGTTCTACGGGGATCGGCTCGACCGGGATCGGCTCCACAGCGATCGGCTCGACGGGGATCGGGACGGCCACGATCGGGGCCGCGAATTCGACCGCCGGCGCCGGCTCGACCGGGACCACGGCCTCGGGCTGCGGCTCCGGGGCCGCGGCCGGTTCCACCACCGACGCGGGCGCGGGCTGGACCTGGTTGTTGGAGCCGAGGGTACTCTCCGGCGAGGGCATCTGCACCGGGACGCTCACCGCGACCGGCTCGGGCGCCTGCACGGCGGCCGCGACCGGTTCGGCCTGCGCCGGCGCGGTGTCCAGCGCCGGGGCGACGGCCACCGGCTGGTCCAGGTACTCGGGGCCCGAGTGCTGGCCGGCGGCCGGGGCCGCGGGCACGCCGTAGGGCGGGGTCGTCGGGCCGGCGACGGTGAACGGGGACTCCCCGCCCGCCGAGGGGCCGCGGTCGGCCAGCGAGCGCACCGGCACCTGACCGGTCATCAGCGAGGGGTCCGGGATCGGCGGCCCGGCGTGCAGCGGCCGACGCGGCGCGGCGACCACCGGCTGAGCCTGCTGCGGCTGCTCGGCGGCGGGTGCGGGTGCGGCGGGGGTCTCCGGCGCGGCCGGGACGACCGGGACCGTGGGCGGAGTCAGCGGCGGCCAGGACGGGGCCGGGACCGTGCCCTCGGCGGTCGGCGCCGCGACCGGCTCCGGCTGCGGAGCGGGGACCGCGGCCACCGGCACCTGGGCCTGGACCTGGACCTGGACCTGGACCTGCTCGGGCACGACGGCCTGCGGCTGGAAGGCGGGCTGCGGCTCCCGCAGGGCCACGGGCTCGCTCCAGGCGCTCTGCGGGCCGGGCATCAGCAGTTCGTCCTCGTCGTCCTCGTCGGGCAGGTCGAGGAAGGTGTACGGCGGTGGCGCGCCCTGGGAGCCGAGCGACTGCGGCAACGCCTGGTTGCGTCCCAGGGAGGCGTCGCTGCCGAAGGGGTCGCGGGCGGACTGCTCGCCGATCGGGGCGGGCGCCCCGATCGGGGCCTGCTCCGCGCCGTTCGTCGCGAGCGGTTGCTCGGTCGTCCCCCCGGTCGGGACGTGGCCGGTATCGCTCATGTCACTGGCTCCTTCCAGGGCCGCGTGGCGTCCTTGGCGGCGCGATCACGGACCGCAGCACCCATGTTTCCGGTCCTCGCCCCGCTGCGACGGACCGGCTGACACCGGTCTGCTCCCCAACAACAACGACTGAACCGGGGCAACCGGCACGATCGCCCCGGACGTACCGGCATTCTCCCCGTCCGTCCGCCCCGGGGGCGAACGAGCGCGCACAGTCGCCTTGTGGCCTGCGCCACGTTCGAAACGTCCGGCACGTACGGTCCGTGAGAACCAGGCGTCAGCCTACCGGCCGCCGGTGACAGCCCGGCCCGCAGTATCGAACAGTGGGCATCCGACGCCTGCTCAGATGGGGTTCGACGGTCAGCGACTGCCCCAGAGCACAAAGCGCGGCTCGACGGCGCCGAAGCCGCTGCCCTCCGCCAGCGGGGCGGCGTGCAGCAGCGCGCCGTCCACCGCGTAGTGGACGTCGGCGAAGGCCCTGCGGACCTCCTCGACCTGCTGGAGGGTCCTGGGCAGGGCGACGACGCGCTCGGGACGGCGGCCGAGACAGGCGCGCAGCACCTCCGCCCCGCCGCGCACCAGCACGACGTCGGGCTCGGGCAGGTCGGCGAGCACCGCCGGCGCGGTGCCGTGCACGGTCTGCAGTTCCACACCGTAGCGGCGGGCGCTGACATCCAGTCGGGCGCAGGCGTCGCCGTCCTGGTCGACGGCGATCACAGCTGCTCCGCTGCGGCCGGCGTCCAGGGCGACCACACCGGTACCGGCGCCCACGTCCCAGAGCAGGTCGCCGGGGCGCGGGCCGAGCCGGGCCAGCACCAGGGCGCGGACCGCGGCCGGGAGCCCGCCCGGCGCCCCGGTGTCCTCGGGCGGGGTCTCCTGCGCCCAGCCCCGGACCGGGCCGGGGAAGTCCAGCGGACGCCCGGCGAGCCAGCCGGAGGACGGCACCGGGCCCTGCGCGCTCGCGCCGACCACCAGGACGACGTTGGGGTCCCGCCACAGGTGGTCGGGGACCCGGTCGGAGGTGAGCACGGTCACGTTCTCGTCCGGGGTGCCCAGCGCCTCGCAGACCACGAAGGTCCGGTGCACGTCGCGCAGCAGCAGCGCCAGCTCGGAGGGCCCGGCGCCGGGCGAGGTCAGCACCGCCACCTTGGGGTGCGCCCGGCAGACGTTGGCGGCCCGGCGCAGGCCCCGGCCATGGGTGCTGACGACCTGTGCGTCGTCCCAGGGCATCCCGGCGCGGGCGAAGGCCGCGGCGACCGAGGAGACCGCCGGAAGGACCTCCAGCTCCAGGCCGTGCTCGGGACGGCGCAGGGTCCGCACCACGCCGAAGAACCCCGGATCGCCCTCGGCCACCACCACGGCGGCGCCGCGGTGGTGGGCCACCCGGCGGGCGACCAGCTCGACGCTGCCCAGGGCCATCCGGTCCGCCCCGGCCGGGATTCTGAGGTTCTGCAGCTGGTAGGTGCCGCCGGCGACGAGCGTCGCGGCGTCCAGCGCGGCCTGCGCGGCCTGGGAGAGCGGTGAGCCGTCCCAGCCGATCACTGTGACCCGGTCAGCCATTGCGGCCGGTCCCCCTCGGATGCTCTCGGATGCTCTCGGTGCGGTGGTGTGCCGCGTGCAGCGTAGTCGTTCCGATCAGCGGTGCGGAGTCACCAGTTCGGGTCGTCGTCCTCGGTGGCCCCGTCCAGGTCCTCCGGCAGCAGGCTCCAGAGGATCAGATCGCTGCGGGCCCGCCCGGCGCCTTCCCCGTCGCGGACGATCCAGGCGTTGCGGAGCACGCCCTCGCTGATGCAGCCGATCTTCTGGGCGACCTGCTGCGCGGCAGTGTTGCCGGCCGCAGTGCGCAGTTCGAGGCGCTCGAACTTCTGGTCCTCGAACAGCCAGTGGGCGACGCCGAGCAGCGCCTCCCCGGCGTAGCCCTCGCCCCGGGCCCAGGGTCCGGTGGCCACGGTCGCCTCGGCCGCCCGCAGCCGCCAGTCGGTGCGGCGCAGCCGGACCGAGCCGACCAGGCGCTGGGTGAGGAACTCATGGACGCCCAGCACGATGCCGCGTCCCAGGGTGCGTTCGGCGGGGGCACCGAGCGCGATCCAGTTCCTGGCGTCCTGCTCGGTGTACGAGAGCGGAACGGTGGTCCAGGTGCGCACCAGCTCGTCGCTCATCAGGTCGGTCAGGGCCGCAACGTCCTCCGGTTCGAAGGCTCGCAGCACCAGTCGATCGGTACTGATCGAGATTTCGGGAAAGGTGGACGTCATCACCGGGCTCCTGCCTGTAGCCCCTCATCGACGGGGCTGATGGAACGATCATGCTCCAGGAAGGGGGCCGCCGTCACCCTTTCGGCGTGGCGGGCCGGTGGCACGTCGGCGCCGGACAGCCGAATCGCCCCCGCCCGGCGGGGAGGTCACACCGGGCGGAGGCGACGCGGGGTCAGGCCGTGGCTGCGAGTTCGGTGAACGGCTGGGCGGCCGGCTTCTCCAGGCCTATGAAGCTGAGGCTGCGGGTCACCTCCTCCACCTGCGTCTGGCGGTAGCCCAGCCGCTGGTAGAGCCGGAGATTGCCGATGCTGCGGTGCCCGGTGAACAGCCGGTAGCTCTGCACCGGCCGGTCGCCCGAGGCGAGCAGCTGCTCCATGCCGCTGACCAGCCGGGTGCCCAGGCCGTGCCGCTGCATCCGGGGGTGCACGCAGAGGCGGCCTATCCGGCCCACCCCGTCGCTGTCCACCCAGCCGCGGACGCTGCCGACCACCTCGTCGCCGAGACGGGCGACCAGCACATGACGTTCCTTCAGCTCGGTCCGCAGGCTGTCCAGCGTCTGGGTCAGGGGCTCGATGGCCCAGTCCCCGTAGAGTTCGGCCTCGCTCTGGTAGCAGAGGTACTGGAGCTTGAGGATCCGCTCCGCCTCTTCCTCGGTGGCGATCGAGGTGGTCACGCTCATGCCCATGCGCGCATTCCTCCCTTTCTTGTGTACCCCGGCCGCGAGGATGAGGGGATGCGACCGGGTTGCCCTGACCGGAGGTGGGTCGGTCCCAACGGGTGACGTCGGGACCGGGCGTACGTTTAGAGCCCACTACCCATACCTCCACCCCTCTCAATCATCGATTTCCCGGCAGAATCGGCTGCTGACCGAGCAGCAGTCGGCGCAGGCAGGCGAGACAGCGCGAGCGGGTCGGTCCGATGCTGCCGCGCGGCATCGCGAGCTCCTCGGCCAGCTCCCGGTAGCTCATCGGCGGCAGTTCCAGCAGCGCCGCCAGCAGCGCCGGGCAGCGCGCGGGCAGCCGGGCGATCGCCGCCCGCAGCTCGCGGGCCTCCTCGGCGCCCAGGGCCCGCTGCTCGGGCGAGGCTGCCTCGGCCGCCGTACGGGCCGCCGCCAGACGCGCCACCGCCTCCAGCTCCCTGACGCGGCCGCGCGCCTCCTCCCGCGCGCGGCGGAACTCCTGGACCGTCAGCGCCCGCAGCCGCGACCGCGGATCGGACCGGGGCCGCTCGGCCGCGGCGCGCAGCCACACCTGCTGCTCCAGTTCCTCGGCGTCGAGCGCGTGCGCGGCAGCCAGGCTGCGGAGCAGGGCCAGGAAGGACTCGCGCAGTGCGGGGTCGGCTGCGGTCGGCTGCATCGGCGCTCCCGGGTCGGCTTCCGGTGGATCGTCAGCACCGACGCCGGAACGTCGCCCTCCGGATCCGCGTCCTGGCGCGATCCACCCGCACGGGTGATCCGCCATCCGGCCGTACGGACCGTGCGGACCGTGCGGCTCCGTAGTCGACGGATCGACAGAATGTAACGGAGCCCACGTCCCAGGGCGTTTCTCCCGGTAACCCGGAACCGATAGCGTCGTCACCATTCCGCGACGCCCGCCCCCTGGAGGACTGTGGTGTTCTACTGGCTGCTCAAATGGATCCTGATCGGGCCACTGGTACGTGTGCTCTACCGGCCCCGCGTCAGCGGCCTGGAGCACGTCCCCGCCCGTGGGGCCGCGATCATCGCGCCGAACCACCTGTCGTTCTGCGACTCGGTGTTCGTGCCGCTGCTCGCCCCGCAGCAGGTCCACTACGTGGCCAAGGCCGAGTACTTCACCGGGACCGGCCTCAAGGGGCGGCTGATGGCCTGGTTCTTCACCGGCGCCGGGGCCGTGCCGGTGGACCGCAGTGGCGGACGCGCCTCGGTGGCGGCGATCGACACCGGTCTGCGGACCCTGCGCGAGGGCAAGCTGTTCGGGATCTACCCGGAGGGCACCCGCTCCCCCGACGGCCGACTGCACCGCGGCCGCACCGGGGTCGCCCGACTGGCGCTGGCCAGCGGCGTCCCGGTGATCCCGGTGGGCCTGGTCGGCACCGACCGGGTCCAGCCCAACGGCCGGACCGGCTGGCGCCTGGGCCCGCGCCCCGAGGTGCGCTTCGGGCCGCCGCTGGACTTCTCCCGCTACGAGGGCCTGGGCGAGGACCGCTATGTACTGCGCGCGGTGACGGACGAGATCGTGTCGGCGATCCTGGACCTGTCCGGTCAGGAGTACGTCGACATGTACGCCACCAAGGCCAAGGCACTGGCGAACCGGGCGGCGGCCGCGGCGGCCGCCGCCGAGGAACTCCCCAAGGCGGCCTGACCGGCCGGGGATCAGCGCGCGGCGCCGGCCCACTCCTGCTGGGTCGCCAGGTCCGCCTTGATCTCGGCGAGTTGCACCGCCACCGCCGACGGCGCCGTGCCACCGCGTCCGTCGCGGGAGGCGATCGCGCCGTGGACCGTCAGCACCTCGCGCACCTCGGGCGTCAACGTCGGTGAGATCTCCGCGAACTGTTCGTCCGTCAGATCCGACAGCTCAAGACCCCGCGGCTCGCAGAACTTCACGCAGGCGCCGGCCACCTCGTGCGCGACCCGGAACGGCGTGCCCTGCTTGACCAGCCACTCGGCGATGTCCGTGGCCAGCGAGAACCCGGCCGGGGCCAGTTCCTCCAGGCGCTCGTCGTGGACGGTGAGGGTCGCCATCATCCCGGTGAAGGCCGGCAGCAGCACCTCCAGGGTGTCGCAGGAGTCGAAGACCGGCTCCTTGTCCTCCTGGAGGTCGCGGTTGTAGGCCAGCGGCAGGGCCTTCAGGGTGGCCAGCAGACCGGTCAGGTTGCCGATCAGTCGGCCCGACTTGCCGCGCGCCAGCTCCGCGATGTCCGGGTTCTTCTTCTGCGGCATGATCGAGGAGCCGGTGGAGAACGCGTCGTGCAGCGTGATGAAGCCGAACTCGCGGGTGTTCCAGATGATCACCTCCTCCGCGATCCGGGAGAGGTTGATGCCGATCATCGCGGTCACGAAGGCGAACTCGGCGACATAGTCGCGCGAGGCCGTGCCGTCGATGGAGTTGGCGGCGCTGCCGCCCTCGAAGCCCAGCTCGGCCGCGACGAACTGCGGGTCGAGACCCAGCGAGGACCCGGCCAGCGCGCCCGAGCCGTAGGCCGACACCGCGGTTCGGGTGTCCCACTGCCGCAGCCGCTCCGCGTCCCGTCCCAACGCCTGGACATGGGCCAGAACATGGTGGGCGAACAGCACCGGCTGCGCGTGCTGGAGGTGGGTCCGGCCCGGCATCGCCGTGTTCGGGTGCGCCTCGGCCAGCCCGACCAGGGCCTCCTGGAGGTCCAGCAGCAGTCCGCCGATGATCCGGGCGTGGTCCCGCAGGAACATCCGGCCCAGGGTGGCGATCTGGTCGTTGCGGGAGCGCCCGGCGCGGAGCTTGCCGCCCAGGTTGGGACCGAGCCGCTCCAGCAGCCCCCGCTCCAGCGCGGTGTGCACGTCCTCGTCGGCGACCGTCCCGGTGAAGGCTCTTGACCGGACGTCGGCCAGCAGTGTCTCCAACCCGTCCAGCATCCGCTGGAGTTCGTCCGCGCTGAGGTGCCCGGCCCGGTGCAGCACCTTGGCGTGGGCCCGGGAGCCGGCGATGTCGTAGGGCGCGAGCCGCCAGTCGAAGTGCACGGAGGCGCTCAGCGCCGCCAGCGCCTCGGACGGGCCGTCGGCGAAGCGGGCTCCCCAGAGCCGTACGTTGTCGTTGTTGCTCATGGTGGTAGTCCCCTCAGCGCCATGCATTGCTTAGAATAATTATGCATGCTGCCGTATGGAAATCAAACACGCCGGGGACGGGCGGGCGAGCGCTGTTCAGCCGATGTGCCATACGGCGCGGCAGGCCGCAGCGGCGAAGCCGGGCCCGAGACCGATCAGTACCCCGGAGGCGCCAGGGCCGGGCGGAGTCGCATAGAGGCGGTCGAGGACGTCGAGAACGGCCACCCCGCCGAGGTTGCCGCGCTCGCGGAGGCTCTCCCAGGAGTGCTGCAGCAGCTTGCGGTCGCAGCCCACGCCGTCCTCCAGATCGCTGAGGATGCGCGGCCCTCCCGTGTGTGCCACCCAGAAGTCGGGGGTGTCCTGTCCCGCTGAGCGCCGGTACCAGTCGAGCAGCGGAGACACCAGCTCGCCCATGGACTTCAAGGCGTCCGCGGTGGAGTCGAAGTGCTGGCCGAGGTCGTCGAGCCGGAGGCGTTGGCGTTCTGTGGTGTTGCGGAGGGTGAACTCCCAGGTGTCCTCCACCACCAGACCGGTGCCCAGCGGGGCGTCACTGACCAGGACGGCCCCGCCGGAGTCGCCGAACAGCACCTTGTAGATCATGGCTTCGATGCTGTCGTCGGAGTGCTGGTAGACCGTGCTGAGCGCTTCGGCGACGACCACCAGCACCCTGCTCCCCGGACGGGCACGCACCTGCTCCGCCGCCCGGACCAGGGCCAGGGCACCGCCGGTGCACCCGAGTTGGGTCATGGGTATGCGTCGGACGTCGGGGCGCAGCCCCAGGGCGTTGAACAGGTGCACATCCAGCCCGGGGATGGCGACCCCGGTGCTGTGGCTGGTCACGACACAGTCCACCTGGGTTGGTTCGACGCCCTGCTCGGCCAGCACCGCACGGGCGGCCTCGGCGCCGAGCGCGCAGACGTCCGCGAAGGTGCGCCGGTTGCGCGGTTCGATGGACTCGCGCCTGCCGACCTCGTCCAACGGTCGGGTGAAGCGTCGGCTCCGCACACCGGTACGACCGACGATGCGCAGGATCCGCCGCAGTTCCGCATGGTCCGCGTGGTGAGTCTGGATGTCGGCGAGGATCTGGTCGAGTTCCACCTCGTACGGAGGGAAGACGACTGCGGGTCTGCTCACGTGAACAGGCATTTCGGCCCTTCGGTCGGGGCGTCGGGAGTGGCCTTCGCAACAGCCGTGGACGCTGATTGTGCCCACAGACGCTGCCGGTTCGGCGGGCGTCCGTCGGTCACAAGGCGGCGAATCTCGGCCTTTCTCGGAGTTTCCCGGAGTCTCCGATCGATCGCGCCGCCCCGCATCACCTGCACGACGCGGGGTGGGGGCCGCCGCCACGGCCCCCACCTGCGGCTATGACGACTTGACGGTGCAGGCGGTGCCGTTGAGGGTGGCTGCGGCCGGTGGGGCGTCGGCCGTGGTCCAGCTCCCGTTGAAGCCGAAGGAGACCGATCCGCCCACGGCGATCGTCGCGTTGTAGGACAGGTTGGTCACCGTGACGGCGGAGCCGGTCTGTGCGTAGGAGCCGTTCCAGAGCTGGGTGATCTTCTGCCCGTCCGGGAAGGTCCAGACGACGGTCCAACCGTTGACGGTGCCGGTGCCGCGGTTCAGCAGCGTGACATTGGCGCCGAAGCCGCCGCTCCACTGGCTGCTGAGGCTGTAGTCGACCTCGCATGCGCCGGCCGAGGCGGTGGTGGTCGGCGTGGGAGTGGCAGTCGGGGTCGGGGCAGGCGTGGCCGTGGGAGTCGGGGTCGGGGTGGGGGTTCCTCCGGCGATGTCGCCGTACAGGATTCCCCGCCCGTTGCTGCTCACGTACACCCGGCCGTAGGTGCGCATGTCGCCGGTGATCGCCGCGCCGGTCCACCCCCACTGGTGCTGGTCGTCGTTGATCCGCACCCAGGTCGCTCCGGCATCGTCCGAGCGGAAGAGCCCGCGGACGCCGCCGACCTGCGCGCTGCTGTACAGCGCGGGGTAACTGCTGCCCGGGGCCGCCTTGCCGAAGCCGATGCTGTCGGCCTGGTCCACGGCGCCGACCCGGGTGAAGCTCGCGCCGCCGTTGGTCGAGTGCCAGAGGCCGTAAGTGCCGCCGCTCGCACCGCCGGCGAACCACAGGTCGCCCTTGACCCCCGGCAGGGCCTTGAAACGGACGTTGCCCGCGCTCGGCAGCCCGGTCCCCGCAGTCGCGGTGAAGGTGGCCCCGGCGTCGGTGCTGACGTAGAAGGTCCCGCCGGAGTAGCCGTAGAAGGTCTTGGGATCGGAGCGGTCGGAGACGACCGTGGCGCCGGCCGCGATGCCCGTCGAAGCGCTCCACGTGTTGCCGTAGCCGGTCGCGTGGTAGACCCCGGTCCCGGCCGGGCTCCACACCGTCGCGCTGCCGTCCGCGGCCAGCGCCACGGTGCCGCCGCCGGTCACCCCGCTCGGCTCGGAGGAGGCCGCGAACCAGTCCGCGCCGTCGTCGGTGGAGTAGCCGATGTGCTTCTCCGTCGAACCTGACGCGGTGTCACCGACCCGCACGATCACGCTCGGACTGGTTTCGGCGTAGTCGATCCCGGTGGAGCTGGTGAAGTTGGGCGAGGAGAAGGTCCTGGCGGGGACGGTGGTGACGTCCGTGTGCCGGAAGCCGTTGAGGTCGCCGAGGGCACTGAGCAGCGGAGCCCCGGTCGGCGGGCTGATCAGCCCGTTGACCGCGGTCTCCTCCAGGCCCTGGACCACCGGGGCGATGGTGATCTTCTTTCCGGCGTCGAAGTCGGTCAGGTCGGAGCTGCCGAACAGGGTGGCCCCGGTCCCGTACATCATCCGGTTGGAGTTGAACGGGTCGATGGCCAGGGACTCGGTCATCCAGCCGAGTTTGGGGGCCTCCTCGGGCGGCGAGGGATTGGCGTTCATGGTCAGCCAGGGCACCGAGCTCAGGTCGACGGTGTACTGGTCGACCCGGGTCGGGTAACTGGTGTAGGCCCAGAACGGCTTCCAGGTCGCGCCGCTGTCGGTGCTGCGCCAGATCTGGGTGTCCGGCCACCACGAGCTGTAGGCGGTGACCATCAGGGTGCCCGGGTGCTCCCGGTCCACGGTCAGGCCGCTGTAGCCGAAGTAGTCGTTGCTGGTGTCCGTGGACGGCACCGGGCTGACGTTGGACCAGGTCCCGGTCCCGGTGGCGTACTTCCAGACGTCGCCGTGCGCGCCGTCGTACGGGCCGCCGGTGTCGCTGTAGGTGATGAAGAGGTTCCCGCCGGAGGCGTCCAGCACCGCCTTGTGCGGGATCATGCCGGTCGGCTGCCCGGTGACGGCCGTCCAGGTCGAACCGCCGTCGTCGGAGCGGTAGATGCTGTGCGCCTTGTCGGCGACGCCGACGTACACGGTCTTCGTCACCGCGCCGACGGTGCCGCTGCCCTTGTCGAAGACCTCCCAGAGCACGCCCTCGGGGTCGCTCTGGTAGCCGGTGGTGTCGCTGGGAAGGGGCGCGTAGGGCCCGGTGTCGGGGAAGGCGCTGACCTTGGCCCAGGTCACGCCGTAGTCGGCGCTGCGCCACAGGCCGTTGCCGCTCTCGGCGCCGAAGTACAGCACCTTGTCGTTGTTGGGGTCGATGCCGAGGCGCTCGCCCATGCCGCGGCCCGGCATGTTGCCGCCGACCTTGAACGGCAGCACCGTGCGCTGCCAGGTGGCGCCCTGGTCGGCGGAGCGCAGGATGGCGCCGTCGTTGGGGTCCCAGCTGTTGGTGTAGCTGCCCGCGGCCAGGTAGACCCGCTTGGGGTCGGCGGCGTCGGTGGCCAGGCTGGCCACGCCGCTGAGGTTCCAGTCGCTCCAGCCGACCGAGTCCAGCAGCGGGATCCACCTCCCGGTCGCCGGGTCCTGCCGGTAGGCGCCGCCGACGTCGGTGCGCGCGTACACCAGTCCGGCGCGGCCCTCGTTGAAGACGATGCCGGGGACGAAACCGCCCCCGCCGATCTGCACGTTGTTCCAGCTGTACGCCTGGCCGGCGGCCGTTGCGTCGACCGCCTCCGTCCGGGCCGGGAGCGCTCCCGGCAGCAGGCCGACGACAGCCACGGCGGCGGCGGAGGTCAGCACGGTGAGCATGGATCTGGCCTTGGTGCGGAGGTGGCGCATCGGGCGGCTCCTAGGGTGCGCTGGGGTGGCCCGCCCATGAACGCAGTCGCCTGACGGTTCGTCAATCCGACGTATGGGACAAGCAAGCGCTTCGCCGCACACCAGCGGTCGAGCCGACCGGCGGACATGAAAGCTACATCGGCGGAGATTCAGGCCGACTCGCGCAGTACCAGCGTCGTCTCCATCACGACCTGCCCCTCGGCCCGCCCCAGCAGCTCCGCGACGGCCCGGGCGCCCATCTCCTCGACCGGCTGCCGCACCGTGGTGAGCAGGGGCCGGATCCGGCAGGCGACCGCGTCGTCGTCGAAGCCCACCAGGGCGACCTCCTCCGGCACCCGGATGCGCAGCCGCTGCAGGGCCCGGAGCGCCCCAGCGGCCATCAGGTCCGAGGCGGCGAAGACCGCGTCAAGACCGGGCCGCAGCTCCAGCAGCCGGATCATGGCGTGCTCCCCCGAGGCGACGGTGAAGTCCCCGTACGCGACCGTCTCCCGCCCCGGCCCGTCGGCGTCGCGCACCGCGCGGAAGTAGCCGCGCAACCGGTCGGCGCCGACCGACATGTCGGGCGGCCCGGCGATGGTGGCCACGGTGCGTCGCCCGGACCGGAAGAGGTGTCCCACCGCCCCGGCCGCACCGCCGAGGTTGTCAGCGTCCACGAACGGCAGATCCCCGGGGGCCATCGGACGTCCCAGCGACACCACCGGCACGCCGGCGGCCCGGATCAGCCGCGGAAGCGAGTCGTCGCCTCGCGGCCCCACCAGCAGCACCCCGTCCACGTGGCCCCCGCACAGATAGCGGAGCAGTGAGGGCCGCCGGGCCCGCCGGGACGCGGTCAGCACCACCAGTTCCTGCTCACCGGGGTGGAGCGCGCGCTCCACCCCGACCAGGAGCCGGGAGTAGAAGACGTCCGACCAGTAGTGGATCATGTCCTCGAAGACCACGACGGCGACGGCCCCGGTCGCCCGCGCCCCGGCGCTCTGCGCCCGCCGGCGCACATAGCCCAGCTCCTGCACCGCCGACTCCACCCGCGCCAGCGCGTCCTCGCTCACCGGCGCGGACCGGTTCAGCACCCGGGAGGCCGTGGCCATGGAAACCCCCGCCCGCTGTGCCACTTCCGCGAGGGTGGGTCGCGGGGCGGCCGGGGCGGCGGGAGAAGCAACCATCTCCGGTCCCTTCGACTGTCGGCCGCCTGTCAGGCACCCGTCACCGCGCAGTACGGAGCGTCGGGCACTGCCGACCCACTGTCAAGACTCCTGCACGGCAAGACCGTTGGCCCCACATCCGGCATCGCATCCGATTCCTGGCCGGGGCCATTCATTTCGCGACAACGAAATTCCGCCGACGCATTGGAGCAGAGATATCTATTCGCCGGCGCGAACTGACTGTCCGTGGAATTCACCGTCCGCCGGGAGCGCGCGTGACGGTCCGAGGAGGCGCCCATGGTTCTTCGTCGGCTCGACGACCCCGGGCTCAAACGGGATGATCATGAGGACGGCCCGCGACCCGAGGTGCGCCGGACACATGCTCACCATCCCCTCCCCCAGGACCTCGTGGCGCAGGGGACGCCGGTCTCCGTCATTGGTCGTGTACTCCCGGTCCCGGTTCCGGTAGATGGGGCCCGTGTCCGGGTCCGCGAGGATCTCGGCCTCCAGGCGCTTCAGTTCCTGGGACTGCGGATGCTGGCGCACCGTCGCCCTGAGCTGCGCCAGCGCGTACGGGGCCCATGCCTTGTCCCAGTCCAGGAGGATCTCCCGGGCCTGGGCGCTCAGCATCATCCAGCGCAGGATGTTCTCCGGCGGGTTCGGCGGTTCGGGCTCGGCCGAGAACAGGCCCGGAAAGTGCTTGTTCCACCTGAGCAGCCGCCAGGACGGATCGGTGATGTACGCCATGTGCTCGATGCCGTCCAACGCGGCCTGCCAGTGGCGCCCCACCCGCACCGGGGCCTGCGGGTCGAACGGCTGAAGGCCCCGCTCGACCCCGGCGTACAGGTAGAGGCAGGTCCACTCGTGCTGGTCGAGGCCCAGGAGGGTGGCGATGTCGTCCAGCAGCGCTGGTGACGGGCTGTCCATCCGGCCCCGCTCCAACCGACCGAACGTCCCGCTCGGCCAGGACCGGCTGCTGGACCACGAGCGTTGAACGAGCAGGTGGTCGACCTGGCCCTGGGACAGGCCGGTCACCCGACGCCCGCGCCGCTCCTCCCGGGGCGGGAAGCCCCAGTCGCCCGGGTCGATCCTGCTGCGCGCCCCCTTCAAAAGCCTTCCGAGCTCCCCGGCGTCCATACAGCGACAAACCCCCTCATAGCTCCGGGGTTCGTGGCGGCCCGGTCCAGTACTCAGCTTTTTATATGCAGGTAATTACATGTAAAAACCAGCACTGGAAAGATACCCGAGAATCGGACAGACTCTCCGCCGGAACTGGCACCGACCAATTCCGGAGCGACAGAAGGGGAACGCAGCCGATGAGCCAGCGACACATCCGCCGCGGGCCCCGCCGATGCGCTCAGGACTGCGCCAGCTCCAGGAGGCGGTCGGCCAGGGCGTTGCCGCCGGCCGGGTCGCGGGAGATGAGGAGGACGGTGTCGTCGCCGGCGATGGTGCCGATGATCTCGTGGATGCCGGACTGGTCGATGGCGGAGGCCAGGAACTGGGCGGCGCCTGGCGGGGTGCGCACCACCACGAGGTTGCCGGAGGCGGTGGCGGAGACCATGAGCTCGGAGGCCAGCCGGGCCAGTCGGCCCTCGTTGCCGAACTCGCCGCCGGCGGCCTGCGGGGTGCGGTCGCCGCCCTCGGCGGGGACGGCGTAGACCAGGGTGCCGTACTGGTTGCGGATCTTGACCGCGCCCAGCTCGTCCAGGTCACGGGAGAGCGTGGCCTGGGTGACCGCGAGGCCGTCGTCCGCGAGCAGCTTCGCCAACTGGCTCTGCGAGCGGATGGGCTGACGGGTCAGCAGGTCCACGATGCGCCGGTGCCGCGCGGTCCGCGTCTGCGGAAGCTGGGACACCGGCCCGGTGGCGGCCTGGTCGGGCTGGACGTCTTCGGCCATGGGTCAGTCAGCCTCTCGTACGGAGCGCAGGATGCCGGGGAGCACGGCGAGGAAGGTGTCCGCATCGCGCTCGGTGAGGATCAGCGGCGGGGCCAGCCGGACGGTGTCCGGCACGGCGGCGTTGACCAGGAAGCCGGCCCGCTGGGCGGCGGCCTGGATCTGCGCGGAGACCGGCCGACTGAGGACGATGCCGAGCAGCAGGCCCGCGCCCCGGACGTGGTCCACCAGAGGATCGCCTATCGCCTCGATGCCGTTGCGCAGCCGCTCCCCCACCTTGGTGACCTGGTCCAGCAGCCCCTCGGCCTCGATGGTGTCGAGGACCGCGTTGGCCGCGGCGCAGACCACCGGGTTGCCGGAGAAGGTCGAGCCGTGGTGGCCCGGGTGCAGCAGTTCCGCCGCGTCGCCGAAGGCCAGCGTGGCGCCGAGGGGCAGGCCGCCGCCGATGCCCTTGGCGAGGGTGACGACGTCCGGGTCGACGCCCTCGAAGGCCTGGTGGGCGAACCAGTGCCCGGTGCGTCCGATGCCGGTCTGGATCTCGTCCAGGACCAGCAGGGTGCCGGTGGCGCGGGTGATCTCGCGGGCCGCGACCAGGTAGTCGGCGGGCGGGACCACCACGCCGTTCTCGCCCTGGATCGGCTCCAGCATCACCAGGGCGGTGTCGGTGCTGACGGCCGCGCGCAGCGCCTCGACGTCGCCGAAGGGGACGTGGCTGACGTCGCCCGGCAGCGGCCGGAACGGGTCCTGCTTGGCGGGCTGGGCGGTGAGCGACAGGGCGCCCATGGTCCGGCCGTGGAAGCCGCCGTGGGCGGAGACCATGTGGGTGCGCCCGGTCAGCCGCCCGATCTTGAAGGCCGCCTCGTTGGCCTCGGCGCCGGAGTTGGAGAAGTAGACGCGTCCGGGCATGGGGTGGTCGGCTAGCGCGACCAGCCGCTCGGCGAGCCGGACGGTGGGCTCGGCCAGGAAGAAGTTGGAGATGTGGCCGAGGGTGCCGATCTGCTCGGTGACCGCCGCCACGATCGCCGGGTGGGCGGTGCCGAGGGCGTTGACGGCGATGCCGCCGAGGAAGTCGGTGTAGCGCTTGCCGTCGGCGTCCCACAGGTGCACGCCCTCGCCGCGTACCAGCGGGATGCGCGGGGTGCCGAAGTTGTTCATCAGGGTGTGCTGCCACCGCTGGGTCAGTTCCGCGTTGCTCATGCCAGTCCCCCAGTGATCACGGTCTCGGTCTCGGTCTCGGCGTCGGGCACGACCATGGTGCCGATGCCCTCGTCGGTGAAGATCTCCAGCAGCAGGCTGTGCTGCACCCTGCCGTCCAGCACACGGGCGGTGCCGACGCCCTCGCGCACGGCGCGCAGGCAGCCCTCCATCTTCGGCAGCATCCCGCTGGCCAGTGTCGGCAGCAGCTTCTCCAGCTCGTTGGCGCTGAGCTGGCTGATCACGTCGTCGCTGGCCGGCCAGTCGGCGTAGAGGCCCTCGACGTCGGTGAGCACCACCAGCATCTCGGCGTTCAGCGCGACCGCCATCGCGGCGGCGGCGGTGTCGGCGTTGATGTTGTAGACATGGCCGTCGGCGCCGCGGGCGATCGAGGAGATGATCGGGATGCGGCCGTTGTCCAGCAGCGCGTTGACCGCCCCGGGTTCGACATGGGCGATGTCGCCGACCAGGCCGATGTCCACCTGGGCGCCGTCCACCTCGGCGTAGCGCTTGACGGCGGTCATGGTGTGGGCGTCCTCGCCGGTCATGCCGACGGCGAACGGGCCGTGGTCGTTGAGCAGCCCGACCAGCTCGCGCTGGACCTGTCCGGACAGCACCATCCGGACCACGTCCATGGTCTCCGGGGTGGTGACCCGCAGGCCGGCGGTGAAGTGCGAGTCGATGCCCAGCTTCTCCAGCTGGGCGCTGATCTGCGGGCCGCCGCCGTGGACGATGACCGGGCGCAGCCCGGCGTAGCGCAGGAAGACCACGTCCTGGGCGAAGGCCGCCTTCAGCGACTCGTCGACCATGGCGTTGCCGCCGAACTTGATGACCACGGTCTTGCCGTGGAAGCGCTCTAGCCAGGGCAGCGCCTCGATAAGGGTGAGCGCCTTGGGCAGCGCGGTGTTGTTGCGGGCCTGTTCGCCCTTGGGTGCGATCTGCACGGCCGTCAGGCCCCTTCAGCTGGAGTAGGCGCTGTTCTCGTGGACGTACTCGGCGGTGAGGTCGTTGGTCCAGACCGTGGCGGTGGCCGCGCCGGCGTGCAGGTCGGCGGTGATGACGACCTGACGGTCCTTCATGCTGACCAGGTCGCGGTCCTCGCCGACGCCGCCCGACTTGCACACCCAGACTCCGTTGATGGCCACGTCCAGCGCGTCGGGATCGAAGACGGCGGTGGTGGTGCCGATCGCGGACAGCACCCGGCCCCAGTTGGGGTCCTCGCCGTGGACGGCGCACTTGAGCAGGTTGTTGCGGGCGATGGTGCGGGCCACGTCGACGGCCTCGGTCTCGGTGGCGGCGTTGACGACGTCGATGCGGATGTCCTTGCTGGCGCCCTCGGCGTCGCCGACCAGCTGCAGCGCGAGGTCGGCGCAGACGGCCCGGACCGCCTCCGCGAACGCGGCCTGATCCGGCGTCACCCCGCTTGCCCCTGAGGCCAGCAGCAGCACGGTGTCGTTGGTGGACATGCAGCCGTCGGAGTCGACCCGGTCGAAGGTGGTACGGGTGGCCGCGCGCAGGGCGGTGTCCAGCCGCTGCGCGTCCACGACGGCGTCGGTGGTGAGCACCACCAGCATGGTGGCCAGGCCCGGGGCGAGCATGCCGGCGCCCTTGGCCATGCCGCCCACGGTCCAGCCGTCGGCGTGGGTGACGACAGCGGTCTTGTGGACGGTGTCGGTGGTCTTGATGGCGACGGCAGCGGCCTCGCCGCCGTCCGCGCTGAGGGCCGCGGCGGCGGTGTCCACGCCGGGGAGCAGCTTGTCCATCGGCAGCCGGACGCCGATCAGCCCGGTGGACGCGACGGCGACCTCGGCGGCGTTGAGGCCGAGGACCTCGGCGGTGCGCTCCGCGGTGGCGTGGGTGTCCTGGAAGCCGAGCGGTCCGGTGCAGGCGTTGGCGCCACCGGAGTTGAGGATCACGGCGGAGACGGTGCCGCCCTTGACGACCTGCTCGGACCAGTGCACGGGGGCGGCCTTGACCCGGTTGGAGGTGAAGACCCCGGCGGCGGCGAGCGTGGGCCCGTCGTTGACGACCAGGGCCAGGTCCGGGGTGCCGGAGGCCTTGATGCCCGCGGTGATCCCGGCCGCGCGGAAGCCCTTCGCCGCGGTGACGCCGGCGCCGGACGCGGGAATGATGGGGCTGGTCACGGTGCGACTCCAGTCTGGGGAAGGCCGAACTCCTCGGGCAGCCCGAGGGCGATGTTCATGCTCTGGACGGCGCCGCCGGCCGTCCCCTTGGCGAGGTTGTCGATGGCGCTGATCACGGTGATGCGTCCGACGCTCTCGTCCAGCGCGACCTGGACCAGCGCGTGGTTGGAGCCGAGGACGGCGGAGGTGGCGGGCCACTGCCCCTCGGGCAGCAGATGGACGAAGGGCTCGGCGGCGTACGCCGCGGTGTAGGCGTCGCGCAGGCTGTGCCGGGTGGTGCCGGGTCGGGCCTTGACGCTGCAGGTGGCGAGGATGCCGCGGGACATCGGCGCCAGGGTGGGAGTGAACGAGACCGCGACCCGCTCGCCGGCCACTGCCGACAGGTTCTGCGTCATCTCGGGGGTGTGCCGGTGCACGCCGCCGACGCCGTACGGGCTCATGCTGCCCATCACCTCGCTGCCGAGCAGGTGCGTCTTGGCGGCCTTGCCGGCGCCGGAGGTGCCGGAGGCCGCGACCACCACCGCCTCGGGCTCGGCCAGTCCGGCGGCGTAGGCGGGGATCAGCGCGAGGGTGACGGCGGTGGGGTAGCAGCCGGGGACGGCGATCCGCTTGCTGCCCTTGAGCGCGTCCCGGGCGCCGGGCAGTTCGGGCAGCCCGTACGGCCAGGTGCCGGCGTGCGGGGAGCCGTAGAACTTCTCCCACTCGGCGGGGTCGTGCAGCCGGAAGTCGGCGCCGCAGTCGACGATCAGCACGTCCTCGCCCAACTGCGCGGCGACGGCGGCGGACTGACCGTGCGGCAGGCCGAGGAAGACGACGTCGTGACCGGCGAGGGTCTCGGCGTCGGTGGGCTCCAGGACCCGGTCGGCCAGCGGCAGCAGGTGCGGCTGGAGCTCGCCGAGACGGGTGCCCGCGTTGGACCCGCCGGTGAGGGCGCCGATCTCGATCCGCGGGTGGTTCAGCAGCATGCGCAGGACCTCGCCCCCGGCGTAGCCGCTCGCACCCGCCACCGCCGCCCGGAACGTGCCGGGCCGGGATGTGCTGGGCGCACTCGTGGGCGTGACTGCCATGACTCCTCCTCCGCTTCGGGATAACTATACGAAGGAAGGCACATTCATGCAATCAGCTATGCACTCAGCCATGCACTCGCCCGAGCGGGTCCTCCTCGCTGTACGGGCGCAGCCGCAGCGTCCGGGCGTCGTTCTCGCTGATCCGGCCCGCCTGCTCCAGCAGTTCCGGGATGCTGTCCTGGCCCAGGTGCAGAAAGCGCCCGTGCAGCAGGTCCAGCCGGCCGCGCGCCGCGTCGGCGACGGTCGACACCAGCAGTGGAATACTGCCCCAGTGCAGCATGTCGGCGAACATCGGCATGCCCGCCGTCATCTCGGTGGCCACCGCGCCGGGGCTGATGTCCAGCACGGTCACCCCGTGCGGGCGCAGCGGCCCGGCGACGTTGTCGCTCAGCCGCAGCAGGGCCGCCTTGGAGGTGGCGTACGCGGAGTAGCGCCACTCCGGGCGCAGCGCGAAACCGGAGTTGAGGTTGACCACACGGCCGCGCTGACGCTCCACCATGCCGGGCAGCACGGCCCGCATCATGTTGAAGGGCCCGCGCAGATTGGTCTCCACCACCGACCACCACTGCAGCGGGTCCGCCTCCCAGAGCGGCACCTCGGCGCGGTCGATCTGACCGGCGTTGTTGACCAGCAGCCCGACCGGGCCCAGGTCCCGCTCCACGCTGCGCACCGCCTCGCGCACCGCGCCGGGGCTGGTGACGTCGGCCGCGACTGCGACGCATTTCACACCCTGCTTCACACAGGCCCGCAGAGTGTCCGTCAGCGTCTCGCGATGGCGTCCGATCACGCCCAGGTGCATGCCTTCCTCGGCCAGGCCGAGCGCGATCTCCCGTCCGATCCCCCGGCCCGCGCCGGTGATCAGGGCGACCTCTCCTTCGAGCGTCCGCAGGGGCACCGTGGACTCCTCTCGTGGCGCCGGACTGCCATTGTTGATCACCGGGCGGCACCGGCGGCCTCGGACACGCGGGCCGTGACGGAGTAACGTCGGCTCGGTTGATCTGCGGGCTGACCAGTCAGCGGGCACGGACGGATGACGGACGAATGGACGAGAAGTGAGCGACATCGCGCGGGTAGGGGTCGTCGGCTGCGGGCTGATGGGGTCGGGGATCGCCGAGGTCTTCGCCCGGGCCGGACTGGACGTCAAGGTCTCCGAGGCGAGCGGCGAGGCCCTGGAGCTCGGTCGCACCCGGCTCACCGGCTCGTTCGACACGGCCGTCAAGCGCGGCAAGCTCACCGAGGAGGAGCGCGAGGCGGCGCTGGCCCGGATCTCCTTCACCACCGAGCTGGCCGACTTCGCCGACCGCGACCTGGTCATCGAGGCGGTGGCCGAGCGGGAGGACGTCAAGAGTGCGATCTTCCAGACCCTGGACCAGGTGGTGCAGCGGCCCGACGCCATCCTGGCGTCCAACACCTCCTCCATCCCGATCGTGAAGCTGGCCTCGGCGACCTCCCGCCCGGAGCAGGTCCTCGGCATACACTTCTTCAACCCGGCCCCGGTACAGCGGCTCGTGGAGATCATCCCGACGCTCACCACCTCGGCCGAGACGGTGACCCGCGCCGAGGCCTTCACCCGTGAGGTGCTGGCCAAGGACCCGATCCGGGCCCGCGACCGGGCCGGTTTCGTGGTCAACGCCCTGCTGGTCCCCTACCTGCTCTCAGCCGTCCGGATGTTCGAGTCCGGCGTGGCCACGGCCGAGGACATCGACAAGGGCATGGAGGCCGGCTGCGCCCACCCGATGGGTCCGCTCCGGCTGTGCGACCTCATCGGGCTGGACACCATCGTCTCCATCGCCGAGTCGATGTACCACGAGTACAAGGAGCCCCTCTACGCCGCCCCGCCGCTGCTCCAGCGGATGGTCGACGCGGGGCTCCTCGGCCGCAAATCCGGCCGCGGCTTCTACCGGTACTGAGGGCCGTGCGGCTCAGCCCGCGGCGCCGGACCACTCGCCCGGGTGGTCCACCCAGCAGACGCGTTCGGGGTCGGTGAGGTCGATGCCGGGGCGGTGCACCTCGACCAGGGCCTCGAACCGCTGCTGGCTGTCGCAGGACCGGGTGACCACGGTGCCGTCCGCGCGGACGATGCGGACCTGGCGGGCAGGCTCGTCGGGGCAGTAGCCCAGGACGTAGACGGCGCAGGTCCCGGGGTCGGCGTCTTGATCATCGCAGTCCTGATCATCGCGGTCGTCGAGGTCGTCCAGGCCGAGGTCAAGATCGAGGTCGTCGCTCATGGCCTGAGCCTCCCCCGGGATCGGCCGGCCCGCATGTCGGACGGCGGCCGTTCAGTCCTCCGGCCACTCCCCGGGGTGGCCGCCGGCCCAGTGGACCTGGGTCGGGTCGTTGAGGTCCACGTCGGGCCGGAACAGTTTCAACGCGGCCCTGAGGTCGTTCTGGGTGGAGCATGCCTCCCAGAGCGGATCGCCGCCGCCGATGCGCTGCATACGCACATGGCGGTGGCGGTCCCACGGGACCAGCGGGCTTATCTCGACGGGGTGAACGCTGAGTATCGCCATGACTACACCCTGACCCGGGACGGCCCGGCGCGCACCTCGGACGGATCCGGGGCGTCAGCCCTTGGGCCACTGCCCCGGGCTGCCCACCCAGTGCACCTGGGACTCGTCGGTGAGATCGAGGTCGGGCCGGAACATGGTCAGCGCGGCGACGAGGTCGGCGCCGCTGGCGCATGCCTCCCACACGGGCGGCGAGCCCGGGCGCTCGATGCGGACGTGGCGGTGCCGGTCGCTGGGCACAAGGGGGCCGATCTCGACCGGGTAGGTGGCGTTTCTGGCCATACCGCCAGCCTCACCCCAAGCGGCGCGGGCCGCACGTCGGGGCGTCCGGCCGGTTCACAGCCCCGACCACTCGCCCGGGTGGTCGGCCCAGTACACCTGTGCGGGGTCGTTCAGGTCGGTGCCGGGACGCTCCCGCGCCACGAAGGCCGCGAACTGGTCCTGGCTCGCGCACAGCGAGCGGACCGTGTCGCCGTCCAGGCGCACGACATGGACGTAGCGGTCGCGGTCCTCGGGGACGTAGGCGCCCACGTAGACGGGCTTGTCGGACTCCGGGTGCTCGGTCATGGGCCCAGCCTCACCCGGGGTGCGGCCGGTCGCACGTCGGCAGGGCGTTACGGTCCGACCGGCCACACGCCCAGGTCGCCGTCCCACTGGACCCGGCTCTCGTCGTCCAGGTCGACGGAGAGGCCGAGCTGGCCGAGGAACTCCTCGGCCTCGCGCCGGCTGCCGCAGGCCCGTACCGCCGGGATGCCGCCCGGGGTCGAGGCGCTGACCTGCCGGGTGCTCTGGCTCGCGTCGAGCATGCCGATGAATACCGTCGTCTCGCTCATGGCTCCACCCTCGCCCGGCGGCGCGGACCGCGCACGGCGGGCGGACAGCACCGGTCGGCTCCGGTCTGGTAGAAGTAGACGCCGCCGCAAGAAGGAGCCCGCACTGTGACCCGGCCCGCGCCCGCCGTCGAAGCCATCCGCTCCCGTTACGCCGCCGGTGACACCGACCGGTGGGAGTCGGCGGACATCGCCGTCCTGCTGGCCGAGGTCGACCGGCTGCACGCCCAGCTGGCCGGAGGCACCGTCGAGTACGCCGTGCAGGCCGTCATCGACGGACAGCCCCGGGAGATGGTCGAGTACGGCACGGAACGCGACGCCCTGGAGATCCGGCTCGAACAGCACGGCGAGGAGCAACTCGCGGACTACCGACTGGTGGTGCTGACCCGTCACATCGTCCGCACCGAATGGATCGAGCAGCCCGACACTGCAGGGATCTGAGGCTTCCGGGCTTCGCCCGTAAGAATCTGCGGTGTCTCCGCGCGTGGAACGTGTCTTCCGCTGTCCTCGCGGCTTCCGGCCTGAGAGCATACGGCTCCAGAAGCACCAGTCCGTCCGCATAGCCGCCGCTGCCTGGGCAGGCGACAAGGAGACGACTGTGGAAAGGAACTGACATGCCGTCCGTGACCATGCGCCGGAAGCGTCCGGTTACCGTCCGCACGCTCCTGTGGACCGGCCTCAACCAGGAGGAGATGCGGGAGTTCTGCGGCGGCGCGTTTCGCGTCATCGTGCCGAAGGGCCCGAGTCAGGACTCCAGGATCACCGCCGAGGTCTTCGACGAGCTCCACTCGACCTGGGTCGGGGTCTACACCGGACACCATGTGGTCCGTGGCGTCCGGGGCGAGTTCTACCCGATCGACGAGACCGTCCTCAACGAGACCTACGAGCCGGCGGACTCCGACACGTGAGCGCCCGCGCCGGGCCACATTACCCCCAGGTGACGGATGACGGGTCGCCACCCCCCGAATGCGGGATCCGGGAGCGGGACGCCCTACGCTGAGGCCATGTCAGATCCTCAACTGATCCGTATCGGGGCGCGTTCCTCCCCGATGTCACTGGCCCAGGTGGCGCGGGTACGGGCCGAACTGGCCGCCGAGCACCCCGGGATCGCCACCGAGGTGGTCCCGTTCACGACCTCGGGCGACCGCTGGTCCGGCGCGCTGGTGGAGCTCGGCGGCAAGGGCGCCTTCACCCGGGAGCTGGACGAGGCGCTGCTCGCCGGGAGCATCGACCTCGCCGTGCACTGCGTCAAGGACGTGCCCGGGGACCGGCCGGTGCCGGCCGGGACGGTGTTCGCCGCCTACCTGGCCCGTGACGACCTGCGGGACGCCCTGGTCCACCCCGGTGGGCTGACCCTGGACCAGCTCCCTGCGGGCAGCCGGATCGGCACCTCGTCCGTCCGCCGGGTGGCCCAACTCGCGCAGCGCTGGCCCGAGCTGGAGCCGGTGCCGATCCGCGGCAACGCCAACAGCCGGCTGGCGAAGCTCGATGCCGGCGACGTGGACGCACTGCTGCTGGCCGTCTCCGGCCTGGAGCGGATCGGGGCGCAGGACCGGATCACCCAGGTCCTGACGGTGGAGCAGATGATGCCGGCCGTCGGCTCGGGCACCCTCGCCCTGCAGTGCCGCAGCGAGGACGAGGCCGTGATCGAGGCCGTCGCCGCGCTCAACGACGCGGAGACGTTCCGGCAGACCACCGCCGAGCGGATGCTGCTGCATGTGCTCCAGGGCCACTGCAACTCCCCCATCGCCGCCTTCGCGACCACCGAGCACGACGGCAGGCTGTCGCTGCGGGCCCGGGTGTTCAGCGCGGACGGGAAGACCACGCTGGACGCGCACGAGTGGGACCGCAACGCGCTGGCGCTGGGCACGTCGGTGGCGGCGACGCTGCTGCGCCAGGGCGCGCACGAGGTCATCAACGCCATTCCGCACTGAGCGGGTCAGGACGGGTGGGACGGCCCGCCCTCGACGGTGAGCAGTTCCCCGCCGTCCGGTCCGTGCAGGTCGATCCGGGTCGGCGGGGTACGGCCGTGGACGGTGTAGTGGTCCCGGATCCGGGCCAGCACGCCGGGCAGGGCCGCCTCGGTGTCGGAGGAGACCGGACCCTGCTGCAGCCAGTGCAGGCACAGGGTCCAGTCCTCCGGGTTGTCGGGGGCGACGGTCCGCACCGGCTTGGCGGACACGTCGATGGCATCGAGGGCGTCGAGGATCGCGGCCATGTCGTCCGGGTGGATGCGCCCGGGGTCGTCCTCGACCAGTGCTTCGGTCATGGCCCCCACCTACCCCGCCTCCGGCGTCACATGCGCACCAGCCCCAGCGGCCGAACCTCAGTGACCGAAGATGCGCACCCCGCGGGTGCGGCGCTTGGTCAGCACCACCGGCATCGTCGCGGTGTCGCCGTCGCTCGGCTCCGTGGCGGTGCCGGCCGGGACGGTCTTCGTGGCGGCCTTGCGGTCGCGGCGCGCGGCGCGCAGTTCGGCGTTGCGGCGCCGCTCGCGGCGGGCGCCGGCCGTGGCCATCACCAGGGCTGCGCAGAAGACCAGTGCCAGCGCCATTCCGGCGAGGAATGCGCCCAGCGTGTTGACGGTGGCGAGGTGGTGATCGAAGAGGGTGGCCGAGTACTGCGGCCCCCCGTCGAGGTTGTCGGCGATCAGCACCGTGGCGAAGGCGATCGTTCCGCCCATGAGCAGCAGTCCGAGCAGCAGCATGTCACACCTCATCGGTCCGGTTGGCGGTTGGCGTCCGTTGCTGCGCGTACCCGGGATGTCACCGCGCTAACGCGACGCGACGTGATGTGACGGAACGTCAGAGCAGCCCGTGCACGCGGGCGCTGAGGCGGGTGAGGCCCAGCAGCGCGTCGATGCTGGGGGTGGGCACGCCCAGCAGGCCGCCGATCTCGCGCACCGAGCCGACCAGGGCGTCGAGTTCGAGCCTGCGCCCGGCCTGGGCGTCCTGGAGCATGGAGGTCCGGGCGACGCCGAGCTTGCGGGTGACCCGACTGCGGTCCTCGGGGCTCTGGTCGACCGGGCAGCCGATGCGTGCGCCGATCCCGGCGGCCTCCCGCATCGCGGCATGGCAGAAGCCCATGACCAGCTCGTCGTCGAGGATGAGGTCGCCGGTCGCGCCGGTGAGGGCGGAGACCGGGTTCATCGTCATATTGCCCCAGAGCTTGAACCAGACGTCCTTCTGAATGGCGGTGGACACGGTCGCGTCCAGGTCCGCGCCGCGCAGCAGCGAGACGAGTTCCTGCACCCGGGCCGACCGGGTGGTGTCGGGCTCGCCGAGGATCAGCCCGGTGCCCTTGTGATGGTGCACCAGGCCCGGCTCGGGGGTGCTGCAGCTGACGTGGACCACGCAGCCGACGACATTGCCGACGGGGATCGCGGCGGCGATCCGGCCGCCCGGGTCGACCGTGTCCAGGTGCCGGCCCTCGCAGGGGCCGCCGAAGCCCTCGAAGAACCACCAGGGGACGCCGTTGAGGGCGGTGACCACGGCGGTCTCCGGTCCGACGAGGTGGGAGAGGCTGTCCAGGGCGGAGGGCACCGCATGCGCCTTGACGGCGAGGACCACCACGTCCTGGACGCCGAGCTCGGCGGCCTCGTCGGTGGCCCGGACCGGCGCGGAGGCGACGGTCGCGCCGCCGGGGGTCTCCGCGGACTCCAGCCGCCAGCCGTGCCGACGCAACGAGGCCAGCGTCGCCCCGCGGGCGACCGCCGAGGTCTCCACGCCCGCGAGGGCGAGCCTCGCCCCGATGAACCCGCCGACCGCCCCGGCTCCCAGCACACAGATCCGCATGGGGCCGACCGTACCCCGCCGGTGTCGGCCCGGGTCAACCCCGCACGTGCTGCAGCCAGGCCGGGCGCCCGGCCAGGGTCGCCGCCGTGCGCCTCGCCTCGCGCTCGGCGAGCTCCTCGGGGGTGGCGAAGCAGTCCGGCAGCCACTCGGCGGAGCGGCCCGCGCGGGCGGCGAGGTGGCTGACATAGGCCTCGCGCTGCAATGCGGGGGTGTCCAGGCCCGGCTCGGGCTCCAGCCACTCGTCCGGGACCAGCCCGGTCACCTCGCGCAGCAGTTCGACGGTGACCAGCGGTGCCAGGGCCCGGTCCGCCCCGGCGATGTCGGGGGCGTAGCCGCCGAGGGCGTGCTCGGACATCGGGTACTTCCGGCCGATCGCCTCCGGCGCGGCCGACCAGCGGTGGTGGAAGATCAGCGCGGCGCCGTGGTCGATCAGCCACAGCCGCCGGTGCCACACCATCAGGTTGGGGCTGTGCACGGTGCGGTCGACATTGCCCATCAGGGCGTCGAACCAGACGATCCGCCCGGCCTCGGCCGGCGACACGTCGACGTCCCTGATGACCTTGGGCGCGAAGTCGCGGGCGCCCGGCAGGTAGTCCATGCCGAGATTCAGCCCGGCGCTGGCCCGCAGCAGGTCCTGCACCTCCGGGTCCGGCTCGTGCGCGGCCACCTCCGGGTCGAACCTGACCAGCACCATCTCCGGGACCGGCAGGCCGAGGCGTCGTCCCAGCTCAGCGGTGATGACCTCGGCGACCAGGGCCTTGCGCCCCTGTGCGGCGCCGGAGAACTTCACGACGTAGGTGCCCAGGTCGTCGGTCTCGACGACACCGGGGAGCGAGCCGCCGGCGCGCAGCGGCTCCAGGTAGCGCAGGGCCGTCACCTCGGTCAGTCCGCTACTCGCCCGCACCCGCTCCACCTCTCGTCCGCTCGCCGGCCCGGCGAGCAGCGGGGCCGCCCAGCCGCCGCCCAGCATCAGCTCCACCATCCGCCACTGCGCCTCCCCCAGCAGGTCAACCATGGCGGTCGGCCACCGATTCCGTCCGCCTGCCCGGCCTGGCGGTACCGGCCCCGGCGCCGCCCTCCAAAGCGTCCAGCAGGGCCACCAGCGTGGCCAGCCCGCCACCGTCCCAGACCTCGCCGGTGAAGACGTCTTCGGCGACTTCGCCGGCGGTGCGCTCCATCTCGTCCAGCCGCTCGCGTCCGGTGGGCGTCAGCGCCGCATAGGCCACCCGGGCGTCACGCGGGTCGGGCTCCCGGACGACCAGGCCGATCCGCTCCAGCGGGATCAGGCCACGGGTGACGCCGGACGCGGACAGCCCCAGCGCCTGGGCCAGGTCCACCCGGCGCATCCTGCCGCCCTCCGCCTGCCCGAGGCAGCGCAGCACGGCGAGGTCGGCGAAGCTGACGCCGTGCAGCCCGGAAAGCCGGGCGTCGAACCGCTTGACCAGTGCCGCCTGGGCTCGGACCAGGCGCAGCGACGTCTCCAGTGCCTCACTCATGCGGTCCACCGTAGCAGAAGCTTGAGCACTCAAGCATTGGCGCAGTATCGGCGCTACGCGTGGGTGCTGTCAGCTCCCGGACGTCCACCCACGGCGACGACCGCCGCCGCCCCGAGCCGACAGCCCGCCGCCGCTGCCGCCGACAGCGAGCCGCCCGCCAGCAGCGCGGCGAGCAGGCCGCCGGCGAAGGCGTCGCCGGCGCCGGTGGAGTCCAGCGGGACGACCTCGGGGGCCGGGACCGGGCCGAGCAGGGCGCCGCCCTCGGCCAGCAGCGCACCGGCGGCGCCCAGCTTCAGGGCCACCCGGCAGCCGCAGTGCGCGCTCAGCGCCCGTGCTGCGGCGGCCGGGTCGGCCTGACCGGTCAGCACCCGGGCCTCGTCCAGATTGGGCAGCAACAGGTCAACGCCACTGAACAGGACGCCGCCGAGCAGACCGAGGAAGCGTTCCGCACCGAACTCGCGCAGAAAGCCGCTGGACGCCGGGTCGACGCTGACGCCGATCCCCCGCGCACGGGCCGCCGCCACGGCGACCTCCGCGAGCGCCCGGCCCTCCGCGCCGAACAGCAGATAGCCGGAGAGGTGCAGCCGTCCCACCCCGTCCAGCAGGGAGTCCTCCCAGTCGGAGGGGCCGAGGGCGCCGCTGGCGCCGCGGTCGGTCACAAAGGTCCGCTCCCCCGCGCCGTCCACCAGGTCGATGACGACCGCCGTCGGCCGGTCCGGGTCCACCCGCAGGCAGGTCTCCACGCCGCCGCGTGCCAGCGCCTCGCGGTGCCAGTCGACCGAGTCGGCCCCGACCCGCGCCAGCAGCCGCACCTGCGCCCCGGCGTGCGCCGCCCAGGCCGCCGTGTTGGCGGCGGAGCCGCCGGGGCGGACCGCGATCCGCGCGGCGGTGTCGGTGTCCGGGCTGAGCGGCTTGGCGTGCAGCGCGACCACATCGGTGACCAGGTCGCCCAGCACCAGCAGGGCCCGGCCCCCGATCGGCTGAGCCCCCGTCAACTGAGCGCCGCGTGGCTGCGGGCGATCTGCGCCGCCAGGGCGACATTGCCGCGTACCGCGGCGAGGTTGGCCTCCAGCGAGGCGCCGTCGGTGTGCTCCGCCAGGTAGCCGAGCAGGAAGGGGGTGACCGCCTGGCCGGTGATGCCCTTGCGCTCGGCGGCGCGCAGGGCCTTGGCGAGGACCCGGTCGTGCAGTTCGGGGTCGAGCTGCTCCGCCTCGGAGACCGGGTTGCCGACGATCAGCGCGGTGAGGTCGGCGTTGAGCTGCCAGCGGGCCCGCATCAGCTGCGCCACCTGGTCGGGGGTGTCCAGCGTCCAGTCGACCGGCAGTCCGGAGCTGCGCAGGTAGAAGCCGGGGAAGTCGGCGGTCCGGTAACCGACCACCCCCACGTTCAGCGTCTCCAGGCGCTGCAGCGTCGCCGGGACGTCCAGGATGGACTTCACCCCCGCGCACACCACCGTGATCGGCACCCGGGCCAAGAGCCCGAGGTCGGCGGACTCGTCCTGCAGGGTCACCCAGTCGCGGTGCACGCCGCCGAGGCCGCCGGTGGCGAACACCGCGATCCCGGCCGAGTGGGCCAGGAAGGCCGTCCCGGACACGGTGGTCGCGCCGCTCGCCCCGAGCGCGACCGCAGGGGCCAGATCGCGGAAGCCGAGCTTGCGCATGGACTCGTCGTTGGCGACCCGCTCCAGCTCGTCCTTGCCGAGCCCGACCCTGGCCACCCCGTCCAGCACCGCGATGGTGGCCGGGACCGCCCCGGCGGTCCGGACGGTCGCCTCCAGCTCGCGGGCGACCTCCAGGTTCCGCGGGCGCGGCAGCCCGTGCGAGATGATGGTCGACTCCAGCGCCACCACCGGGCGCCCCCGCTCGACGGCTTTTCGGACCTCGTCGGACAGGCGTATCGGGGCGGGACTGGACGGCATGGGGCCTCCTGGAGCAAGAACGTTCCTGCCCTTGATCCTGTCGCCGACCGCCGCGCCTCAAACCGTCCGGTCCGAACCCACAGCACAACGGCGGCCCGCTCCCGGGATCCGGGAACGGGCCGCCGTGCTTCTTGCCGTACTGCCGCCGTGCGTCAGCCGCGCGGGCTCGCGCCGGTGCGGGCGACGGCCTCGGCGATGGCGGCCTCGCGGGCTGCGGTCGCCTCCTCCGCCGTCAGGGTGCGGTCCGTCGCGCGGAAGCGCAGGGCGTAGGCCAGCGACTTCTTGTCCGCGCCGATCTGCTCGCCGGTGTAGACGTCGAACAGCCGCAGCGACTCCAGCAGCGGACCGGCGCCGGACCGCAGCGCGGCCTCGACCTCGGCGGCAGGCACACCGGCGTCCACGACCAGGGCGACGTCCTGGGTGGCGACCGGGAAGCCGGAGATCCTCGGGCCCTCGACCTGACGGGCGCCGTCGGCCGTCAGCAGCTCGACGTCCAGCTCCATCGCGCAGGTGCGCTCCGGCAGGTGCAGCGCCTTGACGGTGCGCGGGTGCAGCTCGCCCGCGTGGCCGACCAGCCGGTCGCCCACGTAGAGGGCGGCGCAGCGGCCCGGGTGCCAGGGCGCGTGCTGGTCCTGGCGGACCGTCAGCTCGACCCCGGCGGCGGCCGCCACCGTACGGGCCGACTCGACCGCGTCGGCCCAGGTCGCGGCGCGGCCCTTGCCCCACCAGCCGTCGGGCTCGCGGTTGCCCGCGAGGACGGTGGCGACCCGGCGCGGCTGGCGCGGCAGCGCGGCGTCGAGCTGCGCGACCTCCTCGTCGGTGGGACGGCGGTCGACCGGCAGCCGCGGCGCCTTGAACAGCGACTGCGGGTCGGTGCCGTCCACCCGGAAGGCCAGGCCCTGCTCGAACAGCGCCACGTCCGTCGCGCCCCGGCCGACATTGCGGCGCAGCGCCGCCAGCAGGCCCGGCAGCAGCGTGGTGCGCAGCGACGGCTCCTCGTCGGAGATCGGGTTGGCCAGCTGCACCGTCTCCCGGCGCGGGTCGTCGGCGTCGAGCCCGAAGGCGTCGAGTACGGCCTCGCCGATGAACGGGTAGTTCAGCACCTCGACATAGCCGGCCCCGGCCAGCGCCAGGCCGGTGCGGCGGCGCAGCCGCTGGGACTCGGTGAGGCCCTGGCCCGCGGGCGGCGTCGGCAGCGTGGAGGGCAGCTCGGCGTAGCCCTCCAGCCGGATGACCTCCTCGGCGAGGTCGTTGGGGTCGGTCAGGTCGGGCCGCCAGCTCGGCGGGGTGACCACCAGCACGTCCCCGCCGACCACGGTGCAGCCGACCTCCTGGAGCCGGCGCACCACGGTCTCGCGGCCGTACTCCTGCCCGGCCACCCGGTCCGGGTGGTCCGCGGCGATGGTGATGCTGTGCACCGGGTGCGGCGCGGCGATGTCGGTGACCCCGGCCTCGGCGGTGCCGCCGGCGACCAGCACCAGCAGGTCCACGGCACGCTGCGCGGCGGCCTTGCCGGCCTCCGGGTCCACGCCGCGCTCGAATCGCTTGGCGGCCTCGGAGGGCAGCTTGTGGCGGCGCACGCTGCGGGCGATGACGACCGGCGCGAAGTGCGCGGCCTCGATGACGACCTCGGTGGTGCCGCTGACCAGGCCGGTCTCCGGGTCCTCGACCGCGGTGGCGATCTCGGTGCCGGCCCCGCCCATGACCCCGGCCAGGCCGATCGGCCCGGAGTTGTCGCAGATCAGCAGGTCCTCGGCGGCGAGGGTGCGCTCGACGCCGTCCAGGGTGCGCAGCTTCTCGCCCGCGCGGGCGCGGCGCACGGTGATCGCGCCGTCGATCCGGCTGCGGTCGTAGGCGTGCAGCGGCTGGCCGAGCTCCAGCATCACGTAGTTGGTGATGTCCACGGCCAGCGAGATGGGGCGCATCCCGGCCTTCTGGATCCGGCGCTGCAGCCACAGCGGGGACAGCGCGGTCGGCTCGATGCCGATGACGCTGCGGGCCACGAAGCGGTCGCAGCCCGCCTGGTCCTCGACCTTGACCAGCGGGCCGTAGGCGTTGGCCGGGGGGACGTCCAGCAGCGCCGGGTCGCTCAGCGGCAGGCTGTAGGCGATGGCGGCCTCACGGGCGACGCCGCGCACCGACAGGCAGTAGCCGCGGTCGGCGGTGACGGCGATGTCCAGGACCTCGTCCACCAGCTCCAGCAGCTCGATGGCGTCGGTGCCGGGCACGTACTCGGCCGGCAGCACGATGATGCCGTCGTGGTCGTCGCCCATGCCCAGCTCGCGGGCCGAGCAGATCATGCCCTCGGAGGTGTGGCCGTAGGTCTGCCGCGCCGAGATCGGGAACGGGCCGGGCAGCACCGCGCCGGGGAGCACCACGACGACCTTGTCGCCGACGGCGAAGTTGCGGGCGCCGCAGACGATGTTCTGCGGCTCGCCGGTGCCGTTGGCGTCGCCGACGTCGACCTGGCAGTAGCGGATGGGCTTCTTGAAGCCGGTGAGCTCCTCGATGGCCAGCACCTTGCCGACCACCAGCGGGCCCTTGAGGTCGCCGCCGAGCTGCTCGACGGTCTCGACCTCCAGCCCGGCCCGGACCAGCCGGTCGGCCACGTCGCGGCCGGTCTCGCCTGCGGGCAGGTCGACGTACTCCCGCAGCCAGGAAAGCGGGACGCGCATCAGATCTCCATCCCGAACGGAAGGGTGAAGCGCACGTCACCCTCCACGATGTCTCGCATGTCTTCGACGTTGTGGCGGAACATCAGCAGTCGCTCGATGCCGAAGCCGAACGCGAAGCCGCTGTACCTGTTGGGGTCGATGCCGCAGGCGATCAGCACCCGCGGGTTGACCATCCCGCAGCCGCCCAGCTCGATCCAGCCCTCGGAGGAGCAGGTCCGGCAGGGGCGGTCCGGGTTGCCGACGGACTCGCCGCGGCAGTGGAAGCACACCATGTCCATCTCGGCGGACGGCTCGGTGAAGGGGAAGTAGTTGGGGCGCAGCCGGGTCTTCATGCCCTCGCCGAAGAGCGAGACCACCATGTGGTCCAGGGTGCCCTTGAGGTCGGCCATGGTCAGGCCCTCGTCCACGGCCAGCAGCTCGATCTGGCTGAAGACCGGGGTGTGGGTGGCGTCCAGCTCGTCGGAGCGGAACACCCGGCCCGGGCAGATCACGTAGATCGGCGGCTCGGAGGCGGCCAGCATGGAGCGGATCTGCACGCCGGAGGTGTGCGTCCGCAGGACTACCGAATCTGCGTCCTTGAGGAAGAAGGTGTCCTGGGTGGAGCGCGCCGGGTGGTCCGGGCCCATGTTGAGGGCGTCGAAGTTCAGCCACTCGGCCTCGACCTCGGGGCCCTCGGCGATGGCGTAGCCCATGGAGGTGAAGATGTCGCCGAGCCGCTCGGAGAGGGTCGTCAGCGGGTGCCGGGCGCCGCGCGGGGCTCGGTCGTACGGGAGGGTGACGTCCACGGCCTCCTCGGTGAGCACCCGGGCGTCCCGCTCGGCCTCCAGGACGACGCGGCGCTCGGCGAGGGCCTTGTTGACGGCTCCGCGGGCCTGGCCGACCCGCTGGCCGGCCTCCTTCTTGGCCTGCGGCGGCAGCGCGCCGATCTCACGGTTGGCCAGGGACAGCGGGGAGCGGTCGCCGGTGTGGGCGACCTTGGCCTCCTGCAGCGCGGCGAGGTCGGCGGCGGCCTCGAACGCGGCCAGCGCCGCGTCCCGCAGGCGCTCGATCTCTTCCGGCTTCAACGCCTCGACCTCGACCGGATCGTAGGACTTGTTCGGTGCGGACATCCCTCTTCTTCCCATGCTCCTGCGTGGTTCAGCGCACGGCGCCAAAGGCCGAGTCTACTGAGGTTCTGGAGTCGGCAGCGCCCGCGTGCTCTCCGAGGCGGCCCGGGGACGTACCGGTCAGGCTGGGACGTACCGGTCAGGCCATGAAGTCGGGGATGCCCGCGGGCAGGATAAATCGGAACCTGGCCCCGCCCTCGGGCGCCCGGTCCACCGCGATGCTGCCGCCGTGGGCCTCGACGATGCCCTTGACGATGTAGAGGCCCAGGCCGGTGCCGCCGCGCTTGCTGCCGCGCCAGAAGCGGGTGAAGACGCGCGGGATGGACTCCTCGGGGATGCCGGGGCCCTGGTCGCTCACCGTCACCGCCGTCCCTTCGCGCAGCTGGCCGGAGGCGAGGACCGCCTTGTCCGGTTCGACCTCGATGGTGACAGTTCCCTCACCGTGGCGCACCGCGTTTTCCAGCAGGTTGCCCAGCACCTGGTCGAGCTTGTCTGCGTCCGCCCACAGCGGCGGCAGCGGCTCGTTGACCCGGATCACAAAGCGCTCGGGGGCGACCCCGGCGGCGATCTTGCCCTCCACGTGGCGGCGCAGCGCCAGCGGCAGGTCGACCTTCTGGCGGCGGATCTCCAGCCGTCCGGCGTCGATCCTGGAGATGTCGAGCAGCTCGGCGATCAGCCGGGTGACCCGGTTGGCATCGGCGTCGACGGTCTCCAGCATCAGTTTCTTCTGGTCGTCGGTGAACCGCTCCCACTTCTGCAGCAGGGTCGCGGTGAAGCCCTTGACGCTGGTCAGCGGGGAGCGCAGCTCATGGGCGACGGTGGCGATCAGCTCGGCGTGGCTGCGCTCGGTACGGCGCCGGGCCTCGGTGCCGCGCAGCGCGACCACCACCCGGCGCACCGGTCCGGTGCCCTCGCGCAGGTAGCGGGCGGAGACCAGCACCTCGCGGCCGCCGGGCAGCAGCAGATTGCGTTCGGGCTGTCCGGTGCGTATCCGCAGCCCGCCGTACGGGTCCAGCAGCGGCCACCAGCGGCGGCCCTCCAGGTCCTCTAACGGCAGGGCCTCGGCCAGCGGGCGGCCCAGGGCCTGCTCCCGGCTGATCCCGCTGATCCGGGCGGCCGCGGAGTTGAAGCAGACGACCACCCCGTCGGCGTCCGCGACGACCAGCCCGTCCGGCAGGTCCTCCGGATCGAGGCCCGGCGGGACAGCGCGGGTTGACGCACGGACCTGCCGCGTGTCGGTCATGTGGCCGCCCTCCCCTCCGGATGCCGCCGTGGTCACCCTAGCGAATCCGGTGCTAGGTACGGCACCCGGTGGGGCCACGCTGTGCGCGGGCTGAGGCGTAGAGGCACACGGCGGCGGCGGTCGCGAGGTTGAGGCTCTCGGCGTGCCCGTGGATCGGGACCCGGACCACCTCGTCGGCCAGGGCCCGGGTGGACTCGGGCAGGCCCCAGGCCTCGTTGCCGAAGACCCAGGCGGTCGGGCCGCCCAGGGTGCCGTCGTCGAGCTCCTGGTCCAGGTCGCGCTTGCCGGCGCCGTCCGCCGCCAGGATCCGCACCCCGGCCGCGCGCAGTCCGGCCACGGCCTGCTCAACCGGCACCCCCACGGCCACCGGCAGGTGGTAGAGGCTGCCGACGGAGGCGCGGACGGCCTTGGGGTTGTAGAGGTCCACCGAGGCGTCGGTGAGCACCACCGCGTCGGCCCCGGCGGCGTCGGCCGTGCGCAGCACCGTCCCGGCGTTCCCGGGGTCGCGGACATGGGCCAGCACCGCGACCAGCCGGGGGCGGGCGGCCAGCACCTGCTCGAAGGAGGTGTCCAGGAAGCGGCAGACGGCGACGATGCCCTGCGGGGTGACCGTCTGGCAGACCGCCTCGATCACCTCGTCGGAGGCGGTCAGCACCGGCACCCGGGCGGCCCTGGCGTCCGCCAGCAGCTCGGCATGGCGCTCGGCGGCCTCGGGTGTGGTGTAGATCTCGACCACGGCGTGCTCGCCGCCCGGCAGCGTCCCGTACGCCACGGCCTCACGGACGGCCTGCGGGCCCTCGGCGACGAAGCGGCGCTCCTTGCCGCGCTGGGCCCGGCGGGACAGCCGGCGGGCGGCGGTGACCCGGGGCGAGCGCAGTGAGGTCAGCTCGGGGGCGGGGAAGGGCTGCTGGGGCATCGCTCGCTCTCACTTCGGCAACAGGATCGCCAACCGGAACGGACCCGCAAGGGGAGATCCCCCTACGGGTCCGTTCTCGGAAAGACGCTTGCGGCGACAGAGTCCGACGGAGTCGGCTCAGGCGGTCGCTCAGGCGGCGACGCGGGGCGCGTTGACGTCGGCCGGGAGGGCCTTCTGCGCGACCTCGACCAGCGCGGCGAACGCGGTGGCGTCGTGCACGGCGAGCTCGGCGAGCATCTTGCGGTCGATCTCGACGCTGGCCAGCTTCAGGCCCTGGATCAGCCGGTTGTACGTCATGCCGTTCGCACGCGCCGCAGCGTTGATGCGCTGGATCCACAGCTGACGGAAGTCGCCCTTGCGCTTCTTCCGGTCGTTGTAGTTGTAGACGAAGGAGTGGGTGACCTGCTCCTTGGCCTTGCGGTACAGGCGCGAACGCTGGCCGCGGTAACCGCTGGCGCGCTCGAGGATGACCCGGCGCTTCTTGTGGGCGTTTACTGCCCGCTTGACGCGTGCCACGTTGTTACTCCTTGGTGAGGACCACGGTCTGTCTCACGCGGTCCGGTTACGAATGGGTCGAGGGGATCGGCTGCGCGGGGCGCAGGATCACTTGCCGAGAAGCTTCTTGACCTTCTTGGCGTCAGCCGGGGAGACCTCGACCGTGCCGGCAAGGCGACGGGTCAGCGTGGACGCCTTGTGCTCGAGGTAGTGACGACGGCCGGCGCGCTGGCGCAGCACCTTGCCGGAGCCAGTGATCTTGAAGCGCTTGCTGGCACCGGAGTGCGTCTTGTTCTTCGGCATGTCGCCGTACTCTCCTCGTCGGTCCGCTCCCGCCCTGCGCCAGGGCGCGAGCGGGAGCGCTTGTGTCTCAGGGCCCTCCGGCGGGTGCCGGTGGGCCGGGTGTGGATGCGGCAGCCTACTTGGCTGCCACCTCCGAAGCGTCCGAGACCTCGTCGCCGACGGGGGCGTCGACAGTCTCTTCCGCGGCCTCGGGGACTGTGTTCTCAAGGGTCGTGGCCACCGCGGACTCGGCTGCCTCCTGCGGCGCCTGTTCGGCGGCGGGGGCCTCGTCGTCCTCGGCGGGACGGCCCTGGCGGTCGGCCTTGCGGGCGGCTGCCGCCTCGCGGGCCTCGGCCATGGCCTCGGTCTTCTTCTTGTGCGGGCCCAGAACCATGATCATGTTCCGGCCGTCCTGCTTCGGGTTGGACTCGATGAAGCCCAGCTCCTCGACATCCGACGCGAGACGCTGCAGCAGCCGGAAGCCGAGCTCGGGGCGGGACTGCTCACGACCACGGAACATGATCGTGATCTTGACCTTGTCACCCTGCTTGAGGAACCGGACGACGTGACCCTTCTTGGTGTCGTAGTCGTGCGGGTCGATCTTCGGGCGGAGCTTCATCTCCTTGATGACCGTGTGCGCCTGGTTCTTGCGCGCCTCACGGGCCTTCAGGGCGGACTCGTACTTGAACTTGCCGTAGTCCATGAGCTTGCACACCGGCGGCCGGGCGGTCGCCGCGACCTCGACCAGGTCCAGGTCGTACTCCTGCGCAAGTTCCAGGGCCTTGGCAAGCGGCACGATGCCGACCTGCTCGCCGCTGGGACCGACGAGTCGCACCTCGGGGACGCGAATCCGGTCGTTGATGCGGGGCTCGGTGCTGATGGATCCTCCTCGGTTGCACCTCGTGGCTGCCGACGGCAGTCACGTGAACAGCGGACTTTTCACCGCCACACAGGACTTCATTCGTACCGCGGTGGGGATGCGCCGGGCGCAGCACCGCGGGCACGAAAAAAGCCCCGCATGACACACAGGCGGGGCTCCACGGAAACCGGGCGCGCAGCCGCGGAGCACATGTCCGCGATACGCGCTGAGCGATGCCGCATCCCTTGGCAGGACGGGCACCACCGGACCGGAACCCGACGACCCTGGGGTCGATGCGGGTGGGAGGAGACTCCACTTGTGGGCCGGGTACGGTGCCGTGTGCCTGAAGGATTTCCCCTCGGGCATGGCAGTACCTGGCCGGTCAGTGTCCAACCATAGCAGCGTTCGGCCCTAGCGCAGAATTCCCCGGCGCGGGGGCGTTTTGGGTGCGCCCCCCAGTGATCAGGCAGACTGCGGTGCAGACATCCGTGTTCGACCGGTGAGACGAGTATCCATGAGCAGCCAGCCGGAGAGCCCTGAGGCTCCCGAGAACCCCGACTTCGACGATCTGACCCGTGACATCGCGGACGTGCCGGCGGTGGAGGTCATCACCACGGTGGCGGTGCACCTGATGAGCGCGGCGGCGGTCAACCTGGGGCTGGCCGAGGACGGCGAGAAGCACAAGGACCTGGACGAGGCCCGCAAGCTGATCACCGCCCTGGCCGGGCTGGTCACCGCCGGCGCCCCGGAGATCAGCAACTTCCACGCCGCGCCGCTCCGGGACGGGCTGAAGTCGCTGCAGCTCGCCTTCCGCGAGGCGTCACTGGTCCCGGACGAGCCGGGGACCGGCCCGGGCGAGAAGTTCACGGGGCCGGTCTACGGATAGCCGCGGCGGGTCTCGACGGGCGAAGCTTCGAAATGGCTGGGCGTCAGCGGGTGTAGAGGGGTGTGGCCGGCTCCGCGGAGGACGGGGGGACGACCGCGAGGTCGAGCCCGCGGTCCAGGCGGATGCGCAGCAGGTCGTCGGCGGCGAGGGCGGCCGCCAGCCGCTGGACCGCCGCGGTGAGCTCGGCGGGGTCCGTCGCCGGGTCGGGGATGAGCGCGAGCGTCGCGTCGGCCCGTTCGCTCGGCATCAGATGGGCGCGCAGCACGGCCGGGTACGGGACCAGCAGCCCGCGCACCGCCTCGGCGACCTCCGGGTCGCGCAGCGGTTCGATCCTGGCCCGCCGCTCCGCGACGGCACGCATCGCGGCGCCCGAGAGCTCGTAGAAGGCCGGCCCGGCCAGGTCGATGAGCAGCGCGTCGGCCTGCTCCGACCAGGCGGCCTGGACCGCCTGATGGGCCGGGACCGGGGCCGGGCGGGCGTCGGAGCGCCAGCGGGCGAGGGCCTCCAGCGAGGTGAAGGCCGGCAGTCCCCTGCGCCCGTCCGGGGCCTGGACGGTCGGGACCGCCATGTCGCTGGACTTCTCGTGCTTCAGGCCGTCCGCGCCGGTCTCGGCCTCGCCGAGGATCGCCACGATCGGCACCATCAGCCGGGCGCCGACCAGGGCCGCCAGCAGCTCCTGCTCGGTCTCGGGCGAGGGCTCGGCCGCCTGTCGGGCGAGGGCCGCCGCGAGGCGGGGGTCGGCCGAACCGTCGTCGCCCGCGAAGCCCGGGTCGGGGATGTTCTTACGCTGCACCCGGCGAGCCTAGTCGACCGGACGGACCGCCCCGGACCGGGCCGCACCCGCCCTACCAGCCGATTCCACGCTTTCTCCCAGGCCACGCGTAGGCGCGATGCCTACGGTGCGGGACCATGTCGACGAGAAGTACGGACGAGCCGCAGGAACATGAGCAGGGGCAGGAATCAGGCGGGCGCCTGGGCCTGCTGCGGAGCCGGGCCGCGATCGGCGCCGCCGTGCTGCTGGTCATCGCGGTGGCCGCCACGACCACGGTGCTGCACGGGCACCAGGCGACGGCGCAGGGCGCTGCCCTGGTCCCGGTGGGCTCGTCGTCCTCGGACGGCTCCTCGGATTCCGCCTCGGCCTCGGCGCCGGCGCCGGTAGTGTCGGAGTCCGCCGCAGCGTCCGCGACCGCGTCGGCATCGGCATCCGCGAAGGCATCGACGAAGGCATCGGCCGAGGCGTCGGCGAAGCCCTCGGCGACCAGCTCGGAGGCAGCGATGGACCAGCTCAAGAAGGCGGCGTCCGCCGCCGACGGCTCAGTAGCCGTCGCCGCCACGGACCTGACCACCGGGGCCGCGCTCGACTACGGCGACACCGACCACGCCTTCGTCACGGCCAGCATCGCCAAGATGGACATCCTGGCCGCCCTGCTGCTCCAGGCCCAGGACGACGACACGACGCTGACCTCCTCACAGCGCTCGCTCGCCACCCGCATGATCGAGAACAGCGACAACACCGCCGCCGACAGCCTCTACAAGGCCATCGGCGAGAGCAGCGGTCTGGACGCCGCCAACAAGCGCTTCGGCCTCACCGACACCGAGGCCGGCTCGGGGCTGTACTGGGGGCTCACCACCACCAGCGCCGCCGACCAACTGCGGCTGCTGCGGCAGGTGTTCACCAGTTCCTCGGAGCTGACTCCCGCCTCGCGCAGCTATGAGCAGGGGCTGATGAGCCAGGTCGAGACCGACCAGCGCTGGGGCGTCAGCGCGGCGGCCACCGGCTCCGACTTCGCCCTGAAGAACGGCTGGCTGCCGCGCTCGACCACGGGGCTGTGGGTGATCAACAGCGTCGGCCGGGTGTCCCGCAACGGCCATCTGCTGCTGATATCCGTGGTCTCCGACGGCAACACCACCGAGGCGGGCGGGATCTCGCTGGTGGAGTCGGTGGCGAAGGCCGCGGCCGAGGTCCTCCGGGGAACCTGAGCCGGACTCATGCCCGCCCGGCCAACCCCCTACCGACAGGTAGCGACGGTGTGGCAGGCTTCCGGCATGGTGACACCTTCCGCTGACCGCACGCGCTACGACCGTGCCACGGCCCAACTCGACGCCCCGCTGGCGATCGTGGACCTCGAAGCCTTCGACGCCAACGCCGAGGACCTGGTCCGACGCGCCGCGGGCAAGCCGATCCGGGTGGCCAGCAAGTCGGTACGGGTCCGCGCGCTGCTGGAGCGGGTGCTGCGGATGGACGGCTTCCAGGGAATCATGAGCTTCACCCTGGCCGAGTCGATCTGGCTGGCCAGGGCCGGCTTCGACGACATCCTGCTCGCCTACCCCTCCGCCGACCGGGCCGGCTACGCCGAGCTCGCCGCCGATCCCAAGCTGGCCCGGGCGATCTCGGTGCTGCTGGACGACCCTGCGCAGCTCGACCTGATCGACGCGGCGCGCGGCGCGGGAACCGAGGAGATCCGGGTCTGCCTGGAGCTGGACACCGCACTGCACCTGCTCGGCGGCAGGATCCGGATCGGGGCGCGGCGCTCGCCACTGCGCACACCGGAGGCGCTGGCCGGGTTCGCCCGGCTGGTGCAGCAGCGGGACGGCTTCCGGGTGGTCGGGCTGATGGCCTACGAGGGGCATATCGCGGGCGTGGGCGACAGCATCGCCGGGCGTCCGTTCCGCTCGCGCATGGTGCAGCTGATGCAGCGCACGGCCCGCGCCGAACTGGCGCAGCGCCGGGCCGAGGTGGTGCGCGCGGTGCGCGAGGTCGCGGAGCTGGAGTTCGTCAACGGCGGCGGCACCGGCAGCGTGGAGAGCACCGTCGCGGAGGACGCGGTGACCGAGGTCGCCGCCGGGTCGGGCCTCTACGTCCCCCGGCTGTTCGACAACTACCGGTCGTTCCACGGACGTCCGGCCGCGCTGTTCGCCCAGCCGGTGGTGCGCCGCCCCGGTGTGGGCGTGGTGACCGTGCTCGGCGGCGGCTACCCGGCCTCGGGCGCCGCGGGCGCGGACCGCTCCCCCGTCCCCTATCTGCCGCAGGGGTTGCGCTACGACTCCCAGGAGGGCGCCGGGGAGGTGCAGACCCCACTGCTGGGCTCGGTGGCCGACGACCTGCTGATCGGCGACAAGGTGTGGTTCCGGCACGCCAAGGCCGGCGAGCTGTTCGAGCGCTTCGCCGAGGTGCAACTGATCGAGGGCGCCCAGGTGGTCGAGACCGTGCCCACCTACCGCGGTGAGGGCCGGACCTTCCTCTGAGCATGCCAGATGGCTGTGCCCCCGCCGACCGGTCGGCGGGGGCACAGCCATCTGGCATGCCTCGTCAGGAGTTGCTGGTCCCGCTGGAGGTACCGGCGGAGGAGCCGGAGACGGTGGCGTCCTTGATGCCGCTGACGATGGTGTCCATCACCGACACGTCGGGGGCCTTGGCGGCGATGTCGAAGCCCAGGTGCAGGGCCACCAGGCTCTTGTTGTCGCTGGTCGGGAAGACCACGGTCTCCACCGTGCCGTTGTTGCCGACCTTGGCGTCGACCTTCCAGCGGATCAGGTAGCCCGAGCGTCCGGCAACGGTGACCGCCTGGGACTCCAGCTGGGTGTGGCCGGTGATGGTGCCGTAGGCGTCCTTGACCGCGCCCGCGATGTCGGCCTCGGCGGCGGCCTGGGCGCCGGCGCTGACCGAGGCCTTGAGCGTGGTGGTGTTGGCGCCGCCGAGGGAGCAGGTGGAGGTGGAACCGGCGCAGGTGTAGGAGCCGATGGTCAGGGCGGCGTAACCGCTCTGGGTGGTGCCGCCGGTCCAACCGCTGGGAATGGGAAGGGATATGCCGTCGACGATGTCGTAGGCGGTGGTGCTGCTGGTGCCGGTGCCGCCCGTGCCGCCGGACGAACCGCCGGTCGAGCCACCGCCGCCGGTCGAGCCCGAGCCCCCGGAGGAACCCCCCGAGCCGCCCTCCCCGAACAGTCCGCCGCTACCACCGCCGGGGGCGGTGCCGTTGCCCGGCGTGGACACGGCGGCCTTGGTCGTACCGCTGTCACGGCCGTCCATGATCAGGTAGGTGGTCAGGCTGCCGACGCCGAGACCGAGCAGCGCCGCCACCGTCCCGGCCACCACCGTGGCCCGCCGGGGGCGCGAGCGCTGCTTCGGGACGTCGGTCTCGACGGTCAGCGGTTCGTCCGTCTTGGTGCTGACGGTCCATTCGGTGCCGTTCCACCACCGCTGTCCGGGGTTGGTGGGATCGGCGGGCTTGGGGTCCGGGTACCAGCCGGCCGGGGTTGTCGTACTCACAGGCGCAATCTAAGGGTTGTTGGATAAGCATGTGGTCAATCGCCTGTGAGGATCAGCTGAGAATGGGATGAGGCGCCGCCTACAGCGGGGTGACGTAGGCGCCGCCGATGCCGCCGTCGACCAGGAACTCATTGGCCGTCATGAAGGAGGAGTCGTCGCTGGCGAGGAAGGCCACCGCGGCGGCGATCTCCTCGGGGCGGGCGAAGCGGCCGAGCGGGATGTGCACCAGGCGGCGGGCGGCCCGCTCCGGGTCCTTGGCGAACAGCTCGCGCAGCAGCGGGGTGTCCACCGGGCCGGGGCACAGGGCGTTGACCCGGATCCCCTCGCGGGCGAACTGCACGCCCAGCTCGCGGGACATCGCCAGCACCCCGCCCTTGGAGGCGGTGTAGGAGATCTGCGAGGTGGCGGCGCCCATCAGGGCGACGAAGCTGGCGGTGTTGATGATGGAGCCCTTGCCCTGGCGCTGCATGTAGGGGAGGGCGGCCTTGCAGCAGAGGTAGACCGAGGTGAGGTTGACCTCCTGGACCCGGCGCCAGGCGTCGATCCCGGTGGTCAGGATGGAGTCGTCGTCGGGCGGGGAGATACCGGCGTTGTTGAAGGCGATGTCGACGCTGCCGTAGGTGTCGAAGGCGGCCTTGAACAGGGCGTCGACCTGGTCCGCGTCGGTGACGTCGACCCGCACGAACAGCCCGCCGACCTCCTCGGCCGCCGCCTTGCCGGCGATCTCGTCGATGTCTCCGCAGACGACGTGCGCGCCCTCGCTCGCCAGTCGGCGGGCGGTGGCCAGGCCGATGCCGCTGCCCGCGCCGGTGATCACGGCGGTGCGGCCGACCAGGCGGCGGCAGACGCTCTCGGTCGTTTCGTTGCTCATGTGCGCTCTACTCCTCGGTGGCGAAGAAGACGTTCTTGGTCTCGGTGAAGTGGGCAAGGGCGTCCGGGCCCAGCTCGCGGCCCAGTCCTGACTCGTTGAAGCCGCCGAAGGGCGTCCAGTAGCGGACCGAGCTGTGCGAGTTGACGGACAGGTTCCCGGCGTTGACGCCGCGGGCGAGGCGGACGGCCCGGCCCAGGTCGCGGGTCCACAGCGAGCCGGAGAGGCCGTAGCGGGTGGCGTTGGCCAGCCGCAGCGCGTCGGCCTCGTCGGTGAAGGGCAGCACCACGGCGACCGGGCCGAAGATCTCCTCGGTGGCGGCGCGGCTCTCCGGGTCCTCGGGGGCCAGCAGAGTCGGCGGGCACCAGAAGCCGGGCCCTGACGGCGCCTCGCCCTGGGCCAGGATCTTCTGGTCGGGCGTCAGGTAGGAGCGGACCCGGTCCCGCTGGAGGGCCGAGATCAGCGGGCCCATCTCGGTGGCGGCGTCGGCCGGGTCCCCCACGGTGACGGCGGCGACGGCCGGGGCGAGCTCGGCCAGGAAGTCGTCGTAGACCTCGCGCTGGACCAGGATCCGGGTGCGGGCGCAGCAGTCCTGTCCGGCGTTGTCGAGGAAGGACATCGGGGCGCTGGCGGCGGCCCGGGAGAGGTCGGCGTCGGCGAAGACGATGTTGGGGCTCTTGCCGCCCAGCTCCAGGGTGACCCGCTTCAGCTGCCCCGCGCAGCGGGACATGATCTCCTTGCCGACCGGGGTGGAGCCGGTGAAGACGATCTTGCGCACGCCGGGGTGGTCCACCAGGGCCTGCCCGGTGACCCGGCCGTGGCCGGGGAGCACCTGGAACAGGTGCTCCGGCAGTCCGGCGGCGAGCGCCAGTTCGGCCAGCCTGAGCGCGGTGAGCGGGGTGGTCTCGGCGGGCTTGAGCAGGACCGCGTTGCCGGCCGCCAGCGCCGGGGCGAGGCCCCAGGCGGCGATGGGCATCGGGAAGTTCCATGGCGCGATCACCCCGACCACGCCCAGCGGCTCGTGGAAGGTGATGTCCAGGCCGCCGGCCACCGGGATCTGCCGCCCGGTCAGCCGTTCGACCCCACCGGCCGCGTATTCGAGCAGGTCACGGACGTTGCCGGCCTCCCAGCGGGCGTTGCCGAGGGTGTGCCCGGCCTCGCGCAGCTCCAGCTGCGCCAGTTCTTCCGCCGCATCGTCCACCGCGTCGGCGAAGCGGCGCAGCAGCCGGGCCCGGTCGCCGGGGGCCAGGGCGGCCCAGCGGCGCTGCGCGGCGGCGGCGCGGGTGACGGCGACGTCCACCTGCTCGGGCGTGGTGACCGGGACGGTGGCGAGTACCTCCTCGGTGGCGGGGTTGAGGACCGTGAGGTGGTCGGTCAGGTGGTCGGTGGTCACTTGGGGCGGCTCACATTCGCTCGAAGGAGCGGAACCGCTCCCAGTCCGTGACGGCGGTGTCGTAGGCGTCCTGCTCGACCTCGGCCATCCGCAGGTAGTGCTGGACCACGTCGCTGCCGAAGGCGGTCTCGGCGATCTTGCTGCCCGCCCACAGCCCGGCGGCCTCGCGCAGGGTGGCCGGCAGGTGCTCGTAGTCGGCGGAGTAGGCGTTGCCGGAACAGGGCTCCGGCAGTTCCAACTGCTGCTCGATGCCGTGCAGCCCGGCGGCGATCATCCCGGCGACGGCGAGGTAGGGGTTGACGTCCCCGCCGGGGGCCCGGTTCTCGAACCGCAGCGAGGGGCCGTGGCCGACCACCCGCAGCGAGCAGGTGCGGTTGTCGCGGCCCCAGGCGACGGCGGTGGGCGCGAAGGAGCCGGGACGGAAGCGCTTGTAGGAGTTGATGTTCGGGGCGTAGAGCAGCGTGAGTTCGCGCATCGCGGCCAGCTGGCCGGCCAGGAAGTGGCGCATCAGGGTCGACATGTCGCCGTCCTCGCCGGCGCAGACGGACTTGTTCCGTTCGTCGCGCAGCGAGAGGTGGATGTGGCAGCTGTTGCCCTCGCGCTCGTTGTACTTGGCCATGAAGGTCAGCGACATGCCCTCCTGGGCGGCGATCTCCTTGGCCCCGGTCTTGTAGACGCTGTGCTGGTCGCAGGTGGTGAGGGCGTCGTCGTAGCGGAAGGCGATCTCGTGCTGGCCCAGGTTGCACTCGCCCTTGGCCGACTCAACCACCATCCCGGCGGCGCCCATCTCGTTGCGGATCCGGGCCAGCAGCGGCTCGATCCGGGCGGTGGCCAGCAGCGAGTAGTCGGCGTTGTACTGGTTGGCCGGGGTCAGCTCGCGGTAGCCGCTCTTCCAGGCGTCCTCGAAGCTGTCCCGGAAGACGATGAACTCCAGCTCGGTCCCGGCCCAGGCGGTGAGGCCGTGCTCGGCGAGGCGGTCCAGCTGGCGGCGCAGGATCTGCCGGGGCGAGGCGGGGACGGGCGTGCCGTCGTGCCAGGCGAGGTCGGCGGTGACCAGGGCGGTGCCGGGCTGCCAGGGGGTGCGGCGCAGCGTGGCCAGGTCGGGGACCAGGGCGAAGTCGCCGTAACCGGTGTCCCAGGAGGCCATCGGGTAGCCGTCGACGGTGTTGAGCTCGACATCGACGGCCAGCAGGTAGGCGCACCCTTCGGCCCCGTGGGCGAGGGTGTCGTCAAGGAAGAAGCCGGCCGCGAAGCGCTTGCCCTGGAGCCTGCCCTGCATGTCGGTGAAGGCCACGGCTACGGTGTGGATCTCCCCGGAAGCGACCAGGCGACGCAGGTCCTGGACACTGAGCGGGGGTTGACGTTCGGTCACGGGCGGGCCTCCGACTGCTTTCGATTGCTTTTCGAATGGACCGGCGGTCGAGCAAGCCAAAGGTATAGCCTTGTACCAATGAAAGGGAAGGGGGCTCGATGAGCGGGACTGCGGCGAGTACCCGTCCGACCGGCGCCGATCCGCTGGCCGCGGCGCTGCGGCCGGTGCGGTCGGGGAACACCTTCGAGGAAACCGTTCAGCGGGTGCTCCAGCTGATCCGGCTCGGACTGGTGCCCGTCGGTGAGCGGCTGCCCCCGGAACGGGAGCTGGCGGAACGGCTCCAGGTCAGCCGGGTGACGCTGCGCGAGGCCCTGAAGGTGCTCCAGGACACCGGACTGCTGGAGATCAGACGCGGCCGCTACGGCGGCGCCTTCGTCCGGCACGCCGAGCAGGACGCCCCCTCGGGCGACGGCGCGGAGCTGCGCCGCCGGGCCGGGCTGCTGGGCGACCGACTGGAGGACACCCTGCTCTTCCGTGAGGTGCTGGAGGTCGGCGCGGCCGAGCTCTGCGCCGCGCGAGCAATAGCCGGCGAGGACGAGAAGCGGCTGCGGGACTGCCTAGCCGCCACCGCCGTGGCCGGGCTCGACGACTACCGCAGGCAGGACACCCGGCTGCACCTGGCCATCGCCGAGCTCAGCGGCTCGGTCTCGGTGGCCGCCCAGTACGCCGCGGTCCGCTCGACCGTCAACGAGCTGCTCGACTGCATCCCGCTGCTGCCGCCCAACCTGGAACACAGCGAACGGCAGCACACCGAACTGGTCGCCGCGATCCTCGGCGGCGAGCCGGAGCGCGCCCGCGAGGTGATGCGGGAGCACCTGGCCGGGACGGCCGCGCTGCTGCGCGGCTTCCTGGCCTGACCGTCGACTTGAACATCACCTTGAACATCGCCTGACTTTCCATGACCCGCAGGACTCCGAAAATCGGGAGGCTGGACCCATGAACCGTCCGCTCATCGGCGTGACGACCTATCTCGTCCCGGCGGTCTGGGGGGTGTGGACCGAGAGCCAGGCCGCGCTGCTGCCGGTCCAGTACAGCGCCCAGGTCCAGCGGGCCGGGGGCGTCGCCGCGATGCTGCCGCCCGGCGACCCGGCGACCGCCGACGACGTGGTGGCCCACCTCGGCGGGCTGCTCATCAGCGGCGGCCCCGACGTCGACCCGGCCAGGTACGGGGCGCCGCGCGACCCCCGCACGGACCCGGCGCCGACCGAGCGCGACGCCTGGGAGCTGGCGCTGATCGCCGCCGCCCTGGAGCAGGACCTGCCGCTGCTGGGGATATGCCGGGGCATGCAGCTGCTGAACGTCGCCTGCGGCGGCGACCTGGTCCAGCACCTGCCCGACCTGGTCGGGCACGAGGGCCACGCGCCCACCCCCGGCGCCTACGGCGCCCACCCGGTGCTCCCGGTCCCGGGCACCCGGCTGGCGGCGCTGCTCGGCGAGGGCCCCCTGGACGTGCCCACCTACCATCACCAGGCGGCGCACCGCCTGGGCGCGGGGCTGACCGCGAGCGCCCACCACGCCGACGGCACGGTGGAGGCGGTGGAGCGCGCGGACGGCTTCACGCTGGCCGTGCAGTGGCATCCGGAGCAGGGCACGGACCTGCGGCTGTTCGAGGCACTGGTCCAGGCCGCGACCGACAGAGCCGCGATCACCGAAGGGGCTGGCGTGTACACGGCACCTGTCCCAGGATGATCCCATGCCTGACGACTCCGCATCCCTTCCCCCCGCGCCGCGCAGCGCGTTCCACGATCTGGGGGCGTTCATCGCCCTGCCCCGGATCAACTCCCTCACGCTCTCGCCCGGCGGCGACCGGCTGATCGCCTCCGTCGCCGAACTGGCCGCCGACGGCGCCCGCTACGTCACCGCGCTGTGGGAGGTCGACCCGGCCGGGCAGCGCCCCGCCCGCCGGCTCACCCGCTCCGCCAAGGGCGAGTCCGCGCCGACGTTCCGCCCGGACGGGACCCTGCTCTTCCTTTCCGCCCGTCCGGACACCGATCCGGCGAAGGACGCTCCGGCCGAGGAGGAGGCCGCGCTCTGGGCGCTGCCCGCCGGGGGCGGCGAGGCATACCGGCTGCTCGGCCGCCCCGGCGGCGTCGAAGCCGTAGTGACGGCGCGTCAGTCCGACCGGACCGCCGTCGTCGCCTCGCTGCTGCCCGGCGCGCAGGACGTCGAGTCCGACGCCAGGCTGCGCAAGGCCAGGAAGGAGGCCAAGGTCAGCGCGATCCTGCACGAGGAGGCCCTGGTCCGGTTCTGGGACCACGACCTCGGCCCCGCGCACCCGCACACCTTCACCCTGCCCAAGGTGTCTCCTGGGGCGCCCGCCGAGGCGGTGCCGGTGGACTGCGGTCCGCTCGGCCGGAGCGGGGAGACCCCGACGCTGTCGCCGGACGGCGCGCTGCTCGCCCACACCCTGGAGATCTCCGACGAGCCCGACCGGATCCGGTCCGCCGTCGCCATCGTGGACGCGGCCACCGGCAAGCGACTGCGGCTGATATCGGCAGCCGACGCCCAGTTCGGCGAACCGGTCTTCGCCGCCGACAGCCGCACCGTGGTGTGCGGGCGGGAGACCCTGTCGACGTTTGAGGAGAGCTACGAGGTGACCCTGTGGTCCTTCGACGCCACCGACGAGCAGGACCAGGGGCACGACCTGCTGCCCGACCTCGACCTCTGGCCCGCGCAGGGCGTCCCCTCCCCCGCCGGCGGCGCGGTGTTCTTCACCGCCGACCAGCTCGGCCACTGCCCGGTCTTCCGCCTCGACACCGCCGAAGGGACCGTCACCAGGCTCACCGCCGACGGCAGTTACACCCACCTCTCGGTCGCACCGGACGGCAGCACGCTGTACGCGCTGCGCGCCGCGATCGACGCGCCGCCCACGCCCGTCCGGCTCGACAGTTCCACCGCCGACCAGCAGCCCACCGAACTCCCCTCCCCGGGACCGGTCGGCGCGCTCCCCGGCAGCCTCACCGAGGTCACCACGGTCGCCGAGGACGGAACGCCGCTGCGCTCCTGGCTGGTGCTGCCCGAGGCGGCGAGCGCCCAGACCCCGGCCCCGCTGCTGCTCTGGGTGCACGGCGGTCCGCAGGGCAGCTGGAACTCCTGGACCTGGCGCTGGAACCCCTGGGTCGCCGCGGCCGCCGGCTACGCGGTCCTGCTGCCCGACCCGGCCCTGTCCACCGGCTACGGCCAGCAGATGCACCGGCGCGGCTGGCAGGACTGGGGCGGCAACCCGTACCGGGATGTCATCGCACTGACCGACGCCGCCCTGGAGCGCTCCGACCTTGACGCCTCGCGCACCGCGATGATGGGCGGCTCCTTCGGCGGCTACATGGCCAACTGGATCGCCACCAGCACCGACCGCTTCAAAGCCGTCGTCACCCACGCGAGCCTCTGGAACCTGCACTCCTTCGCCGGGACCACCGACGCTCCGCACTTCTGGCGGCGCGGCTTCGGCGACGTGCTGAAGACCACCGAGCGCTACGAGAAGTCGTCACCGCACCTGCGGGCGGCCGAGATCAGCACCCCGATGCTGGTGGTCCACGGCGACCGCGACTACCGGGTGCCGATCGGCGAGGCCCTGGGCCTGTGGACCGACCTGGTGCGCTTCGGCGTCCCGGCCAAGTTCCTCTACTACCCGGACGAGGGGCACTGGATCCTCAAGCCCAACAACGCCAAGGTCTGGTACGCCACCGTGCTGGCCTTCCTGGCCCACCATGTGCTCGGCGAGCCGTGGCGCCGCCCCGACCTGCTGTGACCGGTCGTCAGTAGGTCACCCCGGTGAGGTTCTCCGACACCGCCCACAACCGCTCCTGCGCGGACCGGTTGTGGGCCGGCGCGGCGGAGGCCTTGAGGACCGGGAAGCCGCGCAGCTCGAACGGGCCGTCGGGGCCGTAGTAGTGGGCCCCCATGGCGAGCGGGTCGGTGGCGGCGCGAAGCGTCGGCAGTGCGCCCTGCTCGACCGACTGGGCGAGCGGGGCGGCCAGCAGCGTGTTCAGCGGCTGCAGCGGGGCCGGGATGTGCCGGGTGAGCTCGGTCGTCGTGTAGCCGGGATGGGCCGCGAGCGCGATGGTCTTCGCGCCGGAGTCGGCCAGCCGACGCTGCAGCGCGTACATGAACATCAGATTGGCCAGCTTGGACTGGGCGTAGGCGCCCACCCTGCGGTAGTGGCGCTCGGACTGCAGGTCGTCGAAGTCGAGGCCGCGGCGCGCCATCTTGTGGGTGAGGCTGCTGAGCACCACCACCCGGGAGCCCTCGGTGTCCCGCAGCAGGTCCAGCAGCAGTCCGGTGAGTGCGAAGTGGCCCAGATGGTTGGTGCCGAACTGGAGCTCGAAGCCGTCGGCGGTGCGGCGGTGCGGCGGATGCATCACCCCGGCGTTGTTGATCAGCAGGTCGAGCCGGTCGAAGCGTTCGTGCGCCTCCGCCGCGGCCGCCCGGACCGAGTCGAGCGAAGCCAGGTCCAGCGAAAGCAGTTCGGTACGGCCGCCGATCGCCGCCGCGGCCGCCTTCGCCTTTCCGGGGTTGCGGCAGGCCAGCACGACGGTGGTGCCGCGCTCCGCGAGCACGGCGGCGGTCCGCAGGCCCAGGCCGGAGTTGGCCCCGGTGACCAGGGCGGTCCGCCCGGTCTGGTCGGGGACGTCGGCGGTGGTCCAGGCCATGCGGTGCTCCCTGTGCGATAGATCGTGCGCGCTGCGCAGCGAGCCTGATGCGCCCCCGACGCGCTGTCAAGAATCGGCGGAACCGGCGGTTGTCGTACCCGTGCGGCATGATGCGACGCATGACCGCACCTTCGTCCGCGACCCCGCCCCGGCTGATGCTGCTGGACACCGCCAGCCTCTACTTCCGTGCCTTCTTCGGCGTGCCCGACTCGGTCCGCTCCCCCGACGGGCAGCCGGTCAACGCCGTCCGGGGCCTGCTGGAGTTCATCACCCGTCTGGTCCACGACCACGCCCCGGACCATCTGGTCGCCTGCTGGGACGCGGACTGGCGGCCGCAGTGGCGGGTGGAGCTGATCCCCACCTACAAGACCCACCGCCTCGCGGCCGAGCCCGAGACCGAGGGCCAGGAGGAGGTCCCGGACACCCTCTCCCCCCAGGTCCCGGTGATCGCCGCCGTCCTGGACGCCCTCGGCATCGCCCGCGTCGGCGTCCCCGGCTACGAGGCGGACGACGTGATCGGCACCCTGACGACCCGCCACCCCGGCCCGGTCGACGTGATCACCGGCGACCGGGACCTGTTCCAGCTGGTGGACGACGTGCGCGGGGTGCGGGTGCTGTACCCGATCAAGGGCGTGGGGACGCTGCAGATCACCAACGACGCGCTGCTGGTGGAGAAGTACGGCGTGAACGGCTCCCAGTACGTCGACTTCGCCGTCCTGCGCGGCGACCCCAGCGACGGGCTCCCGGGTGTAGTCGGAATCGGCGAGAAGACCGCCACCAAACTCATCGCCCAGTACGGCGACCTCGCCGCCATCCAGGCCGCAGCCGCCGACCCGGACAGCAAACTCACCCCCGCCCAACGCAAACGCCTCATCGAAGGCACCGACTACCTCGCCGTCGCCCCCAAGGTCGTCAGCGTCGCCACCGACGCCCCCCTCCCCACCTTCGACCCCGCTCTTCCACGCGAACCCCTCGACCCGGTCACCCTCGAAGAACTCTCCGACCGCTGGGGCCTCGGCACCCCGCTCACGCGCCTCCTCGACACCCTCGCCGACGCCAAGTCGCAGAGCTCGTGACACGATCTTGTCGACAACGGCCATGTGTCCAGAAAGTCGCGTGACCGGTTCTGGATCAGACACGGTCCTACTCCTCCGGCTCCCAGGCGCGGAGCAGGTCGAGCAGCCCTGCGTCTCCGTCAACGTGCAGGGAGTCGGCCGGGATACGGTCGTACATGTAGAGGACCAACTCACTGGCCGTGCCATGGATGGAGGCGCCGGCTGCGTGCGAGTCCTCGCCGGTCGCGGCAGTGGGCGCGGGGATGCGGGTGGAGCGTGCGCCGTCGCTGTCGACCGTGAGGCGCCAGGAGCGGCCCTCGGCGGCGTGCAAGTCGAAGGCGGTGGGCTTGTGCGGCCAGGCGATGCGCGTCGCGACGCAGGTGAACAGGAACTCCTCGACACCGTCGAGGGCGATCTCGGCCGGCAGCGACTGCGGGGCGCCCGCGGCGAGCCGGGCGTCGTAGGTGTGCACCGCGCTCTCCTGGACCCGGTGCCGGGCGACTGCGCCGGAGGTCCGCGGCGTCTGCAGGGCACTCCACCACGCCCAGCAGCCGGCGTCCGGGCCCGCCTCCCGCAGGGCGCTCAGCAGAAGCTGCGTCGACGCGGCCAGCCATGCCAGCTGGGCCTCACGCTCCCGCGGCACTTCCAGAGCGGCGCGCGCAGCGGCGGCCTCGGCCGGGGGAGCGTCGGCGGGCCCCGCGCCGACGATGGCGGCCCAGAAACGGTCTCCCCCACCCAGGTGCTTCACCAGATCCAACAGCGTCCACCCGGGGCAGGTCGGCACCGGTGCGTCGAGACTGGGCGCGGTGGCGACCGCGGCGCGGAAGGCGGTCGACTGTTCATCGATCAGTCGCAGCAGGTCAGGGAACTCACGATTCTTTTCCACGCCGGATGTCTATCACCGTGCTCCGGTGATCGGACAGCGATTTTCACAGCCTGCGGGTGATCACCGGCGGCCGCGGCCGTCCCGCCCCGGCCGGACAGTGGGTCGGGGCGGCACGGCGACTGCTCACGGCCGGCGGAACACGAAGCTGAAGTCCTGTGTGCAGCGACCGGTCAGCCCCTGGTCGGAGGTGATCCGTCCGGCGGCGATGTGCTTGGTGACCTCGGCACGTGACAGCGCCAGGCCCGTCGCGATGACTGCCGTCGTCCTGAGCGGGATGCACTGCGCGAAGCGGACTCCGACGTCGAGGATGTCGGCCTTCGGCAGCTCGTCGGGCCGCATCTTGATGGTCCAGGCGTCGGTCCAGTCGAGTGTGACGTCGTTGCGGTGCGCCAACTGAGGATCGGTCAGCAGTTTCGCCGCGAGTTCGGGAGAGTCGTCACGGAAGCCGCTGAGCACCGCAGGCTCGATGGCGCGAACGTGGACGCGCTCCAGCACGGTCAGTTTGACCGTCCGGTCGCACCGGACGCACCGCGCCAGCAGCCAGATGTCGAGAAGCTTGTGGTGTGCGTTGACACGGAACCGTCCTTGGGTTCGATATGCCGTCGAGGGGCAGGTCCGGCATCGGCGCCGGATGGTCGGAAAGGTCGTCGGGCGTACGAGCCACTCTGTGGTGGCGCGCAGGGGGAAGGTGATGTCGTGCACCTGGGAAGGCCGATCTGCTTCGAGATCCTCGTTGCGAGATGGGCGCGGCACGGACGGATGGCCGTGGCGCCGGATCGATCAGCGGGTGCCACGTGGTGGGCAGCCGGACGGATGACCTGCCGAGGGCACGCTGAAGCAGACCGTCAGCGCAATGGCGCTGCGCGGCCCGGGGCCCGTCAGGGCGCGGCATGCCTCCTCGGCGCGGTGAACGTCTCAGCTGTTGTACAAGGGGACCGTCCTCGACGGAGCGTGCGGAAGCGCCGGTCGGCGGTCCTTGGGGGTGACGGCCAGAGGCTAACGTCGGCCGCCCGGGCCGCGCCACCGAAATTGTCTCTGCTGTAGTTCGCCGGACATGCCACGGCCCCACCCGCACGTCAGGCGGGGCCGCCTCGCCGAGGCTCCGCGGAACCGCTCGGCAGCCTCCAGACGTATCCGCTCCCGCGCCGTTGTCGGTGCCTGCGGCTAACGTGGCCGTGTGCCTGAATGAAGGAAGTCGGGAGGACAAGCCATGTCACACGTACGGATCCACAACTTCTCCGTCTCGCTGGACGGCTTCGCCACGGGAGAGGGGCAGAGCCTGGAGGCGCCGTTCGGGCATGCCGGGACGCGGCTGCACGAGTGGTTCTTCGGCACCCGCACCTTCCAGGAGATAATCGGCGAGAAGGGCGGCGAGACCGGAGTGGACGACGCAGTCGCCCGCACCTGGGACACGGGCATCGGCGCGGAGATCATGGGGCGCAACAAGTTCGGGCCTCAGCGCGGGCCGTGGGAGGACGAGAGCTGGCGTGGGTGGTGGGGCCCGAACCCGCCGTTCCACACGCCGGTCTTCGTGCTCACCCACCACCCACGCCCTTCCGTCGAGATGGAGGGCGGCACGACCTTCCACTTCATCGACGCGACGCCGCAGGAGGCGCTCCGTCAGGCGCGCGAGGCCGCGGGCGGCCTGGACGTGCGGGTCGGAGGCGGGCCGAGCACCGTCCGCGCGTTCCTGGCCGCCGACCTGATCGACCACCTCCACGTCGCCGTCGTCCCGATCCTGCTGGGCCGCGGCGAGCGCCTCTGGGACGGCCTCGAAGCCATCGAGGCCCGCTTCCACACGGAGTCGGTGACGACCCCCAGCGGCGTCACCCACGTGACCTTCACCCGGGCCGAGCGCCCGACGGACTAGCCCGGAGACATCAGCTAGCCGTCAACGGCCCTGGAGGGACTTGACGTTGTCGCCGAAGGTCCAACCCAGTGAACCGTCCCAGTTGACCGACCACGTCATGAGGCCCTTCAGCGCACCACCGAAGGCGTTCCACGACTGGCCGACCAGGCTCGGCGTCATGTAGCCACCGCCCGCGCCGGATTGGGCCGGCAGGCCGGGCACCTGCTTGTCGTACGGCACCTTGATCGTGGTGCCCTGGATGACCAGGCCGTTGTTCAGGCATGTGGTCTGTGCTGTGAAGCCCTGGACCGTACCGGCCTGGTAGGAGTCGCCGGAGCAGCCGTACATGCTGCCGTTGTAGTACTGCATGTTCAGCCACCACAGCCGCCCGTTGTCGGCGTACTTCTTGACGATCGGAAGGTAGGCGCCCCAGATCGACCCATAGGTGACGCTCCCACCGGTGACGTATGCGGTCTCGGGGGCCATCGTCAGGCCGAAGCCCGCGGGCATCTGGGCCAGCACACCGTCGATGATGCGCTCCAGGTTGGCCTGGGAGGCGGACAGGGTGTTGATTTGGCCGCTTCCGGTCAGGCCGGTCTCGATGTCGATGTCGATTCCGTCGAAGTTGTACTTCTTGAGGATCGGGACGACGGTTGCCACGAACCGGTCGGCGACGGCACTCGAGCTCAGGTCGATGCCGGCGGCGGCACCGCCGATCGACATCAGGATCGTCGCTCCGGCCGCCTTGGCCTGGCACATCTCGGCCGGGGTGGCGACCTTGACGTTGGTGTCCATACCGTCCTGCCACTCGACGGTGCCGTCCGAGAGGATCACCGGGAAGGCGGCGTTGATGACGTTGTAGCCGTGCGCGGCGATCCGGCTGTCCGTGATGGGGATCCAGCCCAGGCCGGGGTGGACGCCGTTCAAGGCGCCGTCCCAGTTCTCCCAGTAGCCCTGCAGGACCTTGCCCGACGGCCTGGGCTTGGTGGCGCAGGTCGCGCCCGGCGGCGTTGTGGTGGGCGGAGCGGTGGTGGGCGGGGCGGTGGTGGGCGGGGCCGTCGTGGGCGGGGCCGTGGTCGGTGGGGCCGTGGTGGGCGGGGGGCTGCCGCCGGGGCCGGTGAGCGACACGTCGTCGGCGTAGTACGCGGGCTGCGCGTACCAGCCGTGCAGGTAGACGGTCACCGAGGTGGTGTTCGGCCCGGTGGTGAAGCCGACGCTGAGCTGGCTGTATGACGGGCTGTTCGGCGTCCAGGTGGACGGGTCACTGGTGCCGCCGGTGCCGGTGGCGCCGAGGTAGACGTAGCTTCCCTGGACGTAGGCGCTCAACGTGTACTGGGAGTTGGGCTGCACGCCGATGGTCTGGGTGCACTGGGCGTCGTCCTGGCCGGTCGGCGTGGCCTTGAGCGCGGAGGCGCCGGAGTGGACCGGGCTGCTGACGGCCGCGCCGGAGCCGCTGGAGCAGGTCCAGCCGGAGAGTCCGCTCTCGAATCCGGAGTTGACCACCAGGTTGGTGGTGGCGGCCCCGGCCGCGCCGGAGCCGGCCACGACGATGCCGGCACCGATGACGGCGACAGCGCTCACCCCGGCGAGGGAGCGCCTGAGGACGGTTGGTCCGCGCCTGGCGCGGCTGGTCCGGTTCACCTGCGAGGGGGCCGGGCCAGGGCGGAATTCGCCCGACGGATGTGCCCTACGCGACTTCCGACGGAACATGCTGTGCTCCCTTCGCGCCGAGCGCCATAGACATGACAGACGCGTGGGGGCGTGACGCCCGGCCCTGGGTGAGATGGGGACATGTGGGGCTGTACCGGACCGGAGCGTAGAAGGGACGGCGAGGGCTCGTCAATAGGTCTGGACCAATAGGCGAGCGGAGAGACCAACCGGTAGAACCGATCGCTCAGAACGACGTGAGGATGCGGACGCGGTCGGCGGTCGATGCGCCGGTACGGCCGGTGATCGCCGCAGCGGCGCGCAGACCGCGGCCTCGGCCGGCTCGCGGGGGACCGGCCCGGATGGCCGTAGGGCACTGCGATCGGTTGTTCCGGGGTCAGGACGTGTATGCCTGGAAGGCGGAGAGTTGGGCAGCCGGCCAGCCGGTATTGCCGGTGAAGGTCAGCCGCAGGTACCGGGCGCGGGTGCCGGACGGGAGGGTGACCGTCACGGTGTTGCCGGTGGCGGGGTCGAAGGTGTGGCCCGCCGAGGCGGACAGGGTGGTGTAGCTGGAGTTGTCAGTGCCGGCGAGCACCGCGAAGGTCTCGGTACGGGTCGACCAGGCCGTGGCCGGGGGCAGCCTGAGGACCAGCCGGCCCACCGCACGGGTCGTGCCGAGGTCCACCGTCAGGCTCTGCGGAAAGGCGTTGTCGGTGCTCTCCCAGTAGCTGTTGGCGTCTCCGTCGACGGTGTTGGACGCAGTGAGGTTCTGGGTGTGTCCGGTGTCGGACGTCGCCGCGTGCAGCGCCAGGTCGGTGGTGGTCGGCGGAGCGGTGGTCGCCGGGGAGGTGGTCGGCGGGGCCGAGGCCGGAGGGGTGCTGCTGCCCGGGGCGGGCCCGGTGGGGGGCAGTGAGGTCGGCGCCGGGATCGAGGTCAGCGTGGGCGAGGTGCTCCAACCCGAGTTCCCGCTCCCCCGGTTGATGGCGAAGGTGCCCGCGGTGTTGTTGGGGTAGCCGTAGTCGTAGCTGCCCGCGACCTTGACGTTGGCCGCGGTCAGCCCGCTGACCTGGGCGGAGCCGGTGGTCTCGGCCTGGAACACCGTGGTGCCGGTCCAGTTGACGGTGTTGTCGGTGAAGTTCAGGCCGCTGACGGCGTAGCCGGAGCCGCCGCCGGAGACCATCTCGAACGCCTCGTAGGGGCTGTAGTCGACCGTGTTGCCGCTGATGTTCACGGTGGCATGGGAGAAGGCCGAGTTGTAGGAGTCGAAGCGGACGGCGCCCATCGCGTGGCCCCAGTTGGGGTTCAACGCGCCGGTCCGGACCAGGGTGTTGTCGGAGACCGTGGTGGTCCCGGAAAGCGGGGTGAACGGGGTCAGGAACGCCTGGTCGGAGATGGCGATGCCGCTGCCCAGCGCGTTGGTGTCGGCGATGGTGTTGCCGGTGACTGCGTTGCCGGAGCCGCCGTAGACCGCGATGCCGTTGGCCAGGGTGGGCTGGACGATGGTGTTGTTGCTGAGCGTGTTGCCGGTGTCGGGGGCCGGCATGGACCACAGGGCCAGCCCGTCGTCCCCGGTGTTGCGCAGGAAGTTGTTCTTGACCGCGTTGTTGCCGGCGTTGCCGTTGAAGTTCAGGCCGTCCGCGTCCGTGGAGAGCACGATGCTGTTCTGGACGGTGATCCCGTTGTTGCCGTGCTGGAGCCAGAAGCCCACATTGGTGTCCTGGATCCACAGCCCGTCGACGTCGGAGCCGTTTCCGAGCGAGCCGTTGACGGCGTTGGCGCTGCTGTCGTCGTGGCGGCCGACCGTGGAGCCGAGGATCGCGAAGCCGCTGAGGTTGACCGGGCCGGGGACCGCCGAGCCGTTGTTGATGAACTCGTTGGTGGCCAGCTGCGAGTACCAACTGCCGGCGCCGACGATGGTGGCCTTGTCGACCTGCAGCGCGGAGGTGATCCGGAACGTGCCCTGGGGTATCCACACCGGCACACCTGCCGACGCGGCGGCGGCGATGGCGGTGCGGAAGGCGTTGGTGGAGTCGCCGTTGCCACCGGCGTCCGCGCCCTTGCTGACCACCGAGACGGAACCGGCGGGCTGGGCCGCCGGGGCGGCGACGTCGAAGAAGTCGGCGACGTCGACGGTGTAGGGCAGGGCGGTGTCGCCCGGGTCCACCTGGAACTTCACGGTCGACCCGGCCGCCACCGAGGAGGGCAGCCGCAGTCGGACGTCGTCGTAGAGCTTGTGGGTCCTGCTGCCGGCGATGTTGCCGGTGCTGATGTAGCTGTAGGCGGAGGTGAGCGACAGCTCGGTGCTGACCTTGGTCCCGTTGACGTAGACCGACAGCTTGCCGGAGGCGCCCTTGGGGACGGCGTAGTGCAGGTCCAGCGCGTTGGCCGGGGCGGTCAACGTGAACTGCACGTACTGGCCCTGCCCGGTGAGCTGCACGGCCTGTCGGCCGGAGGCCTCGGTGGCCAGGTCGCCCTGGGTGTAGTCGGGCCCGATCAACTTGCCGTTGGTGCTCGCCCGCGCGCCCTCGGCCTCGTACTCGGTCATGCCGGGGACGACGGCGCCGCTCGCGCTCGCGGCGGCCGCGGCGGCGGGTTTCGCGGGAGCGACCGCGGCACCGGCCGACTCCCAGGGCGCGGCCAGCAGCAGCCCCGTGGCGGCTGCGGCCAGTGCGGTCACCCCGGCCAGCGCCTTGGCCCGCCCGCTGGTTCGGTACTTGTGGCGTGAGGCGCCGGAGCCGGGCCCTGCGCCCCGCCCGTCGTATCTGCTTTCGGTCATGCCTGGGGAGGGCGCCCGCTCGGCGTCGCCATAACACTAATTCCAGGCGGTCTGCTGACGGGGACACGAGCGATCCGGCGGTCACGGCGGTGGGGGTAGGGTCGGGAACGCACGACCCGGTCAGCCATGGAGAGCACAGATGACAGTCACGATCAGCAGCGCCGCCAACCCGCTCGTGAAGCGGGCCAGGCTGCTCGCTGACCGGAAGCACCGGCGCCGCGAGGGTGCGTTCGTCGTCGAGGGCCTTCAGCCGGTGTGGCGCGCCGTCGAGGCGGGCTGGGAGATCGAGTCGCTCATCGTCGCACCCGACCTGCTGACCGGCGCATCGGCGCAGCGCATGGTCGAGGAGCAGGAGCGCTCGGGCGTGTCCGTGGCGCGGCTCAGCGCGGACCTGTTCAAGCGCCTCGTCGACCGCGACGGCCCCGGTGGCCTCGCGGCCATCGTGCGAAGCCGCGCCGACGACCTGTCCACCCTGACGGTCCACCCCGGCGCGGTCTTCGTCGCACTGCACCGGATCAGCAATCCGGGCAATCTCGGCACGATCATCCGCACCGTGGACGCGGTGGGCGGAGCGGGCGTCATCCTGATCGGGGACACGGTGGACGCCTTCTCCCCGGTCGCGGTCAAGGCCAGCATGGGTTCGCTGTTCGCCGTCGACGTGGTGCACACGCCCGGGGCCGACGAGTTCTTCTCCTGGGCCTCCAGGCAGAGCGTGACCGTCCTCGCCACCTCGGGCACCGCGGACCAGGACCACTGGGACGCGACGTACGAACCCCCGTTGGCCTTCCTGTTCGGCAGCGAGCGGGAAGGACTGCCGGAGTCCATGCTGGCGGGCGCGGACAGCCGACTGCGGATCCCCATGGTGGGTACCGCGGAATCACTGAACGTCGGCGTGGCCGCCTCGGTCATGCTCTACGAAGCGCGGCGGCACACGGTCCGCGGCGGGCGCTGACGTCGGCCTACCAGCCGTTCTTGTGCGCCCGCGCCTCGTACAGCAGGACGGACGCGGACACCGACACGTTCAGCGAGTCGGCCGACCCCAGCATCGGGATTCCCACCCGCTGGAAACCGGCTTCGTACCACGGCTGGGAAACGCCGTAACGCTCACTGCCGACCACCAGCGCCGTCCGCCCCCGGTAGTCCAGCTTCCGGTAGTTGACGCTGTCGTCGGTGTCCGCGATATAGACCTTGAACCGATTCCGCTTGAGCCAGGCGATGGCGTCGCCGGCCTCGTCGAAGTCGAGGGACGGGACCTTGATGCTCATTCCCTGGCTGCTGCGCAGAACCTTCGGATGGGTCATCCGCGTCCGACGGTTCGTCATCACCAGGCAGTCCGCCTGGCAGGCGTCCATGGTGCGCAGCAGCGTGCCGAGGTTCCCGGGGATCTCCAGCGCGTCCGTCACCAGCACCAGCGCGTCATCACCGAATCCAAAGGTCGCCGGGTCCCAGTCGGGCAGCTGGGCGATCGAGAGCAGCCCGTCCGGATTGGGCCGCTCGGCCAGTCGCGCCAAGGTCTTCTCGGAGATCCGATAGGCACGCCGGGCGCGGTCCACGAGCTGTCCCGCCCGCTTGTTCGCCTCGTCCGAGTAGGCGGCCTCGGGGCACCACAGGAATGTCTCCACCGAGACGCCGGTCTCCAGAACGATGTTGCTCTCGAACAGTCCTTCGGCGACGAAGGTGCGGCGCGGGATACCCGTGCGGTTGTTCTGGATGTCCCGGACGAGGCTCGCCGCCGGATGCTGTAGGCCGATCTGCTGAAGTTCCATGCCGCCGCTCGTGTGTCGCCCGTGAAATGGTCTCAGCAGACGATACCCGGGGCAGCGGTGCAGGCCGGGAGTTGAACTTCGGCGGCGCCGGGGCCGACACTGGGCCATGGGCCCGTACCGGATCTTTCTCGTCGCCGCCGCGCTGCTGCTCTGCTCCGCCTGCGCGGCCCAGCCCGGCTCGCCCACTCCCGCTCCGTCTCCCACGGCGACCAGGGTCGACCCTGTCGAGGAGTGCACGAGCTCGGTCGCGTACTGGGTGCGCTACCTGCTCACCCCCGGCAGCGACATGGGCCTGGACTACCAGGAGATGGGGCTCTCCGGCGGCGAGAACGACATCGTCCAGGTCCTGCTCCCGGCCTCGGGGAGCACCGCGAAGCGTCAGGGTCTGCCCGCCGCCCAGGCCTACGCGCTGCAGCAGGCCCGCCCGCGCTGCCGCTCCTACCTCGCCCGGCTCGCGGCCTCCCCCAGCTCCGCCCCCGGCTGGCCGCGGTAGCGGGCGTGCCGTTCGTCGTGCGGGGAGCCGGGCGGTGCGGCAGGGTGGACGAGCAGGAGCCGCAGCAGTAGCCCGCCCAGAACGGAGTCCGCCATGACCGACCACACCTACCGGGTCACCGAGATCGTCGGAACCTCGTCCGAGAGTGTCGACGCCGCCGTGCGCAACGCGGTCGCCCGCGCCTCGCAGACCCTGCGCGGCCTGGACTGGTTCGAGGTGACCCAGGTGCGCGGCAGCATCGTCGACGGAGCCGTCAGCCAGTTCCAGGTGGGGCTGAAGGTCGGCTTCCGCCTGGAGGACCCGGACGCGTCGTAACGGGCTGGGGAGCAATAGGGGGCCGCCCCGGCGAACGGGACGGCCCCCCGGACGACGCCCGGGACGACGCCCGGTCAGACGGACTTCTGGTAGGAGCGGAAGGTCCGCAGCGACAGCCAGACCGCGAAGGCCGCCAGCAGCAGCGTCCAGCCGCCGTGGCTGAGCACCGACCACCAGTCGGGATGGGCCGACATCGCGGCGCGGCTGCTCTCCAGCGCCCAGTTGACCGGGTTGAACCTGGCCACCACCTGCATCCAGTGCGGCATCAGGGCCGGCGGCATGAAGGCCGAGGAGAGGAAGGTCAGCGGCAGCAGCAGGAAGGTGTTGATGCCGATGATCGACTCGCGCTGGCGCACCAGCATGCCCAGGGCGTTGGAGAAGGCCCCGAAGACGGTGCCGAGCGCCGAGGAGACCAGGACCAGGATCAGCAGGCCCAGCACCCCGCCGGGGTAGTGGGCGCCGCCGGCCCGGCCGAGCAGGATGATGATCAGCGACTGGATCGCCGTGGTGACCGACTGCGCCACCACGTTGGCGTTCATCAGCGCGCTGCGGCGGACCGGGGTGATCAGGAAGCGGTTGAGCGTGCCCCGGTCGATCTCCTCCAGGGTGCCCATCCCCGCCCACATGTTGGCGGAGACCGCGCTCATCACGATCACCCCGGGGACCAGGTAGTCGAGGTAGCTGCCGGTGCCGAAACCGGGCAGTTAGACCACCTTGCGGAACAGCGCGCCGAACAGGAACAGCCAGATCACCGGCTGGACCAGGGTGATGACCAGATAGGCGGGCTGGCGGGCGAAGGCCGCGAACTGGCGCTGCGTCATGAACCAGGTCTGGGCGAGGCCCTCGGCGAGCCCGGGTCCGGCGGCCGCGGTGCGGGTGGTGGTGCTGCTCATCGCGAGGCTCCTTCGGCGTCGGCGAAGCTGCGTCCGGCATAGCGGAGGTAGACGTCGTCCAGGGACGGGCGGGCGACGGTGACGGCGGCCACCGGGCTGCCTGCCTGGTCGAGCGCGGCCAGCACCGCGGGTACGGCCGCGGCGCCGTCGTCGGCGCGGGCGCTGACCCGCCGTCCGTCCACGGTGATCTCGCGGATGCCGGGCACCCGGCCCAGCGCCTGGTAGATGTCCAGCGCGTCACCGCCCGGGGCCGCGGCGAGCTCGGCGTGGACGGCGTCGCCGTGGAGCTCGCCCTTGAGGTCGTCGGGCGTGCCCTCGGTGACGATCCGGCCCCGGTCCACGATGGCCAGGCGGGCGGCCAGCCGGTCGGCCTCCTCCAGGTAGTGCGTGGTGAGCAGGATGGTCAGCCCGTCGTCCCCGGCGAGGCGGCCGATCTCCTCCCACATGGCGGTACGCGCCTCGGGGTCGAGGCCGGTGGTGGGCTCGTCCAGGAAGAGCACGTCGGGGCGGTGGACCAGGCCGAGCGCCACGTCCAGGCGCCGTTGCATCCCGCCGGAGTACGTCTTGACCTGGCGCCTGGCGGCGTCGGCAAGGTCGAAGCGGTCGAGCAGCTCGTCGGCGCGGCGGCTCAGCTCGGCGCCGCGCATCCCGTAGAGGCGGCCCTGCAGGAGCAGGTTCTCCCGGCCGGTCGCCACCGGGTCGGCCCCGGAACGCTGGGCGACGACGCCGATGGCCCGGCGCACCAGCGCGGGGTCGGCGGCGATGTCCCGGCCGGCCACCGTGGCGCTGCCGCCGTCGGCGGCGGCGAGGGTGGTGAGGATCTTGACGGTGGTGGACTTGCCGGCGCCGTTGGGCCCGAGCAGGCCGAAGACGATGCCGGGCTCGACGCTGATGCTGAGGCCGTCCAGGGCCCGGACCGGCTCGGACCGGCCCTTCACCTGGTAGGTCTTGACGAGGCCGACGGCCTCGATGGCGAGCGGGCGGGCCGCTGCCGGGCGGGCGCCGGGGTGCGGGACGGTTGCCGCCGTCCGCGCCGTGCCGCCGCTGGGGCTGGTCATGGTGGTGGTCCCTTCGGTCGTTGATCGTTCGGGTACTGATCCACGACGAGGGACTCGGGCTACGATGAGAGCGTGTGTTCCTCGTAGCGTCCGAGTCCTGTTCGCGCAGGCCGGTACCGAGGTTCCTGGCCCCGTCCGGTGTTGCCGCACCGGTCGGGGCCCTCTGCTGTGCGCATCACTCCTGCTGGTTCCTGGCCTCCAGCTCCTGCCACTCCCGGGGGGCCTCGCCGGTGGCGTGGTACTGGCGCCAGCCGTCCATGCCCTCCAGTGAGCCGTCAGCCATCTGCTTGAGCAGCTGCCGGGTCCAGTCGTTCTCGGCGACCCGCATGGCCAGGCTGTACTCGGACTCCACCAGGAAGATCCTGGGCACGCCCATGGCCAGCACCGCCGCCAACTCCTCGCGCTGGTCCGCGATCCGAGCGTCCTGCTCGGCCACCCGCCGTTCCAGCAGCTCCATCGCCTGGTCCGGCGGGAAGACGCCGATGAGCGACAGCGCCGACTCGAAGCGCGGGTACTCCTTGACCGGATCGGTGACCAGCTCGGCGAGCCAGTCCAGCAGCTCGGCGCTGCCGGCCTCGGTGACGCTGTAGAGCGTGCGCTCGGGCCTGCGGCCGTCGCGCTCGGTGCCGGACGCCTCGATGAAGCCGTGCCGTTCCAGGCTCTGCACCACGGTGTAGAGCGAGCCGTAGTTGATCTTGATGCTGTGCTCCTTGCCACGGGAGCGCAGCACCTGGGCGATCTCGTACGGGTGGCGCGGCTGCTCGCGGATGGTCGCGAGGACGGCCAGAGCCAGCGGATTGGTCATCTTCCGCTTCGCCATGGCCTTCTCCCGACTTCCCGACCACGCTACCCCTTCACGATTACTCGTAGCCGAGTATACGCAGTGAGGTATTGCTTCTGTCAACACGTTATATCGCGATAATGAACAGCACAAGACCCGCCCCGAAGGTCCTCCGGGACGGGCCTGGCGGTACGGCGGTGCTCAGGTCGCGCCGAGCGTCTCCAGCAGCGCCGCCGAGGAGGCGATCGCCCCGAACACCCCGCCCTGCATGGTCACCATGCGGAGCGCGGCCTCGTGGTTGGCCGGGTCGGTCGCGCCGGTGCAGTCGGTCAGCAGCAGGCACTCGTAGCCGCGGTCGTTGGCGTCGCGCATGGTCGTGTGCACGCAGACGTCCGTGGTGATGCCGGTGAGAATCAGATGGGTGATCCCCCGGGTGCGCAGCAGCAGGTCCAGGTCGGTGGCGTAGAAGGAGCCCTTGCCGGGCTTGTCGACGATCAGCTCCCCCGGCAGCGGCGCGGCCTCGGGCACGATCTCCCAGCCCGGCTCGCCGCGCACCAGGATCCGGCCGCACGGTCCGCTGTCGCCGATCCCGGCGCCGATCCGGCGCGACCGCCACAGCTTGTTGGGCGGGCAGTCGGCGAGGTCGGGCCGGTGGCCCTCGCGGGTGTGCACGATGGTGAAGCCCTCGGCCCGGGCCGCCGCGAGGACCTTGGCGGTGGGGGCGAGCGGGGCGCGGGTGAGCGCCAGGTCGTAGCCCATGGTGTCGACGTAGCCGCCCGGGCCGCAGAAGTCGGTCTGCCAGTCGATGCAGAGCAGCGCGGTGGTGGCGGGGCGCAGCACCCCGTCGTAGGGCCACGGGTAGGGCTCGGCGGCGACCGTGCCGAAGCTGCGCGTACCGGGCTCTCCGGTACTGGAAGTGGTGCTGGTGCTGGTCATCCGGGGTGCACCTCTCGGGTAGGTCCTGCCAGGTTCAGTCGAGCCTCGCCATCCGGGCGATGGCCCGCAGTGCCCGTTCCTCGGCGACCTCCTTGGACTTGGCGAGATGCGCCCGGAAGACCCGCTCCGCGGTGGAGGGGTCGTCGGCGGCGACCGCGCGCAGGATGTCCAGGTGTTCGCTGATGGTCTGTTCGATCCGGTCGTCGCTCAGGAAGTCATGGATGCGGATCACTCGGATCCGGGCGTTCACCGAACGCAGCAGTTCCACCATGACCTCGTTGCCCGCCGAGGCGGCGAGGCGCACATGGAAGTCCTCGTCGACGGCGACGAAGCCGGCGTCCGCCGGGGGCTGCTCACTGCGCAGGTTCTCCCAGTAGTCGCGCAGCTCGCCGAGCGCGGTCCGGTCGTGCCGGCGGCCGGCCTCGGTGGGGGCCCAGATGGCGCCGATCTCCAGGGCCCGGCGCGCCTCGTAGAGGCAGGTGATGTCCTCGGGGTCGGGGATCGCCGGGCGGTAGCCGCCGTCCTGGTGCCGGCTGACCAGGCCCTCGCCGTGCAGCCGGATCAGCGCGTGGCGCACCGGCGTACGGGAGACGCCGACCATGGCCGCGAGGCGTTCCTCGCCGAGTCTGCGGGTGAGCGGGAAGCCGCCGGCGAGCAGCCGGTCGCGCAACTGCCGGTAGGCGGCTTCGCTGGGCGTCTCGGGTTCGCTGACGGCAAGGTCCATTCGGCCATCCTCCGAAGTTGCTGTGTCGCGTTCGTTCCCCCGCTGTTACGGCAGCCTCCCCGGCCCTGACGCGCCCGAAGCGCGCTCTATGCTGACCGGCATGCCGCCCCAGCGCATCCTCCTCGTCCATGGTGCCGCAACTACCGCCGGGGTCTGGTCGACCGTCAGGGAGCTGCTGGAGAACGGCAGTCCGGCCTTCGAGGTGGAGGCCCCGGACCGGGCCTGCAGCGGGGATCTGCGGACCGAGGTGGACGCCCTCGCCGGTGCCGCCGCGGGCGCGGTGGTGGTGGGCGTGAGCGGGGGCGCGACGCTGGGTCTGGCCCTGCTCGCCGCCGGCGTGCCGGTGGCGGGGGCGCTGCTGCACGAACCCGCCGTGGGCTCGCTGGTCCCCGGGCTGCTGGCCCGGGTCGCCGAGGAGTACGCGGCGCACGGTGTGGCCGGGTTCGGGTCGGCGCTGTACGGGCCGGCCTGGGACCCGTCGATGGCCTCGGCCGATCCGGACGCGGTCCGCCGTGACTTCGCCATGTTCCGGGCCTTCGAACCGCCCGCACGGGCCATGGAGCTGCCCGCCCGGGTGACCACCACGGTAGGCGCGCTCTCCCCGCCGCCGCGCCACCGGGCCGCCCGGGCGCTGCGGGCCGTGGCGGGGGTCCCCTACCGGGTGCTGGCGGGCTGCGGCCACGCGGTCCACCTGGAGCAGCCCCAGCAACTGGCCTCGGCGGTAAGGGAACTGGTGGGGTAACGGCCGGCAGCCGAGCCGCCGGCCGTCACCCCCTCCCCCGGGCCGGACCCTCACACCGCGGGCTCCGGCTCAGCGGACGCGGGCTCGGGTTCGGCCGTCACGGACCCCTCCTCGGCGAGCAGCGCCTCGTCGGGGCCTGGCACTCTCGGCGGCACCTTGCGGAAGTGGAACAGCAGGCACACCACCGCAGCGAACAGGTATCCCAGGGCCACCTGTCCGTCGACGTCCCAGCCGACCTTGGCTCCGTGGATCAGTCCGACGAAGGACAGCACGGCTCCCGCCGCGCAGTAGATCGCCGCCTTCTGGAACTCCCGGTCGATCAGGAACACCACGATGGCGCCCAGGATCAGCCCGGCCAGCACCGCGCCGTCCCCGAGCAGCATCAGGCCCTTGTAGATGACGCCCGCGTTGACCAGCGCGCTCTCCGGCACCGAGCCGGGTGTGCTGCCGGTCGGCGGGACGAGCACCGCGTGGGCCGAGAAGTCGACGCTCTGGTAGCCGACCGCCGACAGCACGTTGGCCATCTGCCCCTGGGCCCAGGACGCGACATTGGGAATGATCGCGATCATCACCGCCGCAGCGTGCGCCCTGGGTACCGCCTGGAACGCCTGGGCGCCGATGAGCAGGCCGATGTAGAGCAGGATCGGCACGATCGCCGGCAGCGGCAGCACCGCGCCGAGCAGCCCGAACATCCCGGTGAAGCAGAGCACCGCGATCACGATGCCGCTCGCCATCGAGTAGCTGGTACGTCCGCCGGCCGCCTTCCAGCCCGGGTGGCCGATGTAGACGGCCGGCGGGAAGGGCGAGCCCAGCGCCGCGCCGACGATGGCGCCGGTGCCGTCGGCGAGCAGCACCGACCGGAGGTTGTAGCTGTCCCCGGCGACCGAGGCGCTCTCCACGTTGGTCATGCCCTCGGTGAAGTTGTAGATGCCCAGCGGGATGGCCGTGGACAGCAGCGGCCCGATGTGGCTGATGCCGGTGAAGAGCAGATGGAACTGGAAGGTCGGCAGGCCGATGGCGATGTCCTTGGCCGCCAGCGACACGTCGGCGGTGTGCATGAAGCCGCCGGCCCAGCCGATGGCCGTGCCCACCAGCAGCGCGGCGAGACCGACCGGGATGTTGCCGGGCAGCCGCAGATTGGTGAAGAACCCGATCAGGATGATCATCAGCACCGGCAGCGCGATCCACGCCTGCTCCCACATCTGCCCGGCCGGGCGCATGGAGATGAAGGCGACCGAGATGCCCGCCAGCGTGCCGAGCAACGCGGCCCTGGGCGTCCAGCGGCGGATGTAGGGTCCGACGAAGGCTCCGATGAGGACGATCACGCCGATCACGAACGCCCAGGCCAGGCCGGCCTCCCAGGCCCGGATCGGGTCCTTGGTGGCGAGATAGGTGGGCAGCATGATCACGAAGGTGACGATGAACATGTGCGGCACCGAAGGGCCGTAGGGCATCGCCGCGACGTCCGTGCGGTTCTCCCGGCGCGCCAGCCTGCGCGCCAGGTAGGTGTAGTAGACGTTGCCGATCAGCAGCTCCACGCCGAGGGCCGGCAGGATGGTGTGGTACACCCTGTGGCTGGGAATGTTGACGACGCCGATGACCAGGCCGGTCAGGACCAGGACGTTGACCAGGACGTTGAAGCCGAGGCCGAAGAACGCGTTGGTGTCGCCGGGCACCCACCAGCGCAGGGCGGGCGGTGGATCGGCTGCCGACGCGGAGGTCGGCGCAGGGGTCAAGGTGGACATGGCAGACTCCGTGGGGTGAGAGGTGCCGTGCAGGATGTGACGGACGGTCAGCGGGCCACTGCCGCCCGGCTGCCGAGCGGGGCCAGGGCGGCCAGGTAGTCCGCGGAGGAGGCGGTCCAGCCGAAGATCCCGCCCTGGGCGGAGATCATGGCCAGCCCGGCCTGCTGGAATTCGGGGAAGTAGGAGCCGACGCAGTCCGAGAGGACCAGGCAGTCGAACCCCCGGTCGTTGGCCTCGCGCACCGTGGTGTGCACGCAGACCTCGGTGGTCACCCCGGTGACCACCAGTTGGGTGACGCCCGCGACGGCGAGGACCTCGCCGAAGTCGGTGCCGTAGAACGCACCCTTCCCCGGCTTGTCGATCACCGGCTCCCCGGCCACCGGGGCGAGTTCGTCGATGATGTCGTGGCCGTACTCACCCCGGATCAGGATGCGTCCGTTGGGGCCGGGGTCGCCGATCCGCCGTGACGGCGCGCCGCGGTTGAGCTTGCTCGGCGGGCAGTCGGACAGGTCGGGCAGATGCCCCTCCCTGGTGTGCAGCACCGGGAGCCCGAGGCTCCTGGTCGCGGCGAGCACCGCCCGCAGCGGTTCGATGGTGCGCCGCAGCATGCCGACGTCATTGCCCAGGGACTCGCCGAAGCCGCCCGGTTCGAGGAAGTCGCGCTGCATGTCGATCAGAACCAGGGCCATCGCGGCGGGGTTCAGCGGAAAGGGCCCCGGGAGTGCGGCCACCGGCAGCGCTTGTGCGGAATGTGCAGGCATATGAGCCCTCCTGACGGAGAATCACGAGCCGTGCTGTTGCGATGACTGTCGGGGTGTCGGTTTTCCGAGAGGAGTCCGGGGCGTGAAGAACTGGTTACCGCTGAATCCAGACCTGTATCCAGCCCTGGATTCGGGCCCGGGAACGGACAGAACCGGGACCGGCGTACCTGCCTCGCCGCTCCCGGTTCTGCTTCTGAGGTTCTGAGGTTCAGCCCACCGAGGAGTACGCGATGATCCCGCGCCGGATGCCGTCCACGGCCTTGCGCGCGGTGGCGCGGACCGTGCCGCCCTCGGGGGCGGCGTTGGCGATCTGGCCCAGCACGTCGATCAGCTGCCTGGTCCAGCGGACGAAGTCGCCGGCCGGCATGTCCGCCTCGCGCAGCACCGCGTCCAGTGGATGCCCGGAGGCCCAGCGGAACGCCGTCCAGGCGAAGCCGAGGTCCGGCTCGCGCTGGCCCACGTTGTCCTCGGCGGCGAGCTTGTGCTGCTCCTCCAGGGCGTCCAGATGGCCCCACAGCCGCACCATCTCGCCCAGTGCCTCGCGGGAACCGCCGTCCGGGAGCTTGGGGGCGCTGCTCTCGTCGTCGCCGCGCCGCGACTCATAGACCAGAGCCGAGGCACAGGCGGCCAGTTCGGCCGGGGTCAGCCCCTCCCAGACCTCCTCGCGCAGGCACTCCGAGGCCAGCAGGTCCAGCTCGCCGTAGAGCCGGGCCAGCCGTCGGCCGTCGTCGGTGACCGTGTCGCCGTGAAGGTAGCCCAGGTCGGTCAGCAGCGCGCAGACCCGGTCGAAGGTCCGGGCGATGGTGTGGGTGCGGGACTGCATCCGGCGTTCCAGCTGCATGGTGTCGCGCTTGAGCCGCTCGTAGCGCTCGGCCCAGCGGGCGTGGTCCTCGCGGTCGTCGCAGCCGTGGCAGGGGTGCTGCCGCAGTGCGGTGCGCAGCCGGCTGATCTCCGGGTCGTCCGCGGCGGCGGCCCGGCCCTTGCGGGCCCGGGCCGGCTCGATGTGCCCGGCCTTGGTGCGCAGCGCCGAGGCCAGGTCGCGCCTGGACTGCGGGCTGCGCGGGTTGAAGCTGCGCGGGATCCTGACCCGCTCGATGGCCTCCACCGGCACCGGGAAGTCGATCATCGCCAGCCGCTTGACCTGACGCTCGGCGGTGAGCACCACCGGACGCGGGCCCTCGCTGTGCTCGTGCCGGTGGCCGTGGCGGCTGCTGACCGGCGGGATGCCGGGGTCCAGCACCAGGGCGAGACCGGCGAAGCGGCCGGTGGGGACGTGGATGACGTCGCCCGGCTTCAGCTTCTCCAGCGAGTCGGCGGCACTGGCGCGGCGCTGGTTGGCCCCTTCGCGGGCCAGCGCGTTCTCCCGGTCCTTCAGCGCCCGGCGCAGCCCGGAGTACTCCTCGAAGTCCCCCAAGTGGCAGTTGACCGCCTCGCGGTAGCCCTCCAGGCCCTCCTCGTTGCGCTGCACCTGCCGGGCGATGCCGACCACCGAGCGGTCGGCCTGGAACTGCGCGAAGGAGGTCTCCAGCAGCTCGCGGGACTTGTGCCGGCCGAACTGGGAGACCAGGTTGACGGCCATGTTGTAGGACGGCTTGAAGGAGGACCGCAGCGGATAGGTGCGGGTCCCGGCCAGGCCGGCCAGCGCGGCGGGATCCAGGCTGGGCTGCCAGAGCACCACGGCGTGGCCCTCGATGTCGATGCCGCGCCGCCCGGCACGCCCGGTGAGTTGGGTGTACTCGCCGGGGGTGACATCGGCGTGGGTCTCGCCGTTCCACTTGACCAGCTTCTCCATCACCACCGAGCGGGCCGGCATGTTGATGCCCAGCGCCAGTGTCTCGGTCGCGAAGACGGCCTTGACCAGGCCGCGCAGGAACAGCTCCTCGACGACCTCCTTGAAGGTCGGCAGCATGCCGGCGTGGTGCGCGGCGACCCCGCGCTCCAGCGCGTCCACCCACTCGTAGTAGCCGAGGACGTGCAGGTCCTCGCTGGGGATGCTGGCGGTCCTGGCTTCGACCAGGGCGCGGACCTCGGCCCGCTCGGCGTCGTTGTTCAGCCGCAGCCCGGAGTGCAGGCACTGCTGGACGGCGGCCTCGCAGCCGGCCCGGCTGAAGATGAAGGTGATCGCGGGCAGCAGGCCCTCGGAGTCCAGCCGGTCGATGACCTCCACCCTGCTCGGCGTCCAGGCCCGGCCCGGGCGGCCGTTGGGCATGCTGCGGCCCCGCCCACGCTTGTCGAAGCGGTCCCGGCCGCCGTAACGGCGGTCCTGCTCGGCACGGGCCAGCCGGACCAGCTCCGGGTTGACGTCGGACTCGCCGCCCCGGCTGCCGCCGCCGTCCCGCTTGCGGCCCGAGGCGCGCTCCTCGGCGACCCTGGTGGTGAACAGGTCGTACATCCGGTTGCCGGCCAGCACGTGCTGCCACAGCGGGACCGGGCGGTGCTCGGAGACGATGACCTTGGTGCCGCCGCGGACGGTGTCCAGCCAGTCGCCGAACTCCTCGGCGTTGGAGACCGTCGCCGACAGCGAGACCAGGGTGACCGACTCCGGGAGGTGGATGATCACCTCCTCCCAGACCGCGCCGCGGAAGCGGTCGGCCAGGTAGTGGACCTCGTCCATGACCACGTAGCCGAGGCCGTTGAGGGTCTGCGAGCCCGCGTAGAGCATGTTGCGCAGCACCTCGGTGGTCATCACCACCACCGGGGCCTCGCTGTTGACCGTGTTGTCCCCGGTGAGCAGGCCGACCTTGTCCGGGCCGTAGCGCTTGACCAGGTCCGCGTACTTCTGGTTGGACAGCGCCTTGATCGGGGTGGTGTAGAAGCACTTGCGGCCCTCGGCCAGCGCCAGGTGCACCGCGAACTCGCCGACGATGGTCTTGCCGGAGCCGGTCGGAGCGGCCACCAGCACCCCGGAACCGGCCTCCAGGGCCTCGCAGGCCTCGATCTGGAAGGCGTCCAGCGGGAAGTCGTACAGGTCCCGGAAGGCGAACAGGGCGGTGGCCTGTTCCTTGGCCAGGCGCCGGGAGGCGGCGTAGCGCTCGGAGGGGCTGAGCTCTTCTACAGCGTGGTCATCAGGAGCGGCGGAGGTCATCGCGGCACCTTCCTCCCGGGTCGGGCGCACGGGAGCGCGATGGGCGGTGCCTGCGTCTGCGGCGCCTGAACTGTGGTCGTGGGTCTGCATCTCCCCCAGAGGCTACCCGGAGGAACTGACACTTGACCCAGCCATTTGTTTGGGCCGGATCAGGTCGGGCGGATCAGGTGATGTCGTCCATGCGCTCGCCCCTGGCGGCGGGGACCCCTGCGGCCTCGTCCTCGTCCGGGTGGTAGACCATCGGCTCGGCGTGCGCGAACTCCTCGGCGGAGACCGTCTCGGCGCGGACGTCCGAGGGGGTCAGGTCCAGCGAGGAGGCGACGTCCACGTCCAGCAGGCTGTCCGGGTCCTCGACGGCCTTGCGGCGGGCCTTGGCCCGGTCGTGCAGCGTGCAGACGCCCAGGGCCAGCAGGAACAGCACGCAGATCGGGACAGCCAGCACGCTCATGGTCAGCGGGTCGCCGGTCGGGGTGGCCACGGCCGAGAACACGAAGATGATGAAGATGATCCCGCGCCACCAGCTGCGGAGTTTCGCGGCGCTGAGGATGCCGAGGAAGTTCAGCGCCACCAGCAGCAACGGCAGCTCGAAGGAGAGGCCGAAGACCATCACCATGCGGATGAAGAAGTCCAGGAACTCGGCGCCCGAGAAGGCCAGCGAGAAGCCCGGCGGGTTGAAGCTGACCAGAATGCCCAGGGCCTTGGGGAAGATCCAGTAGGCCAGGTAGGCCCCGACCAGGAACAACGGCACCGCGGCCGCGGTGAAGCTGAGGCCGTACTTCTTCTCCTTCTTGTACAGCCCGGGCGCGACGAACGCCCAGAGCTGGTACGTCCAGACCGGGCTGGCCAGGATCAGGCCGGCCATCATCGAGATCTTGAAGGTAAACGACAGCGGTGCGAGTACGCCGTTGTTGACCAGCAACCCGTTGGGGCAGGACTTCGTGTGCTGCCCGTAACCCTGTACACCATTGATCCGGCAGGCGGGCCCGGTGAGCTGGTCGATCAGCCAGTTGTGGATGACCCAGCCGAGCACCGTGGTGACCAGCAGCGCCGCGAGGCAGATCAGCAACCGGTTGCGAAGCTCACGGAGATGATCCGAGAGGGGCATTCGTCCCTCGTTGTCCTTCGGCTGCTTCTGACGTCCGACCGACGGACGGCTGCTGCCCTGGGTGTCGCTCACCGTGCGGCTTCAGTCCCTGCGAGATGGGTGGATGGAGAGGTCAAACGGGAGCGCGGGTCAGGCCTTGGCGGTGGTCGTCGGCTCGGGCACGGCGTCGGCCACCGGACGGGCGGTCGCGGCCTCGCCGGGAGCGGCCTGGATGGTCTTGGGGACGACGACGGACTCGGCCGTCGCGGTCTTGGCCTCGGTGACCTTGTCGTCCGACTTCATCGCACCGACCTCGGACTTGAGGATGCGCAGGGACTTGCCAAGGGCGCGGGCAGAGTCGGGCAGCCGCTTGGCTCCGAAGAGCAGCAGCACGACGACCGCCAGGATGATGATTTCAAGTCCGCGGTTCTCGAGCATGGGTATCCCTCTTCGTCGTGGTCTCTGCGCCGATAATACGCAGGAGACCTGTGGGCAGGTCCAGAGCCGGAGCATAAGTCGAGGTCTGGCTACCTCGCCCTCATCCTACGCGGGCACAGCCGATCACAGTATGAACGGAAGCCTACGGATCGGGAACTACGCGTGGGGGACCAGATCCCCGGCCCGGCGGGCGACCGGATCGGCGGCCCGCTCCAGGTTGGCCGCCGCCCCCGCGATGCGGCCCGCTCCCCGGTCCAGTTCCCGCGAGAGTGCGAGCACCTGCCGGTACACCAGCAGCGCGCACCAGCCCAGGACCAGGAGCCCCGCGGTGCACAGGCCGACAGCGGCCACGATCATCCAAGGCATGCCCGCCATCCTAGGGCCGCGGCGGCAGTCGGCCGGTCAACGGACCACATGAAGCCGCAGGGCGGGCACTCCGGCCCCGGTCAGCGCCTCGACGATCCGTTCCCCGGCCCGCTTGCGGACCGGGGCCTCGCAGCTCGGGCAGGTGAACGAGTAGTAGGTCCGCTCGCTGGTACGGCCCAGCGAGAGGCGGAAGGCGTCGGGGCGCAGCTCGACCGTGCTGCGGCACTCCGGGCAGTAGGCCCGGAAGCGGGTGGCCGCCCCGCTCACCCCTGCGCCCCCGCTTCGGCATAGCGCGCCAGGGCGCCGGCTGCGATGCTGCGGGCCCGCTCGGCGAGGTCCGGCGGCTCGGTGATCCTGCCGTCCGCTCCCAGTCGGAGCGCCAGCCGCAGCAGCCCGGTGGGGTCCGGGGTGCGCAGGGTGATCCTCAGCCCGCCGTCGGGCAGTTCCACCGCGTTCTCGTATGTGTAGTACTCGGTGACCCAGCGGCCGCCCGGGCCCACCTCCAGGACCACCTGCGGGTCGTCCTCGGCCGGGCGGACCAGCCCCTCGGACAGGTCGCGCAGCTCCAGCGGCGGCGGGTCGGAGGGCACGTCCAGGACCTTGATGTCGGCGATCCGGTCCAGCCGGAACATCCGACGGTCCTCGGACAGCCGGCACCAGCCCTCCAGGTAGGTGTGGCCCTCGGTGACCAGCCGGATCGGGTCGACCTCGCGCTCGGTCATCTCGCCGCGGCCCGAGGAGTAGTAACGCAGCCACAGCCGGCGACGCTCGGTGATGGCCCGGTCGGCGTCGGCGAAGACGCTGCCCTCGGCCTCGAAGGTCACCCCGACCCTGGCGCTGCCCTCGGCCGCGTCCCCCGCCGCGGCCTCCAGCTTGGCGACGGCACGGGTCAGCGCGGCCCGGTCGCGCTCGCGCAGGCCGGGCAGCCCGGCCACGGCACGGGCCGCGACCAGCAGCGAGATGGCCTCGTCCGAGGACAGCCGCAGCGGCTGGGCGACATCGTCGGCGTTGTGCCACCAGATGCGCTCGCCGTCGGTGTCGATGTCGAGCAGGTCTCCGCCGCGGAAGCTGGTCCCGCACATCGGCAGCACATTGAGGTCGCCGACGAGCTCACGCTCGGTGATGCCGAAGGCCCGGGCCACCTCGCCGACCCGGGCGCCGGGGCGCTCGCGGAGATAGGTGACCAGGGACAGCATCCGACGGGTCTGGTCGATGGCGTTGCTCACTGCGCTGACCCTCCAGAAGTGGCGACTGCGGCCACGGCGCGCAGCCGGGCGATGACGTCGGAGCGCAGCTCGGCCGGGCCGACCACGACCACGTCGGCGCCGAACTCGGTGAGGTCGGCGGCCAGGCCGTGCCCGAACGGGATCTCCAGCTCGTCCCACTCGGCGTCGACCGGCTCGGCGTGCAGGGCCTTGGTCCGCAGCGGGAAGGCCGCACCCCGGCGCAGCCGGATCCGGGCGGTGGCGGTCGCCCCCTCCCCCGCGAACCGGGCGACGTGCTGGCGGACGTCGACGTGGTCCGGAACCTCGGCCTGGAAGGCGTCGTGGCGGGCCTTGACCCGGCCGGTGATCCGGCTCAGCCGGAACACCCGGACGTCCTTGCGGTCGCGGTCCCAGCCGGCCAGGTACCAGTGTCCGTGCCAGCACTCCAGGGCCCAGGGCTCGACGCCGCGCTGCTCGGGCTGGGACGCCCCGGACTTGCGGTAGGCGAAGGAGACCGGCCGGCGGTCACGGGCTGCGGCCAGCAAGGGCTCAAAGGCCGCCTCCCGGGCCGGGATACGCGGTTCCAGGGCCGAATGCGCCTCCGCGCCGTCCCCCTCGGCGAGCGCGCCCCCGGCGCGAAGCTTGTGCAGCGCGCCGCTGGCCGCTCCGGCGAGCCGGGCCTGGGTCCAGACCCCGGCGGCCAGGCTCAGCGCGGCGGCCTCCTCCGCGTCCAGGGAGATCTCCGGCAGCCGGTTGCGGTCGCGCCGGGCGAGGTAGCCCAGCTCGCCGTCGAGGGCGTTCTCGTCCACGTCGATGACCAGGCCGAGCTCGCGCAGATCGTCCTTGTCGCGCTCGAACATCCGGTTGAAGGAGTCCTCGCTGGCGCTGTCCGCAGCCTCCCGGTACGCCTCGATGGAGTCCCGCAACTCCCGCTTGCTCAGCGGTCGTTTGGTGTTCATCAGACACAGCGCGAGGTTCATCAGACGCTCGGACTTGGCGATGGGCATCGCACACCCTTCCCTGGGCTCGGACATCAGATATGCCCGGCGCACACGACCGTACCGGTACCGGGCCCGACCACAAAAGCGCGGCCCCGCCCCACCACGACTGTGGTAGAGCGGGGCCGCGCCGAGCTGCCTGGGCGGGACTGCTTCAGACGCCCAGCAGGTCCACGACGAAGATCAGGGTCTCGCCCGGCTTGATCGCGGGGGTGGGGCTCTGGTTGCCGTAGGCCAGGTGCGCCGGGATGACCAGCTCGCGCCGGCCGCCGACCTTCATGCCCACGACGCCCTGGTCCCAGCCCTTGATGACCCGGCCGCCACCCAGCGGGAACTTGAACGCGGAGCCGCGGTTCCAGCTGGCGTCGAACTCCTCACCGGTGCTGAAGGACACGCCGACGTAGTGGACGCTGACGTTGTGGCCGGGCTTGGCCTCCTCGCCCTCACCCACCCAGATGTCCCTGATCTGCAGCTCGGCCGGCGGCTCGCCGCCCGGGAAGTCGATCTCCGGCTTCTCGATGCTCAAGGTTGCTTCTCCTCGTTGCTGTCCGGGGGCGTCCCCCCGGCTCAGGATGTACGTTACGCCCAGGGCGGCGCGGCGGCGGGCTAGGCGGCGGCCAGGATGTCCACGACGAACACCATGTCGGCGTTGGCCGCGATCCCGCTGTTGGCCGGCGGGGAGGCGCCGTAGGCCAGCTTGGACGGGATGGACAGCAGCACCCGGCTGCCGACCGTCTGGCCCACCAGACCCTGGTCCCAACCCGTGATGACCTGCTGCTGGCCGATGACCGTCGCCATCGCGCCGTTGTCCTTCCAGGACGAGTCGAACACCTTGCCGTCCGCCAGGGTCGCCCCGGTGTACTGGACGATGATGGTCTGACCGCTCAGCACCTTCGCGCCGGCGCCCTTGATCAGCACCCCGGTCTCCAGCTTGGTCGGCTTCTTGGCCGCGTCCGGGATGGTGAAGGTCGCGGCCTTGCCCGCGGTGGCGACCACCGTCGGCATACCGGCCGGGGAGGCCACCTGGGTGCCGGTCACGTCGTCCTTGGCGCCGACGACCTGGTTGATGTCGATCACGAACACCAGGGTGTCCTTGGCGGTGACCCCGGTCGGCTCGGACTTGGCCATCTGCGCAGAGGCCGCACCGGGCGGAGCGACCACCACGACCCGGCTGCCGACCTTGTGGCCCACCACGGCCTTGTCCAGCGCCGGGATCATCGTGTCCGTGGGCTTGCGCACCGCCGGGGCGCTGGTCTTGCCGTAGGCCGTGTTCAGGGTCTTGCCGGTGGTCCAGTCCTCGACCGTGAAGTTGAAGACGGCGAAGTTGCCGGTGCTCACCGTGGCACCGGTGCCCTCGGTCACCGTGTGCACCACGAACTTGTCCGTCGGCGTCCCGCTCGGCAGCGTCAGCGTGATGTCCTTGCCGAAGGTCCCGCCGACCGTCGGCAGGCCCACGGTCGTGTCCACCACGGCCGGCACCGGCACCGCCGAGGCGGACGCCGACGCGGCGGCGGAAGCCGTGGGCGTCGTCGCGTCCGCGGACTTCGACTTGGAGCCGCTACTGCACGCGGTCAGCAGCAAGGCGGGCACCAGGAGCAGCGCGGCGGCAGTGGCGGTTCGGCGCACGATCGTCCTTAGGGTGGAGAGAAATAGAGCAACGGTCCGTCCGCGCCACTCTACGACCTCGCCATACCCGCACCACAACCACCAGGCCCCCGTGCCGTCACAATACGGACACGGGGGCCATGACAAACCGACCTGCAAGCCGACCTCACATACCGGCGATCAGCTTCTCCACCCGCTCGTCCACCGAGCGGAACGGGTCCTTGCAGAGGACCGTGCGCTGCGCCTGGTCGTTCAGCTTCAGATGCACCCAGTCGACGGTGAAGTCGCGGCGCTGCTCCTGAGCCCGGCGGATGAAGTCACCGCGGAGCCGGGCCCGGGTGGTCTGCGGGGGCACGGACTTGGCCTCGAAGATCTTCAGGTCGTCGGTGACCCGCTCGGCCTGGCCCCGGTTCTGCAGCAGGTAGTAGAGGCCCCGGCGGCGGTGGATGTCGTGGTACGCGAGGTCGATCTGGGCGACCCGCGGGTGCGACATGCTGATGCCGTTCTTGGCCCGGTAGCGCTCGATCAGCTGGTACTTCATCACCCAGTCGATCTCGCGGTCGACCTTGGAGTAGTCCTCGGCCCGGATCGCCTCCAGGGTGCGGCCCCACAGGTCCAGCACCTTGGCCACGGTGCCGGTGCGGATGCCCTTGGCGTCGGCGAAGGCGCTGGCCTTGGAGAAGTACTCCTCCTGGATGTCCAGCGCGCTGGCCTCCCGGCCGTTCGCCAGCCGCACCTGCCGGGAGCCGGTGAGATCGTGGCTGACCTCGCGGATCGCCCGGATCGGGTTCTCCAGGGTGAGGTCGCGCAGCACCGTGCCGGCCTCGATCATCTTCAGCACCAGGTCGGTCGCGCCCACCTTGAGCAGGGTGGTGGTCTCCGACATGTTGGAGTCGCCGACGATGACGTGGAGCCGGCGGTAGCGCTCGGCGTCGGCGTGCGGCTCGTCCCTGGTGTTGATGATCGGACGGGAGCGTGTGGTCGCCGAGCTCACGCCCTCCCAGATGTGCTCGGCCCGCTGGCTGACGCAGTAGACCGCGCCGCGCGGGGTCTGCAGCACCTTGCCGGCGCCGCAGATCAGCTGCCGGGTGACCAGGAAGGGGATCAGGATGTCGGCCAGCCGGGAGAACTCGCCGTGCCGGCCGACCAGGTAGTTCTCATGGCAGCCGTAGGAGTTCCCGGCCGAGTCGGTGTTGTTCTTGAAGAGGTAGACGTCGCCGGCGATGCCCTCCTCGTGCAGCCGCCGCTCGGCGTCCACCAGCAGGCCCTCGAGGATCCGCTCCCCCGCCTTGTCGTGGGTCACCAGCTCGGCGACGTCGTCGCACTCCGGGGTGGCGTACTCCGGGTGCGAGCCCACGTCCAGGTAGAGCCGGGCCCCGTTGCGCAGGAAGACGTTGCTGCTGCGGCCCCAGGACACCACACGGCGGAACAGGTAGCGGGCCACCTCGTCCGGGGACAGCCTGCGCTGGCCACGGAAGGTGCAGGTCACCCCGTACTCGTTCTCCAGTCCGAAGATTCTGCGGTCCATGGTGTCTCCCCTTTGCCGGGCCGTACCTCACTCAGAATGTGCACGCTCGGACACAGTCCGAAACCGAAAGGAGCCGGAGGGCACGCGGTCGCCTTGCCCTCCGGCGTGAACAGAAACGGGATCAGTCCTCGGACGACGTGTCGGTGGACTCCTCCGGCGGGGCTTCGGCTGCGGCCTCCGCCGGGATGTCGTCCTCGTCGCCGACGGCGGTCTCGTCGCCCGCCAGCAGGCGGCCGAGCTGGCCGCCCACCAGGCGCTTGAACTTGCGCTGCTGCCAGCGGCTGCGGTCCAGGACCGCGACCTCCAGCTGATCCTGGGTCAGCGTGCGGGCCTGGCCGCCATTGGGATCGCGGGCCAGGCCGTCGACCGCGAGCTTCAGCGCCTCGGGGAGGGTCAGTCCCTCGGCGTGGCGCTGCTGGAGGTAGGTGCTGATGGATTCGGAGTTCCCGCCGACCGCGACGGTGTGCTGCTCGTCGACGACCGAGCCGTCCGGGGTGAGCCGGTAGATCTGGTCGTCGTCCGGGCCCTTGCCGACCTCGGCGACGATCAGCTCCACCTCGTACGGCTTCTCGCCGGTGGAGGAGAAGATGGTGCCCAGGGTCTGGGCGTAGACGTTCGCCAGGCCGCGGGCGTTGACGTCGGCCCGGTCGTACGAGTACCCGCGCAGATCGGCGTAGCGGACGCCGCCGATCCGCAGGTTCTCGAACTCGTTGTAGCGGCCGACCGCGGCGAAGGCGATGCGGTCGTAGATCTCGGAGACCTTGTGCAGCGCCCGGGAGGTGTTCTCCGCCACAAAGACGATGCCGTCGGCGTAGGTGAGCACGACCACGCTGCGGCCGCGCGCGATGCCCTTGCGGGCGTACTCGGCGCGGTCGGCCATGGCCTGCTGGGGTGAGACGTAGAACGGCGTCGACACCGGCTGTCGCCCCTATCTGGAGTCGATGTGGAGTGGTGGTAGGAGAGATGAGGGCTAGAGAAGTCCGGCCTGCGGGCCGTTGGGGAACTCCAGGCGGTGGTCGAGGATGCTCCGGGCCAGCGCGCCGACCTCCTCGTCGGGGAGGCGGCGGAAGCCGTCCTCGGTGATGACGCCGACGATCGGGAAGATGCCCCGGGTCAGGTCGGGACCACCGGTGGCGGAGTCGTCGTCGGCGGCGTCGTAGAGCGCCTGGACGACCGCGGTGGTGGCCTGTTCGGCCGTCAGGTCGGCACGGTAGAGCTTCTTCAGCGAGCCCTTGGCGAACAGCGAGCCCGAGCCGGTCGCGGCGAAGCCGACCTCCTCGGAGCGGCCGCCGGTGACGTCGTAGCTGAAGATCCGGCCCCGGCCGAGGTCGAGGTCGTAGCCGGCGAAGAGCGGCACCACGGCCAGGCCCTGCATGGCCATCCCGAGGTTGCCGCGGATCATGGTGGTGAGGCGGTTGGCCTTGCCCTCCAGGGAGAGCTGGGTGCCCTCGATCTTCTCGTAGTGCTCCAGTTCCAGCTGGAACAGGCGCACCATCTCCACGGCGAGGCCGGCCGTGCCGGCGATGCCGACGGCGGAGTACTCGTCCGCGGGGAAGACCTTCTCGATGTCGCGCTGGGCGATCAGGTTCCCCATGGTGGCCCGGCGGTCGCCGGCCAGGATCACCCCGCCGTCGAAGGTGACGGACACGATGGTGGTGCCGTGCGGAGCCTCCAGCGGCTGCAGCCCGGCCGGCAGGGTCCGGCGGCCCGGGAGCAGCTCCGGCTGATGGTCCGCCAGGAATTCGACGAAGGACGACGAACCCGGCGTCAAGAAGGCAGCCGGTAGACGCCCGGTGCCACGAGTGTTGGCTTCCACACGTTCCCTTCCAGATAGTCGGCCCCACGGCGGAGCAGGTCGGGCCGGTCCTTGAACTGCCCCAGTCCGCCATTGCAGTTGAAGCAGAGGATGGCTCGGACCCTACCCGTTTTGTGGTCGTGATCCACATGTTCCGGGCCCGGAGTCAGACAGATCGCACAGACACCCATCTGAGCCTTGATCATGGCAGTCACTTCGGCCGATGTCAGACCGTAGCGACGCTTGAGGTGGTAATCACGAGTGCTGCCATGCGTCCGGTTCTTGGACTTCACACCGCGAGCCGTATGACACGGTTTGCAGTAGGAGGTCAAGCCATCAGCGGAGCCGCGATACCGAACGAAATCATCCGTTGACTTCAACGTTTCGCAGTCCAGGCAGTACTTCATCCCCTCCGGCGCCTCCTGTCGAGGAATGTAGCGGCGAGGATTGGTTCCATTGCGCTCTGCCCGCCTCCGGGTTGCCGCCGTGTTCCGCACCTTGAAGCAGGGCTTGCAGTAGTAAGCCAAGCCGTCCTTCGAATCCTTGCGCTTCCAGAATTCAGCGGCCGACTTCAGCTCACCGCAGTCCCAGCAATTCTTGCTGGGCAAATCGGACATATCGTCTATTCCCCGCCTTTTTGCACGTAACTCCGGACAAAAGACTCGGCATCGGACTCGAGGATCTCGTCGATGTCGTCGAGCACCGCGTCCACGTCGTCGTCGAGCTTCGCCTTGCGCTCCTTGAGGTCGGAGGCCTCGTTCGCCTCGACCTCGGTCTCTTCGACCTCCTCGGAGGAGCGGTTCGCCCGCTGCTGCCCACCGCCGGTGTCCTTGGTCGCCATGTCCCTCACACCCCGCTCGATCGTGTCCGGTACTGCTGGTCAGACCCTATACACGAGGGGTGACAAACGCCCTGTGTTTTGGCCCTGGAGATACAACGACTGGTGCTGTCCCGATGATGCCCACGTCGTGGGGCTTCACCCTTCGTAGCTTGCCGTCACCCTCTGGTTACGCCCGAAGCGGACAGAGGTTCGTTTTGCACTCAACCCGACCGGGCGGGTCAGCCCCCGGACAGCACCCGGACCAGCTCCTCCGCCGTGCGGCACCGGTCCAGCAGGGCCTTGACGTGCTTACGGGTGCCCCGGAGCGGCTCCAGCGTAGGAACCCGCTGGAGCGAGTCGCGACCCGGGAGGTCGAAGATGACAGAGTCCCAGGAGGCGGCGGCGACATGGTCGGCGTACTGCTCCAGGCAGCGGCCGCGGAAGTAGGCGCGGGTGTCCTCCGGCGGCTTGTGGGCTGCCCGCAGCACGTCCGGCTCGGTGAGCAGCCGCTCCATCCGCCCGCGGTCCACCAGGCGGTTGTAGAGGCCCTTCTCGGCCCGCACGTCGGCGTACTGGAGGTCGACCAGGTGCAGCCGCGGGTTGTCCCAGTCCAGGCCGTCCCGCTGGCGGTAGCCCTCCAGGATCTCCCGCTTGGCGATCCAGTCCAGCTGCCGGGACAGGCTCATCGGGTCGCGTTCGAGTCGCCCGAGGACATCCTCCCAGCGGTCCAGGATGTCCCGGGTCTGCTCGTCCGCGTCGGCGCCGAAACGGTCCTCGACGTACTTGCGGGCCAGCTCGCAGTACTCCATCTGGAGCTGTACCGCCGTCAGTTTCCGTCCGCTGCGCAGCGAGAGGAGGTAGCCGAGGTCGGGGTCGTGGGAGACCCGGTGCAGCGTCCGCACCGGCTGGTCGACGACCAGGTCGACGCCGATGAAGCCGTCCTCGATCATGGACAGCACCAGCGCGGTGGTGCCGAGCTTGAGGTAGGTGGAGATCTCGGAGAGGTTGGCGTCGCCGATGATGACGTGCAGCCGGCGGTACTTCTCCGCGTCCGCGTGGGGCTCGTCGCGGGTGTTGATGATGGGCCGCTTGAGCGTGGTCTCCAGGCCGACCTCGACCTCGAAGTAGTCGGCGCGCTGGCTGATCTGGAAGCCGTCGGCCGAGCCGTCCTGGTTGATGCCGACCCGGCCCGCGCCGGTGACCACCTGTCGGGAGACGAAGAAGGGGGTGAGGTGCCTGACGATGTCGGCGAACGGGGTCGACCGCTTCATCAGGTAGTTCTCGTGGGTGCCGTAGGAGGCGCCCTTGTTGTCGGTGTTGTTCTTGTACAGGTGGATCGGGTGGGCCCCGGGGACCTGGAGGGCGCGGTTGGCGGCCTCCTCCATGATCCGCTCGCCGGCCTTGTCCCAGAGCACTGCGTCGCGCGGATTGGTGACCTCGGGCGAGCTGTACTCGGGGTGCGCGTGGTCCACGTAGAAGCGGGCGCCGTTGGTCAGGATGATGTTGGCGAGGCCGATGTCCTCGTCGGTCAGCTGGCTGGCGTCGGCGTTGTCCCGGGCCAGGTCGAACCCGCGGGCGTCACGCAGCGGGTTCTCCTCCTCGAAGTCCCACCGCGCCCTCCGGGCCCGGTGCATCGCCGCAGCGTAGGCGTTGACCACCTGCGACGAGGTGAGCATGGCATTGGCGTTGGGGTGCCCCGGGACGGAGATCCCGTACTCCGTCTCGATTCCCATTACGCGCCGTACAGTCATGCGGCCCTCCTTCGAACTGCCGCTGACGACTCACCGCCTGCGGTCGGCCCGGTTCGGTAACCCGAGCCTAGAACTGCTCACTGACAACCGGGAGATCACTCACCGAGGTTGTTCAAACAGGGTCCGGACGCGAACCGTCCGGCTACGGGTGGAGATACTCACCCGCAGCCGGACGGAGGCGGCCTTCGTCCTACAGGTACTGCCCGGTGTTGGCGACAGTGTCGATGGAGCGGCCGGAGTCGGCGCCCTGCTTGCCGGTGACGAGGGTGCGGATGAACACGATCCGCTCGCCCTTCTTGCCGGAGATGCGGGCCCAGTCGTCCGGGTTGGTGGTGTTGGGCAGGTCCTCGTTCTCCTTGAACTCGTCCACGCAGGCGGCGAGCAGGTGGGAGACGCGCAGACCGCGCTGTCCGTGGTCGAGGAAGTCCTTGATGGCCATCTTCTTCGACCGGTCGACGATGTTCTGGATCATCGCGCCGGAGTTGAAGTCCTTGAAGTACAGGACCTCCTTGTCACCGTTGGCGTAGGTGACCTCCAGGAAGCGGTTCTCCTCGGTCTCGGTGTACATCCGCTCGACGACGGCCTGGATCATGGCGTCGACGGTGGCGTCCACCGAGGAGCCGTGCTCCTTGACGTCGTCCGGGTGCAGCGGCAGGGAGCTCTTCAGGTACTTGCTGAAGATGTCCTTGGCCGCCTCGGCGTCCGGGCGCTCGATCTTGATCTTGACGTCGAGCCGTCCGGGCCGCAGGATCGCCGGGTCGATCATGTCCTCGCGGTTGGACGCCCCGATGACGATGACGTTCTCCAGCCCCTCCACGCCGTCGATCTCGGCGAGCAGCTGCGGGACGATGGTGTTCTCCACGTCCGAGCTGACGCCGGATCCGCGGGTGCGGAACAGCGACTCCATCTCGTCGAAGAAGACGATGACCGGGGTGCCCTCGCTGGCCTTCTCACGAGCCCGCTGGAAGACCAGGCGGATCTGCCGCTCGGTCTCGCCGACGTACTTGTTGAGCAGCTCGGGACCCTTGATGTTGAGGAAGTAGCTCTTCCCCTGGGGCTGTCCGGTGACCTCCGCCACCTTCTTGGCCAGGGAGTTGGCCACCGCCTTGGCGATGAGGGTCTTTCCGCAGCCGGGCGGGCCGTAGAGCAGGACGCCCTTGGGCGGGCGCAGCTCGTACTCCTTGAAGAGCTCGGCGTGCAGATAGGGGAGCTCTACCGCGTCGCGGATCATCTCGATCTGCTGGCCGAGGCCGCCGATCTGCTTGTAGTCGATGTCCGGGACCTCTTCGAGGACCAGGTCCTCGACCTCGCTCTTGGGCACGATCTCGTAGACGTAGCCGGAGCGCGGTTCCAGCAGCAGGGCGTCGCCGGGCCTGAGCTTGACGTCGCGCAGCGGTTCGGCGAGCCGGACCACCCGCTCCTCGTCGGTGTGCCCGGTGACCAGGGCGCGCTCGCCGTCCTCGAGGACTTCCTTGAGGGTGACGATGTCGCCGATGCTCTCGAACTCCATCGCGTCGACGACGTTGAGCGCTTCGTTGAGCATCACCTCCTGGCCGCGCGTGAGCTCGTCCAGGGGCAGGCTGGGGCTGACGTTCACCCGCAGCTTGCGGCCGCCGGTGAAGATGTCGGCCGTTCCGTCCTCATTGGCGGACAGGAACGTGCCGAAGCCGGCCGGCGGCTGGGCGAGCCGGTCCACCTCCTCCTTGAGGGCCACGATCTGGTCGCGGGCCTCCCTCAGGGTGGAGGCGAGCCGCTCGTTCTGAGCGGTGACTCCGGCCAGGTTGGTCTGCAGTTCGACGACACGCTCTTCGAGGATCCTCGTGTGGCGCGGCGATTCTGCGATCTTGCGGCGCAGGACAGCGATCTCCTGCTCGAGAAAGGAAACCTGGCTGAGGGCTTCCTCAGAACCCCGTGCGGGCCTGCCGCCGCGGGTGTAGTCATCGTCGTGGGCTGCCACGGTCCTCACCTCCTCCGGGGGAGCTGAACGTGTCCCGACCCTACCCGGGCCGGGATGCGTTACAACCCCTAGATCAGAAACTCGGAAGGGGTGTGTCTGATCTTCACCCTTGCGCACGTCCCCTCGGTAGTGGGATACCCACTCGGCGACGTTCGGAAGCGACCAGTTGTATTGTCGAGCGGGTCAAGTTCGATCGCGTTGACCGGACAGGGTCCCAGCCCTGTACCGATGGCGGGAATAATGGGGCCGCGGGAGCGCGGTCCCGCGACCAGGAACGGCGGGCGGTATGTCCTCGCAGGACGAGCCACTTGAGGTGTGGATCGACCAGGATCTCTGCACCGGGGACGGCATCTGTGTGCAGTACGCGCCGGAGGTCTTCGAACTGGACATCGACGGTCTCGCCTATGTGAAGGGCGACGACCAGGAGCTGCGGGACGCCCCGGGGGCGACCGTGCCGGTGCCGCTGACGCTGCTTCAGGACGTGGTGGATTCGGCCAAGGAGTGTCCGGGCGACTGCATCCATGTGCGCCGCAGCAGGGACCTCGTCGAGGTGTACGGGCCTGACGCCGTGTGAGCTAGATCACGTCTGGGACAGCGGGACGTTGCCGCTGAGCGCATAGCCGCCGCCCTGGGGGGTCCAGGTCTCCGCCTCGTGCAGGTCGGCGCAGCAGCGGGGGACGTCGGGCGAGGAGTAGCCGTCGACGGTGGCGTGGATGCTGCCGTCGCCGCGGATGCCGGCGCTGCGGACGGTGAGGTTCTGGGCCGGGGCGATCAGCGTGGCGGCGATCCGGGGTTTGCCGTCCGGCCCGAACGCCAGCACGTAGAGCCCGTCGGGCGGGGTTCCGTTCGGGGCGGCGCAGCGGGCGGCGACGACGGTGACGACGTTCCCGTGGCCGGTGGTGTCGGCGCTGAACCGCTGGGTGATCCGTTCTGGCAGACCGTCACAGGCCAGCGGCAGCAGGAACCCTACGGGGTTCGGGGCCTGTTCGGCGGGGACGCTGTGCGGGCCGTCAGCGGTGAGGGTCCCGGCGTCGGCCGGGCTCACCGCAACGGCGCCGGCCACGACGGCGCCCAGGGCTGCGGCGGTGCCGATCCAGTGGACGGCGGTGGAGCGGGAGTGTTCAGCCACGCGCGAATGCTCCCACAGCGTGGATCTTCCGATCGCACCGGGTCCATGCAGAACCTGAAGGGGCGCGGGCCCGTGCACGTGGCGAGCCATGCACAACCTCAGGGGCGCGGGGAACTGCGCGACCAGCCGTGCAGGAGGTGCATGGTTGGCAGCGCAGTTCCCCGCGCCCCTGTTGTTCTACTCGTCTGCCTCGGCTTCTTCGGCCATTTTGAGGAAGCGGCCCGTCTTGGGGGCCACCGGGGCTTCGACCTCGCCGTAGGCGCCCTTCGCGGGGCGGCGGCGGCGGAGCGGGGGCTCGACGCCGTCAGCGAGGCGACGGGACGTCAGCAGGAAGCCGGTGTGGCCGATCATGCGGTGGTCGGGCCGAACGGCCAGCCCCTCCACGTGCCAGTTCCGGACCATGGACTCCCAGGACTGCGGCTCGGTGAAGTTGCCGTGCTCCCGCAGCGCCTCGACCGTGCGCGAGAGCTGCGTGGTGGTGGCCACGTAGCAGCAGATCACGCCGCCCGGGACGAGGGCCTTGGCGGCCACGTCCAGGCACTCCCAGGGGGCCAGCATGTCCAGGACCATCCGGTCCACCTCGGTCTCCACCAGGTTGTCCTGGAGGTCGCCGAGGGTGAGCTTCCAGGCCGGGTGCGGGCCGCCGAAGTAGCGTTCGACGTTGCCCTTGGCGATCTCGGCGAAGTCCTCGCGGCGCTCGTAGGAGGCCAGCGAGCCGCTGTCCCCCACCGCGCGCAGCAGCGAGCAGCTGAGCGCACCCGAGCCGACGCCGGCCTCCACGACGCGGGCGCCGGGGAAGATGTCGGCCATGGTGACGATCTGCCCCGCGTCCTTGGGGTAGACCACCGCGGCGCCGCGCGGCATGGAGAGGACGTAGTCGGAGAGCAGGGGGCGCAGCGCGAGGTACTGGGTGTTCCCGGTGGTGCGCACCACGGAGCCCTCAGGGGCTCCGATCAGCTCGTCGTGCGGGAAGGCGCCCTTGTGGGTGTGGAACGCCTTGCCGGATTCGAGCGTGATGGTGTGGAGGCGTCCCTTGGGGTCGGTGAGCTGGACCTGGTCCCCGACCTGGAAGGGCCCGCGGCGGCGGGCGGCGCCGGTCGGTTCTGACATGCGGACCAGTCTAGAGGAGCCGACAGGGGCCGCCGACCACCCGACGGGGTCAGGCGTTCGAGGGCTCGGGGGTGGGTGAGCGGCCGGACATCGCCAGGGCGAAGGCCTCCTCGACGTCCACCGCGGCCAGTACTCCCAGCATGGATCCGTCCGGCTCGACCACCAGGTACTCGGGGGCCGGGTTGGCCCTCAGCAGGTCCAGCAGCTCCTCGCCGACCAGGTCGGCGGGGATGCGCAGACCCGGTTCCAGGACGCGAGCCACGGCGCTGGTCGCGGTCCAGGGGCGGCGGTGGTCGGGGATGGTGCGGACGGCGCTCTCGCGGACCAGGGCGACCGGTTCCCCGGCCCCGTCGACGACCACCAGGCCGCGGGCCCCGGCCAGCTCCAGCCGCCGCAGCGCCTCGGCGAGCGGGGTGTCGGCGGCGACCGCCACGGCGGGCCGGGCCAGGCTGCGGGCCCGCAGTTCGGGCAGGTGCTCCCGGAGCCGGGCGACCCGGACGCTGCTGCCCGCCCCGTTCCAGATGATGGCGGCGAGCACCGCCCCCAGCACAGCGTCCATCAGCACCGACGCGGTGCTCTCGGAGGCGCCGGCGCGGGCGGCCCAGGCGGGCATGCCGACCAGCACCAGCAGGGCGAGCCCCTTGCCGACCCAGGCGGCGACGACGGTCCCGGTCATCGGGTTGCCGGTGAGTTTCCAGACCAGCGCCCGCAGCATCCGGCCGCCGTCCAGCGGCAGGCCGGGCAGCAGGTTGAAGAGGGCCACCACGAAGTTGCTCAGCATCAGCGCGGCCAGCAGCACCCCGGGGACGGTGGCGGTGCGCACCGCCTGGAGGCCCAGCAGGAACACCCCGCCGAGCACCAGGGACAGCAGCGGCCCGGCGAAGGCCAGCCAGAACTCGCGTCCGGCGGTCTCCGCCTCCTTCTCGATCTCGGACACCCCGCCGAAGAACTGCAGCTGGATCCGGCGCACCGGCAGCCCCAGCCGCAGTGCGACCACGGTGTGGGCGAGCTCGTGGATCAGCACCGAGCCGTAGAAGGCGACCGCGAAGAACAGCGCGACCAGGTAGCGGGCCCGGCCCAGGCCCGGCAGCACCAGGTCGATCTGGCCGCCGAAGATCCAGGTGATCAGGGCGGCGATGAGGAACCAGGTGGGGGTCACATAGACCGGCACGCCGAACGGCCGGCCCATCAGCAGGCCGCCCCGCGGGCGGTCCCCCTTGGCGTCACTCACGTCGGCCCCCTCGTGGTCGATCACCTGTCCGCCCTCGCGGAGGCGTGTGCCACGCTACGCGGTCCACCGGGCGGAACCACGCGCGGCATGCGGTCCCACCTCTACTTGTACCCAGCTCCATGCGGTGGGATCCGGCGGCAGGGCCCCGCCACCGCGGGGTTTCGCGAGGGTACGGGGGGTCGCTCCCCGGGAAGTTGGAGTCCAGCTCCATGCAGTGGGATCCGGCGGCAGGGCCCCGCCACCGCGGGGTTTCGTGAGGGTACGGGGGGTCGCTCCCCGGGAAGTTGGAGTCCAGCTCCATGCAGTGGGATCCGGCGGCAGGGCCCCGCCACCGCGCGGTTTCGCGAGGGTACGGGGGGTCGCTCCCCGAGAAGTTGGAGTCCAGCTACATGCTGTGGGATCCGGCGGCAGGGCCCCGCCACCGCGGGGTTTCGTGAGGGTACGGGGGGTCGCTCCCCGGGAAGTTGGAGTCCAGCTCCATGCGGTGGGATCCGGCGGCAGGGCCCCGCCACCGCGGGGTTTCGTGAGGGTACGGGGGGTCGCCCCCCGGGAAGTTGGAGTCCAGGCGAAACCGACTGTCAGTCCCTGCGCATAGGGTTCGGACATGCACCCGCCCGGCTCCGAACCTCCCGCCCGCTCCGTCGCGGCGCCGGAGGCGCTCTCGCCCTCGCGGGCGGGGGACTTCATGACCTGCCCGCTGCTCTACCGTCTGCGTGTGATCGACAAGGTCCCCGAGCCGCCCAGCGCCGCGGCGACCAGGGGAACGGTGGTCCACGCGGTGCTTGAGCGCCTGTTCGACGCCCCGGCGGCGCAGCGCACCCCGGAGGCCGCGCGGGCGCTGCTGCGGCCCGAGTGGGAGCGGCTGCTGGAGAAGCGCCCCGAGCTGGGCGCGCTCTTCCCCGGCGACGCCGACGGCGCGGAGCTGGCCGGCTGGCTGGCCGACGCCGAGAAGCTGGTGGAGGGCTGGTTCCGGCTGGAGGACCCGACCCGGCTGGAGCCGGCCGAGCGCGAGCTCTACGTCGAGACCCAGCTGGAGTCGGGGCTGCGGCTGCGCGGCTACGTCGACCGGGTGGACGTGGCGCCCACCGGTGAGATCCGGGTGGTCGACTACAAGACCGGCAAGGCCCCGTCCCGGGACTTCGAGGGCCGGGCGATGTTCCAGATGAAGTTCTACGCCCTGGTGCTGTGGCGGCTGCGCGGGGTGGTGCCGCGCCGGCTGCAGCTGGTCTACCTGGGCGGCGGCGGCCAGCTGGTCACCTACGACCCGGACCCGGCGGACCTGCGGGCGGTGGAGCGCAAGCTGCTCGCCCTGTGGGAGGCCATCCAGCGGGCGCTGGAGACAGGCGAGTGGCCCGCCAACCGGAACCGGCTCTGCGACTGGTGCTCGTTCCAGTCGCTGTGCCCGGCTTTCGGCGGCACTCCCCCGCCGTACCCTTTGCCAGTACTGAATGCCGGGATCTGAGTCTCCGGTCCCGGAACCGATGAGTGGAGCGAGTTGTGGCGATCCGAGTGCTGCTGGTCGACGACCAGCCGCTGCTGCGTACCGGGTTCCGGATGATCCTGGAGGCCGAGGCGGACATCGCGGTGGTCGGCGAGGCCGGTGACGGCCAGCAGGCGCTGGACCAGGTCCGGGCGCTGCAGCCGGACGTGGTGCTGATGGACATCAGGATGCCGCGGATGGACGGGGTGGAGGCGACCCGGCGGATCGCCGGGCCCGGCCGTGACGGCCCGGCCAAGGTCCTGGTGCTGACCACCTTCGACCTGGACGAGTACGTGGTGGAGGCGCTGCGCGCGGGGGCCAGCGGCTTCCTGCTCAAGGACGTCCCCGCCGAGGAGCTGGTGCAGGCGATCCGGGTGGTCGCGGACGGCGCCGCGATGCTGGCCCCGAGTGTCACCCGGCGGCTGCTGGACATGTACGCGGGCCGGCTGCCCTCAGGCGACGAGGCGCCGCCGCAGTCGCTGGCCACGCTGACCGAGCGCGAGGTCGAGGTGCTGAAACTGGTGGCCCGCGGGCTCTCCAACGCCGAGGTGGCCGGGGAGCTGTTCGTCAGCGAGACCACGGTGAAGACCCATGTCGGCCATGTGCTGACCAAGCTGGGGCTGCGCGACCGGGTCCAGGCGGCGGTGTTCGCCTACGAGAGCGGCCTGGTCCGGCCCGGAAACGGCTGAACCCGCGCGAACCCAACGGGCGCGGGGCCCGGTCGGAGTCGATCCGACCGGGCCCCGCCGCGCTGCTGGGGATTCAGCTCTTGCCGATCATCCAGAAGCGCATGATCGAGGCGATGTCCAGGGTGAGCGGCACCCCGGTGATGTTCGCCTGGGTGGCGATGTACTGGTTGTCCTGCCACAGCGGGATGTACGCCGCGTCCTGGGCGAACTGCTTCTGGATCGCGGTGAAGGTGTTCGCGCTGGACTGGTCCGCCCGGTCGGCCTCCTTCAGGCTGAGCGGGTGCAGGTCGTTCATGATCGTCGTCGGTGCGTAGTTGTTGCCGAAGGTGTTGTTCTTGCCGACGAAGGGCGAGACGAAGTCGTCCGGGTCCGGGTAGTCCGCCTGCCAGCCGGTCATCGACGCGGCGAGCTTGCCGCTGGACCACAGCGGGACCAGGGCGCCCAGGTTGGGCACGGACTTCAGGGTGACCTTGAAGATCCCGCTGGCCTCCAGGGTCGACTTGATCTGCGCGGCCTCGGCCGGACCGGCCGCGGAGTTGGCGGCGTAGGTCAGGGTGAAGTCGATCGGCAGCTTCACGCCGGACAGCGAGGACTTGACCTGGTCGGCCTTGAGCGGGTCGTTGCTGTAGGGGGCCTGCTCGAACGGCCGGGTCTGGTCGCCGATGCCCTGCGGGATCACCGAGTACAGCGGAGTGACCGTGTTCTGGTAGACCTTGTCCGCGATGGCCTGGCGGTCGATCAGCTTGGCGATGGCCTGGCGCACGGCCTGGTTGGTGAAGGGGGCGACGTCGACGTTGAGCACCATCATCCGGATGCTTGACCCGGTGCCCTGGACGATCTGGATGCCCTTGCCGAGCTGTTGCGCGCCCTGCAGCGAGACGATGTCCGCCGGGGCCAGGTCGCTGCCCGCGTTGAGGTCGATGCTGCCGTTCACCAGGGCGGTCTTCACCTGCGCCGGGGTGTCGTAGAAGTTCAGCGTGGCACCGGCGTTCAGCGGCTTGGTCGCGCTGTAGGCGCCCTTGTAGGTCGGGTTGAGCACCAGCTTGAGGGAGGCCGGGGCCGGCTTGCCGTCGGAGCCGGTCTTGGTCTGCGCCGAGGCGACGGTGTAGATGCCGGAGCCGACCACGCCGGTGCCGTCCAGCAGCTTGGTGCCGGAGTACACCTTCGGGTCCACGATCTCGCCGACGCCGGAGGCCAGGCGGTCGGGGAAGGTCGCGTCAGCGGTCTTCAGGTGGAAGGTGACCTCCTGCGTCCCGCTGGTCTCCACCGACTGGAGGGTGTCGAGCAGCACGCTCACCCCGGAGCCGTTGTCGGCCCCCTTCTCCGAGCCGATCTTGAGCACCCGGTCGAAGGAGAACTTCACCGCGGCCGCGTCCAGTGCGTCGCCGTTGGAGAACTTCAGGTCCGGCAGCAGGGTGCAGGTGTAGGTCAGGTACGAGGAGTCGGCGAACTTGCAGCTCTTCGCGGCGTCGGGGCTCGGCGTGTTGGCTCCCGGCAGGTAGGTCATCAGCCCCTGGTAGACGTTGTAGAACACCGTCCAGGAGCCGGTGTCGTAGGCGCCGGCCGGGTCGAGGCTGGTGTACGCGCTGACCGTCCCCAGGGTGATCGTGGAGTTGGCCCCGCTCTTGCTCCCCGACGAGGTGGAGCCGCAGGCGGCGGTGGCCGTGAGGAGGCCGACACAGCCGATCGCCGCAAGTCGTTTCGCTGCTGACATGACTTCCTTCGTGTCCTGGCCGACGCTGTGGACGCCGGGCCGGAGGTCGTACGACCTCGCCACTGCCCCATGACGAGGTCGACCGCAGGCTGCAGCAGCGTGGCGTGAGGGTCCGCGCGCCGGAGCGGGACACCACCGCTCGGGGTGTCGCACAGGTCTCGCGGTGTTCGATCGTGTGTAGCGTGCCATACGACCGCCCCGGCTCGCACTGTGCCCTAACCCTGGGTTCCAGAAGGAGTCGATTTATTGCCTGGACTTCTCCGCAGATGTCCGATTTGGCGTTAGCAGCTAGTTACCTTGACTGACTGTCAGGTTCCGGAACCAGGCTGCGCAGCAGTGCCACGTCCAGCTCCTCCAGCGATGCCAGCACGATCCGCCCCGGGGCCTCCTCGATCGGGGTCACCGAGGGCACCGCGACCACCCTGCAGCCCGCCGCCTCACCCGCCCGGACTCCGGTGGGGGCGTCCTCGACCACCACGCAGCGCTCCGGGTCGGCGCCCAGCTTCGCGGCGGCGAGCAGATAGGGGTCGGGGAACGGCTTGGTGCGCTCGACCTCGTCCCCGGCCACCGAGAAGGCGAAGCGCTCGGAGCCCAGCGTCTTCAGCACCAGGTCGATGATCCGGCGGTGCGACGCCGACACCAGCGCCGCGGGGATCCCCTCCGCGGCCAGCTCGTCCAGCAGCTCCATCGCGCCCGGGCGCAGCGGCACACCCCGGCCGACCAGCTCGACGAAACGGTCGTTGATCATCCGTCCGAGCCGGTCGGCGGTCAGCGGCGCGCCGCTGACCGCCAGCAGGTAGTCCACCACCCGGGTCATCGGGCCGCCGACGACGATCTGGCGGTCGGCCGCGGTGAGCGTGCAGCCGTACTCGGCCAGCAGCTCCGACTCCGCCTCCCACCAGAAGTCCTCGGTGTCGACCAGGGTCCCGTCCATGTCCAGCAGGACGGCCTGCAGACCACTGGGACGGCGGGCAAGGACGGCAGAGGCGGCAAATGTGGTCACCAGCACACAATAGCCACCACTATCGGGCGTTGAAGTACTTCGCCTCCGGGTGGTGGATCACAATGGCGTCGGTCGACTGCTCGGGGTGGAGCTGGAACTCCTCCGACAGTTCGACGCCGATCCGCTCCGGGCGGAGCAGCTGGGCGATCTTCGCCCGGTCCTCCAGCTCGGGGCAGGCCCCGTAGCCCAGCGAGAAGCGCGCGCCGCGGTACTTCAGCGCGAACATCTCCTTCATCTCCGCCGGGTCCTCCCCGGAGAAGCCCAGCTCGGCGCGGACCCGGGCGTGCCAGTACTCCGCCAGCGCCTCGGCGAGCTGCACCGAGAGGCCGTGCAGCTCCAGATAGTCCCGGTAGGAGTCGCCGGCGAACAGTTCGTTGGCGGCCTCCGAGATCCGGTTGCCCATGGTCACCACCTGGAACGCGACCACGTCCTTCTCGCCCGACGCCTCGGGCCGGAAGAAGTCCGCCAGGCACAGCCTGCGGCCGCGGCGCTGCCGCGGGAAGCCGAACCTGGTCCGCTCCTCGCCGTCCTCGCCCAGCACCACCAGGTCGTTGCCCTGCGACACCGCCGGGTAGTAGCCGTAGACGACCGCGGCCTCCAGCAGGCCCTCGGTCTGCAGCCGGTCCATCCACATCCGCAGCCGCGGCCGCCCCTCGGTCTCCACCAGCTCCTCGTACGAGGGGCCGCCGGAGCGGGCGGCCTTCAGCCCCCACTGGCCCTTGAACAGCGCGTCCTCGTCCAGCCAGGAGGCGTAGTCGTTGAAGCTGATGCCCTTGACGATCCGGTCCCCCCAGAACGGCGGCACCGGCACCGGGTTGTCCAGGGCCACGTCCGACCGCTCCGTGGACTCCTCCGGCTCGTCCACCTCGACCTTCGCGTGCCGGCGCTGCTTGAGCTCGGGCAGCACCGCGCCGGGCACCCCGCGCTTGACGCCGATCAGGGCGTCCATCAGCCGCAGGCCCTCGAAGGCGTCCCGGGCGTAGCGCACCTCGCCCTGGTAGATCTCGTGCAGGTCCTGCTCGACATAGGCCCTGGTCAGAGCCGCGCCGCCGAGGATGACCGGGAAGTCCGCCGCCATCCCCCGCTGGTTCAGCTCCTGCAGGTTCTCCTTCATGATCACGGTGGACTTCACCAGCAGCCCGGACATCCCGATCACATCCGCGCGGTGCTCCTGCGCGGCCTCCAGGATGGTCGAGACCGGCTGCTTGATGCCCAGGTTGACCACGGTGTAGCCGTTGTTGGTCAGGATGATGTCGACCAGGTTCTTGCCGATGTCGTGCACATCGCCCTTGACGGTGGCCAGCACGATGGTGCCCTTGCCCTCGTCGTCGGACTTCTCCATGTGCGGCTCCAGGTAGGCCACCGCGCCCTTCATCACCTCGGCGGACTGCAGCACGAACGGCAGCTGCATCTGCCCCGAGCCGAACAGCTCGCCGACCGTCTTCATGCCCTCCAGCAGCACCGAGTTGACGATCTCCAGGGCCGGCATCACATCCAGCGCCTCGTCCAGGTCGGCTTCCAGGCCCTTGCGCTCGCCGTCCACGATCCGCCGCTGCAGCCGCTCCTCCAGCGGCAGCGCGGCCAGCTCCTCGGCCTTGCCGGCCCGCACCGAGGCCGCGCTGACGCCCTCGAACAGCTCCAGGAAGCGCTGCAGCGGGTCGTAGCCGGGGCTGTCCGCGGTCTCGGGCCGCCGCCGGTCGTAGACCAGGTCCAGGGCGACCTCGCGCTGTTCCTCGGGGATCCGGGCCATCGGCAGGATCTTCGCCGCGTGCACGATCGCCGAGTCCAGCCCCGCCTCGACGCACTCGTTCAGGAAGACCGAGTTCAGCACCATCCGCGCCGCCGGGTTCAGCCCGAAGGAGATGTTGCTCAGCCCCAGCGTGGTCTGCACGGCGGGGTGACGCCGCTTCAGCTCCCGGATGGCCTCGATGGTCTCGATGCCGTCCCGGCGGGACTCCTCCTGCCCGGTGCCCAGGGTGAAGGCCAGGCAGTCCACCAGGATCGACGACTCGTCGATCCCGAACCGCCGGCCCAGGTCCTCGATCAGCCGCTCCGCGACGGCGACCTTGGTCTCCGCGGTACGGGCCTGCCCCTGCTCGTCGATGGTCAGCGCGATCAGCGCGGCGCCGTACTCCTGCGCCAGCGCCGCGGTGCGCCCGTACCGGGAGTCGTCGCCGTCCCCGTCCTCGAAGTTCACCGAGTTCAGCACGGCCCGGCCGCCGAGCATCTGCAGTCCGGCCTCCAGCACCGGGGGCTCGGTGGAGTCCAGCACGATCGGCAGGGTCGAAGCGGTCGCCAGCAGCCCGGCGAGCTTCTTCATGTCCTCGACGCCGTCGCGCCCGACGTAGTCGACGCAGAGGTCGAGCAGGTGCGCGCCCTCGCGGATCTGCTCACGCGCGATCTCCACGCAGGCCTGCCAGTCCGCCGCCAGCATGGCCTCGCGGAACTTCTTCGACCCGTTGGCGTTGGTCCGCTCGCCGATCGCCAGGTAGGAGGTGTCCTGGCGGAACGGCACCGCCTGGTACAGCGACGCGGCCGAGGCCTCGGGCCGGGGGTCGCGGGGGGTGACCTGCTGTCCGCGCACCCGCTCCACCACGGCCTTCAGGTGCTCCGGGGTGGTGCCGCAGCACCCGCCGACCAGCCCGAGGCCGTACTCCCGGGTGAACACCGCGTGGGCGTCGGCCAGCTGCGACGGCGTCAGCGGGTAGTGCGCGCCGTCCTTGGTCAGCTCCGGCAGCCCGGCATTGGGCATGCAGGACAGCCCGATCCGGGCGTTCTTGGCCAGGTAGCGCAGGTGCTCGCTCATCTCGGCCGGACCGGTGGCGCAGTTCAGGCCCACCAGGTCGATCCCGAGCGGCTCCAGCGCGGTCAGCGCCGCGCCGATCTCCGAGCCCAGCAGCATGGTGCCGGTGGTCTCCACCGTGACCTGCACGATCACCGGGAGGTCGACCCCCGCCTCGCGCAGGGCGGCCTTCGCCCCCAGCGTCGCCGCCTTGGTCTGCAGCAGGTCCTGGCTGGTCTCCACGAGCAGCGCGTCCGCGCCGCCGGCGATCAGCCCCGCCGCGTTCAGCCGGAACCCCTCCCGCACGGTCTCGTACGGCAGGTGCCCCAGCGTCGGCAGCTTGGTGCCCGGCCCCATCGACCCCAGCACCCAGCGGGGGCGGTCCGCGGTCGCGTAGCTGTCGGCGACCTCCCGCGCGATCCGCGCCCCGGCCTCGGACAGCTCGAAGATCCGCTCGGGGATGTCGTACTCCCCCAGCGCCGAGAAGTTCGCCCCGAAGGTGTTGGTCTCCACGCAGTCGACGCCCACCGCGAAGTAGGCCTCGTGCACGCCCTTGACGATGTCGGGACGGGTCACGTTGAGGACCTCGTTGCACCCCTCCAGCCCCTGGAAGTCCTCCATCGTGGGCTCCTGCGCCTGGAGCATGGTGCCCATGGCGCCGTCGGCCACCACCACCCGGGAGGCGAGCGCGGCTCGCAGATCGTCTGCGCGGGACTGCTGGGGAACGGTCATCGTTCTACTCCCTGGGGTGCGACGGCTGTCGACTGGCGCGGGTGACGCGCGGGGCCAGCATAATCCGTCGGCGCCGGATTGCCTTTCCGATATCCACCGACCGGACGCGTCCGTGATTCGTACGGAACCGTAAGAGCCGGGAATGAGTCCGATCTTGGTATGGGCATAAGGGTGTGGACCCTCCGAGCCGTCATGACCGCGCTGCTCGCGCTGGTCGGGTGTGTTCTCGGGGCCACCGGCGGTCTGTGGATCAATGATCTGGGGACCCCGAGCGCGGACGCGAGGACCCGGCAGGGGGACGCCGTGTGGCTGGGCCATGCCTGGGTCGACGGACGGAAGGGCCCCGCCGACGTGGGCGCGCTGGTGCGGCAGATGGGCGGCGGCGTGCACGATCTTTTCGTCCATTCGGGTCCGCTGCGCCATGACGGCACGCTCGACCCGGCCCTCTACCCCAGGGCGTCCTGGCTGGTCACGGCACTGCACCGGGCGGTGCCCGGGATCCGGGTGCAGGCCTGGCTGGGTGCCGCCCTCGGTTCGGGGCAGGTCCAAGTCGACTCCGAGGGCCCCGGCCTGGACCTGACCCGCACCGACCGGATCGTCGGCTCCTTCCGGCAGGCGCTGGACGCGGGTTTCGACGGCATCCACGTCGATTTCGAGCCGGTGCACTCGGGCGACCAGGACTTCCTGAACGTCCTGGAGCAGGCCCATCTGCTGACGACCGAGCGGCACGCGGTGCTCTCGGTCTCGGTCCCGCAGACCGAGCCGGTCCCCGGGATCCACCTGTTCGGCGCCGCCCTGGCCGACCACCCGAAATGGTGGACGGCCGGCTATCTCTCCGACGTCGCCGACCGGGTCGACCAGGTCGCGGTGATGGCCTACGACTCCGCCCTGCCGCTGCGGAGCCTGTACTCCGGCTACGTCCAGCAGCAGACCCGGCTCGCGCTCCAGTCGGTCCCCAGCTCCGTCGACCTGCTGATCGGCCTCCCGGCCTATCACGACGACAACGCCTTCCACCACGCCTCCGCCGAGACCGTCGCCGCGGCGATCCGCGGCGTACGCCTGGCGGACCACGGGCGGCTGAAGTTCGGCGTGGCCCTGTACGTCGACTTCGCCGCCACCACCGCGGACTGGGCGGCCTACCACCGCGACTGGCTCGACCCCTGACCGTGCCCGGGACGGACCGCGTCGAAAACCGAACCGGAGGTTACACGCCGTAGGCTGGGGCACCTATCAAGACGTGCAAGAGCCCGCCGTTCAACGGCGTCTGTGGAGGGAGGCCCTGATGATCGAGCTCGAGGACATGCCCGAGCTGATCGACCCGGTCATGGTGGCCGCGTTCGAGGGCTGGAACGATGCCGGCGACGCCGCATCGGCGGCGGTGGCGCATCTGGACGAGATCTGGGACGGGAAGGTGTTCGCCGCGCTGGACGCGGAGGACTACTACGACTTCCAGGTGAACCGCCCGACGGTGTGGCTGGACGAGGGGGTGCGCCGGATCACCTGGCCCACCACCCGGCTCTCGGTGGTCCGGGTGACCGAGCCCAAGACCCGTGACATCGTGCTGATCCGCGGGATCGAGCCGAGCATGCGCTGGCGGTCGTTCTGCCAGGAACTGCTGGCCATCGCCCATGAACTGGGCGTGGAGATGGTGGTGATCCTGGGTGCGCTGCTCGGGGACACCCCGCACACCCGCCCGGTGCCGGTCAGCGGGGTGACCTCGGACGCCGAACTCGCGCAGAGCCTGGACCTGGAGGAGAGCAAGTACGAGGGGCCGACCGGGATCGTCGGGGTGCTGCAGGAGGCCTGCGCGCACGCGGGCATCCCGGCGGTGACCTTCTGGGCCGCGGTGCCGCACTATGTCGCGCAGCCGCCGAACCCCAAGGCGACGCTGGCCCTGCTGAACAAGGTGGAGGACCTGCTCGACCTGCGGATTCCGCTGGGCGAGCTGCCGGACGACTCCCGGGCCTGGCAGCTGGGGGTGGACCAGCTGGCCGCGGAGGACAGCGAAGTCGCGGAGTACGTGCAGCAGTTGGAGGAGGCCAAGGACACCGCCGAACTGCCGGAGGCGTCCGGCGACGCCATCGCGCGGGAGTTCGAGCGCTATCTGAAGCGGCGGGACAACCAGCCGCCGCGCCACCCCGGGGAGTGACGGTCACGCTTCGCGCCCGCCGGATCGGGTGAAGACGGGGCGGATCGGTCGTTCGATGGGCCAAACGGTCGACGGAACGGGAGTTCGGTTAACGTTCCGTGAAGATATCGCACGAGCTGGGCGCGGGGCGATGGTCGGATCTGACCTTTTTTCATACTTTCGACCGGCTGGGCGCTTCGAAGCGGAGGAAGGCCGTGGAAATCCCTCCCGTGACACTCTCCTCAGCAGGCACATTGTGGGCTTACCGTATGCGTCATGACCTCCCCTCGCGCCTACGACGGAGTCAGCTACTACGCTCCGTCCTTCGCTTCGGACACGCCGATCTACGACAGCCTCGTGGCTGAGCGGGGCGTCCCGCAGATCGCCCCGATCAATGTCCCCGCGGCCCTGCCTCCGTCCTACGACACCGGCTTCCGCTACGAGCCCGCCCAGCCGATGCCGATGCCCCGGCTCGCCCTGGGCCCGGGGCCCAGCAGCCCCAGCTACGGCCAGCAGCAGTACGCGCAGCCGCAGTACGCCGCGCAGCCGGCCCCACAGCCGTTCGCGCCGCAGCCCTTCGCCCCGCAGCGGTTCGTCCCGCAGCCGGGCATGCCGCAGCCCGGCGTGCCGCAGCAGCGGTACCCGGAGCAGTACGGCGCGCAGCCGCAGCGCCCGGTCGCACCCGTCGCCCCGCTGCGGCCGGTGCAGTACCAGGAGCAGTACCCGCAGCAGCGCGGCGGTTTCCAGGGGTTCTGACCGTCCGGGGGGACGTGCAGGTCATGGGGCCGGTCAGCCATGGGCTGACCGGCCTCCGCTTATGGTTGGACCATGCGTTTGACTGATCTTCGGATCTATCCGGTGAAGTCCTTTGCCCCCGTACCGGTGCGGCAGGTCGAGATCGAGCCCTGGGGGCCGGCCGGGGACCGGCGCTGGATGGTGGTCGACGCGGCGGGGAAGATGGTCTCGCAGCGCGAGGACCCCAGGCTGGGGCAGATCACCGCGTCGCTGCCGGAGCCCGGGGTGCTGCAGCTGGAGTCGGGCGGCGAGGTGCTGCGGCTGTCGGAGCCCGACGGGGCGCTGCTGCCGGTGTCCGTGTTCGGCCTCGGCTTCGAACTGGTGGACGCCGGGGACGTGGCGGCCGCGTGGCTGCACAAGGTGCTGGGCCGGGAGCTGCGGCTGGTGCACCAGGACCGTCCGGAGCGCAGGCCGCTGGAGGTCACCACCAGCCTGGCGGACGCCTATCCGCTGCTGGTCACCAGCGCCGCGTCGCTGGACGCGCTGAACGAGCTGATCGCGCGGGACCACCCGGACGACCCGGTGAAGGGCGCCCCGGTGCCGATGGGCCGGTTCCGCAGCAACCTGGTGGTGCGGGGCGCGGAGGCGTGGGCGGAGACCGGCTGGCGCCGGATCCGGGTCGGCGAGGTCGAGTTCGAGGTGGTCCAGCAGTGCGGGCGCTGCGTGATGACCACGCTGGACCCGGAGACCGGCGAGCGGCGCGGCCCCGAGCCGCTGCGGGCGCTGGGGAGGCACCGCAAGTTCGGGCGGACGCTGGCGTTCGGCATGCACCTGGCCCCGGTGGGGACCGGCGTGCTCCGGGTGGGTGACGAGGTGGTGGTGCTCGCGGAGGGTCCCCTGCCCGAGCCGGAACGCCTGAGCCCGAACGCCTGACCGAGCGACCGTTTGCTGTCTGAGTCGTTGAGAGGGGAGAGGTGCGCAGCGGGGTGCCGGAGCAAGTAGCGTGGTCGGGGCGAGGGGGGGCGGCGAATCACCATGGGAGCAGGCGTGGTTAGGGTGACGCTGGACGGGGCTTCCCGGTGGCGGAGACGCTCCGGGGAGTACTCGACGATGTCCGAGGCCCTGGCGGCCGCCGAGGCCGGTGACACGGTGACCATAGGGCCCGGGGTGTTCCGGGAGAACGTCGTCGTCGACAAGCCGCTGACGGTGCGCGCCGCCGAGGGCCCGGGAACGGTCCGGTTCGAGCCGCCGACCGGGACCGCGCTCACCCTGCTGGCCGCCGCGTCGGTGCAGGGACTGGTGCTGGAGGGCCAGGACGGCTCGGCCCCGGCCGTACTGGTCGGCGGGGACGCGGAACTGACGGACTGCCGGGTGGTGACCCGGTCGTCGGTGGGGATCGAGGTGTACGGGGGCTGCCGTCCCACGGTGCGGCGCTGCACCGTCGACAATCCGGGCGGCCTCGGGATCCGGGTCGCCGACGAGTCGGTGGCGCTGTTCGAGGAGTGCGAGGTGGTCGCGGCCGGCCAGACCGGCGTGGTGGTACGGGCCGGCGCGAGCGTCCGGCTGGAGCGCTGCCGGGTGCACCACGCGGCCGGGGCCGGGCTGGTGCTCACCGGTGACGGCAGCGTGGTGGACGCCGTGGGCTGCGAGTTCTACGAGATCAACGGCAACGGGGTGCAGGCCGAGGACCGGGCGGTGGGGCGGCTGGCGGACTGCGCCGTGCACCGGGTCACCGACAACGCGCTGGTGCTGGACAGCGAGGCCAGGCTGGAGCTGACCGACTGCCGGATCCACGAGGTGCCGGAGAACGGGGCCGATCTGCGCGGCCGTGCCCAGCTGCTGCTGGAGCGCACCACGCTGCGGTCGTTCGGCCGCAACGGCCTGTCGGTGTGGGATCCGGGGACCTCGGTGCGGGCCGTGGGCTGCGAGATCCGCGACTCCACCGGCGACTACCCGGCGGTCTGGGTCAGCGACGGCGCCCAGGTGTCGCTGACCGACTGCCGGGTGCACGACGTCCCCGACGCCCTGTTCGTACTGGACCGGGGGTCCGCCGCGGAGGTGGTGGAGTGCTCCTTCACCCAGGTGCGGAACACCGCGGTGTCGGTACGCGACGGTGCGACAGTGCGGCTGGACCAGCTCCGGGTGCAGGACGCCAACACCGGGCTGTGGTTCCGCGACCACGGCAGTGGCGGGCTGCTGACGGGCTGTGAGATCGCGGACGTGACCACCGGGGTGATCGCCACCCGCGGCGCGGACCCGGTGCTGCGGCAGTGCTCGGTACGGGGCAGCAGCGAGGCGGCGGTCTATGTCTCGGCCGGCGGCCGGGGCACCTTCGAGGAGTGCACCGCCACCCACGGCAAGGGCTTCGGCTTCCATGTCATCGACGGCTGCGCCACGGTGCTGACCCGCTGCCGGGCCGAGCAGAACGCCCGGGGCGGCTTCGAGTTCCCCGAGCCGGGGCCGATCGCCGAGGGCTGCGTCTCCGACGACGCCAAGGCGCCCGCGCCCGAGCCGGTCCGTGCCGTCTCCACCGCCTCGGCCTGGGAGGCGGCGGCGCCGGCGGTGCCGGCCGCGCGCAACCAGCCCCTGGTGGACGCGGCGTCCCGGTCGGCCGGCCCGCAGACGATCGCGCCGCTACCGGAGTGCCGCCCGGCGGAGGTGGCGCTCGCCGAACTGGACTCGCTGATCGGTCTGGACACCGTCAAGCAGGAGGTCCGCACCCTGATCGACCTGATCTCGGTGGGCCGGCGCCGGCAGCAGGCCGGGCTGAAGGCCCCCTCGCTGCGGCGGCACCTGGTGTTCACCGGCTCCCCCGGCACCGGCAAGACCACGGTGGCCCGGCTCTACGGGGAGATCCTGGCCTCGCTGGGCGTGCTGCAGCGCGGCCACCTGGTCGAGGTCGCCCGGCTGGACCTGGTCGGCGAACATGTCGGCTCGACGGCGCTGCGCACCTCGGAGGTGTTCCAGCGGTCGCTGGGCGGGGTGCTGTTCATCGACGAGGCGTACGCGCTGGCGCCCGAGGACGGCGGCCGGGACTTCGGCCGGGAGGCCATCGACACCCTGGTCAAGCTGATGGAGGACCACCGCGACGAGGTGGTGGTGATCGTGGCCGGCTACACGGCGGAGATGGAGCGCTTCCTGGCCTCCAACCCCGGCGTGGCATCCCGGTTCTCACGGACCGTCACCTTCGCCGACTACTCGGCGGCGGAGCTGCTGGAGATCACCCGGCGACAGGCCACCGAGCACGAGTACGAGCTGGCCGAGGAGACCGCGCAGGCGCTGCTGGAGCACTACGCGGTCATCCCCAAGGGCCCCTCCTTCGGCAACGGCCGCACCGCCCGCCAGGTGTTCGAGACCATGGTCGAGCGGCACGCGGTGCGGCTGGCCCAGGTCGTGGAACTGACGACGGAGCAGCTGCAGCTGCTGCTGCCGGAGGACCTGCCGGTCACAGCGCCGGTCACAGCTGGGTCAGCAGGTCGTCGCGTTCCTGGGTGAACCGGGGGTCGGCACGGTAGTTGGAGTGGGCGTTGATCGGGACGGGCAGCGGGTGCTGCTGGTCCCGGTCGAAGACCAGCGGGTCGACGAACGGGGGCGCGTCCACCGGGTGCGCGCCCTCGGGGACGGCCACCCGGACCGGTCCGCCGATGGGGTCGGTGATCCGGAAGAGGTTGCGCCAGTAGGGCGCGTCCGCGTGCAGCCGGGACAGGTCCTCGGGACCCATGAAGCCGGGGAAGAAGCGGCTGTACAGGCGGCGCAGCGGGCAGCCGTAGGTGAGCAGGGCGACCCGGGCGCGGGTCCCGGGGTCGAGCTGCCAGACCGCGGCGGCGGCCAGCACGGTGCCCTGGGAGTGTCCGGAGAGGACCAGCCGGCGGGTGGGGTCGTCGTCCAGCCAGGTGCGGATCCGCCAGTCGAGGTCGGGGACGGCGCGCTCGGCGTAGCAGGGCGGCGCGAAGGGGTGCGCGGCCCGCGGCCAGAAGGTGCCGATGTCCCAGAACACCCCGATCGTGCGCCGGGTGGTGATCTGCTTGTAGGCGGCACGGCCGACGGCCACCAGCATCAGCATGAACGCGCCGACCAGCCAGCCGCCGACGGACTGCAGCGTGGTCGCGGCGTAGGAGACCAGGGTGGGGTCGCCGTGGGCGGCCAGCGAGGGCGTCTTCCCGGTCGCCAGCGCCCCGGCGAGGGAGCCCGCGGCGAGGGCGAAGGCGAGCGCGGACAGGGTGCCGATCAGCACCGGTCCCGCGTCGGTCAGCCGGGCTCTGGCGAGCGCTCCGGCGATCTGCGCGGTCCGGGTGGCCGCGTCATTGCCCTCGACCTCGTAGGCGGCGTTCACCTCGGCCTTCAGCGCCGTCTTCTGACGCGTCATCCGGACCGCCAGGGCCAGCAGCAGCGGCAGCAGCAGCACGGCCAGCAGCGGTACGCCGCTGCTGTGCCAGACCAGCAGCAGCGGTGGTCCGGGGAGGGTGACGCCGAGGGTGCCCTTGCCCATCAGCCACTGGGCCGCCCAGACGGTGACGCCGGCGGTGAGCAGATTGCCCAGCCCGGCGCCCAGCATCGCGGTGGCCGGTCCGGCGAAGCCGCCCAGCGCCGGCCCGTCCGGTCCGCCGAAGCGGACGTCGCCGTCGGGCACCGGGCTGGACGGGCCGGGAACGGTGATGGTCGCCTGCTGCTTCGGGAGCCGCTCCCGCGTGCCCCGCAGCAGCTGCACCGCGAGGGCGAGCACCAGCACCAGGACGAGCTGCACCAGGCAGAGCACCGCGAAGAGCCCGGCGGCGCCGGGCAGCCGCCCGGCCGAGTGCCAGCCGTGGCGGGACCAGGCGGCGTAGAGCACGGTCAGCGCCAGCAGGGCCAGCGAGGCCCAGTGCAGCGCGCGCATCGCGAGGGTGTCCGGCCGGTCGTCCTGCTCGGTCTCCCTGCGGCTGGTGTTGACCAGCGCGATGACCACCCCGACGGCCAGCAGCACGAGCCCGGCCAGCAGGATCCAGCCGGGGACGGCCAGCGGGCCGCCCGTGGACCGGTCGTGGTCCAGCACCGGCAGCAGCAGGGCCAGCGCGGCGGTCAGCAGCCCGGCGGCGACATGGGTCATCCGCAGCCGGCGGACCACCCGCATGCCGTACCAGAAGCCGGGCATCTCCATCGGCGTGAGGTCGGTACGGCTCCCGGTCGCGGCCGGGCGCTGGGACTCGTAGCTGGTCCAGGTGAGGTGCGAGAGCCACCACAGCACCGTGACCAGGGCCGCGGGGGCGGCGGTGGCCAGCGCGAGCCGCCGTCCCGGCTCGCTCCACCAGCCGCCGTGGGCGGCGGAGAGGAAACCCAGCCAGCTGTGGTGCGCCGCGCAGGCGGCGGTGCCGGCGCACTGCCAGGCCGTCAGGTCCAGCGCGGTCTCGCAGGCGGCGGCGGTGAGCAGCACGGTGAGACTGACCGCGGCGAGGCGGACCGCCATGTCGTAGAGGCCCTGGGCGCGGGCGTCGCGCCGGGCCGGCGGCCGCATCCAGTGGGCCAGGTTGGCGAACATGAACGGGAGCAGCAGCAGCCACAGGGCGCGCATGCCGCTGCCCGAGGTGAGGCCGGACCAGGAGTATGCCTCCTCGACGGCCCCGCCCCGGTAGCGGTCCGGCTCGGCCTCGGCGTCCTGGTCGGTCCAGCGGCGGTAGGTTCCGGCCACGCTGTCGCCGGTCAGCTGGACCAGGTGCGGATCGGTCAGCATGGCCTCGGGTGTGGTCCCGCCGACGCCGTGGACCAGCAGCTCCAGGGCGATCGCCGGCTCCCCCGGGACGGGCTGCCGCGGCTGTGCGGGCAGCGCCTGCTCCTGCTGTGCCTGGTCCGTCATCGTCGCCCCCGTGTCGTCACGTTTGTGCTGATGAGCAGCATCCTGCCAAGTGTGCTGCCCGCGCGGCCGGATGCGTATGCCCGCGGCGCCGACGGCGTGCGAGGATAGCGGGAAAATCAGTGGAGCGGTGAGGGGCACGGGTGGCCGAGAACAGCAATCTCCTGGCGGAGCAGCGGCGCGCGCTCATCCTGGACGAGGTGCGTCGGCGCGGCGGCGTGCGGGTCAACGAGCTGACCCGGCGGCTGAACGTCTCGGACATGACGGTGCGTCGGGACCTGGACGCGCTGGCCCGCCAGGGTGTGGTGGAGAAGGTGCACGGCGGCGCGGTGCCGGTGCTGGAGGCCAGCACCCATGAGCCCGGCTTCGAGGCCAAGTCGGCGCTGGAGCTCACCGCCAAGGAGGACATCGCCCGGGAGGCCGCCCGGCTGGTGGTCCCGGGCAGCGCCATCGCCCTGTCGGGCGGGACCACGACCTACGCCCTGGCGCACCACCTGCTCCAGGTCGAGGGGCTGACCGTGGTGACCAACTCGGTCCGGGTCGCCGATGTGTTCGAGAACGCCCTGCGGCACGGCGCGGCGCCGGCCACGGCGGCGACCGTGGTGCTGACCGGCGGGGTGCGCACCCCGTCCGACTCGCTGGTGGGGCCGATCGCCGACCGGGCGATCCGCTCGCTCCACTTCGACCTGCTGTTCCTGGGCAGCCACGGCATCTCGCTGGAGGCCGGCCTGTCCACGCCCAACCTGGCCGAGGCCGAGACCAACCGCAGCTTCGTCGCCTCGGCGCGGCGGGTGGTGGCGGTCGCCGACCACACCAAGTGGGGCACCGTGGGCCTGTCCACCTTCGCCTCGCTGGCCGAGGTGGACACCCTGGTCACCGATGTCGGGCTGCCGCTGGAGATCCGCTCGGCGGTGTCCGAGCAGGTCCGCGAGGTGATCATCGCGGGCGGCGACCTCACCGCGGACCACCAGCCCGAGCAACCTTTTTGACGGCGCGTCAACTAGACTGCTCCCCTTGCATCCTGAGCGATGGAGGAAACCGTGGCGAAGCGGCTGCGTCCGGTGACGGCGGAGTTCCCGGCGGAGGCGCCGACCCGGCTGGTGTCCACCGCGCGGCTGCGGGCCGAGCCCGGGGCGGTGTTCGCGCAGCTGACCGACGACGTCTCGACCTGGCCGCTGTGGTACCGGGAGATCCGCTCGGCCGCGTACACCGGGCCGCCCCCGTACGGCGTCGGCGCGGGACGCGCGGTGACGCTGCGCGGCGGAGTGCACTTCGTGGAGAACGTGATCGCCTGGGAGGAGCCGTCGCCCGGCGGGCCGTTCCGTTTCGTCTACCGGGTCGAGGAGACCAACGTCCCCGGCTTCCGGGCCTGGGCCGAGGAGTGGCTGCTGGCTCCCTCCGCCGACGGCGGCACCGAGCTGCGCTTCACCATCGCCGTCGACGCCGCCCCGGCCGCCCGAGCCGTCCTGCTGCTGGCCCGCCCCGGGGTGGCCCGCTCCATCCGCCGCGCCGCCGCCCGGCTGGACGCCCGCTGCGGCACCAAGGAGAACTGAACCGGGCCCGCCTCAGCCCTTCCACACTCCGGTCTCCAGGAAGCCTTCGAGCGCCGCCTGGTACGGGCGGATGTCGATGCCCTGGTCGGCCAGCCAGTCGTCCGAGTAGTACTTGTCCAGGTAGCGGTCGCCGGGGTCGCAGATCAGACCGACCACACTGCCGTGCTCCCCCGCGGCGAGCATCTCAGAAATGATCTTGAACGCGCTCCACAGCCCGGTCCCGGTGGACCCGCCCGGCTTGCGGCCCATCACCGCGTCCAGCACTCGGACCGAGGCGATCGAGGCGGCGTCGGGGACCTTCATCATCCGGTCGATCGCCCCGGGGACGAAGCTGGGCTCCATCCTGGGCCGCCCGATGCCCTCGATCCTGGAGCCCTTCTCGCAGGTCACCGAGGTGTCACCGGTCACCCAGCCGTCGAAGAAGCAGGAGTTCTCCGGATCCGCGACGCAGATCCGGGTGTCGGCCTGGGTGTAGTGCACATAGCGGGCCAGGGTGGCCGAGGTGCCGCCGGTGCCGGCCGTCGCCACGATCCAGGCCGGGACGGGATAGCGCTCCAGGCGCAGCTGGGCGTAGATCGACTCGGCGATGTTGTTGTTGCCTCGCCAGTCCGTGGCCCGCTCGGCATAGGTGAACTGGTCCATGTAGTGGCCGCCGGACTCCGCGGCCAGCCGCGCGGACACCTCGTACAGCGTGCGGGTGTCGTCCACCAGATGGCAGCTGCCGCCCTGGGCCTCGATCAGGCTGATCTTCTCGCAGCTGGTGGTGCGCGGCATCACCGCGACGAACGGCACGCCGATCAGCTGGGCGAAGTACGCCTCGGAGACCGCCGTGGAGCCGCTGGACGCCTCCACCACCGGCCGCCCGGGCCGGATCCAGCCGTTGCAGAGCGCGTAGAGGAACAGCGAGCGGGCCAGCCGGTGCTTGAGACTGCCGGTGGGATGGGTCGACTCGTCCTTGAGGTAGAGGTCGATGCCCCACGCCTCCGGGAGCGGGAACCGGAGCAGATGGGTGTCGGCCGATCGGTTGGCGTCCGCCTGGACCTTGCGCACGGCCTCCTTGAGCCAGGCCCGGTATTCGGCGTCGCTGCGGTCCACATCCACGGTCTTCATGGGAGCTGCTTTCTTTTTCCGGAATTCCCCGCGCACCGGGCGCTCCCGCGCATCGTAGCCGTGGGGCCATTCCCGATTTTTCTTGGAATATGCCATACGGCGGCGCATGTTCCGCAACTCACCGTGCCCGGACAGTTACGCTGCGGCCCACAAGCGTGCAGCATGGAGCCCGAGGTCGCCCGCGCGTTGCGAATGCCATCGAACGGGGTGATTCTGGACATGTCTCGGAATGTAGCCACGTGGTGACTCTGCGCGGTTGTCTCATCGGGCGTGGAGTCGGTCTCCAGCGAAGCAGGAGGAATCGACGCGTGATGGAGTCTGACAAGCAGTACGAACTGAGGCTCACAGCGGAACCCCAGCGCCTCGCGGTCGTCCGCAGGATCGTCATGGCGCATCTGCGCCACTGGAAGATGGCGGAAGCCGTCGACCTCTGCCTGCTGGGTGTCACCGAACTGCTCGCGAACGTCCACCGGCATGTCGGTCCCGGCGCGGAGTGCCTGCTGCGGCTGACCGCCGGCGCGGACGGGCTGCTGCGCTGCGAGGTCCACGACACCAGCACGGCGCTCCCCCGGGTGCTGACCCCCGACGAGGAGGAGATCAACGGCCGGGGGCTGGCCCTGGTCGCCGCACTCAGCGCGGACTGGGGCGCGCAGGTCGAGGAGGGCGGCAAGGTCGTCTGGTTCGCCCTGAAGACCGTTCCGCACCTCGCCGAGGCACCGCTCGCCGAGGTGCCTCCGTCCACACCGCTGCGGCTCGCGCCGCTGCGGGTGGCCTGGACCGGCCCGACCCCGCCGTCCCGCTCGCCGGCGACATGCAAGCCGGCCTCCGAGAGCGGGAAGCAGCGGGGCCGGGAACCGGTCCGGTTGCGGGCCTGACGCCCTCTCACGGAGCCGCGGGCCCCGCGTCCTTCGGGGTCGCCTTCTGGAGGGACGGCTCGGGCAGGCCCACCGTGAGCAGGTCATAGCGCTCCCGGTACTCGAACTCGTCGATCTGTCCCTCCGCGTAGCGGCGGTTGAGGGTGTCGACCGGCGAGGGCGCCGGAGCCTGCCGCGGCCCGAAGGCGGCGCCGAACTCGGCGCGCGGCCCGCGGAACCGACGGCCGAAGACGACCCTGCGGACGAAGACGATGGCGGTGATCCAGAACAGCGGCACCAGCAGGATCCACGGCCCGGGGCCGCCGTTCCAGCCGTCCGCCAGCAGGGTGGTGTTCATGTCGGGCTCCTCGGTTGCGATCCGTCGGCCGCCGCGGTGCGGCGACCCACTACCGAGAATCCCGCCGGAGGGGTGTCCGGGGCGTCGTGCCGGGGCGGGCACTCGCCCTGCTCCCCCGGGAGTACGCGGACCGGGTCAGCCCTGCTCCCCCAGCACCGCCAACGGGTCGTCCAGCAGCGGAGTCCAGGCGAGCTCGGCGGCGCCGGCCAGCTCGGAGCGCTCCAGCGCGGCCGCCCTGATCGGGATGCGGCCGCAGCGTCCCCAGTAGGAGCGTTCGGCGACCACCCGAGTCAGCCGTTCCGGGACGGCCGCCAGCAGCGAGTTGTGGAAGGCGCCGAGGACTACCCGGTCCGGGTTCAGGATGTTGATCACACCGGCGATGCCCAGTCCGAGCCGGTCGGTCACATGCTCCACCGCGGCGCGGGCCCGCGGGTCCCCAGCGGCGGCCTCGGCGAGGATCTCGTCCGTCTGGTCGAACAGCGGACGCACCGGATCGGCCTCGCGCCCCGCCGCGGCGAGCAGCGCGCTAGGGTCGGCCTCCACATCCAGACAGCCGCGGCTGCCGCAGGGGCAGCGGCGTCCGCCCGGGTCCACCAGCACCTGTCCGACCTCCAGGGCCAGCCCGGCGCTGCCGGTGTGCAGCCGGCCCTCGACCACCAGGGCGCCGCCGACGCCCCGGTGACCCGAGGTGACGTAGAGCAGATGCCGGGAGCCGCGACCGGCGCCGTGCCGGTGCTCGGCCAGGGCGGCGAGGTTGGCGTCGTTGGCCACGTCCACCGGCAGGTCCAGGCCGGCGGCGACGGTCTCCTGCCGGAGCAGGTCGGCCACCGGGGTTCCGGACGGCCAGTCCAGGTACATCGCCGCGACGGCGACCCGCTCGGGCAGCGCGACCGGGGTGGGGACGGCCAGCCCGAGGCCGACGCAGCGGCGCGGGTCGGCGGCGATCCGCCGGGCCGCCTCGGCGACGACGGCGCGCAGCACCCGCTCCGGAGTGGCCGGCTCCGGCAGCGGAAAGTCCTCGGGCGTGTCCAGCACCCCGCCGAGGGTGGCGAGCGCCACCGAGAAGCCGTCGGCGTGGATCTGGGCGGCCAGCACCACCGGTCCCGACGGGTCGACGGCGAGCCGGTGCGAGGGCCTGCCCCGGGTGCCGCCGGCGGGGCGGGCGTCCACCGTGATCAACCCCAGCGCCTGCAGTTCGGCGGTGACGGCGCCGGCGGTGGCCCGGGTGACGCCGAGCGCACCGGTCAGGACGGAGCGGGTCGGCGCCGCCCCGGTATGGACGAGGGCGAGCGCCGGACCCAGGGCCGCACGGCCCCGCTCGGGACTTGTGTGAGTTGGCTGCACGCTTCTATTCTGACTTTGTGCCGCAAATAAACAAAACACCTGCCAGCACATCCGGCACCACCGACACCCCTGAGATCTCCGGAACCTCCGAGACGTCCGGGACCACCCGACCTGCGGGCGCCTGGCCGCCGGCCCGGGTCGCCCTCACCGCCTTCTTCGCCCTGGACGGCTTCCTGTTCGCCGGATGGGTCGTCCGCATCCCCGCCATCAAGGCCGCAGTGCACGCCTCCCCGGGGGAGCTGGGGCTCGCCCTGCTCTGCGTCTCGGCCGGCGCGGTGCTCGTGATGACCGGGGTCGGCCGGCTCTGCCTCCGCTACGGCAACCACCCGGTGACCGTCGCCTCCGCCGTGCTGCTCTGCGCCTCCGTCGCGCTGCCGCCGCAGACCCACTCGGTGTGGTCGCTCGGCGGCGTGCTGCTGCTCTTCGGCGCGGGCTACGGCGCGATGAACGTCGGCATCAACAGCGCCGCCGTCGACCTGATCGCCGCCGCCCGACGCCCCGTCATGCCCGCCTTCCACGCCGCCTACAGCCTCGGCGGCCTGATCGGCGCGAGCCTGGGCGGCCTGCTGGCGACCCAGCTCTCACCGGCCCGGCACCTCGGCCTGATGGCCGTCTTCGGCCTCGCCGTCACCGTCGCGGCGGGCGTCCCGCTGATCCGGCACCGGGTCACCGTGCCGGAACCGCCGACCGCTGCCCCTGCCTCCGCCTCCGCCCCGTCGTCTGCCACCACTGCCCGCGGTCCGATGCTGCTGGTGCTGCTGCTCGGCGTGGTCGCCCTCTGCGACGCCTACGGGGAGGGCGCCCTCGCCGACTGGGGCACCCTGCACCTCAGCGCGGACCTGCACGCCACCGCCTCGGTCGCGGCCGGCGGCTTCGCCGCGTACTCGCTGGCGATGACCACCGGGCGGCTCAGCGGCACCAGGCTGGTCGAGCGCTTCGGCCCGACCCGGGTCCTGGTCACCGGCGCGGGAGTGGCCTGCGGCGGGATGCTGGTCGCCGCCCTCAGCCCCTGGCTCCCGCTGGTCCTCGCCGGGTTCCTGCTGGTCGGCCTGGGTCTGGCCAACATCTTCCCGCTCGCCATCGACCGCGCCGGGGCCCTGAACGGCCCCAAGGGCGTGGCCACGGCCTCCATGCTCGGCTACGGCGGCATGGTGCTGGGCCCGCCGATCATCGGCTTCCTGGCCCAGGGCGTTGGTCTGCCGACGGCGCTGGTCTCGGTGGCGGTGCTGGCCGGGCTGGCCGGCGTAGCGGCACTGGTGGTACGGAAGGCTTCGGCGGCGTCCGAGGGGTAGCGATGGGTCCGGATGTCGGGTGCGGCGTCTGCATGGTTTGTCGCGCAGTTCCTCGCGCCCCTGGGGGGCTGCAACTGAACCATTGCGGGCAAGTTGCACTTGCTCAGGGGCGCGGGGAACTGCGCGACAAGCCAGGCAGCGCCCGCACCCGAAGAACCGCCTTACGCCACCGGATCCGCGTCGGGCTCCTTGGGCAGCCGCAGGTCCCAGCCGATCAGCGTCACCAGCTGCTCATGGGTGATCCCTTCCGGGATCGGCTTGGGAGCCACCGTGCGGATCGGCGGCTGCCAGCCCTCCGCCGGGGTGAAGCGACGGACGACCCGCGCGGGCGCGCCGGCGACCACACTGTGGTCCGGTACCTCCCCCCGCACCACGGCGTTGGCCGCGACGACGACATTGCGACCGATCGTGGCCCCCGGAAGGATCACCGCACCGGTGCCGATCCAGCTGCCGGAGCCGATCGACACCGCCTCGTTCCGCGGCCACTGCTTGCCGATGGGCAGCTCGGGGTCGTCGTAGGAGTGGTTCTCGTCGGTCACGTAGACACCGGGCCCGGTCCAGACGTCATCACCGAAGGTGATCGAGTGATGGCCGACGATATGGCTGTCCCGGCCGATCACGCACCCGTTGCCGATCCGCACGATCGGCTCGGGGCCGAGCTCCAGGCCGGGAAGGAAACCGGCCGACATCGAGACGCCCTCGCCGATGATGCAGTGCGTGCCCAGATGGATCCACTGCTCGTTGAAGACCGACCCCAGCGGGAAGGTCAGCCGGGTGCACTCCCCGATCGCCCCGAAACGCAGCCGCCCGGGGCGGTCGGCGCTCACCGAGCCCGCCTCCTGCACCCACTCCCAGCCCCGATGCACCAACGACGTCATCGCCCGCCGGGCCCGGGCCCGCGCGGCGGAGATTGTCTTCTCGGCGAAAGACGGCATCGGCATCGGCATGCGGACACGGTAACCGCAAGGACCTCACGTGATCCTCCCGGGGTTACCCACGAGTTCGTTCGCCCCGCTCAGTAATCAGTACCGCTCAGCCGTAGAGCGACTCGTGCAACGGCAGCCAGGCCGCCCCCGCGCAGCGCCGCGCGACCTCCGCCCGCTCGACCCACTCCGCCTCGGCGCACTCCGACGCGGGGTCGGGCCTGGTCGGCAGCCCCCGGTGGTCCAGCCGGACGACATGGAAGGCCATGAACCCCAGCGCCGGGTACGGGTAGCGAGCGGGCGGGGTGACCAGGATGGTGATCTGCTGCCCTCCGACGAACTCCACCTGCTCCGGACTCACCACCAGCCCCGCCTCCTCCTCCAGCTCCCGGACCGCAGCGTCCAAGGCCGACTCCCCCGGGTCCAGATGCCCGCCCGGCACCTCCCACCCCCGCCCGGGCCGGTCCACCAGCGTCAGCAGCGTCCGCCCGTCAGCGTCCAACGCCAGCACGAACGCCGTGCTGGCCCGGTACCCCTCCGGCACAGCGGTCGCCCGCACCACATCCATCCGATGCGGCAGGTTGATCCAGGGCACGGTCAGGGTCAAAAGCACGGTCGTCTCCGTCGTCATGCCCGGCATCCTTGCAGCAGGGTCCGGGCTGACGCCTTACCGGGGTGACGCCCCGTCGGGACAACGCCCCACGCCTGCAACGGCAGCGCGAGTGCAGCGAGTTGCCCGCCGTCTCCCGGGCTCGCGCGCCTCCGCTGTTCACTCCGCCCAGTTCGGCGGTCGCCGTTCCAGGAAGGCGCGCATGCCCTCGCGGGCCTCGTCGGAGCCGAAGAGGAGGGCGGACTGGGCGACCATGGACTCGCCGTCGCGGGCGAAGGTGCGCAGGACGTCGGCGGTGACGAGGCGTTTGGTCTCGGCGAGGCCCTGGGGGGAGGCCAGCCGGAGGGCGTCGAGCAGGGGTTCCAGCGCTGCCGCGGTGTCGTCGGCGGCCTCGGTGAGCAGCCCGATGCGCTGGGCCTCGGCTGCGTCGAAGACCGAGCCGGTGAGGTACCAGCGGGCCGCGCCACGCGGGTCCAGGCGGGGCAGCAGGGCGAGCGAGATCGCGGCGGGGGCCAGTCCGAGGCGTACCTCGGTGAAGGCGAAGGTGCCCTTGGGACCGGCGACAGCCAGGTCGCAGGCGCCGACCAGGCCCAGGCCGCCGGCCCGGACGTGGCCGTCCACCTGGGCGAGGACGGGCTTGGGCAGTTCGACGATGGCACGCATCGCGGCCACCAGGCGTCGCGGATTGGCCGTGGGGTCGCCGTTGGTGGCCTCGGAGAGGTCGGCGCCGGCGCAGAAGGTGCCGCCGGTGTGGGTGAGGACAACGGCTCGCACGGACGGGTCCTTGGCCGCGTCGGCGAGGCCCTGTTCGAGTTCGGCGACCAGGGCCGCGGAGAGGGCGTTGCGGTTGCGCGGCGAGTCCAGGGTGAGGGTCGCGACGGCGCGCTCCACCCGGTAGTGGACCAGCGGCTCGGTGGTGGCGGTCATCGGCTTGCTTCTCCTCGACGAGGGTGGCGGGAGGGCAGTGCTATGGGCGGACAGTGCTGTGGGCGGGCAGTGCTGCGTGGTGACGTTACCGCGCGCACCGCCCTGCCTGCCCGCCGGCCGCTACCAGATGTAGATGTACTTCCCGTAGCTGTTCTTCGCCGGGTTGACCGTCATGCACTGGCTGCTGTCCGCCGCGTTCTGGGAGACCGTGGTGCTGGGGACCGTGCCCGCCTTCGGGAGGGTCTTGGCGTAGTTCGTCCCGCTGGTCCAGTCGGTGCCGATCACCAGGGTGAGCGAGGTCGCGCTGCCGGACGACTTGAGCTCCGCGGCCTGGAGCCCCAGCGCCGACGCGACGGCCTGGGCCTTCGCCTTCTGCCCCGAGGGGTAGGTGAGCGTGGTCGCCGTCGCCGTGACGTTGGTGGTGTCGACGCCGGCCTCGGTGAAGCCCTTGCCGTTGAGGTACTTGGTGATCGCGGTGCCTCGGCCGACGACCGTGCCGCCGTTGCGGACCGCGATCTTCACCTTCGACTTGTCCACGGCCGCCGCCGCGGCACTCGCGCTCGCGGAGGCGCTCGCCGCGGCCTGCCCCGCGGCCGAGGCGCTGGCGGCGACGCTCGCGCTCGCCGTCTTCGACACGCTGGTCGAGGTCAGCGAGGTGTCGTTGCGGATCATCGAGAAGAGCTTGTACGCCTCGCTGGTCGGCTGGACGTGCGCCGGGTCGGAGGTGATGTAGGAGAACGGCATGGTGGTCATCGTGATGTTCTTGGTCGGCACCTTGTTGATGTCCACCGCCAGCGACGCGAGCTTGGCGATGCTGGCGATCTCGTTGCTCACCGTGAGCGCCTTGGTGGCGGCCTCGGCGAGCGCGTCCACCTTCAGCGGGTTGGCTATGGTGTTGGCCGACTTGAGCTTGCGTATCAGCGAGTTGAGGTAGAGGTGCTGGGCGTGGGTGCGGCCGATGTCGGTGCCGTCCTCGAAGGCGTGCCGGGTGCGCAGCCACTCCAGGGCCTGCACCCCCTTGATCGTGGTGGTGCCGGCCTTCAGCTTCAGGTGCGATCCGGCGCTGTCCACGACGTTCTCCTTGGTGCACACCGGGACCCCGCCCACGGCGTCGGCCATCTGCACCACGCCGGAGAAGTCCACGGTGATGTAGTGGTCGATGCTGATGCCGGTCAGCTTCTCCCAGGTGCCGACGGTGCAGCCGGCCCCGCCGTGCTCCATGCTGTCGGTGATGATGTCGTAGCTCGCCGCGTAGGACTTGGTCCCGGTCGAGTCCTTGCACGCGGGGATGTCGACCTTGGTGTCCCTGGGGATGCTCAGCACAGTTGCGTTGCTGCGGTCGGCGGAGACGTGCAGCAGCATCTCGACGTCGGCGTGGCCGTACCCGGAGTCGCCGCAGGAGCCGCCGAGCTTGCAGTCCGCCGCGGTGGCACGGGAGTCGGTGCCGAGGATCAGGATGTTGATCGCGCTCTGCCCGGCGGCGTTCGCCTTGGGCTTGGCCACCGTCACCGTGCTGGTGTTCAGCGCACCGTGCTGGATGTTCTTGTTCAGGTGCTGGTAGTAGGCATAGCCCGCGCCGGCGCCGACCACCAGCGAGACTCCCAGCACGCCGGAGGTCCACCGCAGCACCCGGACCGAGCGGCGGGCGCGGCGGGCGCGCTTCCCGTGGCGGCCCCGCCGCACCTGGTCGTGCGGGTGCGCTCCGTCGTGGGGGTCGGCGGGGTCGTCGGGGTCCTGCGGCTGCGCTTCGTCGTCCGCGGGCAGTTGAATCGGCATCGGCATGGGAGTCTTTTCGCCGTCGGTGTTACGGTCCTGGATTTATCGGGAAGCAGGGCGACAGGGGCGCTGCTCCGGAAACCATAGGCGATGAAATGACCTCGGGAAGCTTTGAATTTCCCATGATTTCCAAGCCTTTGACTTTCGAGTGAGATCGCATTGAAATAAAATTCAGCTGAAACTCACAGCTGAATGTCAGAGCATCCAGCCGTGACCACCACCTGCACCATCACCGCGCCCGCCGCCTCAAGACCCCGGACAGGCCAGCGGTACAGCCGGCCCGCCCTCCTGGTGATCACGGCGCTCGCGGCCCTCCTGTACGGATGGGACATCGGCGACTCCCGCTACCACGCGTTCTACGCAGATGCCGTGCGCAGCATGTCCATGAGTTGGAAGGCGTTCTTCTACGGCTCGTTCGACCCGAGCAGTTCGGTCACACTGGACAAACTGCCCGGCTATCTGTGGCCGCAGGCCCTGACCGTCCGCCTGCTGGGCTTCCACACCTGGACGCTGCTGCTCCCGCAGGCCGTCGAGGGCGTCCTCTCGGTTCTGGTGCTGCACCGGGCGGTACGGCGCTGGGCCGGGGAGAACGCCGCCCTGGCGGCGGCCGCCGCCTTCGTGGTGACCCCGGCGGTGGCCGGGCTGTTCCGCACCGTGACCGAGGACGCGCTGTTCACCCTCCTGCTGCTGCTGGCCGTCGACGCCGTGCAGCGGGCGGCGGCCTCGGCGCGGCTGCGGCCGCTGCTGGCCGCCGGGGCCTGGGTCGGCCTCGCCTTCCAGACGAAGATGATCGAGGCCTGGGTGGCGCTGCCGGTGTTCGGCCTGGTCTACCTGGTGTGCGCGCCGACCGCGCTGCGCCGGCGCCTGCTGCACACGGCGGCGGCCGGGGCGCTGGCACTCACCGTGTCGCTGTCCTGGATGACCGCGGTCACTCTCACCCCCGCCTCCGACCGGCCCTATGTGGACGGGACCACCGACAACTCGGTGTTCAGCATGGTCGTGGGCTACAACTTCCTCAGCCGGTTCAGCGGCCTCGGCCTGAGCGCCGCCAGCACCGGGAGCGTCGCCACCGTGAGCGGCTCCGCCGCCGCCTCCGCCGACGCCGGGACCGGTGCCGGCGCCGGCCACAGCACCAAGAGCCCCAAGGCCAAGACCGGCCGCCAGTACGGCTGGACCAAACTGTTCGTCAAACCGCTCGGCTCACAGGTCGGTTGGCTCTACCCGTCGGCCCTGGCAGGCGTCGCCCTCGGACTCTGGCGGCGGCGGAGCGGACCGCGCACCGACCGGCAGCGCTCCGGCTATCTGCTCTGGGGCGGCCTGGCCGGCGTCTTCGGGCTGGTGTTCAGCGCCGGCGCGGTCGACGGCCACACCTACTACATGGGGGTGGTCGCCGCCCCGCTCGCCGCACTCACCGGCGCCGGGTTCACCCTGCTGTGGCGCACCTACCGGGCCGGCGGACGGACCGCCCTCGCACTGCCCGCGACACTGGCCGCCGGCCTCGCCTGGGCCTTCGCGATCTCCCAGGAGTACCCCAGCTTCCTGCCGTGGGCCTGGCCGTCCGCAGTGGCCCTGGGCCTGCTGTCGGCCGGGCTGCTGCTCGGGGATCGACTGTCGTGGAACAGAGGCCGTCCGGCCCCCCGGCTCGCCGCCCTCGGCCTGGTCGCGGCGCTCGTGGCCACCCTGTCCACCCCGGCCGCCTGGTCCGCGACCGTGCTCTCGCACCGCTACGGGCACTCCTGGCTGGGCACCGTCGGGCAGGCCGCGCTGAAGTCCGGCGAACCGGGCTCCACCAGCGGCAGCGGGGTCTCCGGCACCCTGACGAAGCGACAGCGGCAGCTGTACGCCTATCTGACCGCGCACCGCAACGGCGCCGAGTACCTGATGGCCGTGTGGAGCTGGGAGCAGGCCACCCCCTACATCCTCGCCAAGGACGCGCCCGTGCTCGCCGTGGGCGGGTACACCGGCCTGGCTCCCACGCCCACCACCATCGAGCTGGCCAAGCTGGTCGACGCTGGAAAGCTCCGCTACGTGCTGCTGAAGCACAGCGGCCACGAAACCGCCCCGCGAGCCGCCGTCAGTACCTGGGTGCACACGAATTGCACACTTGTCCCGGCTGTCAACTACGGCGGGCGTTCCACAGCGAGTTCAACGGATCTGTACAGCTGCACAAACAGGATCTAGGCGTATCCACAGACTTGGAAATGCCCCTGCCAGCCGTTCTTAACAATTTATAAAGAATGCATCCATACCTTCATGGGCATGCCGATGATCAATCCGCCGCGGCGCGTCGCCGTACTGGCCGACTCGGACAGCCGTTGGAAGTGGGGGGCCGCTCTGGCCCGCAGAATCGCCGCTGAGGCGACGCTGGACGCCTACTTCCTGAACGGCCGTGCCACGCCCACCGAACGGCAGCTCGCCGAGGTCGGCGTCGTCCCCGACTCGTCCTGCGAGGTGACCATCGCCGAGTTCCTCGCCGACCCCCGGGTCGGCGAGGCGGACGTCCTGATCCTCGCCCTGGTCGGCGGGGGCGCGCAGGCGCTGCTGCACGGGACGGCGCGGGCCTGGTCCGCACTCCCCAGACGGCCCGTCGTGATCACCGGCTACGTCGGTGTCGTCTACGAGAAGCTCACCGACGGGCTGCTGCTCAGGGCCGGGTCGGACATCGTGCTCGCCAACACCACCGCGGACGCCGAACGCTTCCGGGAGGTACTGGCGGGCGTCGGCGCCGATCCAGGCAGCGTGGTGGAGACCGCCCTGCCGTTCCTCGGCGGTGCACAGTACGTACCGGCCCCCGAGGAGCGCCGGTTCACGGTGTGCTTCGCCGCGCAGCCCTCGGCGCCGCGCAGCCGGTCGGCCCGGCGGCAGCTGCTGGAACGCGCCGCCCAGCACGCCCGGCGCTACCCGGACCGCGACGTCCTGGTGAAACTGCGCAGCCTACCCGGTGAGCAGACCACCCACGTCGAAGACTTTCCTTACCAACGGCTGCTGCATGAACTCACCATCCCGGCGCCGTTCAACCTCGACCTGGTGTACGGACACATGAGCGAGGTGCTGGACCGCACCGACCTGTTGGTCACGGTGAGCTCCACAGCCGCGCTGGAGTCCCTGCACCGCTCCATCCCCACCGCGGTGCTCACCGACTTCGGCGTCCGCGAGCCGCTGGGCAACCACTACTTCATCGGTTCCGGCTGCCTCGCCTCCTGGGACGAGCTGGACACCGGGATCGTCCCGGTCCCCGACCAGCGGTGGCTGCGGCGGCACGGCGTGCTGTCCGACGAGCCCTACCGGGCCCTGCGGGAACGGATCAGCGAACTCCGCGGCCTCCCGGAGATGCCCTCGCTCGTCCCCTACTACTCCGAGTCACGGGCCAGCGGTTACCAGCCGGCCCTGCTGCGGCGCTACGGCCTGGATCCCAAGGGCGCACCGCTGGTCGAGGCGCCCGCACCGGACCAGCGCGCCGGCGCGCTCAACCGAATCGTCCGCCGCACCGTCCGCCGTTCCGCCCGCAGCTGCTACCGGCTGGGCGCACAGCGGGTGGCGCCCGTCATCCGCCGCTGGGGGCAGCTGTGACTCCTGATCAGCCCGACAAGCAGCCCGAGGGCCGACGCGACGTCCGGCCCGACGTCCTGGTGGTGATCCCCGCCCGCGGGGGCTCCAAGGGCGTCCCGGGGAAGAACCTCGCGCCGGTCGGCGGCGAGCCGCTGGTGGTCCGCGCGGTCCGGGCCTCGCTGCGGGCGCACCGCACCACCCGGGTCGTGGTCTCCACGGACGACGTCGGGATCATGACCGCCGTTGGGGCCGCCGGAGCCCAGGTGGTCCGGCGCCCGGCCGACATCGCCGGCGACACCTCCAGCAGCGAGAGCGCGGTGCTGCACGTCCTGGACGAGCTGGCCCGCGCGGAGGTCCCGGACCCGGAGGTGGTGGTGCTGGTGCAGTGCACCAGCCCGTTCCTGACGCCGGAGGAGATCGACGGCGTGGTCGCGGCCGTGCTGGACGACGGGGCCGACTCCGCCCTGACGGCAGCGCCGTTCCACGGCTTCCTCTGGCGGACCGACGGCGCGGGCTCCGGTTCGCGGCGGTCCAGTCACGGCGTGAACCACGACCAGGCCCACCGGCCCCGACGGCAGGACCGCCCGGAGGACCTGTTGGAGACCGGAGCCGCCTACGCGATGCGCACCGACGGCTTCCGGGCCGCCGGCCACCGCTTCTTCGGCAGCGTCGCGCTGGTGCGCACCGATCCCGCCCGGGTGCTGGAGATCGACGAACCCGACGACCTGGCCCGGGCCCGGGCACTGGCCCCGCTGTTCACCGCCGCGACCGCCGCCGACCCGACCGTCCAGGAACAGGAGTTGGCCGCCCCCGTGCGGCTGCCCGGCCGGGAGGACATCGACGCCGTGGTGCTGGACTTCGACGGCACCCAGACCGACGACCGGGTCTGGATCGACGCCGACGGCCGGGAGACCGTGGCCGTGCACCGCGGCGACGGTCTGGGCGTGGCCCGGCTGGTACGCGCCGGGCTGACCGTGCTGATCCTCTCCACCGAGGCCAACCCGGTGGTGTCGACCCGGGCCCGCAAGCTCAATGTCCCCGTCCTGCAGGGCATCGCCCGGAAGGACCAAGCCCTCGCCCTGTGGGCCGAGACCCATTCGATCGACCTCAGAAGGGTCCTCTACCTGGGCAACGACGTGAACGACCTGTCCTGCTTCAGCCTTGTCGGCTGGCCCACCGCCGTCGCCGACGCACAACCGGAAGTGCTCGACCGCGCCCGCTCCGTGACGGAACGTCGCGGCGGCCATGGCGCCGTGCGCGAAATAGCCTCCTGGCTCCTTGGAAAGGAACTACTCCACCCATGATCACCAACCGCACCGACGCCAAGCCCGCAGCCTTCGAGACACCGCAGACCAAGCTCGCGGACACCACCCGGCTGCGTCCCCTCGGCGACAAACTGGCCGGCCCCGGCCAGCCCGTCTACGTGGTCGGCGAGATCGGCATCAACCACAACGGCGAGCTGGACAACGCCTTCGCACTGATCGACGCCGCCGCCGACGCCGGCTGCGACGCGGTCAAGTTCCAGAAGCGCACCCCGGAGATCTGCACCCCGCGCGACCAGTGGGACATCGAGCGGGACACCCCCTGGGGCCGGATGACCTACATCGACTACCGCCACCGGGTGGAGTTCGGCGAGGACGAGTACCGCGCCATCGACGCGCACTGCAAGAAGCGCGGCATCGCCTGGTTCGCCTCCCCGTGGGACGTCCCCAGCGTCGACTTCCTGGAGCAGTTCGACCAGCCCGCGTTCAAGGTCGCCTCGGCCAGCCTCACCGACGACGACCTGCTGCGCCGGCTGCGCGAGACCGGCCGGACGGTCATCATCTCCACCGGGATGTCGACGCCCCGTCAGATCCGGCACGCGGTCGAGGTCCTGGGCAGCGAGCGCATCCTGATGTGCCACACCACCAGCACCTACCCGGCCCCCACCGACCAGCTCAACCTGCGCATGCTGGAGACCCTGCGCCGCGAGTACCCCAATGTGCCGATCGGCTACTCCGGCCACGAGATCGGCCTGCAGACCACCCTCGCCGCAGTGGCGCTGGGCGCCGTCTTCGTCGAGCGGCACATCACCCTGGACCGCGCCATGTGGGGCTCCGACCAGAGCGCCTCGGTGGAGCCCGGCGGCCTGGAGCGCCTGGTGCGCGACATCCGGGTGGTCGAGGCGGCCCTGGGCGACGGGGTCAAGAAGGTCTACGACGCCGAGCGCGCCGCCATGGCCAAGCTGCGCCGGGTGCCGGGCAACCTCAGCACCCTGCCCCAGCAGCGCAACGGCGAGGGCAGCACCGGCCCGCAGAGCACCGAGTCGGCAGTCGCCTCGTGACCTCACCCGCGCTCGCGCTGGTGGAGAGCCCGGCCCAGCTGCTGAACGTGCTGGAGTGGGCTCTCGGCGACCGCCGCGGGGCGGACGAGGGGCCGGTGTCGGTCGCCGTCCTGCTGCCCCAGGACGAGCCGACCCGGCGTCAACTCGCCGCCGTGTCGGCGCTGGCCCGCTCCGCCGGGCTGCGGGTGAGCGCGTACGAGGTGCGCGGCCGTGCCGCCGCCCTGGCCGGCTGCTGCGCCCTGCTGGCGCCGCGGCTGGCCGGGGCCCGCCGGCTGATCCTCGGCGACCCCTTCTCCCGGCTGGTCCAGCTGCTGCTGCCGCTGTCCCCGGCCGGGGAGCTGGTCCTGGTCGACGACGGGACGGCGACCCTGGAACTGTCCGAACTGCTCCTGGCCGGGCGCCCGCTGGTCCGCTGGCACCGCAGCGGGACCGGACCTGCCTCCGGGGCGGCCGGTCGGACCACCCGCCGACTCACTCCGCGCCAGGGGCACCGGCTGGAACTCTTCACCGCGATGGGCGGTCCGCTGGCGCTCCCCCCGGGCACCGTCGCGAGCACCAACCAGTACAGCTGGGCCCGCGGCCGGTTCGGACCTCCCACCGTGGTCCCCCTGGTGGACCTGGCCGGCTGCTCACTGGTGGAGACCGGCCTGGTCACCGCCGCGCGCTATGTCGAGGGAGTGGCCGAACTGGCCCGCCGCCGAGGCGTATCCCGCTATCTGGCGCACCGCCGGGAGGCGCCGGAGAAACTGCGGCAGCTGGAGCTGGCTGCGCAGGTCGAGATCGTCCAGCCGCAGCTGCCGCTGGAGCTCGCCGTACTGACCGAGCCGATCGGCGGCACAGTGCTGAGCTTCCCGTCCACGGTCCTGCACACCCTCCCCCGGATCCTGCGGGACCACCCGGTCGAGATCACCGCCTGCGAGTCCATCCGCAGCTGGCTGCGCCCGGACGCCCCCGCGCACGCCTCGGTCTTCCTCCGGCGGGTCACCGGCGGCGCCGGGGCACCGGCAGTCAGCCCCACCGCAGCGGTCAGGAGGCCGCACTGACATGAGCAGCCAGACTCTCGACGCGGGCCCGGCCCGCCCCGAACAGCTCGCCGAGCCGACCGCCGCCGAGCTCGCCGCCCGGTACGGGCTGACCGTTCCCGGGCGGCGACCGCCGTTCCGGGAGTACGTGGCCTCCCTGATGGCCTACCGCAGTTTCACCTTCGCCTACGCCCGGGCCCGGGTGGCCAGCGTCTACTCCTCGGCGCGGCTGGGGCCGGTGTGGAACGTGCTGACGCCGCTGCTCCACATCGGGGTCTACTACTTCGTGTTCGGCTGGATGATGGACCGCAAGGCCGGGTCGGGCGAGAGCTACATCGGCTTCCTCTCCATCGGCGTGTTCGTCTTCAGCTTCACCCGCGAGGCCTTCGCGGTCGGCAGCAAGTCGGTGGCCGACCGGCTGACACTGATCCGGGCGGTGTCCTTCCCGCGGGCGCTGCTGCCGCTGGCCACGGTGGTGCAGCAGCTCATCATCCTGGGCTTCTCACTGGGGATCGTGGTCTGGATCCTGGTGGCCGTGGGTCAGATCCCCTCGTTCCGATGGCTGCAGATCCTGCCGGCCCTGATCCTGCAGACCCTGTTCAACATCGGAGCGGCACTGGTCATGGCCAGGATCGGCGCGGTGCTGCGGGATGTGCGCGAGCTGGTCCCCTGGGTGCTCCGGGTCTGGATGTACACCTGCGGTGTGATGTACAGCCTCAACAAACTGACCGCGCATGCGCCGGACTGGGTCCGGCTGATGCTGGAGTTCAACCCCGGCGCGATCTACATCGAGCTGTGCAGGCACGCGCTGCTGGACGGCTACGGGCAGACCACGCCGCACGCGTGGTCTGCGGGGCTGTTCTGGGCGCTGCTGTCGCTGGGTTCGGGGTTGGTCTTCTTCTGGCGGGCTGAGCATCGGTATGGACGGGGGTAGGTTCGGTTTTCGGGTGCGGACCGTAGCTGGCTGGTCGCGCAGTTCCCCGCGCCCCTAGGGGACTGCAACTTACCCACTGTGGATCAGTTGCAGCTACATAGGGGCGCGGGGAACTGCGCGACCAGCCAGCTACGGTCCGCACCATGGTTCCGTCACCCCAGCCACCCCGGACGGACCAACCCCGACTCATAGGCCAGCACCACCAGTTGGGCCCGGTCCCGCGCTCCGAGCTTCACCATCGCCCGGCTGACATGCGTTTTGGCAGTCAGCGGACTGACCACCAGCCGTCCGGCGATCTCGTCGTTGGACAGGCCCAGGCCGACCAGCGCGACGACCTCGCGCTCACGTTCCGTCAGCCGTGCGAGTGGCGCGGACTTCTCAGGCTCCTTGGAGCGTGCCGCGAACTCCGAGATCAGCCGGCGGGTCACCCCCGGCGACAGCAGTCCGTCACCGCCGTGGACCGCCCGCACCGCGCGGACCAGCTCGGCCGGCTCGGTGTCCTTGACCAGGAACCCGGCCGCACCGGAGCGCAGCGCCTCGAACACGTACTCGTCCAGCTCGAAGGTGGTCAGCACGACCACCTTGACCTGGGCCAGCGCCGGATCGCCGGAGATGATCCGGGTCGCGGCCAGGCCGTCCTGCCCGGGCATCCGGATGTCCATCAGCACCACGTCGGGCAGTAGTTCACGGGTCAGCCGGGTCGCGGCGAGGCCGTCGTCGGCCTCGGCCACCACCTCGATGTCGGGCTGGGCGTCCAGCAGCGAGCGGAAACCGGCCCGGACCAGCACTTGGTCGTCGGCGAGCAGAACACGGATCATGGCATCTCCAACGGCAGCTCGGCGTGGACGCGGAAGCCTGTTCCCGACGCGGCGGCGCTGACACTGCCGCCCAGCGCGGCGACCCGCTCCCGCATCCCGGTCAGCCCGCTGCCGGACCCTCCGGCCCGGGGGCCGCCGGTGGTGGAGAGCGGTCCGGGGTCCTCGATGTCGACGGTCAGCACCTCGTCGGCGAAGGCGAGTCCTACCGTCGCGGTGCGGGCCGAGGAATGGCGGATGACGTTGGTCAGCGCCTCCTGGACGATGCGGAAGGCGGCGAGCTCGACTCCCTGCGGCAGCGTCCTGGGGGTGCCGGTGGTGTTCAGGGCGACGTCCAGTCCCGCAGTACGGGCCTGCGCGACCAGCTCGTCGAGCCGGTTCAGGCCGGGCGCCGGGGTGCGTGGTGCGGCGTCGGCCCGGCCCGGGGCGCGCAGGGTGCCGAGGACCTGGCGGACCTCGCCCAGGGCCTCCTTGCTGGTCTGCTTGATCGTGGTGAGCGCGGTCCTGGCCTGCTCGGGGTCGCCGTCCAGCAGTTCCAGCGCCACCCCGGCCTGGATGTTGATCAGTGAGATGCTGTGCGCCAGCACGTCGTGCAGCTCGCGGGCGATGGCGAGGCGCTGCTCGTCCGCGATCCGCTGCTCGCGCTCGGCCCGGACCTGGCGCCGCTGCTCGCGCTGGTCGACCCGGCTCCGGATCACCTCGGCGGCCAGCACCACCAGCAGCAGCCAGGCGATGGTGCCCAGTTCCCGGGCCCAGTTGCTGCCGTGGTCCCACCGCAGCTTCCCGGTCGCCAGTGACAGCGTCAGATGGGCGAGGTAGAGCCCGGCGATGGAGATCCAGGCGGCCCTGCGGTGCCCGGCGAGGATCGCGTTGACGAAGCCGACCACGACGCTGAGGAAGATCGGCCCGTACGGGTAGCCGATCAGCAGGTAGACCACCGCGACGGCGGCGGTGCCGGCACAGGCGACGACCGGCATGCGGTTGCGCAGCAGCAGGATCAGCGGTCCGAGCAGCAGCAGCGCATAGCCGAGGTGGTCCAGCCGGTGCGCCTCCGACTGACCGTTCTGGGCCGCGCGGGTGCCGGCCACCTGGATCAGGGCCAGCCCGGCGCTGCTGAACAGCACGGCGCGGGAGGGCCGGCGGCGCCCTTCGGCGCTCCACCTGCTGCTCTCTCCACGGGCTCGGGGACGGTCCATGCCGTCACCGTAGGTCATCACCGGGCCCGGCGGCGTCACCCCCGGGCGGACAGCGGCGCTACTCCCCGGGAAGTACGCGGCACTCTCCTGGCCTCAGGAGCGGGTGAGCAGGTCGATCGTCGGGCGGCCCAGGCCGTGCGAGCGGGCCAGGCCGGCGAAGGTGGTGTGGCCCTGGGTGACCCGGGCGAAGGCCCGCCAGGCCGGGCGCAGCCCCAGCGCGGCGAAGTGGAAGGCCCGGGGGCGGCTCTCGAACGCGGTCATCAGCTTGCGGCCGATGCGCATCTCCTCACCCAGGTCCGCCTTGATGGCGAAGGCGTAGTTGAGGGCCTGCCGGCGTACGTCCACGGCGTCCGGGGCGGCGGCCAGCTTCGCGGCCCACTGTCCGGCCAGCCGTCCGGAGCGCAGCGCGTAGGAGATGCCCTCGCGGGTCCACGGCTCCAGCAGTCCGGCGGCGTCACCGGCGACCAGGATCCGCCCCTTGGCCAGCGGCGAGCCCTCGGAACGGCAGCGGGTGAGGTGGCCCGACTCGATGGACGGGGTGAAGCCGGACAGGCCCAGCCGGGCGATGAACTCCTTGAGGTAGGCGCGGGTCTCCGCGCCCTGCCCCCGGGCGGCGATGACGCCGACGGTGAGGCTGTCGCCCTTGGGGAAGACCCAGCCGTACGAGCCGGGGACGGCGCCGCCCCAGTCGAGCAGCACCCGGCCGCGCCAGACCGCGGCGACCTCGGGCGGGACCGGGATCTCGGCCTCCAGGCCCAGGTCGACCTGGTCGAAGCTGACACCGACGTGGGCGCCGATCCGTCCGGCGCTGCCGTCGGCGCCGACGACGGCCAGGGCCCGCACCGCGCGGCCGTCCTGCAGGGTGAGCACGACGCTCGCGTCGTCGTTCTGCCGCACCCCGGTGACGGTCACTCCGGTGGCGAGCACCGCGCCGGCCTTCTCCGCGCACTGCACCAGCCGCTGGTCGAACTCGTCCCGGTTGACCAGCCCGAACAGCATCCGCTTGGAGCGGCGGGTGCGCTGGTAGCGGCCGTCCAGAGCAAAGGTGATGGCATGGACGCGGTCCTTGAGCGGCAGCACGAAGCCGGGCGGCAGCGCGTCGCGGGAGGGGCCGATGATGCCGCCGCCGCAGGTCTTGTAGCGGGGCGGGGCGGCCTTGTCGAGCAGCAGCACCCGCGGCGAACGGCCGTTCCCGTCGGTGGACGACGCGGCCTCGTAGGCGGCGGAGGCGCCGGCCGGACCCGCGCCGACGACCACGACGTCCCACACTCCGCCGAGTTCTCCGGCGTCCTGTTCGCCGCTGCCTTGCTCACCCATGCCCTGGTCGCCGCTGGGGCGCTGCGTCTGCGTCACACTTCCTCATATTAGAGGGCATCGTCGCGGTGGCCCGCACCAGCCAGCCGTGCCTGCTCCGGACGGGTCGTCAGCCGGACGGCCAGTGCCACGGCGGCGGCCCCGACGGCCGCTCCGGCGCCGCCGCCGAAGGAGGCGGCGGCGACCAGGTGGGCCGGGGAGAGCCGGCCTCCGGACTTCGGCCGCTCCCTGGCGGTCCGGTGCACCGCGCCGAGGACCGCGCTCGCCGCGACGGCGGCGACCGCGCACCTTCTGACGCCGGGTCGCAGGGCGATCCTGCGCGGCTGCGGCAGCTGCTGCCGCCGCAGTGCGGCGGACCCGGACGCGGCGATCAGGCCCAGCCCGGCGGCGGAGGTGCCCCACTGGAGCGCGTGGTAGACCGGCATGCCGCCGATCTCCCGGCGCAGCGCCGGGACCAGCCGCACCCCGGCCCGTCCGTGGTGGGTGAAGGCGTCCCAGCCGACATGGCTGAATGCGCCCAGGGCCGCCGACGCGGCGAACCAGGCGGCGTCCGCCGCGTCAGTGGAGCCGGGTCCGCGCTTGCGCCGGGGGGCGGTGAGCGCGTCGGCGCGGTCGGCCCAGGGGTCGGGCAGCAGCGCGACCATCGGTTCGCGCAGCAGCCCGTGCCAGCCGGCGACCAGCCCGGCGGCGATGGCGACGTTCAGGGTGGGCACGGCCCACGGGCGGTGGGCGACATCGCCCAGGCCGTAGCTGCCGGGCAGCACGGTCTCCAGGAAGAAGGGGACGTCCGGTGCGAGCGATCCGGCGACCAGGGCCGAGGCGATCAGCGGCCCGCGACCGCGGCCTTGGCCGATGAGGGGCAGGACGGCTGCGGGATGGCTGAAGGTGAAGGGCACGGGGCCATCCTGCCGGGCCCGGACCCTTTCGTCACAATGGCACGGGGAGCGGCCAGGGCTCCCAGCAGCGTCCCGGCCACCCCGAACCTCCGCCGCCGGCCTGGTCCGCCGCAACCCGGATCCCACCGACCGCAGAGGCCTCCGCATCTCCCTGACCGTCCCCGGACTGCGCCTGATCGACGAGGCAGTGGGTACAGGACTGGCGATCCAGACAGCAGCACTGGCTACGCTGGAACCGGCCGACGCCGCAGAGCTCGACCGGCTGCTGCGGCTGCTGTTGCCCGCGTGCGAGGACTGAAGCGGAGGCCCAGGCCCGATGAGCGACTTCACCTATCCCGAGGTCGGAGCGACCCTGGAGGGCCCGCCCCTGCCCGACGGCTACGCCCTGCTGGGGCACCGCACCCCGCTGGGCACCGGACCCGAGGCCTTCGCCGCCGCCGGCGAGGCCGTGCTGAGCTGGCGGCTGCACCGCGCCGCAGGGGTGGGCATCGGTGCCACAGCCGACCGGGCCGCGCCCGGCGTCCGGGTCAGGGTGCTGCTCGGCGTCGGCCGGGTGGGGCTCGCCGCCCCCTGCGAGGTGGTGTGGACGCTGGAGGAGCCCACCCGGATCGGCTTCGGCTACGGCACCCTGGACGGCCACCCGGAGCGCGGCGAGGAGTCCTTCCTGGTCGAACTCGCCGACGACGGCGCGGTCTGGTTCACCGTCACCGCCTTCAGCCGCCCGGCCGCCTGGTACACCCGCGCGGCCGGCCCCCTGGTACCGATGTTCCAGCACCTCTACGCCCGCCGCCTCGGCCAGGTGCTGCGCCGGATCGCCGGGCAGGCGGAACGGAAGTAACGCGGTCGGGCCGGGGAGCCAAGTAGGGGTGTAGACACTCCGTCAGCCCCTACCGCTCCGAGGAGTTGCTTGTGCCCCCGGATCCGTCCCAGGCACCACCCCTGCGCGACCCCGTCGGCTTCTCCGCCTTCTACGCGGCCCACTTCGACACCGTGCTGGGCTTCGTCACCAGGCGCACCGACGACCCGCACCTGGCGGCCGACCTCACCGCCGACATCTTCGTCACCGCGCTCGAACACGTCGCCGGCTACGACCCGCGCCGCGGCGCGCCGGTCGCCTGGCTCTACGGCATAGCCCGCAATGTCCTCGCCGCGCACTTCCGCGGCAACGCCCGTGAGTCGCGGGCGGTGGCCAGGATCAACGGCCGACGGCTGCTGGACGACCAGGACATCGCCGCACTGGAGGAGCGGATCGACGCCTCCCGGGCGGCCCGGCAACTGCTCGCCGCCCATGCCGCCCTGTCCGAACCGCTGCGTGCCGTCCTCGATCTGGTCGCCGTCGACGGCCTCACCCCGGGCGAGGCCGCGCAGGCCCTCGGCATCAGCCCCACCGCCGTCCGGGTCCGCCTGCACCGGGCCCGACGGCTGTTGCGGCACGAGGCCGCGACCCTCCCCATGTTCTCCCCCGACCACCATGTCCTGGAGGCCGCACCGTGAACACCCTGACGCACTTTCAGCAGAGCCTGGACACCGAACTCCGGGAGCGCGCGGCGCTACTGCCTGCGGCGCCCGCCCCCGCCCGCCGGGCCCGCCCGCCCCGCCGGGTGCTGCTAGCGGCGGGAACGGCCGCAGCCGCCGTCGCCGTGGCGGTGGCCGTCCCGCTGACCACAGGCGGCGGCGCCGACCCCGCCTTCGCGGTCACCCAGCGCGCCGACGGGACGGTCGCCATCCGGCTGTTCAGCCCCAGCGGCATCTCCGGGCTGCAGGCGGAGCTGCGCAGGCTGGGCATTCACGCAGTGGCGCTGGAGGCCACCAGGGGCTGCAAGGAGAAGGACCCCGTGAACACTGCCGCCATGCAGAACGTGATCGTCGACCGCGTCGACCGCACCAGTCCGCTGACAATCATCCGACCGAGCGCCATCCCCCCCGACCAGACCCTGCTGATCTCCGTCTATGAAGTGGGCCCGGCCGACAAGCCTGCCGGCGTGGCCGTCAGGCTGGAGACGGTACGGCAGGTCCCGCACTGCATCCCCTGGACGGTGTCCGCGAAAGTCGGCCCGGCGACCGCGCCCCATCCACTCACTCAACCCGCCGCGGTTGGCTCCCCCGCCTCCAAATAGCCGACCCTGCACTCCCGGCGACAGCGCAGGGCTGCGTCCAGGCGGTCGCGCTTGTTCTCCGGGAGCAGCGCCGTCCATTCCTCCCGGTCCATGAACCGCCAGCCGCGCAGCTCGTCCTCGGGGAGGGCGAGCTGCTCGCGCTGCTCCGCGCTGAGCGTCCCGCCGTCGAAGACCAGCCGCAGGCCGCCCGAGCGCGGCCCCCGGTGCGGCTCCCAGTCGGTGAGCAGCAGCCGCAGCCGTGTCGCCGGGACGGCGAGTCCCAGCTCCTCGGCGACCTCGCGGACCGCGGCGTCCCGGGGCGACTCGCCCTCCTCGACCACGCCGCCGGGGAACTCCCAGCCGGGCTTGTAGACCGGGTCGACCAGCAGCACCCGGCCCCGGTCGTCGAAGAACAGCACCGCCGCTGCCACGGTGTCGCGGCTGCCGGCCACCTGCTCGACGATCCGGCAGCGGGCGGCGCCCGACCGCACCAGCTCCTGGATCCGCTCGGCCGCCTGACGTGGCGTCAGCTCCGTGGTGTCCACGGTCGCGGCGTCCTGCTCCAGCCAGGCCCTGGCCTGCCGGTAGTCCTCGATGTGGTCCAGCCGCCACTGCCGGGACTGCCGTTCGACCTCGTCACCTTCGATCCGCTTCCGCAGGATCGTTTCCTCAGCTTGGAGCAGCAGATGGTGCACCGGGATACGCCGCGCGGCCAGCGCGCCGAAGATCTCGTCGCGATAGTCCTGCCGCAGCAGGGTCATCGGCACGATCAGCGCCCCCGGCTGCTGGGCCAGCAGCGCGGCCGCGACATCGGGGACGAGGCTGCGCCAGGCGGGGAGGTCCTGGAAGTCGGAGACCGAGGCGAAGGGCTCCTCGCCCAGCACCCGGCGCAGATACACAGCCACCGTCTCCGGATCGAACACCGTGCTGTCGGGGAGGAGTTCCTGCAGCTCCCGCGCCGTACTGGTCTTCCCCGCGCCAAAAGTGCCGTTGACCCAGACGATCACTCTGCCCCCGTTCGTGGACTGCTCGGAGCATCGTACGCAGAGCCCACGGGCCGCCGTCGAGGGTGCGGGACCCGTCAGAGCCAGCCGTCCAGCCCCAGTTCCTGGGCCGCCGCGGCGGCGGCGCCCACCAGGCCCGCGTCCGTGCCCAACTCGGCCGGGCGCAGCTCCAGATGCCGGACGAAGGGCAGCGTCGCATAGTCGTGCAGGGCTTCGCGCAGTGGCGCGAACAAGGTCTCGCCGGATTTGGCGACCCCGCCGCCGATGACCACCACGTCCAGCTCGACCAGGGTCGCGGTGGCGGCGATCCCGGCCGCCAGGGCCTGCGCGGCGCGGGCGAAGGCGGCGAGCGCGATCGGGTCGCCCTCGGCGGCGGAGGCTGCGACGGCCCCGGCTGACGCGTCGTCACCGCGCGGCAGCCAGCCGTCCCGCAACGCGCGCCGGGCGATGGACGTGCCCGAGGCGATGATCTCCACGCAGCCGCGCGAACCGCAGGGGCACGGGTCGCCGTCCAGGTCGACGCTGATGTGGCCGATGTGTCCGGCGTTGCCGGTCGGGCCGGGGTAGAGCGAGCCGTCCAGGACCAGGCCGCCGCCGACGCCGGTGGACACCACCATGCACAGCGCGTTGCGGAAGCCCCGGGCGGCGCCCTGCCAGTGCTCGGCCGCGGTCATCGCCGGGCCGTCCCCGGTGAGCACCACCGGAAGGTCGCCGGCGAGGTGCTCGCGCACCGCGTCCACCAGCGGAAACCCGCGCCAGGCCGGGATGTTGACCGGGCTGACCGCGCCCTTGGGCGCGTCCACCGGCCCGGCGCTGCCGATGCCGACGCAGCGTACGGCGGACCACTCGGGGGCGGCGGCAAGCTCGTCGAGCACCTCGGTGACCGCGGCCAGCACCCGCGCCGCGTCCTCCTTGGCGGGGGTCGGCCGCTGGCACTGGGCGAGCATCCGCCCGCCGCGGTCCACCAGAGCGCCTGCGATCTTCGTTCCGCCGATGTCGACGGCTGCCACCATCTCGTCCATGCCGGGAAGTCTCTGCGGACGCGACGGCGTTTGTCCAGTTCAGCCCAGCCGGGTCAGCCCAGCTTCGCCTTGACGACCTTGCCCATCGCGTTCCGAGGCAGGTCGTCCACCAGCACCACCCGGCGCGGCCGCTTGTGGACCGAGAGCCGCTCGGCGACGAAGGCGGTCAGCTGCTCGCCCGTCACCGGCCCGGCCGGGATCACATAGGCGACGACGACCTGCCCCAGGTCGGGATCGGGCACGCCGACGACGGCCGCGTCGGCGACGGCGGGGTGGTCCCGCAGCGCCGCCTCGACCTCGCCGGCGCCGATCCGGAAGCCACCGCTCTTGATCAGGTCCACCGAGGCGCGGCCGACGATCCGGTGGAAGCCGTCCGGCCCGATCACCGCGACGTCGCCGGTGCGGAACCAGCCGTCGGCGGTGCGCGACTCCGCGTCCGCGTCGGGCCGGCCGAGGTAGCCGTCGCTCAGCATGGGTCCGCTGACCTGCAGCTCGCCCAGCGTCTCGCCGTCCTGCGGCACCGGTCCGCCGTCCTCGCCGACCAGCCGGGTACGCACCCCGGTCACCGGCACGCCGACGCTGCCGGGACGGCGCTCGCCGTCGGCCCGGGTGCTCAGCGTGATCAGCGTCTCGGTCATGCCGTAGCGCTCGACCGGGGCGTGGCCGCTGAGCGCCCGCAGCCGCTCGAACACGGTCACCGGGAGCGGCGCGCTGCCCGACACCAGCAGCCGCGCCCCGGCCAGCGCCTTGGCACTCGCCTCGTCGGCGGCCACCCGCGACCACACCGTGGGCACCCCGAAGTACAGCGAGCCCCCGGCCTCGGCGTACGCCTGCGGGGTGGGACGGCCGGTGTGGACCAGGCGGCCCCCGGTGCGCAGCGGGCCGAGCACGCCCAGGATCAGGCCGTGGACGTGGAACAGCGGAAGCCCGTGAACCAGGGTGTCCTCGGGGGTCCAGGCCCAGGCCTCGGCCAGGGCGTCCAGCCCGGCGGCGACGGCGCTCCGGCCGATGACGACGCCCTTGGGCGCCCCGGTGGTGCCGGAGGTGTAGAGAACGAAGGCCGCACCGCCCGCCGGCTCCTCCGGAGCGTCGCCGCGCTCGCCCGGATCCACCGTCAGCACCCGCGCCCCGTAAGCCTCCGTGTCGCGGTCGGCAGCGGCCACGGCGAGCAGCGGCGCCCCGGAGTCACGCAGGATGTGCTCCCGCTCCTTGGGCCCGGCATCCGGCGGCACCGGCACGACGGGCACTCCGGCCAGGAGCCCCCCGACAGTGGCGACCACGGTCTCGACCCCGGGCCGCGCCAGCACCGCGAGCGCGGGCGCGCCCGAGATCCGCGACGCGACAGCGCCTGCGGCACCGAGCAGTTGCTCCCGCGAGAGCGCCACCCCGTCGATGACCAGCGCATCCGCGCTGTCCCCGAACCGTCCGCCAAGAGCCTCAAGCAGCACTTCGCCCACCTCCCGAACCATGCAACACATAGGGGCGCGGGGAACTGCGCGACCAGCCCACTACCTGCGTAGATGGTTGGCAGCGCAGTTCCCCGCGCCCCTAAAGACCTAAAGACGAAAAGCCTAGCCCTTGCGGGACTTGATCTCCGCGGTCAGCTGCGGCACCACATTGAACAGGTCACCGACCACGCCGTAGTCCGCCAGCTCAAAGATGGGCGCCTCGGCGTCCTTGTTGACGGCGACGATGGTCTTGGAGGTCTGCATCCCGGCGCGGTGCTGGATCGCGCCGGAGATCCCGTTGGCAATGTACAGCTGCGGCGACACCTGCTTGCCGGTCTGCCCGACCTGGTTGCTGTGCGGGTACCACCCGGCGTCGACGGCCGCCCGGCTCGCCCCCACCGCCGCGCCGAGCGAGTCGGCCAGCTCCTCGACCACGCCGAAGCCCTCGGCCGCGCCGACCCCGCGGCCGCCGGAGACCACGATCGCGGCCTCGGTCAGCTCGGGGCGGCCGGTGGAGACCCGCGCCGTGCGCGAGGTGACCTTGGTGCCGGTCGCGCCCGCGCCGAAGGCGACGGTCACGGCCTCGACCGCGCCCGCGGCCGCCGCGGCCTCGGGGCTGGTCGCGTTGGGCTTGACGGTGATCACCGGCACCCCGCGGGAGACCCGCGAGGTGGTGGTGAAGGAGGCGGCGAACGCCGACTGGGTGGCGACCGGGCCGCTGTCGCCGGCGTTGACGTCCACGGCGTCGGTGATCACACCGGAACCGAGGCGCAGCGCGAGGCGGGCGGCGATCTCCTTGCCCTCACCGGAGGAGGTGACCAGCACGGCGGCGGGCTCGCCGACAGCCTTGGCGATCTGCTCCAGCGCGTCCACCTTGGGGACGACCAGGTAGTCGTTGAACTCGGCGGCGTCGGCGCTGTACACCTTCGCGGCGCCGTACTCGCCGAGCTTGGCGGCGATGTCGGCGGCGGCGGAACCGGCGCCGAGGAGAACGGCCGAGGGCTCGCCGATACGGCGGGCCAGCGTCAGCAGTTCGAGGGTCGGCTTGCGGACGGCACCGTCCACGTGGTCGACGAGGACGAGGACTTCACCCATTGCTCAGCTCTCCAGAGGAAATTCAGACGTGAAGGATGTGGTGAGCGCCGGGCTCAGATGAACTTCTGCGAGGCGAGGAACTCGGCGAGCTGCTTGCCGCCCTCACCCTCGTCCTTGACGATCGTTCCGGCGGTGCGGGCCGGACGCGCGGTGGCGCTGTCGACCGCGGTCCAGGCGCCGGCCAGGCCGACCTCGTCCGCCTCGATGCCCAGGTCGTCCAGGTCGTAGGACTGCACCGGCTTCTTCTTGGCGGCCATGATGCCCTTGAAGGAGGGGTAGCGCGCCTCGCCGGACTGGTCGGTGACGGAGACCACGGCCGGGAGGGATGCCTCCAGCAGCTCGGTGGCGGCGTCGCCGTCGCGGCGGCCCTTGACGGTGCCGCCCTCGACGCTGACCTCGGAGAGCAGGGTGACCTGCGGGACGCCCAGGCGCTCGGAGAGCAGCGCGGGGATGACGCCCATGGTGCCGTCGGTCGAGGCCATGCCGCAGACCACGAGGTCGTAGCCGGTCTTCTCGATCGCCTTGGCGAGGATCGCCGAGGTGCCGATGGCGTCGGTGCCGTGGATGTCGTCGTCGTTGACATGGACGGCCTTGTCGGCGCCCATGGACAGCGCCTTGCGCAGCGCGTCCTTGGCGTCGTCCGGGCCGACGGTGAGCACGGTGACCTCGGCGTCGCCGGAGGCCTCCGCGATCTTCAGCGCCTGCTCGACGCCGTACTCGTCCAGCTCCGAGAGGAGCCCGTCCACCGAATCCCGGTCGGTCGTGTTGTCATCCGCGAAGCGACGGTCACCGGTCGCATCGGGCACGTACTTCACACAGACAACGATCCTCAAGCTCACGGCCTGTCTCCTGTACTGGTACTGGTCACGTCGGTCTCGCAGGGAAATATTGTGGAGCACAGGTAGCCGCGTTCTTGCTACCCGCCAGTAGCTTACGCCCTGACTCGGGTCCCTTTGCCGCTCCGGCATGCTCCCAAACCAGTGGTGCACCGCCGTCGCCCCATACTCCCCCACGCAAGAGCATCAGGAGCCGCACCGCAACGCGGAGTCACTGTGACGTTGCACCTATTGACCACGGGCCCGGCAGGCCCGGACAGTCAGGCGACGGCCTCGCCCAGGGCGGCGATCACGTCCGCCCGGCGCGGCTGGCCGACCGCACGCCGTACCAGTGCGCCGTCCGCGTCCAGCACCAGCACTGTCGGGGTGCTCAGGATGCCCAGTTGCCGCACCAGCTCCAGCCGGGACTCGGCGTCGATCTCGATGTGTGCCACGCCGTCGACCATCCCGGCGACCTCGCCCAGCACCCGCTTGGTCGCCCGGCACGGCTGACAGAAGGCCGAGGAGAACTGCACCAGCGTCGCCCGCTCACCGAGCTCCGCGCCCAGCTCCACGGCGTCCAGCCGCACCCCGCCGTCCCGCCCGCGCATCCGCAGCCTTCCCCGCCCACGCATGCGCAGCAGCCCGAAGGCGCCCGAGAGCGCCAGCACCGCCAAGCACACCACCAGTCCTGTCATGCCTCCAAGCATGCCTGCTCACCACCCCGAAGTGCGCGTAGCATCTCGAAGCATGGACCCCAACGGACGGAACGAGGCCGCAGGCCTCACCCGGCGCCTGGTCATCGACCTGTGCCGGGCCGCCGCATCGCGCTGTCGCTGACCCTTCGCGACCGCCCGCCCCGGCCTGTTCCCGTCCTCGCACATCCCCCTGGAGTCCGCCATGCCCAGTCCCGCGCCCACCCCTGCCCGCATCGATCCACGCGGCCCCCGCTTCGCCGCCTCGCTCACCACCGTGGTCCTCGCCGTCGTCCTGATCACCGGCAGCGGCTGGCTGCTGGCCGCGCAGGCGGTCGTGTTCGCCCTCGGCGCCCTGGCCGGGCTCGGCCGCTCGCCGTACGGATGGCTTTTCCGGACCTTCGTCCGCCCCCGGCTCGGCCCCCCGACCGAGCTGGAGGACGCCGCCCCGCCGCGCTTCGCACAGGGCGTCGGACTGGTGTTCGCCCTGGTCGGAACGGTCGGCTACCTCTCCGGCGCGACCTGGCTGGGGCTGGCGGCCACCGGCTGCGCGCTGGCCGCGGCCTTCCTCAACGCCGCCTTCGGCTACTGCCTCGGCTGCGAGGGCTACCTGCTGCTGCGTCGCGGCCAGGACCGACTTCGGACCGTCACCGCAGGTGGGAGCGGTACTGAACAATAGAGTCGCAGAACGTAGGGTTGGAGACGGCGATGTGACCGCCGTCTCCTCAAGTGCTGGTGCTCCCCGGAGTGACACGGTGCAGTCGGGCGGGGGACGATACATCGACATACCGTCGGACCGGGCGCCAGCCCTTGGGAAGTAGGACAAACCGTGGCTGATCTCGTGTACCCGCCGATCATCGGGGCGGCGCTCACGCTTTTCCGGGCGCTCGACCTCAAGATCGACATCATCGGGGCGGAGAACGTGCCGCGGACCGGCGGGGCCGTTCTGGTCAGCAACCACGTCAGCTACCTCGACTTCATCTTCGCCGGATGGGGCGCGCTGAAGGCCGGCAAGCGCAAGACCCGCTTCATGGCCAAGGACGACGTCTTCCGGCACCGGATCTCCGGCCCGCTGATGCGCGGGATGAAGCACATCGCGGTGGACCGCTTCGACGGCCAGCCCGCCTACGAGGCCGCGGTGCAGGCGCTGAAGTCCGGCGAGGTCGTCGGCGTCTTCCCGGAGGCGACGATCAGCCGCTCCTTCGTGCTGAAGAAGTTCAAGACCGGCGCGGCCCGGATGGCCGCCGACGCGGGTGTGCCGCTGCTGCCCGTCGCCGTCTGGGGCACCCAGCGGCTGTGGACCAAGGGCCGCCCCAAGACGCTGACCCGCCGTCACACCCCGATCACCATCATCATCGGCGAGCCGATCGTGCTCACCCCCGACGACAAGCCGGTGATGGTGACCCGGCGGCTGCGCGCCGCCATGACCGAGCTGCTGGACCGCGCCCAGACCACCTACCCGGACGCCCCCAGCGGCCCCGAGGACACCTGGTGGCTGCCGGCCCACCTCGGCGGCAGCGCCCCGACCCTGGAGGTCGCCGAGGCCGAGGACGAGAAGGAGACCGCGGAGAAGGCCGCCCGCCGCGCCGCCCGCCTGGCCTGAGAACGCCGCAGAACGGTTGGGGACGGGCCTCGGACGGGTAGCTGGTAGACGCGGTCGAGGCACGGGGGACTGTTCGCATGACGGAAGCAGTGCAGCAGCAGGACACGCCGGAATCCGCCGAACCGCGGCGGCCCCGGCGGCGGTTCCGGGCGCTGCTCGCACTGTTCGGCGGGGCCGGGGCCGGCTATCTGCTGGTGCTCCAGCTCACCAGCCCCAACAACAACCCGCTGGCCGCACTGGTCCGGGCCGAGCCCGAGTGGTTCGCGCTCGCGCTGCTCTGCGCCGTCGGCGGTCTGGTCGCCGCCACCATGAGCTATGTCGGCTTCGTCCCCGAGCGGCTCGATCCGTGGCGGGCCTTCCTGCTCCAGGTCGCCGGGGGGTTCGCCAATGTGGTCACGCCCAGCGGCCTGGGCGGACTGGCCATCAGCACCCGCTTCCTGCAGCGGATCGGGATCTCATCGGGGCAGGCCGTGTCCAGCATCGGCGTCTCCCAGGCCGTGGGCCTGGCGCTGCACCTGCTGCTCACCGCGGTCTTCGGATATCTGACCAGCGTGCACTACCAGGCTTCGACGCAGGTGTCCCCGCTGCTGGTCGACGTCGTCCTCGGTGTGCTGGGCGCCGCGGCCCTGGTCGTCCTGGTCGCGCTCGCCGTGCCCCGGCTGCGGCACTGGCTGCTCGCCCGGACCGCACCGCTGCTCAGCGGCGTGCTGCCCCGGCTGCGCGATCTGCTGCACCAGCCGGGGAAGCTGGCCGTCGGCGTCGGCGGCCAGCTGCTGGTGTCGCTCGCCGCATCCGGCTGCCTCTACTGCTGCATCGTCGCGCTCGGCCACCGTGCCGACTTCGCCGCCGTCGCCCTGGCCACCCTGGTCGGCGGCGCCCTGGGCTCGGCCGTCCCCACGCCGGGCGGGATCGGCGGAGTGGAAGTCGTGCTCGCGGGGGCAGTGGCGCAGACCGCCGGGCTCTCCTACGACAACGCCCTGGTGGCCGTGCTGCTCTACCGGCTGCTGACGCTCTGGCTGCCGGTGCTCCCCGGCTGGCTGGCCTTCGTCTGGCTGCAGCGGCACGAGGGGCTCTGAGCCGGAGCTCGACGGTTGCTCGTCAGGGCGTGTCGACCCGGAACGGATCGTGTTCGGCGAGGAGCTTGTCGAGGCGGGCCCGGTCGACCCGGGAGACGACCTGGTCCTCGTCCAGCCGGTCCCGGATCACCTTGGCCAGGGTGAAGGCCGAGGTGACGACATAGAGCAGGCCGAGGGCCAGGAACGCACGGATCCAGGCGCCGGCCGACAGGTAGGCGATCCCGATCCCCATCGCGAGGACCGAGACGCCGAACGAGATGACCGCCTGCGCGTAGTAGGCGGCGGTGGTGCTGCGTCTGACGGGAGCAGTCATGCCGCCATCGTCCCCGCCGCGCTCCGTGCCGGGCATGAGTACGGATACTCAGATCTGCTTCCCGGTCCGGGATCTGATATCCGGTCAGGCCAGCAGCCGGGCCGTGTGCAGCCGGCTGGCGTGCTCCACCAGCTCGACCAGCACCCGTTTCCCGGACTCCCGCTCCCGGGCGTCGCACAGCAGCACCGGGGTCCCCGGGTCCAGGTCCAGCGCCCGGGCCACCTTCTCCCTGGCGTGCTGCCGCGAGCCCTGGAAGCAGTTGACGGCGACCACGAACGGGATGGCCCGGCGCTCGAAGTAGTCCACCGAGGGGAAGCAGTCCTCCAGCCGGCGGGTGTCGGCGAGCACCACGGCGCCGAGCGCACCGAGCGCCAGCTCGTCCCAGAGGAACCAGAACCGGTCCTGCCCGGGGGTGCCGAAGAGGTAGAGCGACAGGCCCTCGCGGATGGTGATCCGGCCGAAGTCCATCGCCACCGTGGTGGTGGTCTTCTGCTCCACTCCCCCGGTGTCGTCCACGCTGCGGCCCGCCTCGGTGAGGCGTTCCTCGGTGCGCAGCGGGCGGATCTCGCTGACCGAGCCGACCAGCGTGGTCTTGCCCACCCCGAAACCGCCCGCCACCAGGATCTTCAGGGCGAGCGGCGGTTCGCCGCCGTCGACGGTTCCGGGGGCGCGCCGCACCGGGACCTTGTCGCTGGGCTTCTGGTCGTCGGGTGTCTGGTCAGAGTGCACGGAGGCCATTGATCACTTCTCGCAGGATGCGCTCGTCGGGGAGCAGGGCGGGGGAAACCGGACGGCTGACGCGGATCAGTCCCGCGTCCAGCAGGTCGCCGAGGAAGACCCGGACGACTCCAACGGGCAGGTCGAACTCGGCGGCGATCTCGGCGACGGACTGGGTCCGGCGGCGGCACAGCTCCAGGGCGGCGGCGGGCTCGGGGGTGAGCCCGGGGACCGCGCCGTAGGGGCCCGTCCCGGCGTGGGCGGGGTGGGTCGGGTCCGCGGTGATCAGCGCGATCAGGTCGAACGGCTCACCCGCGGTCCTGGTCCGCCCCCGGGTGAGGGCATAGGGGCGCACCACCGGCCCGGCGTCGTCGTCGTACCAGCGGCTGTCGTCGCCGTGCTCGACCGGCTCCTGCTGCTCCCACCCGTGCAGCGGCTCCCAGCCGGGAGCCGGGTCCCACCCCTGCGGCGGATCCCAGCCCTGTGGGGGGAGCGGATAGTCGTCCATGTCCAGGTACCGTTCCGGGTCAGCCCGCTGCGGGGTCGTCGGCCGCGTCGGGGCCCGATCGCGGCGGGGTGTGCAGGTGCTCGCCGACCCGGCGGACCATGCGTGCCATCTCGTAGGCGACCAGGCCGATGTCGGCGTCGGCGCCGCTGAAGACGGCCAGGCAGGTGCCGGACCCGGCGGCGACGACGAAGAGGAAGCCGCTGTCGAACTCGATCATCGTCTGGTGGACGTCACCGGCCTCGAAGTGCCGGCCGGCCCCCTTCGCCAGGCTGTGGAAGCCCGAGGCGACGGCCGCCAGGTGCTCGCCGTCCTCGCGGGTCATTCCGGCCGAGAGGCCCAGCGCCAGGCCGTCCCCGGAGAGCACCACGGCGTGCCGGATCTGGCCGACCCGGGACACCAGCTCGTCCAGGAGCCAGTTGAGCTCACCGGAGTAGTTCATCGTCACGGGCATCGGTTGTCTCGCTCTCCTGCTGGATTCTCAGATGGCGCCGGGGCGGCGCGACATGGTGCGGCATCGGGGAGTTCCGGCCCCTGGTCCAGCCCTCGGCGAGGGCCGTCATGGTGGCCCGGGCGCCTTCGGGGCTGCGGGTCGTCCCGGTCGCGTCGGCGTTCCGGGCCGGACGGTCCTTGGGGGCCTCGCGCAGCTGGCTCGCCAGGCTGGCCTGGCGGACCCGGTGCGGCAGTTCGTCCTCCCCGGTGGGGGCGGCGGCCGCCGCGGGGTGGGAGGCCGGCGGCCGGGCCGGGACGGTGGCGGGACCGCGCACCTCGGCCGGACGTGGAGCCGGCTCGGCCACCGGGTCCGGCACCGGCCGCGGCACGGGACCGCCTCCGGGCCCCGCCCGACCGGGCCCACGGCCGCCCGGCACGGAACCGCTCGGCGCCGGGGCGCCCTGCGCGGACTCACGCCGCGGGGGGCCGCCCGCCGAGACCCGGCCCGGGCCGCCCTTCGCGGTCCGACCCGGCACGGAGCCGGCCGGCACCGGGCCGCTCGGCCCGGTGTGGCCCGGGTGCGAACCGCCCGGCACGGAGCCGCCGACCACCGGCGCCGGCTCGGACCGCTCGCGCGTCCGCTGCGGTGGCCGCTGCTCGGGCGTGGCGCGCCGACTCGGCCCCACCTCCTCCAGCAGGGCGTTCGGCAGCAGCACCACCGCCGTGGTCCCGCCGTAGGCGGAGGTCCGCAGCGAGACCTGGATGTCATGGCGTTTCGCCAGCCGGCTGACCACGAAGAGTCCGAACTGGTCGGTGTCGAACAGGTCGGCCTGCCGTGCGTCGGCGATCCTGCGGTTGGCCTCGGCCACCGCCTCCCGGCCCATGCCCAGCCCCCGGTCCTCGATCTCCAGCACATAGCCGGTGCCCACCTGCTCGCCGCCGAGGACCACCTTGGTGTGCGGGGGCGAGAAGCTGGTCGCGTTCTCGACCAGCTCGGCCACCAGGTGGGTGAGGTCGGCCACGGCCTTGCCGACCACCGAGGCCCCCGGCAGGTCGCGCACCTCCACCCGGGCGAAGTCCTCGACCTCGGAGACCGCCGAACGGACCACGTCCAGCAGCGGGACCGACCGGCGCCAGGCCCGTCCGGGGACCGCGCCGGACAGGATGATCACGCCTTCGGCGTGCCGGCGCATCTGGGTGGTGAGGTGGTCCAGCCGGAACAGCCCCTCCAGCTCGGCCGGGTCGTCGGCCGCCCGCTCCATCCCGTCCAGCAGCGACAGCTGACGGTGCACCAGCACCTGGCTGCGCCGGGCCAGATTGACCAGCACCCTGGCCACCCCGGCGCGTTCGATCGCGGCCCGGAGCGCGGCCCGGTGAACCGTGCTGAGCGCCTCGCCGACCTGGCCCAGCTCGTCGCTGCCAGCCCGGACCTGCGGCGCCTCGGCCTCGACGTCCACCTCGCCGCCCGCGCGCAGCCTGCCCAGCGCCTCCGGCAGCCTGCGCAGGGCCAGGTCGAGCGCGGAGTTGCGCAGCCCGACCAGCTCCTGCACCAGGTCGCGTCCGATCCGCACCGACACCACCAGCGAGACGATCACCGCCAGCAGCCCCAGCAGCATGGCCGCGCCGTTCCTGCTGAGGAAGACGATGCGGTACGGGTCGGCGCTCGCGGTGGCGCTGGCGCCCGCCGCGGTCTCGACGGCCGCCAGCTGCTGCCGGATCGAGTGCGCGGCGGCGGACCAGCTGCCCGCCGGGACCTGCCGCACCGCTCCGGTGCCGGCTCCCTGCGTCTTGACGGTGGCCTCCAGCTGGGCCAGGGCCTTGGCCTGACTGCCGTTCAGCACCGCCAGACAGGCGTCCCGGTCGGCCGGACGCAGATCGGCCACGGCGCCGCCGAGCAGGGCCTGCCGGGCGTAGAGCGCGCCGGTGAACTCCGCGTACTGGTCCTGGCTCATCCGCCCGGCCGCCTGGGCCGCCTGCACGGCGGTGTCCTCGCGGGCCAGCAGTTCATCGGCCCTGGCGAGCTGCAGCAGCACCCGGGCGTCCGAGGCGATCGCGGTGTCCTGCGCGGTCCCCTGCTGGGCCTCGGCGAGCGCGCCGTCGACGCCGAAGGCGGCCTCGATCACCGTCCCGTAGCCGGTGATGACGGACTGCCAGCCGACGATGCGGCCGGTGACCTGGTGCCGCAGCTCGGCGAGCCCGTCGCTCGCCGTGCCCAGGGCATCCAGCCTGGACGGCAGCGCGGCGCTGAGCCCGGCGCTGGCGGCGGCGCCGACCCGGACGTCGCCGTCCAGCACCGCCATCGTGCGGTCGGTGGCGCCGGAGGCCGCCGCGAGCGCCGAGGCGCGGGCCTGATCGGGGTCGGCGACGTAGGCGGCGGCCGCGGTGCGCTCGCCCTGGAGCGCGCCGACGGTGGCGGCGACCGGCGTGAGCAGGGTCGCGTCCACCTGCTTCAGCCGCACCAGGGCGTCGACGTTCTGAGCCGTGGTGACGGTGGCGAAGCCCCACAGCGCGATCAGCGACACGACCGGGACCATCAGCAGGCAGATCACCCGGGCGCGGACGGACCTGGGCGCCAGCGAACGGCCCGGACCGTCGTCGCCGGGCTCCGGGGAGCGGGTCGGCAGCGGCGGCTCGTCGGCGGCGGGCGGACCGGCGTGGGCGGGGCGGGGACGACCTGCACGGTCACGGCCCGCGTCGGTGACCGGGGCAGCCCCCCGTGGTCGGCGCATACGATCCTCATTCCGCTTCATCGGCTGGTCTGCCGGCTTTCCCTCGGATGGCTTTCGCTCGGACGGCTTTGGCTCAGAGCGACGGCGAGGCCGGGGCGGCCGCGGGCGCGGCCTGCGCCCGCAGCTGCTCGGCGCCGACCGCGGCGGCCCGCTCCTGGGCGGTGGGTGACAGTGCGACGAACGCCGCGGTCAGGAACAGGAACGAGCCCAGTCCCACCACCAGCGGGAAGACGAACTGCATCACCGTCGCCCCGGGCAGCGTGGCCTGGTCGGGACGGACCGCGACGGTGACCGCGGCCATCCCCGTGTAGTGCATGGAACTGACGGCGACGCCCATCACCAGCGCCGCCGCGCCGGCGGCCACCGGGCCGCGGATGTTCAGCCCGGCCCAGAGCGCGGCCGTCGCGGCCACTACCGCGATCAGCACGGAGACCGCGACCGTCGCCGGGCGGTAGCCGACGGCGCCGTGCAGGCGCAGCGCGTACATGCCCAGGTAGTGCATGGCGGCGACGCCGAGCCCGGTGGTGAACCCGCCCACCAGCAGCGCCCGACCCCGGTGCCGGCCATAACCGACGGCGAAGACGCCCAGGGCCACGAAGAACACCGCCACCAGCAGGCTGAGCACGGTGAGCGGGACGTCGTAGCGGATCTCCGAGCCGGTGACGGTGAAGCCGAGCATGGCGACGAAGTGCATGGTCCAGATCCCCGACCCGATCGCCGCGGCGGCGGTCAGCAGCCAGTTGCGTTTGGATCGGCCCTCCGCGGTCAGCGCCCGGACCGTGCAGCGCAGGCCGAGGGCGGAGCCGAGGACGGCCATCGCATAGGACAGGATCGGGGTGAGCCAGCCGTAGCCGAGCTCGGTCATGCTTCCCATTCCAGGCATTCCGGGCATGGCACCTCCCTGTGTCGTGGGCGTGCGCCGGTTCAGCAATCCGCTCACCGGGCGCCGGGGACGCTACTCGCTGTGTTCGCCCGATTACCTGAATTCCTGCGAAAGTTCGGCACTCCCGCGCCATATGTGCTGCACTGGTCTGCTTCCGTCCGCCTCGCCCCGGAAGCGGTGCCACTAGGCTCGTGAAGGTGAGCGACAGACCGGCGCACCCCCAGCGTGAGTTCCGCACCGAGGACCTGGCCAGGGAGGCCGGAATCCCGGTACGCACCCTGCGCTTCTACCGCGAGAAGCGGCTGCTGCCCCCGCCCCGGCGCGAGGGCCGGATCGCCTGGTACTCCGAGGACCATCTGGCCCGGCTGCGGATCATCGCCGATCTGCTGGAGCGCGGCCACACCCTCGGCGGGATCGCCGAACTGCTCGCGGCCTGGGAGAGCGGCCGCGACGTGGCCGAACTGCTGGGCCTGGAAGCGGCGATAGCGACTCCGTGGTCGGAGGAGACCCCGGTGCCGATGACACGCACCGAGCTGGACCGGGCCTACTCGGGCCAGGCCGACGCCGAGGCCCTGGCCGAGGCGGTCGCGCTCGGCTACCTGACCGTGGACGGCGACCGGGTCAGCCACATCAGCCGCCGGCTCCTGGACGCGTCCGCCGAACTGGTCGCCGAGGGCATCCCGCTGGTCGCGGTGCTGGAGGCCGCGCACGGCGTCAGGGCCAGCGCGGACGCCCTCGCCGACCTCTTCGTCGACCTGGTGAACAAGCAGCTGCTGGGAAAGCTGGGTTCACGGCTGACGACGGGTGAGACGGCACGCCTCGCCGACACCCTGGCCCGGCTGCGGCCGGTGGCCCGGACCGTGGTCGACGTGGAGTTCGCACTGGCGATGGACCGCAGGGTGCAGGGCGAGCTGGGCGCGGTGCTGAGCCGCGCGGCCCGTGAGGATCCGTCGCACTGAGCCCCGGCGTACCCGGTCCAGCCCTGGGGACGGTCAGGTCCTGGGGACGGTCAGGTCCTGGGGACGGTCAGGCCTCGGGGAAGTCGCCGACCGGCATCCGCAGCCCCATCGACTCGGCCACCCGCGCGCTCAGCGGCGCGGCCAGCTCGTGCAGCCGGCGGCAGCGCTCCGGGCCCAGGGCCCGCCAGGGCGCGGCGGCCAGACGGTCCGTCATCGACTCGACCTGCTCGCGCAGGGCGGCGCCGGCCGGCGTCAGTTCGCCCTCCGCGGTGAGCAGCCCGCGCGCGGCCAGCCGCTCGATCCCGGCCTGCCAGGCGGCGTCGTCCCAGCCGCGCCGGGGCTGCAGGCTCCTCCTGCGCTCGGCTCCGGTGGCGACGATGCTGGTCAGCGCCTCGACCGCGTCCAGTTCGGCAGCGAGCAGCGCGGCGTTGTGGCCGTCACCGCGCCACTCGCGCAGGGTGGTCGCCGCCTGCCACAGCGCCAGATGCGGCTGGTCCGGCACCGGGAGCGCCGCGTTGGCCGCGCCGAGCGGCCGTCCGTAGGGCGCGGCGGCGCAGGCCGCCGCGGCCTCGACGGCGAGCTCCGCCGCCTCGGCCAGCTCCGGCGAGGCGAGCAGCTCCGCCCCGAGGGAGTCACGAAGCCCCGCGTCCACGGCTTCGAGACGCAGTCCGAGCAGCTTCTCGGCACCGCAGTCGCGCACGAAGGACAGCTCCAGCGCCGTCAGCGCGGGGGCGAAGTGGTAGAAGATCGCGTCGACCACAGGGGTGCCGGCCTCGCCCAGGGGCGCGATCCGCCCGGCGAAGTAGGGGCTCCAGGGGCGGTCCAGGCCGGCCTCCTTGAAGACGGCGAGCGCGGCGGGCGCGAAGACCACGGCCAGGTGGTAGGGCTCCAGCAGGTCGCGCATCGAGCGGGTGATCCGCAGCTCCAGGGGTCGCATGCGCTCAGCGTAGGACAGGTGCTTCGGTGTGTGAACACTTGCTGCACTGAACCTTTTAACTTGACTACCTAAAGCATTGGGCCTAAGGTCCTCATTATTGCTTGATGAACTAAAGCATCCAGTACCTGAACCTTTCGAAGGACCGCTGCCACACCATGAGCCACGCCGTCTCCCCCTCAACCGCCCCAGCGCCGGCGTCCGCGTCCGCGCGGCGCGGCAGCACCCCGCTGATCGCCGCGCTCGGGCTGGCGGCTGTGGTCGTCGCCATGGCGCAGACCCAGGTCATCCCGATCCTGACGCTGCTCGGCACCGACCTGCACGCCAGCGCCGCCGGCGTCAGCTGGGTCACCACCGCCACGCTGCTCTCGGCCGCCGTGTTCACCCCGCTGCTGGGCCGCGTCGGCGACCAGTACGGCAAGAAGCGCACCCTGCTGGCCGTCCTGGTGGTCATGGTGATCGGCTCGGTACTGGCGGCGGCCACCACCTCGCTGGCGCTGCTGATCGTCGCCCGGGTGCTTCAGGGCTCGGCCACCGCGATCTTCCCGCTGGCGCTGTCGATCATCCGTGACGAGGTCCCGCGCGAGAAGCTGCACGGCGCGATGGCGCTGGTCAGCAGCACCCTCGCCTTCGGCAGCGGGCTGTCCCTGGTCGTCACCGGGCTGCTCACCCAGGGCGCCCACCCCGACTACCACTCGGTGTTCTGGTTCTCCACCGGCGTCTCGGCGCTGGCCCTGATCGCCGTCGCCTTCCTGGTCCCCGACGGCGGCGTCCGCACCGGCGGCCGCATCGACTTCCTGGGCGCGAGCACGCTGGCCGTCTTCCTGGTCCTGCTGCTGCTGGGCATCTCCCAGGGCCACACCTGGGGCTGGTCCTCCGGCCGGATCATCGGCTGCTTCGTCGGCGCGGTGGTGATGGCGGCGGTCTGGGTCCTGGTCGAGCGCAAGGTCGCCAACCCGCTGGTCGACATGAAGATGTTCGTCCACCGCCAGGTCGCCTTCACCAACGTCGCCGGACTGTTCGTCGGCTTCGCCTCCTTCGCGATGTTCATCGGCGTCTCCTACCTGGTGCAGATGCCGGCGCAGCTGGCCGGATACGGCTTCACCGCCTCCGTGCTGCGCGCCTCCACCGAGTACCTGCTGCCCAGCACCCTGGTCTCGCTGGTCGCCGCACCCGTCGGCGGCATCCTGGTCCGCCGCATCGGCGCCCGCTACACCCTCGCCATCGGCTCGCTGGTCGGCGTCGCCGGCTTCGCCTGGCTCGCCTGGGGCCACGGCTCCACTCCGAACGTGATCGCCGCCGGCATCCTCGCCGGTATCGCCATCGCCTTCGGCTACGCCTCGATGCCGGCCCTGATCGCGGCCAGCGTCCCGGTCGAGCAGACCGGGATCGCCAACGGCATCAACTCCATCTCCCGGTCCGTCGGCAGCTCCATCGCCTCCGCCGTGGTCACCTCGCTGCTGGCCTCCAAGCTGATCAGCGGCCTCCCGGCCGGCGTCCCCCCGCTGCCCGCCGAGAGCCAGTTCACCACCGGCTTCGTCCTCGCCGCCGGAGCCCTGCTGCTCACCATCGCCGTGGCCCTCTTCGGCCTCACCCGCCACAGCCGCCCCATGGCCACCACCCCGGTCGCCACCGCGGTCCTCGCCGAGGCCAAGGCCGAACTCAAGGCCGAGGCCCAGGCGGAAGCCCTGGAAGACGCCCGGGTCCAGGCCGACGCCAAGGCCTGACCCCGCGACACCTCCACGAGCCACTGCCCGCCCCGGTCCTGCAGGGACCCGGGCGGGCAGTGGCTCCGTACCCAGGCACGCAGCTCAGTACTGCCCCTTGATCACAAAGTAGGAGCCGCGGATCACGCCGGCCAGCTTTGACTTCTGACGCGCGAACTTGAAGCGCGTGGCCAACTCCTCGGGAACGTCCATGCCCTCCGAGAGCTTGAACCCGACTGCGCGCTTCGCTCCTTCTTCGATGCCGTACATCACGTTGATCGACAGGCCGGACTCGTAGAACACATAGTCCATCCGCAGACCGTCCACGTCGAAGGAAGTCGCCTCCAGCGGGCGGGCGGAGATGACGATCTCGCGCTCCTGGGCGAGAATGCGGTTCACCCGGTCGAGCGTCTCGGGTGCCTCGCTTGCCGGGCTGACGGTGAAGACGTGATCGTACTTGTTCTTGAAATAGCGCGCCTCGTTGGCGCGCAGTCCGGCGAGGGACTTCGCGACCGGGGACGATTCCAAGCCGACGGTGGACACATTCACAAAGTCGACGACGTACGGCATGGATCCTCCTGAAGACGATCTGTCAAGGCGACTTTAGTGCCACTCCCGGCGCCACGCACCGAGCAGAACCTCCGGGCCGTAGCTCGCCTGAAGCCCGGAGCAGCTGACGCCGCTTCTGGAGACCGCGACGAGTGGGACGGGATCGTCGGTGAGCGCGGCTCGGTGCTTGTGCAGTGCGGCCAGGTCATGGGCATCGAACGTCGACGTCTCCAGCCACTTGACCGAGCCCACGAACAGCAGCCGTCTGGCCACCGGCTGACGGTCGGCGCCCACGAGATCGATCTCGACGTCATTGCTGCGGGTCCAGTAGCCGCCGACGACAGGTGCAGCCGGGAGATCGCCGTCCGGCAGGACACGGGCGAGCGACTCGCGGATCAGTGGTTCGACGGCGCGGCCTCGCCAGCTTGTCCACTGTTCCCTTATGCGGGCCAGGGTGAGATCCCCTCGCATGCGTTCGATCTCCGCCATGTGCGGGCCGAGGAATGCCAGCCAGAAGCGCAGATAAGGATCCGCCACTCGGTAACGGCGCTCCTTGGAGGGGTGCAGGGAGATCGGGAGTTCTGCCGCGACGACGCGTTTGTCGATCAGCATGTCGGCGGCTCGAGTGAGGGTGCTGTGGGAGATGCCACCGGCGGCCCGGGCGATATTGGTGAAAGTCCGCTCACCCGACCCGATCGCCCGCAGCACCTCCCTGCTCATCGCCTGCGGGGGGAATTCCGCCGCCAGCGACCGTTCCGCCGAGACCAGCAGGGCCGAGATCGGATTCTGCAAGGCCGTGTCAAGGAAGTCCCACATGGACGTCCCGGCCTGCCATTCACGGCAGACCAGTGGAAGCCCTCCTGTGATCAGCGCGGCGTCGAAGGCGTCGGCGGGCTCAAGATCAAGCATCTCTGCGATGTCAGCCGGACTGAGCGGGCCCACGACCATCTCACGCCCTCGCTGATGGAACGGACGGTCGTAGCTGTTGAGGGCTTCCATCATCGACAGGTCCGAGCCGACCAGCAGCAGCAGGACGGGCTTGCGGCTGAACAGCCGATCCCAGGCCCGCTGCAGCATGCCCTCAAAGGCGTCGATGCGCTCCATGAGATAGGGCACCTCGTCGATCACCACCACACTCGGGGTGTCGTCGGGAAGGATCTCCGCCAGCAGCCGGAAGGCCGCGTTCCACTGGCTCGGCGTCTCCTCGGCGAACAGGGCACGATCCGGCAGGGTGGAACCGAGGACGGCATCGAGCAGCTCTGCCAGTTCATCCTCGGTGGAGCCGCCGGCAGCGGTGAAGAACAGGTTGGGCACCGCCTCCTGCCGGAGGAACTCCTCGACCAGCGTCGACTTGCCGACACGCCGCCGACCACGCATCAGCACGCACTGGCCGGGCTGGGCATCGCCCATGGCTCCGCGAACCTCACCGAGCGCAGCACGCAGCGTACGCAGCTCGCGATCCCGACCGATGAAGCGTTGCATGAGACGAGATCCTGTCGTAGTCGTCCAAAACTCTAGCCTCAGAGATAGTATCGCAAGAGATACTATCTCTAGAGGAAGCATTATCATGACTCGATCATCAGTCGGCCCGGTGACCCCGGACGACCTCGACCTTGCGGTGCGGCTCTCGGTGGACCTCCTCGGCCAGGCGTCGGCTGATGCGTGGGACCGCGACGCCGGGTCGTTGGAGTGGACCTGCTGGGAGACGGTCGAGCATCTGGCGGACGATCTCTTCGCGTACGCGGCACAACTCGGGCTCCGTACGCCGCCGTCGGAGCGGGAGGTGCCGTTCGTGTGGGAGCGGAGGCGGGCGGCGGGGCCGGCGAATGTCGTGTTCGCGGACCGTGCGGCGGGGCCGGACGGGCTGATGCAGGTGCTGGAGGCGAGCGGGGCGCTGCTTGTCGCCATGGTGCGGACGACGCCTGCCACAGTGCGCGCCCACCATGTCTTCGGCAACGCGGACCCCGAGGGCTTCGCCGCGATGGGGATCGTGGAGACCCTGGTGCACACGCACGACCTGGCGGCCGGGCTCGACCTGGACTGGAAGCCTCCGGCGGAGCTCTGCGCACGCGCACTGGCCAGACTCTTCCCCGACGCCCCCGAGGACACCGACCCCTGGACCGCCCTGCTCTGGTGCACCGGGCGCGCCGAACTCCCCGGCCGCCCCCGGCTCAGCACCTGGCGCTGGTACGGGGAGCCCAGGGACTGAACGGTACGGGGCCCGTTGTCAGTGGCGGTTGTTACTGTCGTTGACCATGCGACTGCTGCACACCTCCGACTGGCATCTGGGGCGGACCCTCCATCGGGAGGACCTGCTTCCGGCGCAGCGTGCCTTCCTCGATCACCTGGTCGCCACGGTGCGGGCCGAGGAGGTCGACGCCGTGCTGGTGGCCGGGGATGTGTACGACCGGGCCATCCCTGGGCTGGGGGCGGTGGAGCTGTTCGACCGGGTGCTGCGGGAGTTGGCCGGGCTGGGGGTGCCGGTGGTGCTGATCGCCGGAAACCACGACTCGGCGCGGCGGCTGGGGGTGGCCGCCCGGCTGATCGAGCGGGCCGGGGTGCATCTGCGGACCGAGCCGGAGCGGTGCGGGGAGCCGGTGCTGCTCGCCGACGCGCACGGTCCGGTGGCGGTGTACGGGCTGCCGTATCTGGAACCCGCGCTGGTGGGGGCCGGGCTCGGGGCCGAGAGGGTGAGCCATGCGGCGGTGCTGGCGGCGGCCATGGGGAGGGTCCGCGCGGATCTGGCGGCCCGTCCCGAGGTGACGCGCTCCGTGGTGCTCGCGCATGCCTTCGTGGTGGGCGGTGAGGTGAGCGACAGCGAGCGGGACATCGCCGTGGGCGGGGTGCCCAGCGTCCCCGCGTCGGTGTTCGACGGGGTCGACTACGCGGCGCTGGGGCATCTGCACGGGTGTCAGACCATCAGCGAGCGAGTGCGCTACAGCGGTTCCCCGCTCGCCTACTCCTTCTCCGAGGCGGCGCAGCGCAAGAGCATGTGGCTGGTCGATCTCGGCCCGGAGGGCGAGGTCGCGGCCCGACGGATCGACTGCCCGGTGCCGCGGGCCCTCGCCTGCCTGCGCGGGCGGCTGGACGGGCTGCTGGAGGATCCGGAGCTGGCCCGGCACGAACAGTCCTGGGTCCAGGCCGTGCTGACCGACCCCGGGCGCCCCGACCGGGCCATGGAGCGATTGCGGGCCCGGTTCCCGTACGCGCTGCAGCTGGCGTTCGAGCCCGAGGGCGAGCTCGCCGACGGGCTGCCCTCCTATGCCGCGCGGACCCGGGGGCGCAGCGACACCGAGATCGCGCTCGGCTTCGTCCGGCATGTCCGGGGCAGCGGCCCGGGACCGGACGAGGAGCTGCTGCTGCGCGAGGCGACCGAAGCCGCTGGTGCGGCCGCGCTCGCCGAGGGGGGTGGGCGCTGATGCGGTTGCACCGGATGGCCGTCACCGCGTTCGGCCCGTTCGCCGACACCCAGACCGTGGACTTCGACGCCCTGGCGGCCGGGGGCCTGTTCCTGCTGCGCGGTGCGACCGGCGCGGGCAAGAGCAGCGTCCTCGACGCGGTCTGCTACGCCCTGTACGGGACGCTGCCCGGCAGCCGCCCCCGTACCAGGCTGCGCAGCGACCACGCCGCGCCGGACGTACGCACCGAGGTGGTGCTGGAACTCACCCTGGGGGGCCGCCGGTTGGAGCTCACCCGGAGCCCCGAGCAGGTGCGGGCCAAGAAGCGCGGCCAGGGGGTGACCACCGACAAGGCACAGACGCTGCTGCGGGAGTGGACGGTCGACAGCGGGGATGCGGACGGGGGTTCCTGGCGGGCGAGCAGCAGCGCGCATCAGGAGATCGGCGCCGAGATCCAGCAGCTGCTGGGTATGAGCCGGGAGCAGTTCTGCCAGGTGGTGCTGCTCCCCCAGGGCGGCTTCGCCCGTTTTCTGCACGCCGGCGCCCCCGAGCGGGCCGAGCTGCTCGGGCGGCTGTTCGACACCGCGCGCTTCGGCGCGGTGGAGGGCTGGCTGACGGAGCGTCGCCAGCAGGCGGAGAAGGCCTGCCAGGCGGTGCGCGGGGAGATCGGCTCCCGGCTGGAGCGGCTGCGTGAGGCGGCCGGCACCGACGACCCGGCGCCGGTGGACGTGGATGCGGACGGCCTCGGCTGGGCCGCCCAGCTCCGGGTGGAGGCCCGGGAGCAGCTGGCGGCCGCCGAGTCCTGGCACCGGCTCGCTGTCGACCGCCGCGACCTGGCCGCCGAACGGGCCCGCGCGGTGGAGGTGCTGGCGGACCGTCAGCAGCGGCACCGGCGCGCGGTCCGGCAGGCGCACGAGCTGGAGGCGCGGTCCGGGGAGCGGTCGGCGGCAGAGGCCCGGCTGGAGCGGGCCCGCCGCGCCGAGGCCGTGGCCCCGCTGCTGACGCTGCATCAGCAGGCGCTGCTGACCCAGCGTCGCCTGGAGGCGGCCGAGCAGCAGGCCCGGGCCGCACTGCCTCCCGCCATCGGCGACCCGCCCGGCGCCGAGCAGCTGGCGGCGGCCGAGCACGCGACCCGCGAGGAGCTCGGTGGTCTGCGGGCGCTGCTGCCGGCCGAGGAGCAGTTCCACGGCAATGAGCGTTCCCGCCTGCGCCTGGAGGCCGAGCGCGACGACGCGGAGGCCCGGCGGACCGACGCCGTGGAGTGGTTGGAGCAGTGGCCCGGGCTCCGGGAGCAGGCCACCGCGTCGCTGGACCGGGCGAAGCTGGCCACGGCGCGGGCCGAGCAACTCGACGGCCGACTCGCCGAGCTGCGGCAGCGCTGCGAGGCCGCCGAGCGCGCCGAGTCGCTGGGAAACCGGCTGTCGGCCTTCGAGCAGCGCGAACTGACCCTGCGGGAGAGCGCCGCGCAGGCCCACGAACGCTGGCTGGACCTGCGCGAACGGCGGCTGCAGGGCATGGCGGCCGAGCTGGCGGCGCGGCTGGCCGAGGGCGGGCCCTGCCCGGTGTGCGGCTCCGCCGAGCACCCCGCGCCCGCCCGGCCCGGGCCCGGACAGGTCACCCGGGAGCAGGAGCACCAGGCCGAGCAGGCCCACCGGGACGCGGTGGCCCGCGTCGAGACCGCCCGCGAGGACGTCCAGGAGCTGCGTCGGCAGATCGGTTCCCTGGCCGCCGTCGCCGGTGACCGACCGGTCGCCGAACTGCGCGCGGCCGCCGAGCAGGTGAGCGCCGAGCACGCCGAGGCTCAGCGGGAGGCGGCGGCCGGGCTCCGGGCCCAGGAGGAGCTGGACCGGCTGCAGCACGAGCAGGCCCTGCGCAGCGAGGCCGCCGTTCAGGCCGCCTCGATGCTGGCCGCCCGCACCGCCGGTCTGGACGCCCTGGCCGTGGAACAGGCCCGGCTGGCGGCCGAGTTGGAGCGCGGCCGCTCCGGCGCGGTGTCGGTGGCCGCGCGGGTGGCCGAGCTGGAGCCGCGCGTCGAGCTGCTGAACCAGGCGGTGGCCGCCGTACGGGAGGCGGCGGCCGGGGCGGCAGCGCTGGCCCGGGCCGAGGCCTCGGCCCGGGCCGCGGCCGAGCGGGAGGGCTTCGCCGATCCGGGCGAGGCCGAGCGGGCGGCGCTCCCCGCCGCCGAGGCGCTGCGGCTGCGCAGCGAGGTCGAGCAGCACCGCGCCGAGCTGGCGCGGGTCCGTACCGAGCTGGCCGACGCGGACCTGCTGGCCGCCGTACGGCTGCCGGCGGCCGACCCCGGGGCCGAGCAGGCCGCCGACCGCGCCGCCGAGCAGCAGCTGCGCCAGGCCTACGCCCGGGTGCGGGCCGCCGGCGACCGCCGCGCCGCGCTGGACCGGCTCAGCGGCGGGCTCGCCGACGAGCTGCGGCGGCTGGGGCCGCTGGCCGCCGAGCACGCCACCGTCGCCGGTCTGGCCGGGCTCGCCGCCGGGACCAGCAGCGGCAACCGCTTCCGGATGTCGCTGGAGACCTATGTGCTGGCGGCCCGTCTGGAACAGGTCGCCGCGGCGGCCGGGGCGCGGTTGGCGGTGATGTCCCAGGGCCGCTACTCGCTGGCGCACACGGATCTGCGGGCCAGGGGCGGCGGCCGTTCCGGTCTGGGCCTCAGCGTCCTGGACGCCTGGACCGGCCAGGAACGGGACACCTCCACGCTCTCCGGCGGCGAGAGTTTCTTCGCCTCGCTGGCCCTGGCCCTGGGCCTGGCGGACGTGGTGACCGACGAGGCGGGCGGCATGCCGCTGGACACCCTGTTCATCGACGAGGGCTTCGGCTCCCTGGACGAGGACACCCTGGAGGACGTCCTGGACGTGCTGGACCGGCTGCGCGAGCGGGACCGGGCCGTGGGCATCGTCAGCCATGTCGCGGACCTGCGCGGGCGCATCCCCACCCAGCTGGAGGTCCGCAAGGGACGCGACGGTTCGACGTTGCGGCAGCATGTCCCCGGGTAAGGGGGACAGCAGGATCCCGACCTCGGGCATGGAGGATGACGAAATTGACGGAGCAGGCGACGGAGCAGTCGACGGGGAGTCAGCCGTGGTGGCGCGGGGCGGCCATCTTCCAGGTGTACCCACGCAGCTTCATGGACGGCGACGGCGACGGCACCGGTGATGTCGCCGGCATCCGCAGCCGGCTCCCCTACCTGGTGGAGCTGGGCGTGGACGCCCTGTGGATCTCGCCCTGGTACGTCTCACCGCTCGCGGACGGCGGCTACGACATCGCCGACTACCGCGACATCGACCCGGCCTTCGGCACCCTCGCCGAGGCCGAGGCGCTGATAGCCGAGGGCCATGAGCTGGGGCTGCGGACCATCGTCGACCTGGTCCCCAACCACTGCTCGGACCAGCACCCCTGGTTCCGGGCGGCGCTGGCGGCGGCCCCCGGCTCCCCCGAGCGCGCGCTGTTCCACTTCCGCCCCGGACGCGGCCCCGGCGGGGACCTGCCGCCCAACGACTGGCAGGCCCACTTCGGCGGCTCCGCCTGGCAGCGCACCGCCGACGCCGAGGGCCGGCCCGGCGAGTGGTACCTGCACATGTTCGCGCCCGAGCAGCCGGACTGGAACTGGGACAATCCGGCGGTCCGCGCCGAGTTCGAGTCCATCCTGCGGTTCTGGCTGGACCGCGGCGTCGACGGCTTCCGCATCGACGTCACCGACCACCTGGTCAAGGAGCAGGGCCTGCCCGACTCCGCCGGGCACCACGGCCGCCCCGACCCCTGGCGGGACCAGGAGGGGGTGCACGAGATCTACCGCAGCTGGCGCGCCATCATCGACTCCTACCCCGGGGAGCGCGTGTTCGTCGCCGAGCTGTGGGAGAACAACCCGGCCCGATTCGCCCGCTACCTGCGCCCCGACGAGCTGCAGACCGCCTTCAACTTCCCGCTGCTGAAGTCCGCCTGGGATGCGGCCGAGCTGCGCGACGTGATCGACGACACGCTGTCCTCGCACGCGCTGGTGGGCGCCCCGCCGACCTGGGTGTTGTCCAACCACGACACCACCCGCCATGTCACCCGCTACGGCCGCGCCGACACCACCTACGACTTCGACCGGGCCGGACGCTTCGGCCGCCCGGTCGACCTGGACCTGGGCACCCGCCGGGCCCGCGCCGCCGCGCTGCTGACCTTCGCCCTCCCCGGGGGCGTCTACGTCTACCAGGGCGACGAGCTGGGCCTGTGGGAGGTCGAGGACATCCCGGACGAGCTGCGCCAGGACCCGACCTGGGTGCGCTCCGGCCATGTCGACCGGGGCAGGGACGGCTGCCGGGTCCCGCTGCCGTGGAGCGGCACCGAGCGCCCGTTCGGCTTCAGTGCTGGCGACGGGGACGCGCCGCCATGGCTGGACGTCCAGCCGGCCGCCTGGAAGGACCGCACCGCGGCGGCCGAGTCCGGGGCGCCCGGATCGCACCTGGAGCTCTACCGGACCGGCCTGCGGCTGCGCCGCGCGGAGCCCGGGCTCGGCGACGGACCGATGGAGTGGCAGCCGTCCGCGCCGGACGTGCTGGACTTCACCCGCCCCGGCGGCTTCCGCTGCATGGTGAACCTGGGGGCGACCCCGGTCGCCCTGCCCGGGCAGTCCGAACTGCTGCTGGCGAGCGGGCCGCTGGACGGGGGCCTGCTGCCCACGGACACGGCCGTCTGGCTGCGCCGGACCGAATAGCCCTCGGTCGATCTCGGCTACAAACAGCGGAAGCCCCCTTCCGCACGGGGGAGCGGATGGGGACTTCCTTGGATCATCGTACGAGTGCGGAACCGGACGTCCGGACCATTGGCGCACCAGGATCCACTGTGCCATCAGTTGATGGCACAGTGGCCCCGGTCAGCGGGTCAGACCCGCCCTGCGCAGGGCGTCCGCCATGGCGCTGTTGGCCGCCGGCGCCGGGGCGCCGCCACCGCGCGGGTTCTCCCGCCGGGGCTGCGGCGCCCTGCGGTCCTGGCCCTGCCCCTGACCCTGCTGCCGCTGGCCCTGTCCCTGACCCTGCTGCCGCTGGCCCTGACCTTGGCCCTGTCCCTGCGCCTGCTGCTGGCCGCGAGGGCCGCGCTCCTGCTTGGGCTTGGCCTCGTCGTCCAGACGCAGCGTCAGCGAGATCCGCTTGCGCGGGATGTCCACCTCCAGCACCTTCACCCGGACGATGTCCCCGGACTTCACCACCTCGCGCGGGTCCTTGACGAAGGTCCTGGACAGCGCCGAGACATGGACCAGGCCGTCCTGGTGGACGCCGATGTCGACGAAGGCGCCGAAGGCCGCGACATTGGTGACGGTGCCCTCCAGCAGCATCCCCGGCTCCAGGTCGGAGAGCTTCTCCACGCCCTCCTTGAACGCCGCCGTACGGAACGCCGGCCGCGGGTCGCGGCCCGGCTTCTCCAGCTCGCGCAGGATGTCGGTGACCGTCGGCACACCGAACTGCTCGTCCGCGAAGTCCGACGGACGCAGCCCGCGCAGCACCGTGCCGTTGCCGATCAGTGTCTTCAGCTCCCCGCCGGTGGCGGTGAGGATCTTCCGCACCACCGGGTACGCCTCGGGGTGCACGCTGGAGCCGTCCAGCGGGTCGTCGCCGCCGGGGATCCGCAGGAAGCCCGCGCACTGCTCGAACGCCTTCGGGCCGAGCCGGGCCACCTCCTTGATCGCCTCGCGGCTGCGGAACGGGCCGTTGGCGTCACGGTGCGCCACGATGTTGTCGGCCAGGGTCGCGCCGATGCCGGACACCCGGGTCAGCAGCGGCGCGGAGGCCGTGTTGACGTCCACGCCGACGCCGTTGACGCAGTCCTCGACCACCGCGTCCAGCGAGCGGGACAGCTTGGCCTCGGAGAGGTCGTGCTGGTACTGGCCGACGCCGATCGACTTGGGGTCGATCTTGACCAGCTCCGCCAGCGGGTCCTGGAGCCGCCGGGCGATGGAGACCGCACCGCGGATCGAAACATTGAGCTCGGGCAGTTCCTGCGAGGCGAATGCCGAGGCCGAGTAGACCGAGGCGCCCGCCTCGGAGACCACGGCCTTGGTGAGCTTCAGCTCGGGGTGACGCTTGATCAGGTCCCCGGCCAGCTTGTCCGTCTCCCGCGAGGCCGTGCCGTTGCCGATCGCGATCAGCTCGACCCGGTGCGCCGCGCACAGCTTGGCCAGCGAGTGGATGGACTCGTCCCAGCGGTTGGCGGGAACGTGCGGGTGGATGGTGTCATGGGCGACGACCTTGCCGGTGGCGTCCACCACGGCGACCTTCACCCCGGTGCGGAAGCCCGGGTCCAGGCCGAGGGTGGCCCGGGTGCCGGCCGGGGCGGCGAGCAGCAGGTCGCGCAGGTTGGCGGCGAAGACCCGGACCGCCTCGTCCTCGGCCTCGGTGCGCAGCCGCAGCCGCAGGTCGATGCCCAGGTGCACCAGCAGCCGGGTGCGCCACGCCCAGCGGACGGTGTCCAGCAGCCAGCGGTCGGCGGGCCGGCCGCGGTCGCTGATCTCGAACTTCTGGGCGATCCGGGACTCGTAGCCGCCGGGGGCCTCGGCGTCGGCCTCGTCGGCGTAGGGCTCCATGGTGAGGTCGAGGACGTCCTCCTTCTCGCCGCGCAGCATCGCCAGCACCCGGTGCGAGGGCAGCTTGACGAAGGGCTCGGCGAAGTCGAAGTAGTCGGAGAACTTGGCCCCGGCCTCCTCCTTGCCGTCGCGGACCTTCGCCGAGAGCCGGCCCCGGCCCCACATCCGCTCGCGCAACTCGCCCAGCAGGTCGGCGTCCTCGCCGAAGCGCTCGACCAGGATCGACCTGGCCCCCTCCAGCGCCGCCGCGGTGTCGGCGACGTTCTCGCCGAGGTACCCGGCCGCCTCGGTCTGCGGGTCCCGGGTCGGGTCGGCGAGCAGCAGCTCGGCCAGCGGCTCCAGCCCGTTCTCGCGGGCGATCTGGGCCTTGGTCCGGCGCTTGGGCTTGTAGGGGAGGTAGATGTCCTCCAGCCGGGCCTTGGAGTCGGCGGCGCGGATCTGCGCCTCCAGGGCCTCGTCCAGTTTGCCCTGGCTGCGGATCGACTCCAGGACCGCGGCCCGGCGCTCCTCCAGCTCGCGCAGGTAGCGCAGCCGCTCCTCCAGGGTGCGCAGCTGGGCGTCGTCGAGCTCGCCGGTGGCCTCCTTGCGGTAGCGGGCGATGAAGGGCACGGTCGCCCCGCCGTCGAGCAGGTCGACCGCCGCCTGAACCTGCCCGGCCCGTACACCGAGCTCCTCGGCGATGGTCTGCTGGATGGACGCTGTCTGAAGGGTCACGCGCGGTTACCACTCTCTCGCAGGGATGCCACCTGCATTCTGCCGCGCCGGGCGCACCGGGGAAAACCACCGGCCCCGGCGGGTTGTCGGCACCCCGAAGGTGACCGAGTAGAGGGTTTCCCCTTGCCCGCAGCCTGTGAACCAGCTGTCATCCCAGGGAGAAATCGTCAAGAACGCCGCACATTTGTGACGCGCAGGTAAATCCCGGTGAACCCACCTTGTTGTTGGTGCTTCGTCAACCTTAGCTTCAGGGCGATTCAGCACGGCCCCCGGTTCCCCCGAGCACAACTCCTGGAGGCAGCGCCTTGCGCAAGCTACTGACCACGCTGATCGGCGCGGTGGCTCTCACCGTGTCCGCTCTCGCGGTGTCGGCCCCCGCCGACGCCGGCACGATCGCCGCAACTCCCAAGATCGGCGTCAGCTGGACCAACGTCTGTGCCGCCACCCCGGCGGCCGGGTACGCGTCCTGCAACGCCAAGCGCGTCACCGGCGGCACCACCGCCTACATGGCAGCCAAGGCCGCCAGCCAGGGCAAGAGCGTCGCGCCCCTGGCCAGCACCTCCAGCCCGTCCGGCTTCGGCCCGACCGACCTGCGCAGCGCCTACGGCCTCACCTCCGCCTCGGCCAGCAACGGCTCCGGCGAGACCGTGGCCATCGTGGACGCCTACAACGACCCCAACGCCGCGTCCGACCTGGCCGCCTACCGCTCCTACTACGGCCTGTCCGCCTGCACCGTGGCCAGCGGCTGCTTCAAGCAGGTCAGCCAGACCGGCAGCACCACCTCCCTGCCCAGCGGCAACACCGGCTGGGCCGAGGAGATATCGCTCGACCTGGACATGGTCAGCGCCGCCTGCCCGAACTGCAACATCCTGCTGGTCGAGGCCAAGTCGGCCTCGTACGTCAACCTGGGCACCGCGGTGAACGAGGCCGTCAAGCTCGGCGCCAAGTACGTCTCCAACAGCTACGGCGGCTCCGAGTCCTCCTCCGAGACCAGCTACGACACCTCCTACTACAAGCACGCCGGTGTCGCGATCACCGTCAGCTCCGGTGACTCCGGCTACGGCGTCGAGTACCCGGCCGCCTCCCAGTACGTCACCGCCGTCGGCGGCACCAGCCTGGTCAAGGCCACCTCCACCACCCGCGGCTGGACCGAGAGCGTCTGGTCCACCAGTAGCACCGAGGGCGCCGGCTCCGGCTGCTCCTCCTACGAGACCAAGCCCACCTGGCAGACCGACACCGGCTGCACCAAGCGCACCGTCGCCGACGTGTCCGCCGTCGCCGACCCGGCGACCGGCGTCTCCGTCTACGACACCTACGGCGTCAGCGGCTGGTACACCTTCGGTGGCACCAGCGTCGCCTCGCCGTTCATCGCCGCCGTCTACGCGCTGGCCGGCACCCCGTCCACCAGCTCCTACCCGGCGTCCTTCCCCTACGCCCACACGTCCTCGCTCAACGACGTGACCACCGGCTCGACCTCCACCTGCTCCCCGGCGTACCTGTGCACCGCGGAGACCGGCTACGACGGCCCGACCGGCCTCGGCACCCCGAGCGGGACCACCGCCTTCGCGGGCTGACGTTCCGTCACGAACGGGGGAGGGCGCCGACCGCCGGGTCGGCGCCCTCCCCCACGGCATGTCAGGCCGGGCGCGGCACGACCGCCAGTTGCCGAGACTGGGCGACCAGTCGGCCCGAGGCGTCCCAGACCTCGGCGTCCTCCTCCAGCAGTCCCCCGGCCAGGTTCCGGGTGGAGTGGACCACCCGCAGCCAGCCGGGAACGGGACGGGCCCGGACGTGGGCGGTCAGTTCCAGGGTCGGGGTCCAGCCGTACAGGCCGAGGTCGAAGGTGACCGGCGGGAGCGCGTCCACGGCGAACAGCAGCATCAGCGGGTCGGGCTCGCGGCCGTCCGCGAGCCGCAGCCAGCCCTGGATCCGGCCCTCCCCGGAGGGCTGCCCCAGCGCCCAGCCGACGCAGGCCGGGTCGAGCCGCAGCTCCAGGCGTTCCAGCAGCGCGGCCTGGGTGAGGAAGTCCGGCGGGGCGTGCTCGGAGCTGATGCACTCCTCCGGCGGGGGCATCACCGGCGGGGTGGCGCTGGTGCGGATCTCGCCCTTGGCGGCGTCGAGGTCGCCGTAGGAGGCGAGCACCCGCAGCCGCTCCACGGTGGCGCCCTCGTCGTCCTGCTGCAGCAGGGTGGCCGCGGCCGTGGTGAAGGTGCGTCCGCGGCGGACCGCCTCGGTGCGGATCTCGCCGGGGCCGGGACGGGTGGCGGAGATGTAGTAGGCGCTGATCGAGAAGGGGTCGCCGTGGTTGTTCACGGTGCCCAGCTCCTGCCGCAGGGCGTTGCCGACCAGGGCGAGCAGCAGGCCGCCGTTGATGCCGCCGCCGATGCGCCAGCCCGGGTCCAACGCGGCGTCGTACACCGAGGGCACACCGGGGCGGGCCGTGACGGCGATCCCCCGGTCGAACTCGGACACCTGTTCCGCTGCCGTCATGCCGGTCACCCCTCCATAAGTTACTTGTCAGTAGCTAACTGCACTGTCGCTTCCAAAGTCAAGGTGACGCTGGTAGTCATCGATGCCATGACGGTTAGTGAGACCGGTACCGACAATTCTGACCCCTTCGGCCTGGCCGACCGGGTCGCCGTGGTCACCGGCGCGGGCAGCGGCATCGGCCGGGCCACCGCCCGGGTGCTGGCCGCCGCGGGCGCGTATGTGGTGTGCTCCGACGTGAACGGGGCGGCGGCCGAGGCCACCGCCGAGGGCATCGGCAAGTCGGCCACCGGGGCGGCCCTGGACGTCACCGACCGGGCGGCGGTCTTCGCCCTGATCGAGAACACGGCCGCCGAGCACGGCCGGCTGGACATCCTCTGCAACATCGCCGGGATCATCCGCACCGGTCGGGTGGTGGACGTGCCCGAGGCCGACCTGGACGCGGTGCTCGCGGTCAACTTCAAGGGCACCTTCCACGCCTGCCAGGCAGCGGCACGGGTGATGTGCGCCAACGGCGGCGGCTCCATCGTCAACACCGCCTCGGGCGCGATCGACACCGCTCAGCCCGAGATCATGAGCTACTCGGTGTCCAAGGCCGCCGTGGTCCAGCTGACCCGCAACCTCGCCGCCGAGGTGGGCCGCTACGGCGTACGGGTGAACGCGGTGGCACCCGGCCTGGTGCGCACCGCGATGACCGGACGGCACTATCTGCGGCCCGACGGCAGCGTGGACGAGGCCGCCCGCGCCGCCGCCGAGAAGCCTCTGCGCCGACTCTCCCCGCTGGGGATGATCGGCGAACCCGAGGACATCGCCTACGCCATCCGCTACCTGGTCAGCGATGCCGCCCGGTTCGTCACCGGACAGATCCTGCGTCCCAACGGCGGCGTGGCGATGCCCTGGTGAGGACGGACGGGGCTAGCGTCCGCGCAGGGTGCGGTAGCGGGTGGCCAGGGCGGCGGTGGAGGAGTCCAGGGCGTCGAAGCCCTGGCCGTCGACCAGGACCGGCTCGATCTTCTTGGCCAGCACCTTGCCGAGCTCCACGCCCCACTGGTCGAAGGAGTCGATGTTCCACACCGCGCCCTGCACGAACACCTTGTGCTCGTACAACGCGATCAACTGCCCCAGCACGCCCGGCGTCAGCTCCTGCGCCAGGATGGTGGTGGTGGGGTGGTTGCCCTTGAACGTCTTGTGCGGCACCAGCTCCTCGGCCACACCTTCGGCGCGCACCTCGTCGGGGGTCTTGCCGAAGGCCAGCGCCTGGCCCTGCGCGAACAGGTTCGCCATCAGCAGGTCGTGCTGCGCCACCAGCCCCGGCGCCAGATCCGCCACCGGTTTGGCGAAGCCCAGCAGGTCCGCCGGGATCACCTTGGTGCCCTGGTGGATCAGCTGGTAGTAGGCGTGCTGCCCGTTGGTGCCCGGCGTGCCCCACACCACCGGACCGGTCTGCCAGCGCACCGGCTGCCCGTCGCGGTCCACCGACTTGCCGTTGGACTCCATGTCCAACTGCTGCAGATACGCGGTGAACTTGGACAGGTAGTGCGAGTACGGCAGCACCGCGTGCGACTGCGCGTCGAAGAACGCCCCGTACCAGACCCCGAGCAGGCCCAGCAGCAGCGGCACGTTCTGCTCGGGCGGCGCGGTCCGGAAGTGCTCGTCGACCAGGTGGAACCCGGCCAGCATCTCCCGGAACGCGTCCGGGCCGATCGCGATCATCAGCGACAGGCCGATCGCCGAGTCGTAGGAGTAGCGGCCGCCCACCCAGTCCCAGAACTCGAACATGTTGGCCACGTCGATGCCGAAGTCGGCCACGCCGGCGCCGTTGGTCGACAGCGCCACGAAGTGCTTGGCGACCGCGTCCTTGCCGGCGCCCAGCTCGGTCAGCAGCCAGGTGCGCGCCGAGGTGGCGTTGGTGATGGTCTCGATGGTGGTGAAGGTCTTGGACGCGACAATGAACAGCGTCTCGGCCGCGTCCAGGTCCCGCACCGCCTCGTGCAGGTCGGCGCCGTCGACGTTGGACACGAAGCGGACCGTCAGGTCCCGGTCGGTGAACGAGCGCAGGGCCTCGTAGGCCATGGCCGGGCCCAGGTCCGAGCCGCCGATGCCGATGTTGACGACGTTGCGAATGCGCTTGCCGGTGTGGCCGGTCCACTCACCCGAGCGGATCCGGTCGGCGAAGGACGCCATCTTGTCCAGCACCGCGTGCACGGCGGGCACCACGTTCTCGCCGTCGACCTCGACCACCGCGTCACGCGGGGCCCGCAGCGCGGTGTGCAGCACCGCCCGGTTCTCGGTGATGTTGATCTTCTCGCCGCGGAACATCGCATCCCGAAGCTCGAACACCCCGCGGGCGGCGGCCAACTGCCGCAGCAGCCCCAGGGTCTCGTCGGTCACCAGGTGCTTGGAGTAGTCCAGGTACAGATCCCCCACCCGCAGCGCATAGCGCTCCCCGCGCTCCGCGTCATCGGCGAACAGCTCCCGCAGATGCACCTCACCCAACTCGGCCCGGTGCTTTCCCAGCTCCGCCCACTCCGGCGACCGATCCAGCGGCAGCCGGTCGGAACGGGTTCCCTCGGACATCGCGTTGACTCCATTCCTGCTGAGGTTCGGTACGCGCCCGAGCCTATCCCGCGCGCCCCTCATCGGACGGACCGGCGATCGGCAGGCTGAGCCGTACGGCGAAGCCCCCGTCCGCCGTGGCGCCGCTGGTGAAGCTGCCGCCGAGCAGGGTGGCCCGCTCCCGAAGGCCGATCAGACCGTGTCCGCCGCGCGGCAGGTCGGACAGGTCGGTGCCGTCCCGGACCAGCGCGGGCGGGCCGTTCACGACCGAGACCAGCAGCCGTTCCGCGACCGGGGGATCATTGGTCGGGCGGACGCAGTCCAGCTCGACCTCGGTGCGCGCGCCGGGAGCGTGCTTGCGGACATTGGTCAGCGCCTCCTGGACCGTCCGGTAGGCCGCGCGTTCCACCGGTTCGGGCAGCGCGGGCGGCGCCGGGACCGGCATCCGCAGCTCCGCGTCCACCTCCGACTCGGCCACCAGCCGGGCCAGGTCGGCCAGCCGGGGCTGCGGCGCCAGCTCGGTGGGCCCGGCGCCGGCGGCCCGCAGCACCAGGATCATGCTGCGCAGTTCCTCCAGGGTGGCCACCGCCAGGCCGCGCAGAGTGCCCGCGGTCGCGCGGACCTCCGGGTCCTTCGCGGTGACCTGGAGCGCGCCGGCCTGCACCGCGATCAGCCCGGCCTGGTGCGAGACCACGTCGTGCATCTCCCTGGCGATCCTGGCCCGCTCCCGGGCCAGCACCGTCTCTGCGTGCAGCTCGCGCTCCTGGTCCCGCAGCGTCGCCAGCTCGGCGACCCGCTCGGACAGCGCCTCCCGGGTCCGCGCCAGCAGGCCCAGCGCCGCTGGTCCGGCTGCCAGCATCACCGCGTAGATGAGGTCCTGGGTGTGGTCGCTCAGCGTCTCCACCGCGAACTGGTGCAGCGGCCAGGGGACGAACAGACCCAGCCCGACCAGCCCCCCGCCGAGGTACACCTCCCAGCGCGGACGGCTGGTCCGGGCCAGGCTGTAGAGGGCGGCCATGGCCGCCAGCACGGCCGTACCGGCGTAGAGGCCGGGCAGGACCACCAGCAGCACCAGCCGCGGGAACCGGCGCCAGAACAGCAGCGAGACGGCCGACACGATGGAGACGGTGAAGGTCCAGTCACGCGGCGGCGGGAAGTTCAGCAGGGCGTCGACGGTGGACGCGGCCACCAGGCCGAGGGTCACCACGGCGTGGCGCACCCGCTGCGGCAGCCGGCGCCAGAGCGTGGGCAGGCCGCTGAGCCGCGGACGTCTGCGGCCGCTCATTCGAGCAGCCCGGCCCGCTCGGCCAGGACGGCCGCCTGGATCCGGTTCGCCACGCCGAGCTTGGTGAGCACCGCGCTGACGTAGTCCTTGACCGTCGCCGCACCCAGATGCATACGCGCGCCTATCTCGATGTTGGACAACCCTTGTCCCAGGAAACCGAGCACCTGCAGCTCCCGCTCGCTCAGATTGCCGAGGATCTCGGCACCCCGCGCGGCGCCCCGCCGTTCGGCCGCGCGCAGCCGCCGCAGCAGCGGCGCCGACAGGCATCCCGCCCCGGTGGCCACCGCCCGGACCGAGCGGGCCAGCACGTCCGGCTCGGTGTCCTTCAGCAGGAAGCCGCTCGCGCCGAGCCGCAGCGCCTCGTCGAGGTGCTCGTCGGTGTCGAAGGTGGTGAGCATGGCGACCTCCGGCGGCTCGGGCAGCGCCCGCAGCCGGCGCAGCAGGGTCAGCCCGTCCACGTCGGGCATCCGGATGTCCAGCAGGACCACGTCCGGGCTCAGCTCCCTGACCACGTTCAGGGCGTCCGTCCCCGGGCAGGTCGCCACCACCTCGATGTCCGGGGCGGATCCCAGGATCATGGCGAGGCCGGACCGGATCAGCGCCTCGTCGTCGACGATGGCGATCCGGAGGGGGCTGCTGGCTGGCTGTAGGGGCAAGGGGACCTGTCCTGGACGTCGCTCTGGCTTGTTCCACGGGGCGCACCGGTCCGGTGTCGCTTCAACAGCACGTTGACCAGGGAACACCGCGTGACCGTACCCCAGGCTCCAGCGCTGGGCGAATCCGCGGCGCCCGGAGCCGGTCCCCGAGCCGGCACCTGACCCGACCCCCGTTCGGAGGGCGGACAACCCCTGGTCGGGGGTGGTTCGGAGGTTCGAGTACGACCAGGATGGGCCCCTGGCGCCGGAAACGGCGTGTCGGCGGGCACCACGGGGGGGGGTGCCCGCCTTTGGCGCGGGCCCGGGCCGTGCCATGCTGGGCTTGGGCTCGGTGGAACCCGGGTACGGCACGACGAACAGCTCATCACACGGCCGGAGCATGGCAGCCAGTCATGCGGACCGAACCCCGAAGAAGGAGCTTGGTATGCGGCAGACGACACGCACGGTGGCGCCGAGGATCCCCGCCGCTGCGGAACTGCCCGAGATCCCCGCACCGTCCACGGTCTCGCCCGAGAACGCGAAGGCCCTGTCAAAGCTGCTCTTCCGCCGGCTGGAACAGCTGGAGGAGGGCACTCCGCAGTACGCCTACGTCCGGAACACCCTGGTCGAGCTGAACATGGCGCTGGTGAAGTACGCCGCGGCGCGGTTCCGTACCCGCAGCGAGCCGATGGCGGACATCGTCCAGGTCGGCACCATCGGACTGATCAAGGCCATCAACCGGTTCGAGCCCGGCCGCGGCCTGGAGTTCCCCACCTTCGCGCTGCCCACCATCACCGGTGAGATCAAACGCTTCTTCCGTGACACCAGCTGGGCCGTACGGGTCCCGCGGCGGCTCCAGGAGCTGCGCCTGGCCCTGGCCAGGGCCACCGACGCGCTGCAGCAGGAGCTGGACCGGACGCCGACCACCGCCGAACTGGCGGTGCGCCTGGGTTTGACCGAGGCCGAGGTGGAGGAGGGGCTGCGGGCGGGCATGGCCTACACGGCCGGTTCGCTGGACGCCCCGGCCGAGGACGGCGCCGAGGCCCGGGCCGAGCGGATCGGCTACGAGGACGCCGCCATCGCCCGGGTCGACGACTGCGAATCGCTCCGGCCGCTGATCGCGGAGCTGTCGCCGCGCGACCGGAAGATCCTGTCGCTGCGCTTCGGCGCCGAGCTGACCCAGTCGGAGATCGGCGCCGAGCTGGGGCTTTCGCAGATGCACGTCTCCCGGCTGCTGACCCGGGTCCTGGGGAGGCTGCGGGCGGAGCTGCTGGCCGAGGACTGACGCCGCCGGCCCCCGGACATGCCGACATGCCGACATGCCGAGGGCCCCGAACCGCTTGATGCGGTTCGGGGCCCTCGCTGTACTCTCCTAGGCCGCGCGGCTGGGGCGCTGGCCCTGGCCGGAGGGACGGCGCGGGCGGCGACCGCCGTTGCCGCCGTTGCCGCCGCCACCGCTGCGGCCGGAGCCGCCGCGGGGACCGCGCTGGCCCTGGGCCGGCACAGCGGGTGCGGGCGCGGTGATGACCACCGGCACGCCGCTGGGCTTGCGGGCGCCGGTGATCCGGGCCAGCTCGGCGTCGCCGGCCCGGACCCGGTCGTTGTTGGGGGTGATCCCGGCGTCGGCCATCAGCCGCGCCATCTCCCGGCGCTGGTTGGACAGCACCAGGGTGACCACGGTGCCGGACTCCCCCGCGCGGGCGGTGCGCCCGCCGCGGTGCAGGTAGTCCTTGTGGTCGGTCGGCGGGTCGACGTTGACGACCAGGTCGAGGTTGTCCACGTGGATGCCGCGGGCGGCGACGTTGGTGGCGACCAGGGCGGTGATGTGGCCGTCCTTGAACTGCTCCAGCACCCGGTTGCGCTGCGGCTGGGACTTGCCGCCGTGCAGCGAGGCCGCGCGCACGCCGTTGGCGAGCAGCTCCTTGGCCAGCTTGTCGGTGGCGTGCTTGGTGTCCATGAACATGATCACCCTGCCCTCGCGGGCGGCGATCTCCACGGTCACGGCCCGCTTGTCGGTGTCCGCGACGTAGAGCACATGGTGCTCCATGGTGGTGACGGCGCCGGCCGAGGGGTCCACCGAGTGGGTGACCGGGTCGCTGAGGAAGCGGCGGACCAGGCGGTCCACATTGCGGTCCAGGGTGGCCGAGAACAGCATCGTCTGGCCGTCCGGGCGGACCTGCTCCAGCAGGTTGGTGACCTGCGGCAGGAAGCCCATGTCGGCCATCTGGTCGGCCTCGTCCAGGACGCTGATCGCGACCCGGTCGAGCCGGGCGTCACCGCGGTCGATGAGGTCCTTGAGCCGGCCGGGGGTGGCGATCAGCACCTCGACGCCCCGGCGCAGCGAACCGGCCTGGCGGCCGATGGACATGCCGCCGACGACCGTGGTGAGCCGCAGGTTCACGGCGGTGGCGTAGGGGGTGAGCGCGTCGGCGACCTGCTGGGCCAGCTCGCGGGTCGGCACCAGCACCAGGGCCAGCGGGGCCTTGGGCTCGGCGCGGCGGCCCGCAGTGCGGGCCAGCAGGGCCAGGCCGAAGGCCAGGGTCTTGCCGGAGCCGGTGCGGCCGCGGCCGAGGACGTCCCGTCCGGCCAGGGCGTTGGGCAGGGTCGCAGCCTGGATCGGGAACGGCTCGGTGACGCCCTCACGGGTCAGCGTCGCCAGCAGGCCGCTGGGCATGTCCAGCTCGCCGAAGGTGGCGACCGGCGGAAGTGAAGGAGTGGTGCTGACCGGCATCTCGAACTCGCCCTGCGGGGCGGTGCTCTGACGGCGGCGCGGGGCGCCCTGCTGCGGGCGGCCACGGAACTGCCCGCCGCCGCCACCGCTGCGGGTGCTCGCCCCGGTGGGACGGCCGAAGCGGGTGGCGGGACGCTGGTCATTGGTACGGCTGGTGCGATGGTTCACAGAGAACCTTCCTCGTAGCGGCACGCTTCGAGGAGAGCTCCGCAGCGCTGGGCGCGGAGGATCGCAAGAACGAGCCAGGGGGCGGCGGAGAGTTCTCCGCAGGGGCGTGATCTGAGTCACACGCAAAACTCTGCAGGCCCAGCGAGAACGCCGGGCCTACAGAGTTCAAGTAGCGGGGACAGGATTTGAACCTGCGACCTCTGGGTTATGAGCCCAGCGAGCTACCGAGCTGCTCCACCCCGCGTCGGTAACTCAACTGTACCAGAGTGGGACGATCAGCTCGGAGCAGGCTCACTTCACGTCGGCTTCGAGTGCGGGCAGCGGCGGCAGCGGCGCGATCACGTCGCTGACCGGTGTGTCCGGCGCCACACCCCGGGGGTCGGCGAAGAAGACCTGTCGGAGCGGGCCGAGCGGGGTCGTCGCGTCGGCCTGGGCGTTCATCCAGGCTTCCAGGGTCTCCCCGGCCCGCATCCCGTCGGCGGGCGACAGCTCCCTGCGGGTGAGCCGGACATAGGCCTCCCGGTGCGCCGGGTCCTGGCGGATCGTCAGGTCGGGGAAGCGGGCGGCCATCGCCTCGGCCGCCTCGTCCGGGATGGGACGGCACCACTCGACCGGGCCGTCCGAGTCCTCGTCCACCTCACCGTGGTAGATGAAGAAGGGCGCGCCCTCCATTCCGGTGAGCGACGGGACGGTGCCGTCGCCGAGGCGGACCACCATCCCGACGGTGAACGCGTTGATCTCGGCCGAGGTGACATGGCGCAGCGCGCAGACCAGGGTGCGCGCCGGCATCTCGCGTACCGCGACAGGCAGCATGGTGGATCCCTCCGAAAGTGTGTCGACGAGGAAGCGGACGATGTCGCGGCGCTCGCGCTGTCCCGCTTCGACCTCGTCCCAGTAGGCGGCCACGGCCTTGGCCGCCTCGCCGCGCGGCAGATCGCAGACCTCGCGGATGCGGGCCAGCGGCATGCCGATCCGGCGCAGCCTGGCCACCAGCCGGGCCCGGGCCAACTGGTCCTGGCTGTAGCGGCGGTAGCCGGACACCGGGTCGGTGTGCGCCGGGACGAGCAGCTCCAGCTCGTCGTACAGCCGCAGCGCCTTCGGTGACAGGCGGGCCGCCTTGGCGAAGGCGCCGATGGTCCAGAGCTCCATGGCCGTCCAAACTCCTCGTCCCGGGCGTTCTGCCCGGTCACCACGATGCTGGGCCTTCCCCCTGGGACAAGGTCAAGCAGGTCGCGGGGAGGCCGTCAGGACAGCATGCTCGCACCGAGGAAGTCGGTCGGGCCCTGCACTCCGGGCAGGGCGAAGAAGTAGCCGCCGCCGGTGGGCCGGATGTAGTCCACCAGCGGCTCGTCGGCGAGCCTGGCCTGGACCGCTTCGAACTGGCGGACCACGTCCTGCTGGTAGCTGCAGAAGAGCAGGCCGACGTCCAGGTTGCCGTTGACGTCCACGCCGCGGTCGTAGTTGTAGCCTCGGCGCAGGATCTGCTGGGCGGCGGTGGCCCGGGTCCGGGGGTTGGCCAGCCGGATGTGCGCTGTCATCGGGACGGCGATGCCGTGGGGGTCGGCGGCGTAGTCGGGGAGGTCGGTCTCCCGGTTGCCGTCGAGCGGGGCGCCGGTGTCGCGGCGGCGGCCGATCATGGTCTCCTGCTCGTGCAGCGAGACCCGGTCCCAGAACTCCACCAGCATCCGGATGATCCTGACGACCTGGTAGCTGCCGCCCTCGGTCCAGGCGGGTTCGCCGCCGGCGCCGCCCCTGGTCCAGAGCAGGGCGTCGGCCACGGCGGCCTTGGCCACGTCCGGGTTGGCGATGCCGTCCTTGAAGCCGAGCTGGTTGCGCTGCGCGCCGGTGGGGCGCGGGGCGGCGTGGAAACCGTCGGCCTTCCAGGTGAGCTGCATGCCGGAGCGGGTGTGCCTGGCGATGTCGCGCAGGGCGTGCATCACGGTGTCCCGGGAGTCGCCACAGAGCTGGATCGACAGATCGCCATGGAGCTCTGTCGACCCGGCCAGATGGTCGTTGGGGAACACCGGCATCGTCTTGAGCCGGGCCGGCCTGCGGGCCGCGAGGCCGTAGCGGGCGTCGAAGAGCGAGGAGCCGACGCCGACGGTGACGGTCAGTCCGTCGGCCGGGACGGCGGGGCCGAGGGTGGCGCTGTCCGGGGGCACCGAGGCGACGCTCACAGGGCGGGGTTCGCCTCCCTGGGTGAGGAAACGGATCCGGTCGGTGATGGTACGGAACAGCTCGCGCAGGGCGGTCCGGTCGGCGGCGGTGACGCCGAAGGAGGCGAAGGTGGCGGCGGCCTGCTGCGGGGTGGCGATGCCGGCCTGGTGCGGCCCCTCGAAGGGGATGCGGCGTCCGGCCGGATCCCCGCCGCCGTCGGACCCGGCCGCGGCTGCTTGCTCCACGCCCAGCGCGCCGACCCCGACGGCGGTGCCGACGGCCGCACCGCGCAGGAACGACCGGCGTCGCAACGGCTCGGCGGAGGGGCTCATGCGGACGGCCTTCCCTGCAACAGGTCGGGGACGGTGGACAGCTGCTCCAACAACCCGCCCAACGCGCTGTCGAGCTGCTGACGCCGGGTCAGAGGCAGTGCGGTGGGGGCGATCCAGCCACCGGGCGTCCGGCAGGCGGCGAGGTCGGCGTCCAGCGCGGACAGGCCGGAGTCCAGGGCGGGCAGCAGGGCCGGGTCGCGCGGGGTGATCAGCGCGGCGAGGGTGCCGAGCACCGTCCTGGTCCCCTGCACATTGGCCTGGAGCGTCGCCAGGGCGGTGCCGCTGCCGTAGTCGGACTCGCCGGTGAGCTGGAACTGAAGCGCGTTCTCCAGGATCTCGTGGCTGCGCAGCGGCAGGTCGCCCGGATCGGTGTCGGCGCTGGGGAAGTCCGCGATCATGTCCTGGACGTCCTTGACCAACTCGCTGCCCAGCGGGCGCAGTTCGGTGGCGCTCTGGCCGTGCCACAGGCCGTACTCGATCCGGTGGAAGCCGGTCCAGGAGGGGTCCGCGGTGCCGCCGGGCAGACCGTCGGCGGTGCCGTCGACGGCGGCGTCGAAGTCGCCGAAGGAGTTGTAGGCGGCGCCCAGCCGCTCGTAGTCCAGATGCGCGGGCAGCCAGTCGGCGCGGGCCCGGACCAGGTCGCCGGCGGCGAGGTCGGCATCGAGCCTGCGGCTGTCGGCGAGCAGCCCGGGCAACGCGGCGGTGACGTAGGAACGGTAGGCCGTGACGGGGGCGCCGAGGTCCAGGTCCGGCAGCGGCAGGACGCCGGCCACCGCCTCGGCGGCGGTGCCGCTGAGCGTCCGCGTCGGGGAGGTCCGCACCTGGCCGTCGGTGAACACACAGCGCAGCGCGTAGCTGCCGCCGTCCAGGGTGGTGGACAGCGTCCTGGGCACCCCGGGCAGCAGCGACAGCACCTCGGCGTAGACCTCGCCGTTGCCGGGGGCGATCAGATAGACCTCTGCCGGATCTCTGGCGGTGTCGCTGAGGCGCAGCACCAACTGCCCGGCGTGCCTGATCGCGGACGCGGTCCACCCCGCGCCGCAGCCGTTCTCACTGACGGTGATCACGGGTGCGGCGGGGCGGCCGTCCGGGGCGTCGGAGACGGCAACGCCGAGCAGGGCGATCACCGTCGCCGCGGTCAGGGCGGCCGCTGCGGCGCGGAGTGGCGGTCGGCGCATGGTCAGGTGCTGTTCCCGTTCTGGGTGCGGTTCTCGGTGCCGGCCGGTTCAGTTCCAGATGTCGGTGATGGCGGTGGCGGAGGCGCTGTTGCCCACCGCCGTCAGCCCGTACATCTGCTCAAGGGTGGCCAGCAGGTTGTAGTGGTCGACGGTCTCGTCGTAGGTCCCGGCAGCGACCGACTGGCCGACGACGATGGTGGGGATCTGGTTGCTCTCGGTGTAGTCGTCCTCGTCCCATGTGACGATCAGCAGGCTGTTGTTGGCCTGGGCCCAGGTCGCGTAGGCGGACAGGTTGCTGTTCAGCCAGGTGTCGGCGGTGGCGATGGTGCCGTCGTGCATGTCGTTGTTGAGATTGGGGATCACGAACGACAGCGTGGGCAGGCTCGCGTAGCCGGAGGTGGTGGTGGGAAAGGAGCTGAACGGCAGCGAGTCGGCGGCGGGAACGTTGCTGAAGTTGACCCAGGGCGAGTGCTTCCGGGCGTACTTGCCGGAGGTGCAGGCGGTCGAGCCGGTGGAGGGCAGGCCCTCGGAGTAGCCCTTGAAGGTGTAGCCCGCGGCGAGCAGCTCGGAGCCGAGGTTCGCCGTGGTGCCCTCGCTGACCGGGCACTTGTCGCTGCTCAGGCCGAAGGTGCTGCCGGCGAACAGCGCCAGGTAGTTGGGCTCGCTGGGGTGGGTCACCGCGTACGAGGAGGTGAGCAACGCGCCCTGGCCGGCCAGGGAGTTGATGTACGGAGCGTCGCTGTTGCCGATGATGTCGTCGTAGGAGTGGTTCTCCTCCATCACCACCACGACATGGGCCGGGGTGGGCACGGTGCCGGCGACGGCCTTGGCGGCGATCGGGGTGGCGGCGGGCCTGGCGTGGGTCTGGACGGCTGCCACGCCGAAGGCGACGGCTGCCGCGGTCGCAGCGGCGAGCGGGGCGAGCGTGCGGGACCTCAGACGCATGACGGACTCCACAGTGAGGGGCTGGGTGGCGGCAGGGCGCTGCTTCGCGGATCAGCGTAGGAATGCGGGATGACCGGTAGCGGTACGAACAATTCGAGCAAGATGAATTGAGCATGTCATCTTGGGGCGACAGTCGCAACGGGATCGGTGGCGCCGAGGAGCCGGTGTCGACCTCGCGGGTCACCGACAGGTCTGCCTGGTGGCGCTGTCAGCGGGCCGTCTGCAGGTTCTCGAAACTGGAGTGCAGCTGCGCCCCGGCGGCGCCCTCGGCGGTGTAGCGGGCCACGGTGCCGTCGGTCTGACGGATCGTCACCCGGCAACCGCCGTCCGGGTCCACCTGCTCGTACCAGACGCCGTCGAGCTGGGCGAGGGACAGCCAGCCGGGGCGGACGCCGGGGACGGCGCCGGCGCCGCCCCTGGGCCGGTGGAGCAGCCGGACCAGCAGTCGGCGGAAGGCCGGGATCAGCAGGAAGGGCAGCGTGAGCAGGCCGATGACCAGTATCGGGACGAGTAGCAGGCCGCCGAGCCACTCCTCCGGGTAGGTGAACATCGAGGCGACCGCCGCATAGAGCAGGGCGGCGAGCGCGGTCCAGCCGAAGGCCGCCGTCACGGCGTAGGGGACGTGCATTTTGGCGACGGTCAGCCAGCACAGGCCCAGGCCCGCGAAGAAGGCCAGCATCGCGAAGGCGACCGCGGTCTCGCCGAGCCAGCGCTCGCGGAAGTCCGCGCCCCAACGGCGTCGGCGTGCCCGGAACCACTCGCCGTCGAACTCCATGATCACCGACCCGCCGGGCTCGGCCCGGACCCCCCGTATCTCCCGCATGAGCGGTGAGCATACCGACTGCCCGGTCAGGGCAACGATGCGGCCGGAGGCCGTGACTGCCCCCGGTCGCGTCGCTCCCCCGTGCCCCCTCGCCCTTCCCCCGCGGGGCGATTCAGCCGGCGTGACGGCCGGAGCGCCCCGTGACGCTCCAGGCTGTGCGGCGGCGCCCGCCGGGCCGGTCGCCGGCCGGTCCGGAACTCCCCGCCGCAGAAGCAAAGTTACGCGCGTCACGACCCCGGCCGCGTCAGACCGGGGTAGGAACACCGGCTAGCTGAGCCTGGCGAGCAGGGCCCAGGACGTTCTATGAGAACGGGCTGGTGACGCCGGGTCAGGACGAACCGGACGACCCACCGGGGCCGGCGGTCGCCGCCAGGTAGGCGCGCCAGCCGCCGTAGGCGGTGATGTCGGGGGCCTCGTCGGGCTTCCGGACAGCTGCGGGTTCGCAGAGGAAGCCGGCCACCGCGCTGCCGTCCGCGAGTCGCACGCTGCCGATGGCCATCGGCGCGGGCAGCCCCGCGACCAGCCGCCCCAGGCCCGCCGCGGGCAGCTCCCAGACCTCGGCCGCGACGGCGGCACCGCCCTCCGCTACCCGGACCAGGCCCGGCTTGGGCGGGCTGGTGGCCAGGGCATGCAGCCGGTACTCCGCCGCCGTGGTGGTGACGGACACCAGTCGTGCTCCCAGCTCCAGGAGTTGGCCGTTGAGCGGTTCACCGCTGAGGTGCGCGCCGACCACCGCGAGGCGTACCGGTGCGGCGGGGGCCGACTGCCGGGCGATGGCGCCGAGTCGAGCCTCGGTGTGCGGACGGCCGATCAGCATCACCCCGAACGGCAGTCGCGGTGTGCCGGGCACGGTTCCGGCCGGGACGGCCAGGGCGCACAGACCGAACAGGTTGGTCGAGTTGGTGAAGCGTCCCATCCGGGAGTTGGTGCCCACGGGGTCGGCGGCGACCTCGGCCAGGGTGGGGTGCCCGGGCGTGGTGGGCAGCAAAAGGGCGTCGGCGTCCCCCAGTTCGGCCAGCGCGGCGGCGCGCAGCCGGGCCAGCTCCTCCTGGTCGGCGAAGAGCCGGTGGGCGGGGATGTCGCGGGCGGCGCCGATGATGCCGGCGACGACCGGGTCGACGCCTGCGTCGGGGTCACCGGCGTGCTTGTCGATGAAGGCGCCGACGGCGGTGTAGCGCTCGGCGACGAAGGCGCCCTGGTAGAGCAGTTCCGCCGCGCGGCTGAAGGGCTCCAGGTCGATCGGCAGCAGTTCGACCCCGGCGGCGGCGAGGCCGGCCACCGCGGCGGCCCAGGCGGCATCCCAGCCCGGGTCGAGCTCGCCGAGCTGCGACGCGTCCGGCACCGCGACCCGCCAGGGCCCGGGACGGCGCACCGACGGCTCCGGCGGGCTGTCCAGCAGCAGCGCATGGGCCTGCTCGGCCTCGGCGATGCTGCGGGCGAAGACGCTGACGCAGTCCAGGCTGCGGCAGGCGGGCACGACACCGGCGGTGGGGACGGTCCCGTAGGTCGGCTTGAGGCCCACGATGCCGTTGAGGGCGGCGGGGACCCGTCCGCTGCCCGCGGTGTCGGTGCCCAGGGCGAGGTCGGCGATGCCCAGGGCGACGGCGACGGCGGAGCCGGAGCTGGAGCCGCCGGAGATCCGGTCGGGGGCGAGGGCGTTGCGGACCACGCCGTACGGGCTGCGGGTGCCGACCAGGCCGGTGGCGAACTGGTCCAGGTTGGTGCTGCCCAGCACGATCGCCCCGGCGGCACGCAGCCGGGCGACCGCGGCGGCGTCCTGCTCGGGTTGGTAGGCGTAGCCGGGGCAGCCGGCCGTGGTCGGCAGGCCCGCCACGTCGATGTTGCCCTTGACCGCGAGCACGGTCCCGGCCAACGGCAGCCGCTCCCCGGCGGCGGTCCGGGCGTCCAGCGCGCGGGCCTCGGCCTCGGCCTCAGGCTGCGGACGCAGGTCGATCCAGATCTCCGGGCGGTCCACCTCCGCGATGCGGCGGTAGGCAGCCCGGATCCGGGCGAGTGCGGGTCCCTCGGTCATGCGGCGTCTCCGATCGTGGCCTCGACTGTCTCCCTGACCTCGGCCGGGACGAGCAGCAGCAGCGGCGCCCCGGCCTCCACCTGGTCCCCGGCTCGCACCAGCAGCCGTTCCACCAGGCCGTCCTGAGGCGCCGTCAGTACGGACTCCATCTTCATGGCCTCCACCGCCATCAGCCGCTGACCCGCGGTGACCAGTTGCCCAGGCTCGACGTCCACCTTCCAGACGCAGGCCGTGAACTGGGCCTCGATCAGCCGTCCGCCCTCGGGGACGGTGATCTCCTCCGCAGGCGGAGCCGCGACCTGGGCCTGTTCGGCCCGGTCGAACTCCCCGGCCAGCTCCCAGGCCTGGCGTTCCGCTCCGAAGGCGGCGCCCTGCCGCTCCCGGAAGGCCGCGATGTCGGCGGCGTTGTCGTCCAGGAAGCGGAGATGGTCGGCGAGCGCGAACTCGCCCTCCTCCATGGTGACCGCGAGTCGGCCGGCCGCCATGTCGGCGCGCATCTCCAGCAGTTCGTCCGCCGCCACCGGGAACCACTTGATCCGGTCGAAGAAGCGCAGCAGCCAGGGCTTCCCGGCCTCGAACGGGCCGCGCTGCTGCCAGCCGGACCAGACCTGGACGGTGCGGCCGACGAACTGGTAGCCGCCCGGGCCCTCCATGCCGTAGACGCACAGGTAGGCGCCGCCGATACCGACGGAGTTCTCCGCGGTCCAGGTCCTGGCCGGGTTGTACTTGGTGGTGACCAGCCGGTGCCTGGGGTCCAGCGGGGTGGCCACCGGCGCGCCGAGGTAGACGTCACCGAGGCCGAGGACCAGGTACTCGGCGTCGAATACGGTGCGGTAGACATCCTCGACCGAGTCCAGTCCGTTGACCCGGCGGATGAACTCGATGTTCCACGGGCACCAGGGCGCGTCGTCGCGCACCCCGGCCATGTAGCGGGCGATGGCCTCACGGGTCGCCGGATCGTCCCAGGACAGCGGCAGATGGACGGTCCGCGAGGGAACCCGCAGCTCGCGGGTGGGCGGCAGCCGCCGTTCCGCCTCCTGCACCAGCGGCAGCAGTTCAGCGAGCGGCAGCACGGCCGGATCGGTGTGGATCTGCAGCGAGCGGATGCCCGGGGTGAGGTCGACCACACCGGCCAGGTCCAGCGCGGCGAGCGCCTCGGCCAGGGCGTGCACGCGCATCCGCAGGGCCAGGTCGAGCTGCATCGGACCGTACTCGACCAGCAGGTTGTCGTCGCCGCTGCGCCGGTAGCCGACGGCGGGCCGGTCGACCCCCTCGGGCGTGCGGGCGAGGATGCCGCCGTCCACGATGGCGGGCCGGTCCCGGCCGTCCACGGTGACCGGGCGGAAGGAGACGGTGTCCCCCGGGCGCAGCTGCCCCAACTTCCAGCGGTCGCCGGTGAGCACGGTCGCCGGGCAGACGAAGCCGCCCAGTGACGGGCCGTCAGGTCCCAGCAGCACCGGCATGTCGCCGGTGTAGTCGACCGCGCCGACGGAGTAGGGGGTGTCATGGATGTTGGACGGGTGCAGCCCCGCCTCCCCGCCGTCGCGGCGGGCCCAGGCGGGTTTGGGACCGACCAGCCGGACGCCGGTGCGGGCGCTGTTGAAGTGCACGCTCCACTTCGCGGCGTAGAACTCGGCGATGTCGTCCTCGGTGAAGAACTCCGGTGCGGCGTGCGGCCCTTCGGCGGCGTCCAGGGTCCAGTCGCGGGTGAGCACGGGGCGGTCGGCGAGCGGCACCTGGCTGGTCCCGGTGACGGTCCGGCCGCCGTGCAGGACGTCGCCGGCGCGCAGGGCGCGGCCGCCGTGGCCGCCGAACCGGCCCAGGGTGAAGGTGGCCGCGCTGCCGAGGAAGTCCGGCAGGTCCAGCCCACCGGCGACCAGCAGATAGCTGCGCAGCCCGGCCTCCTCCGGTGCTCCGACGGCCAGTTCGGAGCCGACGGGAACCGTCAGCGGCTCCCACTGCGGCACCGGCACCCCGTCCAGGGTGACCTCGACCGGTGCCCCGGTGACGCAGACGGTGGTGGCGGCGCTGAAACGGAGGGCCGGTCCCTCCAGGGTGCACTCCAGCCCGGCCGCGCCCTCGGGATTGCCCACCGCCCGGTTGCCGAGCCGGAACGACAGGTCGTCCATCGGCCCGCACGGGGGGACGCCGACATGCCAGTACCCGGTCCGCCCGGGCCAGTCCTGGACGGTGGTGAGGGTGCCGGCCCGGACCACCTCGATCCTGGGCAGCGGGTCGGTGATGCCGGCCAGAGTGGCGGTGGTGTGCACGGCCGCACGGACGGCGGGCGCGGCGGTGGCGGCGCGGAGCAGCCCCAGGTTGGTCTCGATGCCGTCGACCCGGCTGTCGGCCAGGGCCGCGTCCAGGCGGTCCAGGGCGTCGGCGCGGTCCTCGCCGTGGACGACGACCTTGGCGAGCATCGGGTCGTAGCTGGTGCCGACCTCGGTGCCGGTCTCCACCCAGGTGTCCACCCTGACGTCCGCAGGGAAGGCGACCCGGGTGAGCAGACCGGCGCTGGGCCGGTGGTCCCGGTTCGGGTCCTCGGCGTAGACCCGGGCCTCGACGGCGTGGCCGCGCGGCGGGCCGACCGGCCGGACGACGTCGCGGTCGCCCTGGGCCAGCCGGAGCATCCACTCGACCAGGTCCACCCCGTAGACCGCCTCGGTGACCGGATGCTCCACCTGCAGCCGGGTGTTGACCTCCAGGAAGGACGCCTCCTGGCGGGCCGCGTCATAGACGTACTCGACGGTTCCGGCGGAGCGGTAGCCGATGGAGGCGCAGAGCGCGGCGGCCGACTCGGCGAGCCCGGCCCGGACGGCGTCGGGGAGCCCCGGGGCGGGGGCCTCCTCGATCACCTTCTGGTTGCGCCGCTGCAGCGAGCAGTCTCGGTCGCCCAGGGTGACCACGCGACCGGTCCCGTCACCGAACACCTGCACCTCGACATGGCGGGCCTGCTCGACCAGCCGTTCCAGGAACAGGCCGGCGCCCGAGAAGCTGGCCGTCGCGACCCGGCGGACGCTGTCCCAGGCCTCGGCCAGCTCGTCCGGCCCGTGGCAGGCACGCATCCCTATGCCGCCGCCACCGCCGGTGGCCTTGAGCATCACCGGGTAGCCGAGGGCGTCCGCGGCCGTCAGGGCTGACGTGAGGTCAGGGAGCAGGCCGCTCCCGGGAAGCAGCGGCACTCCGGCGGCCTCGGCGGCGGCGCGGGCGGTGTGCTTGGCGCCGAACACCTCCAGTTGCTCGGGTGTCGGTCCGACGAACACCAGCCCGGCGTCCTCGACGCTGCGGGCGAACTCCGCGTCCTCGGACAGGAATCCGTAGCCGGGGTGGATCGCCCCGGCGCCGCTGTCCAGCGCCGCCTTGAGGACCAGGTCGGCGCGGAGATAGCTGTCCTTGGCGGGCGCGGGCCCGAGGCGGACGGCGTGGTCGGCGAGCCGGACGTGCGGCGCGCCGCGGTCCGGGTCGGAGAAGACCGCGACGGTGCGCAGGCCGAGGCGGCGGGCGGTGCGGATGACGCGGACCGCGATCTCGCCGCGGTTGGCGACCAGCAGGGTGTCGAAGGCGCGATCAGGCATCTCAGGGCGCTCCGTCGGTGATCGTCATCAGGACCGGGGTGGGGTCGAAGCCGTTGCAGGGGTTGTTCACCTGAGGGCAGTTGGAGACCAGCACCAGCACGTCGGTCTCGGCGCGCAGCGTCAGCGAGAGTCCGGGCGCGGACAGGCCGTCGACAATGCCGAGGGTACCGTCGGGCTCCACCGGGACGTTCATGTACCAGTTGACATTGCCCACCACGTCGCGCTTGCCGAGGCCCCAACGGGAGCCCTCGGCGAGGAAGTTGTCCACGCAGGCGTGCTGGGTCCAGGTGTGGTGGCCGTAGCGCAGGGTGTTGGACTCCCGGCTGCAGGCGCCGCCGATGGTGTCGTGCCGGCCGACCTGGTCGGCGCTGACGGTCATCAGCGGGGTGTGCTCGTTGGAGAGCAGCACGCTGCCGGCGGTGAGGAAGATGGAGCCCTGGGCCTGGATGGTGTCGGCGGCGCTGTAGCGGACCGAGAGGTCGTGCCGGTCGTACACCAGGAAGTCCACGGCCTGGTTGCCGGCCAGGTCCGTGATGGTCAGCGACTGTCCGGCGCGGAGCGCGGCGGACCAGGCGGCGCGGGCCGGGACGGTCGAGGTCGAAACATCGGTGGTGTTCATTCACAGCCCCCGTGCGGCGCAGAATTCGGCGGTGTTCAGAAAGGCGCGGTGGCCCTCGGGCGTCGCCTCCCACAGCGGGTCGCCCGGTCCGGTGGGCCGTCCGCGCCAGGCGGTGACCTCCAGCGGGCCGCAGTGGTAGTCGGTGCGCGGGTCCAGCGGATGCGGGACGTTGGCGATCAGCACGGTCAGCGGCTGTTCCGCGCGCAGCGTCACCGCCGTGCCGGGACCGGCCGAGCCGGTGTACTCCAGCGCGCCGTCGGCGGTGACCCGGACGCCTTGGAACAGCGAGAGCGAGGGGGCCAGGTCGCGCCGGTCGAGACCGTTCTTGGCGGCGGCGAGCAGCAGCAGCTCGCGCCCGGCCGGGGTGGCCGACTGCGGCGCGCCGTCGCCGTAGCGCGCGGTGTTGCGGGCCAGGGTGGAGGTGCCGCACAGCGCGTCGTGCCGGCCCGAGCCGTCCTCGGTGATGCTGGCCAGGACCCGGCCCTGGTCGGACAGGAGCAGACTGCCCGGGCCGAGGTAGGCGTTCCACTGGACCTTGGTGGTGTCGGCGACGTTCAGCCGTTCCCAGGGCCGGTCGGCGACATGGAGCAGCAGGTGGGCGCAGGCGTCGCCGAGCGGGTCGGCGAGCCGCAACGAGGTGCCCCGGGCCAGCACCTTGTGCGTGTAGTTGCCGCCCGGGACGGTCTCCGCCCAGACCACGTCCTCGGCGGGGATGCCCGGCGGTGCGGCGGGCCGGTCGACGGGGGCGGCCTGGGCGCGGGCGTGGTCCCGGGCGGCATAGGTGGTGTCGGTCGCCGAACGCACGGTCAGCCTCCTGGTGCGGGAGCGGATTGGCTAATTTCTGTCGCTTGACAGAAATTAAGCGAACCGCGCTTCCGGGCCGTTGCCCGGACGTTTCATGCGGGTAACGCACCCCCGGGCACGCCACCGCGGGGTTCCGCAGGGGTACGGGGAGTCGCTCCCCGGGAGGGTGCAGCAGGCCGGTAACACGACCCAGGCGGTGTGCGAGGATCACTCCATGCCCACCACCGCCCGCGCCTCCGGCCCGCACCGCGGACGGGTCGGCCGGCCACGGGTCCAGGGCCCCGTCGCCGACGGCCTGGCGCCCCGGGACGGCGTCCTGGCCGCCGCCGCCGAGCTCTTCACCCGCCTCGGCTACGCCGCGACGACCACCCGGGCCATCGCCGAACGCGCCGGGCTGCGCCAGGCGTCGATGTACCACTACTTCGCCGGCAAGGAGGACATCCTCGCCGAGCTGCTGGAGGGCACCGTCCAGCCCTCGCTGGACCTGGCCCGGGTGCTGGTGGCCCGTGCGGAGCCGAGCGCCGAGGCCCGGCTGTGGGCGCTGTGCCGCGCGGACGTGGCGCTGCTCTGCGGCGGGCCGCACAACCTGGGGGCGCTCTATCTGCTGCCCGAGGTGGGCGCGGAGCGGTTCGCCGCCTTCCACCAGGTACGCGCGGCGCTGAAGGCTTCGTACCGGGAGCTGCTGGCGGCGGGCACGGCGGGCGCCGCCCTCGGCGGTCCCGAGCTGGAACTCCGGGGCGATCTGCTCTTCGGCCTGATCGAGGGCGTCATCCTGATCCGGCGTCAGGCCCCCGCGGAGCCCGCCGAGGCGCTGGCCTCGGCTGCGGCCGACGCCGCCCTGCGCCTGTCCGGAGCGCCGGAGGCCACCGTCGCCGAAGCGGCCGTGCAGGGCGCCCGGTTGCTGGACACCCTGCACGGCCATTCCGACGGGTAGCCGGGAGCCTCAGCCCTCCAGCGCCTCCACCGCCTCCGGACGGCGCCGGGTCGCCCGGTATGAGACCACGCCGAGCAGCAGCGCCCCCGCCAGGAACAGCAGGGTGAAGTACTGCAGGTACCAGTGCCCGCCCTGGGGGTCGTAGACCGCCAGCCGCGGCCAGGCCAGGTTGACCGCCATCGCCAGCCCGTACACCACCGCCAGGACGTTGATCGGCAGACCCCAGCGGCCCAGTGAGAACACCGGCCGCCCGGTCTCGTCCGCGCCGTCCCGCCCGCCCAGCGGCACACCGCGCAGCCGGCGCAGCAGCATCGGTCCGGTGACCATGGCGTAGGCGATGTAGACCAGCACGATGCAGGTGGTGCCCAGGGCCAGGTACACCGACGGGGAGACCAGGCTCATCGCCATCGCCGCCGCCGCGAGCACGCCGACGACCACGGCGGGCGCCTTGGGGGTGCCGGTACGCGTCCCCACCGCCGCCAGCCGGCGGGAGGCCGGCAGCGCGCCGTCCCGGGCCATCGAGAAGACCATCCGCGCACCGGCCGTCTGGATCGCCAGCGTCGCCACGCACACCGCGACCGCGACGTCGGCGAGCAGCGCCCGGCCCAGGCCGCTGCCGAGTCTGCTGGTCAGCACATAGGAGAGCCCCTCACCGGCCAGGTGACCGTCGGTCAGGCTGGGCGCCGCGAGCACCCCGCCGAGCAGGATCAGGCCGCCGCCGAGGCCGGCCACGGCCACCGCGCCCAGGATGGTGCGCGGAGCGGTGCGCCGGGGCGAACGGGTCTCCTCGGACATCTCCCCGGCGCTGTCGAAGCCCACCAGGACGTAGGCGGCGCTGAACGAGGCGATCAGGAACACGCCCAGGTAGCCGCCGGAGACCTGACCGGTGTGCAGGGTGACCCCGGGGCCCCGCTCGGTGTGGGTGAACAGCAGCACCGCCATCAGTGCGATGCCGATCAGCTCGCAGGTCACCCCGACGCTGTTGATCACGGACATCACCCGGATGTCGACCACATTGACCACGGTGGTCAGCACCAGCAGTACCAGGCCCAGCAGCACCGCGTTCTGCGCGCCGGTGTGCGTGGTCGGCGAGGGGTCGCCGCCGACGATCTGGAAGCCGGACCAGATCGCCGGCAGGACCACCTGCAGCGCCAGGGCCGCCGCGGAGACCACCACGATCTGCCCGATGACCATCAGCCAGCCGGCGAACCAGCCGAAGGTGGGGGTGCTCAGCCGGGTCGCCCACTGGTAGACGGCCCCGGAGATGGGGTAGCGCGCCGCCAGTTCGGCGAAGCAGGCCGCGACGGCGAGCTGGCCGACCAGGACCAGCGGCCAGGTCCACACGAACGCGGCCCCGCCGAAGGAGAAGCCGAACGCGAAGAACTGGAAGACGGTGGTGAGCACCGAGATGAAGGAGAACCCCGCGGCGAAGGAGGCGTAACGGCCGAGCCTGCGGTGCAGTTCCTGCCGGTAGCCGAAGGCGGCGAGGGCGACCGCGTCGGTCGTCCCCTCGGCGCCGGGTGCGGGAGGCGCGTCGACGCCCAGAGTGGGGGTGGTGGTGCCGCTGAGAGCTGGATCGGACATGGCTGTCCCCTGTCGCTTCCGTGAGTGACTGGGACGCGGCGGCGGACGCCGGCGCGCCGCGACAGGCGGGCGCGGCCCGATGGCGGCGGGCTGTTGATGGGGCGGGCTGTTGATTGCGAGTCAGAGAACCGGCAGGTTGTTGCGGGAGCGCTAACAGCAGGTTACGAGCGTAGAAATCCCTGCTTCGGCCGACGCGCGGAAGCGCCCCTTACGGCGCCGACACGGGCGCGATACGGGGCGGAAACCTGCCGTCCCTAATTTCTGTCACGCGACAGGTATTACCGAGGTACCAGCTGTGGTCGTGAGAGCCCCCGGTGGCGGCCGGGGGCTCGGCACTGCTCGACCGCAGCACAAAGTGGAACTACCCAGCTGTCACATCTCCCCCGCGTACACGCTCTGCGTGAACGCGTTGCGGAACTTGCCGTCCGGGTCCTGCCGGTCCATCAGCTCGCGGAAGTCGGAGGCGCGCTCGTACAGGTCGGCGGCGGCCCCCGGGGTCGCGGTGAAGAGCTTGCCCCAGTGCGGGCGGGCGCCCAGCGGGGTCAGCGCGGACTCCACGGCGGCCAGCACCGGGGCGACGGCCTCCGGGGCCTTGTGCCAGGTGAAGTGGAGCGCGACGCAGTCGCGGCCGTAGGCCGGGCTGAGCCAGAGGTCGTCGGCGGCCACCGTGCGGATTTCGGAGACCTGCAGGACCGGGGCGATGACCGGTCCCAGCTCCCGCAGCGCGGCGAAGGCCGACCGCGCTGCGGCGCGCGGCAGCAGGAACTCGGACTGCAGCTCCTCCCCCGCGCTCGGGGTGAAGTCCGGGCGGAAGTGCGGCAGCCGCTCGTGCCACGGGCCGGGGACACCGAACTGCTCGGTGCAGTGGGTGGCCGGGACCCCGGGGACGGGGTGCTGCGGCCGGTCGGCCGGGACCGCGCCGAACCAGTCGAGCCGGGGCGCCGCAGCACCGGCGTCGACCCGGTGCTTCAGCCAGAGCTGCGCCTGGGGGGCGTGCCAGTCGGTGAAGACGCTGACGCTGTAGCAGGACGCGAGCATCGCCGACACCTCGTCGGCGTCACCCTGCGCGAGTGCGTCCAGCGGCAGGCCGGTCAGCACGTACTGCGCGATCCGGTACGTCGGCTCCACGTCCAGGGTCACCGCCGACAGCACGCCGAGCGCGCCCAGATGGACCGCCGCACCGGCGAAGTCGGCGCTGTCGCGGTCCAGCCCGACCAGGTCCCCGCCGGGGCCGACCAGTTCCAGCCCGGCCACCGAGGAGGCCAGGCCGCGGTTGCCGACGCCGGAGCCGTGCGTCGCCGTGGCGACCGCCCCGGCCACCGAGATGTGCGGCAGCGAGGCCAGGTTCGCCAGCGCCAGCCCCTCGGCCTGGAGCAGCTCGGCCACCTGCGCGTAGCGCATCCCCGCCGAGACGGTGACCGTCGACCGCTCGCGGTCGGTCTCGTAGCGCGGCGGCAGATCCGCCAGCGAGACCAGGGTCCCGGCGGTGTCGGCGATCCGGTTGAAGGAGTGCCCCGTGCCCAGGACCCGCACGGCGTCGCTCTCCGCGACCGTGCGGCGCAGCTCGTCGACCGACTCGGGTCGCGCGACGCGTGACGCCCCGAAGGTGACGTTGCCGGCCCAGTTGGTGCGACCCGCCTCGGTGGTAGTGCCCGACATTCCCGCTCCTCGACTAGCCCCGCCCCGTGTTAGCGATCACAACCCTAGTCCCGGCCCGGAACGGCCTCGCGGGCGCTACCGCTACCGGTCCGGTCAGGAACTCCCGGCCGCGGCCGCCACCGCCTCCTCCACCGGGACCTCCCCGCCGATGAGCTCCAGGGTGAGACCGCTGGTCGACGGGTTGTCCAGCAGGGCGGCGAGGACGGCGGCGACGTCGGCACGCGGGACGCTGCCGCGGCCGGTGCCCGCGGCGAGCCGGACCCGGCCGGTGGCCGGTGCGTCGGTGAGGGCGCCCGGGCGGAGGATCGTCCAGTCCAGGCCCTTGCGGGCGGCGATGTCGGCGTCGGCCGCGGCCTTGGCGCGCAGGTAGCCGGCGAACACCGGGTCGGTGCCGGGCGCGGGCTCGCGGTCGGCGCCCATCGAGGAGACCACCACGAAGCGGCGCACCCCGGCCAGTTCGGCGGCGTCCGCGAACAGCACGGCGGCGGCGCGGTCCACCGTCTCCTTGCGGCCGGCCCCGCTGCCGGGGCCCGCCCCGGCGGCGAAGACCGCGGCGTCGGCCCCGGCCAGGACCGCCGCCACCTCCTCGACCGTGGACGACTCCAGGTCGCGCACGACCGGCTCGGCTCCGGCGGCCCGCAGGTCGTCCGACTGGGCGGGATTGCGGATCAGGCCGACCGGCGTGTGGCCGCGGGCGGCGAGCAGGCGTTCCAGGTGCAGGGCGATCTGGCCGTGTCCTCCGGCGATGACAGTACGCATGCCTTCGACCCTACGACCGCCCTCAGCCGACCCGCAGCCCGAGCGCGGCGGCTATCACCGCGGCCTGCGGCAGGTCGATCATGGCCCCGTGCAGCTCCACGGTGAGCGGATCCAGCGCGGACAGGTCACTGCCGCGCAGGTCGGCGCCGGTGAGTTTGGCTCCGCCCAGCATCGCACCGGACAGGTCGGTGCCGGTGAGCACGGCCTTCTCCAGCCGGGCGGCGCTGAGATCGACCTCGCGCATCCGGACGTTCTCGATGGTCGCCTGCCGCAGGTCCGCCCCGGGCAGCCCGACATAGGACCAGTCGCCGCCGGAGACCTGGAAGAGGTTGAAGGTGCAGCGCTGGAACACGCTGCCGACCAGTTTGCAGTCGGTGAAGCGGGTGTCGAAGAAGGTGCAGTTGCGGAAGGTGCAGTTGGTGAAGGCCGCACCGGTGTGCCGGGAGGCGTTGAAGCGCACCCCGGCGAAGGTGCACTCGTCGAAGACCGTGCCGCTGCTGGCCACCTCGGTCCAGTCGGTGTCCAGGAAGCTGTAGCGGGTGAAACGGTCGTCGGCGGTCAGCTCTCGGGCGTACCAGTCCTCGTCGCGGACCACCAGCTCCGGATCGGGGACCGGGGGCCGGTGCGGGACGGGATCGTTGTTCGCGTGGGGACGGTTCGCCATGCGGCTCATTCAACACCGGGGGTCCGACAACGGCTCGGGAGAGCGGATCGGGTCGGCGCCGGGCGCCGGCTCGGCACCGGGCTCAGCACTGGGTGAACGTCCTGCGGTAGTCCATCGGGGTCACCCCGACCGCGCGGCGGAAGTGGTGCCGCAGCAGTGCCGCGCTGCCGAAGCCGCAGATCCTGGCGATCTCGTCGACGCCCCAGCCGGTGTCCTCCAGCAGCCTCCGGGCGTGCGACACCCGCTGCGATGCCAGCCAGCGCTGCGGCGTGGTGCCGGTCTCGGCGGCGAAGCGGCGGGCCAGGGTACGGGTGGACAGCTGCGCCCGGCGGGCCAGCGAGGCGACCGTGTGCTCGGTGTCCAGGGTCTCCAGCATCCAGCTGAGCAGCGGCTCCAGGCTGTCGGCCTCGCACTCGGGGATCGGGGCGGCGATGTACTGGCGCTGCCCGCCGTCCCGTTGCGGCGGGACCACCATCCGGCGGGCGATCGCGGTGGCCGCGGCGGTGCCCAGCTCCCGGCGGACCAGATGCAGGCAGGCGTCGATCCCGGCGGCCGTGCCGGCGCTGGTGATGATGTCGCCCTCGTCGACGAAGAGCACGTCCGGGTCGAGCTTGGCCTCCGGGAAGCGCTTGGCCAGCGCGTCCGCGTGCCGCCAGTGGGTGGTGCAGCGGAGGCCGTCGAGCAGCCCGGCCGCCCCCAGCACGAACGCGCCGCTGCAGACCGAGAGCAGCACCGCGCCCCTGGCATGGGCCGCGACCACCGCGTCCAGCACGGCCTGCGGGTACTCGTCCCGGATCAGGGCGGCCGGGAGCGCGACCAGGTCCGCGTCCTCCAGCGCCTCCAGCCCGTACTCGGGCACGAGCTGCGCGCCGACGTTGAGCCGTACCGGCTGGCCGGCCCGCTCACCGCAGACCCGGAAGTCGAACGGGGGGACTCCGTCGTCGGTGCGGTCGATCCCGAACACCTCGCAGACCACGCCGAACTCGAACGGGGCGGAGTCGTCGATCAGTATCACCGCGACGGTCTTCAGCATGCGGTCAGCATAGCTGGCGGGATTTTGTTGGTACAGGGCTCTCCTGCCACTTATGGCAGGAATCCGATGAGAGAACAATTACTGCCATGACCACAGCAGCCATCGCCCTCGTCCTGATCGCCCTCCTCGCCTACGCCCTGGAACGCAACCACCGCCGCCAGCAGGGCCCCGCCGCGCCGCTCGCCGGAAGCCGCGTCGGCCCCCCGGACCGGGACCTGCAGCGGGTCACGGCCGAACTGGCACACCGGCGTATCGACGCCGAAACCCACCGGTAATCCCCTGTGCTCCGAGCGGCTTACGCTCGAAGGAGCAGCAGGAGGTGGGCCCGTGTTCGACATCCCCAGGGAACTCCCGACCCGCACCGGGCGGCTCCGCCCGGTCGCCGACGCTGACGCGGAGCTCCACTACCACGTGGTGCACGGATATCGCCGGGCCTACCGGATCGCCGGTTCGGGTCCGGCCGTCCTGCTGATCCACGGGATCGGCGACTCCTCGGACACCTGGGCCGAGCTAATCCCCGGACTGGCCAGGAAGCACACCGTCATCGCCCCCGACCTGCTCGGCCACGGCGCCTCCGACAAGCCGCGCGCCGACTACTCGGTGGCCGCCTACGCCAACGGCATGCGGGACCTGCTCGGGGTGCTCGGCATCGAGCGGGCCACCCTGGTCGGACACTCGCTCGGCGGCGGGGTGGCGATGCAGTTCGCCTACCAGTTCCCGGAGCGCACCGAGCGGCTGGTGCTGGTCAGCACCGGCGGCGTGGGGCGCGAGGTCAATCCGGTGCTGCGGGCCGTGTCGCTGCCGGGCGCCGATCTGATGCTCTCCGCGTTGAAACTGCCCGGGATGCGGCTGCAGACCAACACGGTGATCCAGCTGATGCAACTGCTCGGCACCGACCTGGGCCTGGACGCCCCCGACCTGCTCAACCTGGTGGACGGACTCCCCGACGCGACCGCGCGCAGCGCCTTCATCCGCACCCTGCGCGCGGTGGTGGACTGGCGCGGGCAGGTCGTCACCATGCTCGACCGCTGCTACCTGGTGCAGGGCATGCCCACGCTGCTGCTCTGGGGCGCCCGCGACAGCGTGGTCCCGGTCGAGCACGCCCACCGCGCCCACGCCGCGATGCCCGGCAGCCGGCTGGAGGTCTTCAACGGCGCCGGGCACTTCCCCTTCCACAGCGACCCGCGCCGCTTCCTGGAACTGGTCGAGGACTTCATCGAGACCACCCCGCCCGGCAGTTGGAGCGCCGACCAGTGGCGCGAACTGCTCCGCAGCGGCCGCGACGGCGGGCTCCCCGACACCGCCGAGGCGAGCGAACGCAGCGCGACCTGACGATCCGCGGACACAATCCGGGGAAGATCACGGGCAGTTGTCCGATTTGCCGCCTGCGCACCGTAGCCAGGCGAACGCGCATCCGATACCTTTCCTGGCAGCAGTCGTGGTTCCGAAGTCTCATGTGCCCACGGTCAGAGCACCGTGGGCGCTGTGCTGTGCACCAGTCGGAGGACCAGGGCGATCACCTCAACCCTGAGGGCGGGCACCAGGCACGCCCCTTACTCCTGACAGAGGGAGCAGCATGGCCACCGGCACCGTCAAGTGGTTCAACTCGGAGAAGGGCTTCGGCTTCATCGCCCAGGACGGCGGCGGCGCCGACGTCTTCGCCCACTACTCCAACATCAACGCGACCGGCTACCGGGAGCTCCTCGAGGGCCAGGCCGTGGAGTTCGAGATCGCGCAGGGCCAGAAGGGCCCGCAGGCGGAGAACATCCGGGTGATCTGACGCCACCCGGCGCCTCTGTGCCCCGTACCGGATCCGTTCCGGCACGGGGCACAGCCATGAGCGAGGTCTTCGCCCGACCGGGTGAACCCGCGTCCACAGCTATTGAAGCTTTTACAAACTGACGCGCCGTCGATATCACCGGATGACTCCGCCGGGCTTTACCATCCGGCCATGACGGCGCATCAGTTCCTTTCCCGCCGTTTCGCAGCCAGTCACCACGACCGCGAGAGGCAGGGAACCCGCAGATGACCACACCACCCACCGCCGGCACCTTCCAAGCCACCGGCTCCGGAGCCGGGGAGAAAGGGCTCAAGGGCAACGCCCTCGGCCTGTTCTCCTCCGTCGCCATCGGCCTGGCCTCCACCGCCCCCGCCTACAGCCTGGCCGCCACCCTCGGCATCATCGTGGCCGGGGTCGGGCTCCAGGCGCCGATCATCACCATCCTCGCCTTCATCCCCATGCTGCTGATCGCGTACGCGTACAAGGAGCTCAACGAGGTCGACCCGGACTGCGGCACCACCTTCGTCTGGGCCGCCCGCGCCTTCGGGCCGCGCACCGGCTGGATGGGCGGCTGGGGCATCGTCATCGCCGACGTCATCGTGATGGCGAACCTGGCACAGATCGCCGGCTCCTACGGCTTCCAGCTCTTCGGCTTCGGCGGGCTGGCCGGAAGCACCCTGTGGACCACGGTCGCGGGGGTGATCTGGATCATCGTGATGACGGCGATCTGCTACGTCGGCATCGAGGTCTCGGCGACCCTGCAGCGCTGGCTGCTGTGCGTGGAGGTGGCGATGCTGGCGCTGTTCTCGGTAACCGCGCTGGTCAAGGTCTATTCCAGCAGTGCGCCCAGCGGCTCGCTGCACATCTCCGCCTCCTGGTTCAACCCCTTCAACGTCCCCTCGGCGAGCGCCCTCACCGCGGGCATCCTCTCCGCCGTCTTCATCTACTGGGGCTGGGACACCGCCGTCTCCGTGAACGAGGAGACCGCCGACAAGGAGCGCACCCCGGGCCGGGCCGCGGTCCTCTCGACCGTGCTGCTGCTGATCATCTACGCGCTGGTGACCACCTCGGCCCAGGCCTTCGCCGGGGTCGGCGACAAGGGCATCGGACTGGCCAACCCGGACAACTCCGGGGACGTGCTGTCCGGGCTCGGCAACGCCGTCTTCGGCGGCAAGGGGCTCGGCTGGTTCCTGGCCAAGCTGCTCATCTTCATGGTGCTGACCTCCTCGGCGGCCTCCACCCAGACCACCATCCTGCCGACCGCCAGGACCACCTTCTCGATGGCGGCGCACAAGGCGATCCCGGCGAAGTTCGGCCGGGTGCACCGCCGCTTCCTCACCCCGACCTGGTCCACCGTCGCGATGGGCCTGGCGTCCATCGCCTTCTACGTGCTGCTGGTGAAGATCAGCACCAATGTGCTCACCGACTCGATCGCCTCGGTCGGCCTGGGCATCGCCTTCTACTACGGCCTCACCGGCTTCGCCTGCGTCTGGTACTTCCGCAGGGTGCTCACCCGCAGCGCCAGGGACCTCTGGTTCAAGGGCATCCTGCCGGGCCTGGGCGGGCTGATGCTGCTGTTCTTCTTCTGCTACGCCGCCTTCGACGTCTACGCCGCGCCGGACTACGGCTTCACCTCGGTCAAGCTGCCGTGGGTCGGACGGGTCGGCGGGGTGACCGTGATCGGACTGGGCGCACTCGTCCTGGGCCTGGTGCTGATGCTGGTGCAGTGGGCGGCCCAGGGCAGCTGGTTCCGCGACCCCGACGTACCCGTCAGCGCGGCGTCACGCGAGCCGGTACCGACGGCGCCGGCGGAGTGAGGCGCGCCACAACCGGCCCTACCGTCCGAACATCCTACGTATGATTCACAGAAGGCACACAAAATGGTGCATACCGGCAGCAGCCCCTGATCGAGCCCCCGACCCCAGCGGAGAGTCACCCCGGCATGGAGTCCCAGCCCCAGCAGGAGCCCCAGCAGTGGGCAACCGTCGACCCGACCGAACCCCGTCTCGCCGTCGCCGCCCGCGCCGCCCGCGCCGGCGCCTACGAGTGGGACCTGGTCACCGGTGACATCCTCTGGGACGACGCCGCCTGCCGGATGGTCGGCACGGCCCCCGACGCGTTCGGGGGCCGTGCCGAGGCGTTCTTCGCCGCCCTGCACCCCGACGACGCCACCCGGCTCGCCGCCGCCACCGCCGAGGTCATCGAACGCGGGGGCACCTACCGCAACCGCTACGCGGTCGTCCACGCCGACGGCAGCGTCCGGCAGCTGGAGGAGCGCGGCGAGGTGCTGATCGGCCCGGACGGACGTCCGGACCGGGTCACCGGGCTGCTGCTGGACCGCACCGACGAGACCGGCGACCCCGGCCGACCGCTCTCACCCACCCCGGTGGTCCGACCGCGCACCCCCTGGTTCCGCAGCGCGCTGCCCTGGCGCGGCGGCAGCACCCCCGCGAGCTCCGCCGACTCCTTCCTGCTCACCCTCACCCGGGCGCTGTCCAGGGCGGCCAGCGTCGCCGAGGTGACCCGGGTCATGACCGACATCGCCCGTCCCGCGCTGAACGCGGACCACCTGCTCATCGAGGCCGACGCAGACAACCCGGAGCACCCCTGCGTCGTCGTCGGCGCCGCCGCGACCGAGGCGATGCGCCGCGCGGTCCAGGACGAGGAGCCGCTGTTCCTGGAGGGAGCCGCCGTACCCCCCGACGACGGCGGGCCCGCCGTCGTCCGCTCCTGGGCGGTGCTCCCGCTCACCGGCGCCGACGACGGCCGTGGCGCCTGCCTGTTCGACTTCGCCGGAGCCAGGACCTTCGACGACGGGCAGCGGACCCTGTTCACCGCCGTCGCCGGCATCCTCGCCCACGCGCTGGCCCGGGCCCGGCTCTTCGACCGCGAGCACCAGTGGGCGGCCGAGCTCCAGCGCGCCATGCTGCCGCGCGGAGTCCCGTCCGTCCCCGGCCACGCCACCGCCGTGCGCTACCTGCCCGGCACCACCGGGATGGCCGTCGGCGGCGACTGGTACGACGTGCTGCCGCTGCCGGACGGCCGGGTGGGCCTGGTCGTCGGCGACGTCCAGGGCCACAGCGTGGAGGCCTCCGCCGTGATGGGCCAGCTGCGGATCGCGCTGCGCGCCTACGCCGCCGAGGGCCACTCCCCCGGCACCGTCCTGGCCCGCACCGGACGGCTCCTCGCCGACCTGGACACCGACCTCTTCGCCACCTGCTGCTACCTCTCGCTGGACCCGGCCACCGGCGCGATCGAGGCAGCCAGGGCCGGCCACCCGCTCCCGGTCCGGATAGCCGGCGGCCCCGGCGCCGCCCCCGACACCGGCGACCTCGGCACTGGCGACCTCGGCACGGCCGTCGAGCTGGACCTGCCCGGCGGCCCGCCGCTCGGCGTGGACCCCCAGGCGCGCTACCCCGAGACGACCACCGTCCTGGCCCCCGGTGAGACCCTCCTCCTCTACACCGACGGCCTGATCGAATGCCGGGGCGAGTCCATCGACACCTCGCTGGACCGCCTGCTGGCCACCGTCACCGACTGGACCCGCGACGCGGCCCCCACCACCGACCCGGACCCGGACTCCGACCTGAACCTGGCCCTGGACCCGCTGGAACGCCTCGCCGACCACCTGGTCCGCCCCTGCCAGGCACAGAGCCCCCGCGCGGACGACGTCGCCGTCTTCCTCCTGCAGCGACGTTCATAACACGCGGATCCGGGAAGACACAGTCGGCGAGCAGATGACGGCGGCGCCGCGGCCCGGAACCACCCGCGCCCGGCCCGACGTCGTCAACACTGCCGGGAAACCACGACCTGACGATACGTGAGCGGAGCTGGCGCGTGAGTCGAACCAGGAACGGCATAGGCATAACCCTGCTGGCGGGCGTGGTACTCGCCGGAGCGGTCGCCTGCAGCGGCAAGTCGCCCCAGGCACAGTCCTCCAGCCCGATCGGCACCGCCAAGAGCGGTGGCCCAAGCGGCAGTTCATCGCCAAGCGCCAGCCCATCCCCCTCCGGCCCACCCATGGAGGTGGACTCGATCACCCCGGCCGTCGGCGCCACCGTCGGGGTGGCCATGCCGATCTCGATCGTCTTCACCAAGCCCGTCGCCGTCACCGCCCGCAAGGCGATCGAGCAGCACCTCGGCGTCACCACGTCCACCCCGGTCAGCGGCGCCTGGCACTGGTTCAGCGACCGCCGGGTCGACTGGCGGCCGCAGAGCTTCTGGAAGACCGGCACCGCCGTCACCGTGAAGGCCGACTTCACCGGAGTGCCCGACGGCAACGGCGACTTCGGCACCCATGCCTACACCCACAGCTTCACCATCGGCGCCGACGTCGAGACCACCATCTCGGCGACCGGCCACTCCATGCAGGTCACCAACGCCGGCACGGTCGTCCGGAAGCTGGCCATCGACGCCGGCAGCGCCAGCTTCCCGTCCTGGGACGGCACCATGGCGGTCATCGACAAGTCCAAGAACGTCCACATGACCTCCTGCAGCGCCGGCATCACCTGCAACAAGAGCAGTCCCGACTTCTACGACGAGAACCTCCCCTGGGACGTCCACCTCACCTTCTCCGGCACCTACGTCCACTACTCCGGCGCCGACCCCAACCCCGGCCACAGCTTCGGCTCCCACGGCTGCGTCCATCTCTCCCTGGCGGACGCCATCTGGTTCTACGACTACTCCAAGCAGGGCGACCCCATCACCATCACCGGCTCCCGCCGCGGCAAGGCCGACGGCGACAACGGCTACGCCGACTACGACCTCACCTGGCCCCAATGGCTCGCCACCAGCGCAACCGGCGCCGCAACCACCAAGACGGCCTGACGCCGCGGTAGCGCCCGCGCCCCGGTGAAGCGGGTCCGCTCCGGCACGGAACGTTCCGCGGTGGGCGGGGGCGGCGCCCCACGCATGCAACGGCAGCGTGTGGTGGGGCGTGTTGGCCGCCGTCTCCCGGGCTCGCGCCCGGAATGATGCGGCTCCGCCGCGCGACAAGGGCCGGGGGCGGCCCGGGTCCGGCGCGGAGCGCTCGCCCGGGGCGCGGGGCGGGGGGCGGGGGGCGGGGCCTTTCACGCCCACCATTGCGGGGGTTGGGGAAGTCCAGCCTCGCCTTGGGGAGTGCTGGACTCGCTCAGCGAGCCGGATTCACCCCAGGATGAGCCCGGACTTCCCCAACAACCCCATCCGTGGGCCATTCGAGCGGTTTGGCCGGCTGCTGGGGGGAGTTACACCCACGCTGGGTGCCGTAGCAACCATATATGGGTGTAATTCACCCCAGCGTGGTTGTAACTCCCCCCAGCACGGGCAATCCGGCCTGGAGAAACGTTTCTGCAGCCCCGGCACCGGCGCGCACCCGGCAACGCACGCCCCACCACCCGCCCCGCTCCTCGTGGTTGCCGCGAGGCGGAGCCGAGCCACCCCAGCCCGGGACCGACCATCGCGCCCCACGGAGGCGACGGAGGACCACCGGGAGCAAACGCGCACGTCAGAGACGGGGGCGGGACCGGGGCTCGGCCGCGAAACGGACCCCGCCGCAGCGACGGCGACGCCCCGCCTCCCCCGCCCTGTCAGCACCCCCAGCCACGCGGTGTAGCCTCACGCGCGAACCGGGGCGGGGGTGCCCGAGGTCTGCCGAGGAGGAGGATGTGATGGCGGAACAACAGTTGCTGCCCGACGGGGTGCAGCGCACCGCCGTCGGGGTGGCCCGGGTACGGGCGGCGGAGAGTCGACGCGAAGACCGGCTGTTCGAGGATCCGTACGCCAAGGCGTTCGTGCGGGCCGCGACCGGGTCTCGGTCGCAGGCGGAGTACGCGGCGCCGATGGAGCGCAGCGCTGCCGGGGCCGCGCTGGCTGCGCGGATCGTGCTGCGGACCCGGTTCTTCGACGACTACCTGCTGCAAGCGACCGCGGCGGGCTGCCGTCAGGTGGTACTGCTGGCAGCAGGGCTGGACAGCCGGGCGTTCCGGCTGGCCTGGCCCGAAGGGACCCGGGTGTTCGAGCTGGACCTGCCGCCCGTGATCGCCTTCAAGGAGCGGGTGCTGCGCGAGGAGGGCGCCGTACCGGCCTGCGAACGCTCGGTGCTTGCCGCCGACCTGCGCGAAGACTGGCCCCAGGCGCTCAAGAACGCCGGATTCGACCCGACGGCGCGGACCGCCTGGCTGATCGAGGGACTGCTGGTCTACCTGGAGGCTGAGCAGGCCGACACTATGCTCTCCACCGTGACCGAACTCTCCGCCGCAGGCAGCAGGCTCTCGCTGAGCGAAGGCCGCACTTCGCCGCGACCGATCTCCGACCACGGCGCAGACGAGCGCTTCCGGGCCCTGACCGACCTGTGGAAGGGCGGCCTGGGCGAGCCTGCGGCCGACTGGCTCGCCCGCCATGACTGGCAGGTGACCGTCCACGGCAAGGACGAACTGGAGCAAGCCTACGGCCGTCCCGTACCGGACACCCTCAGCGAGGGATTCCTGGTCGCCGAGCGCGGCCGTCCTGGCTAGGGTGCAGCAGATGACGATCTCTCATGATGTGGCCGGTGAAGGCCCTGCCGTGGTGCTGCTGCACTCCTCGGTGTGCGACCGCCGGATGTGGGAGCCGCAGTGGCGGCCCCTGGTCGAGGCCGGGTACCGGGTGGTCCGCTGCGACTTCCGGGGTTTCGGCGACACTCCGATGGCGGATCGCCCCTACAGCGACGCCGAGGATGTTGCTGAACTGCTGGGCACCCTCGGGATCGGTCCCGCCGTTCTGGTCGGCTCCTCGTACGGCGGGACCGTCGCCCTGGAGACTGCCGCCAGGCGGCCGGAACTGGTCGGCGCGCTGGTGCTGCTGTGCTCGGGCAGCCCGGGGCACGAGCCCAGCGACGCGCTGCGGTCCATCGGCGGGCAGGAGGACGCACTGCTCGCCGCCGGGGACATCACTGGCGCCGTCGAGCTGATGGTGGACACCTGGCTGGGCCCCGAGGCCGACGACGCGGCCCGCAACCAGCTCCGCCGGATGCAACGGCATGCCTTCGAAGTGCAGTCGACGGCCGACGCCGAGGAGTTCTGGCAGCCCGCGAGCGGAGTGGACCTGGCCCGGATCGAGGTCCCCTGCCTGGCCGTGTCCGGCCGGTACGACGTGGTCGACTTCCGCGAGATCGCAGCCCGGCTGCCCGAGCAGCTCACGTACGCCCGCCACCTGGAGCTCCCCTGGGCCGGCCACCTGCCTGGTCTGGAACGCCCGGATACGGTGAGCGCCCTGCTGACGGAGTTCCTGCGCGGACTCCGTCCCGCCACACATGGCTGAGCTGATCGAGACCTACACCAATGCTGAAGGACTGACGGGCTGACGGGCTGACGGGCTGACGGGCCATGCCGACTGCCCCACCATGAGTACATGCTCGATCACGTCTCAATCCAATGTGCCGACATCAAGGCCGGCATCGCGTTCTACGACACCGTGCTGGCGACGCTGGGCGGCTCCCGGTTGATGGACTTCGGGGAGGTCGTCGGCTACGGCAGCGGCTCCGGCAGCAATGCGATCCCGGACTTCTGGGTGGGGGCCCAGTCCACCGGTGAGGGCTTCCGCGAGTCGCACATCGCCTTCAGGGCCCCCGACCGCGCGTCGGTCACCGCATTCTTCGACGCCGCCGTCGCGGCCGGCGCCGAGGTGCTGCACGAGCCCCGGCTGTGGCGCGAGTACCACGAGAACTACTTCGGGGCCTTCGTCCGCGACCCTGACGGGAACAACGTGGAGGCCGTCTGCCATCGCCCGGAGTGACTTTCCGACATATCCAGTTGTCTTGACAAGAATATTTGTCGGTGCGACCCTGGAAGCATGCTTGATATAGCCGTGATCGACGACGCCGCGGCAGCGGCGTCGTCGCTCGATCCGATCAGGAGCCGCCTGCTGGCCGAACTGGCCGAGCCGGCCTCGGCGACAATGCTGGCCGCCCGGGTCGGACTGGCCCGGCAGAAGGTCAACTACCACCTGCGCGAGCTGGAGCTGCACGGGCTGGTGGAACTGGTCGAGGAACGCCGCAAGGGAAATGTCACCGAGCGGATGCTGCAGGCCACCGCCGCCTCCTATGTCATCTCGCCCCAGGCGCTGAGCGTGATGCAACCCGATCCCGACCGCTCCCCCGACCGGCTCTCCGGACGCTGGCTGCTGGCGCTGGCCGCACGAATGGTGCGCGAGGTGGGCGAACTGCTCACCGGCGCCTCCCGGGCCGGGAGGCCGCTGGCGACCTTCGCCATCGACACCGAGGTGCGCTTCGCCAGCGCCGCCGACCGGGCCGCCTTCGCCGAGGAGCTCTCCGGCGCGGTCACCGCACTGGTCGGCAGGTACCACGACGAGAGCGCTCCGGGCGGACGCAGCCACCGTTTCGTGGTCGCCGTCCATCCGAGCGCCGACAACCAGCCCATGAAGGAGGCCTGACCATGGGTCATGACTATGTGATCCGTCATCAGGCCGAGGTCCCGGCCGAACCGGAGCAGGTCTGGGAGGCTATCGCCTCGGGTCCCGGCATGGACTCGTGGTTCATGGGGAGCAACGAGGTCGAGCCCGAGCCGGGCGGGCTGGTCCGCACCCACACCAGGCGAGGTCCGCTTGACTCGACGGTGACCCGCTGGAACCCGCCGCGGCTGCTGGAGCACCGCAGCGCGACCGCGCCCGACGGTCGCTTCCTCGCCTATGAGTTCCTGGTCGAGGGGCGGGACGGCGGAAGCACCGTGCTACGGCTGGCGACCAGCGGATTCCTGCCCGGCGACGACTGGGAGGGTGAGTTCGAGGCGATGGGCGAGGGCATCACGCTGTTCTTTGGCACCCTGGTCGAGTACCTCACCCACTTCCCGGGCCGCACCGCCCGCCCGCTCACCCTCTTCGGCGGGCCGGACCTGCAGTGGTCCGGGGCCCGGGCGCGGCTCCTCCAGGAGTTCGGCCTTCGTGCCCCGGTTCGCCCGGGTGCGGTGACATCCGCGGCTTCCCCGAACTTCCCGGCCCGCACCGGAACCCTCTACCACGCCGAGCCCGCCGCATTGGCGGTGCGCACCGACGAGGGCCTGTTCCGCTTCCTGCGCCTGTTCCCCGAGAACGGCGTCATGCTGGCGCACCACCTGTTCGACCCTGCCGTCGACCTGGACCGGACCACCGCCGAGTGGCGTTCCTGGCTCGACACCGTCAACGATCGAACCATCTCCAGGGAGTCGTCATGACCTCCACCGACAAAACCGACAAGACCACCACCACCACCGCCACCGCCATCTCCAAGGACGGCACCGTCATCGCCTACGAGCGGACCGGCAGCGGCCCGGCCGTGATCCTGGTCGACGGCGCCCTCTGCTACCGCGGGTCGGGGCCGGCCCGTCCACTGGCCGCCGCGCTCGCCGGGCACTTCACCGTCTACACCTACGACCGGCGCGGCCGGGGCGAGAGCGGCAACACCCTCCCCTACGCGGTCGACCGCGAGGTCGAGGACCTCGCCGCCGTCCTGGAGGCGGCCGGGGGCACTGCCCATCTGTACGGGATCTCCTCCGGCGCGGCCCTGTCCCTGGAGGCGGCGAACGTCCTGTCAGGCTTCGTCTCGCTGGCGCTCTACGAGTTCCCGACGGCTGTGGACAGCAGCGGCCCGGTGCGTCCGGCCGACTACATCCCGACCATGGACGCCCTGATCGCGGCGGACAAGCGCGGTGCCACCCTGAAGATGTTCATGCGCACCGTCGGCGTACCGACGCCCGTCCTGCTGGTGATGCAACTGCTGCCGGTGTGGTCGAAGTTGAAGCGGGTGGCGCACACCTTGCCGTACGACATGAGGGTGCTCGGCGACACCGGTTCGGGCCGTCCGCTGCCGACCGACCGCTGGACCTCGGCAACGCTGCCGACGCTGGCCATGGACGGTGGCAAGAGCCCGCAGTCAATGCGCGACGGAATGCGCCAACTGGCCGACATCCTGCCGGACTCCGACTACCGGACCCTGCCGGGGCAGACGCACATGCTCAAGCCGGACGCGGTCGCGCCGGTGCTGACGGAGTTCTTCCAATCGCACCAGCGCTGACCCGGCACCGTGCACTCGGGACCCGCCGGCCGGCTGCGGATCGGCCGGCGGGTCCAGCAGCACATTCCGGACGGTGCGTCAGTTGTCGCCCCCAGTACCGGTTCCGGTACGCAGCGAATCGACCACGTCCGCCGCGGAGACCGGCTCATCGCCGACCGGGGAGGGCAGTTCGTGCTCCGCCGGCGCCCCGGCCCCCGGCGCCCCCGCCCTGACCGGCTTGACGCCGCCGGTGACCGCCGACGCCAGGGCCGCGATCAGGCAGGCCGCCAGGGCGAACCAGAACGCGACGCTGAGCCCGTCCTGGAAGGGCCCGGTGACCAGGTGCGGGAAGAAGCTGCGGCCGGTGAGATAGCCGGCCTTGTCCGCCGGGATCTGGTGCAGCACCGGGCCGAGCAACTGCTGCATCGGGTTGTAGCCCAGGAACGCCGCGAACAGCACGGCCAGCGGCGGCAGTTGCGAGATCGACTGCGCCGAGGCGCTCGGGACCCCCTGCGCGGTCAGCCCGCTGTACATCGCGGAGGGCAGGTTCTGCGACAGGCCGATCACGATCAGGCTGAAGAAGATGCCGATCGACAGCACCATCGCCGCGTTCTGGAAGGTCGCCGTCATGCCCGCGCCCACCCCGCGCTGGCGGCCCGGGATCGCGTTCATGATCTGCGCGCGGTTCGGGGACGCGAACAGCCCGGCCCCGAGCCCGTTCAGCACCAGGATCGCGGCGAAGGCCCAGTACGGGAAGTTCACCGGGAGCACCATCAGCAGCCCGAAGCTGAGCGCGTTGAGCAGCGCCCCGGCGACGGTGAAGATCCGCGAGCCGAAGCGGTCGGAGAGGATCCCGGAGATGGGCGCGGCGACCAGCAGACCCACCGTCATGGGGATCATGTAGATACCGGCCCACAGCGGGGTGTCCTGGAAGCTGTAGCCGTGCAGCGGGAGCCAGATGCCCTGGAGCCAGATGATCAGGATGAACTGCAGCCCGCCCCGCCCCAGCGCGGTCAGCAGGCTGGCCAGGTTGCCGGCGGTGAACGCCCGGATCCTGAACAGCGAGAGCCGGAACAGCGGGTCCTCGACCCGGGTCTCGATCCAGACGAACAGCAGCATCACGATCACGCCGCCGACCAGGGCGCCGATCACCCAGGGGTTGCCCCATCCGGTGGTGCTGCCGCCGTAGGGCTGGATGCCGTAGGTGATGCCGACCAGGATGGAGATCAGGCCGACGGCGAAGGTGAGGTTGCCCCACCAGTCGATGGTGGCGGGTTGGCGGGTGCCGGTGTCCTTGAGCTTGAGGTAGGCCCAGACGGTGCCGAAGATCCCGACCGGGACCGAGACCAGGAAGATCCAGCGCCAGCCGACCGGTCCGAGCACGCCGCCGAGGATCAGGCCGATGAAGCCGCCGGCGATACCGGCGATGACGTTGATGCCGAGCGCGGTGCCGCGCTGGTTGACCGGGAACGCGTCGGTGATGATCGCGGTGGAGTTGGCGAAGATCAGCGCGCTGCCGATGCCCTGGACGATGCGCCAGCCGATCAGCCACAGCGCCGCCTGGCTGCCACTGCCCCAGGTGAGGGAGAGCAGGATGGAGCAGACGGTGAACAGCAGGAAGCCCATGTTGTACATGCGGACCCGGCCGAACATGTCGCCGAGGCGGCCGAAGGAGACCACCAGCACCGCGGTGACCACCATGAAGCCCATCATCATCCACAACAGGTAGCTGGTGTTGTGGGGGTCCAGGGGGTTCAGCTTGATGCCGTCGAAGATATTGGGCAGGGCGATCAGCACGATCGACTGGTTGATCATCACCATCAGCATGCCGAGGGTGGTGTTGGACAGGGCGATCCACTTGTAGTGCGGGCCATCGCCGACCATGCGGAGAACTCCATTTCGGTGGTTGCTACCTACAACCTTCCCAGGCAGCGTATCGATTGTCACCTGATCGGATCAGTGCACCCCCACGAGTTGCAGCGTGCACGGGCACCCGCCGCTCCGGCGCACGCCGGATTTCTTCTCGGATTTCTTCCCCGGGGATGTAGAGAACCCCGGCCCGGCTCCGACTGGGGAGCAGGAGAGTGAGAACATTCGATCCGTCAGGGAGAACACCATGAAGTACATGCTGTTGATGCAGTTCAGCCAGGTCTCCGCCGGCTTCCCGTCCATGGACCAGTGGACGCAGGACGAGATCGCCGCGCACATCGCTTTCATGCGGGACGCGGACGAGGAGATCGCCGCCCGGGGCAAGCTGATCGACGGTCAGGGCCTCGCCACCCCCGACCAGGCCAGGATCGTCCGGGCCGGAGCGGACGGCGGCGCGGCGGTGATCACCGACGGCCCCTACCCGGAGACCAAGGAGTTCCTGGCCGGGTACTGGATCGTCGACTGCCCCACCGCCGACGCCGCCTACGACCTCGCCGCCTACCTCTCCACCGCCCCGGGCCCCGGCGGACGCCCGCTGAACATGCCGATCCACGTCCAGCCGGTGCTGGACTCGGCGCCGGTCAACGAGGGCTGAGGCATACGGATCGGCAGGCTCCTGGCCGCGTCGTCAGCGAGTCGCCGGCTGCCGGTCCTTCGGCGTCGTCGGGGTGAGGATGACCGAGGGGGTGCGGCGGGGGCCGGACCAGGCGGCGGGGACGGCGTCGATGTCGTAGGCGAGGCGGTAGGCGAGGTTCTCGTAGTTGACCCGCCAGCCGCGGAAGTGCGGCCAGGCCTCCTCGGGGCTGCGCTCCATCGGGAAGCCCTGATCGCGCATCCGGTCCACGCCCTGCAGGAAGGACGCGTAGTCGAGGTCGACCGGGTCCTCCGGCGTCGGGTCCGAGGTGTAGGCGATGCCCCGGACGTCGGCGAGATCGCGCAGGCAGACATAGCCGGCCCGCAAGGCCATCCGGGCCGGCGTCTGCGGCCGACGCGAGGGGTTGAAGGCCAGCTGCAGGGCGGCCGCGTCCAGGACGGACAGCATCGAGACCATCCAGTTGCGGGTGGCGCGGGCGGAGCGGAACTGGATCAGCACCGCATAGGTGGTGTGGCTCTCGTTGACCTGCGCGGCCCATCGCTCCCAGTTGCTGAACAGCTCGTCGAGCGAGTCCAGCAGTTCGGCCTGGGCGTAGCGGGCCAGGATCTCCGGCCCCCAGGGCGGGCTGCCGGAGCGTGACTGGAGCAGGGTCACCTCCGCCTCCCGGGCGGCGTAGGCGCTGTAGAGGGCGGGGAGGTAGCCGATCTGCAGGGCGATGACGATGGGGCCGGTGGCCGCCGCACAGAAGTCGACGGCGGTGAGCGCGCTGCGGTTGCTGCTGGCGAAGCCCAGGGTGAACAGCGAGGACCCGGCCTCGTCGATGGCCGCCTTGGCGCCGAGGTCGCTGACCGCGGCTTCGAGCAGGGCATAGCCGATCAGGAACGAGAACAGCCACAGCACCAGCGTGACCAGCAGCGACAGCGGTGCGACGGGCGCCAGCACCCTGTCCTTGCGCTCCACGCTGGAGCAGCGGTCGGCCACCAGCTGGAAGGGGACGAACAGTGCGGAGAGCACCACCCGGGTGAAGCCGGAGCTGGAGGGCCGGGGCATCACCAGGGTCCGCACCACCGACGAGAACACACCGAGGACGATGAGGACACCGATCACTCCGAGCAGGGGCCGCACGTGGTTTCCTTCCGTCCGCGCCGCAACACGGCGGCACCGGAGGTCACCCTACGCGGCCCCTGCGACGGATGCCGCTCCGTCGCCTCAGCCCAGCTGGACTCCGTGGGAGGCGAGCCAGCTGATCGGGTTGATGTCGGAGCCGTACTGCTCGGTGGTGTCGACCTCGAAGTGGAGGTGCGGGCCCGTCACATTGCCGGTGGCGCCCGAGAGACCGAGCTCGGTGCCGGCGGAGACGGTCTCCCCGACGTGGACGTCGATCTGCGAGAGGTGGGCATAGAGGCTGTAGCGGCCGTCGGCGTGTCGCACCACGACCATCCTCCCGTAGGCGCCGCCCCATTCCGCTTTCACCACGGTGCCCGCGCCGACCGCCTGGACCGTGGTGCCGACCGGGACGGCGAGGTCCACGCCGGTGTGGTGGCCGGCGGCCCAGGGTCCGGGGACGCCGTAGCCCTCGGAGATCACGTAGTGGGCGCTGATCGGTGCGACGAAGCCGCCGGCTGCGGGGGTGGCTTTGGCCGTGTGATGGACGACGCTGGTGGCGAAGGTGACCTCGGCGGCAGGCTTGGCGGTGCTGGCGGACCCTGTCCAGGTGAGGCGTTCGCCCGGAAGGATGAGGTTCGGGTCGCTGCCGACGACGGAGCGGTTGGCGGCGTAGAGGGCCTGCCAGCCACCGGTGAGGTGCAGGCTCTCGGCGATGCCGGACAGGGTCTCGCCGCTGCGGACCGTGTGCTCCTGGGTCTTTTTGGCAGCCGACGTGGTGGCGACGGGCTTCTTGGCCACCGGCTTGGCCACCGGCTGTTTCACCGCAGCCGGCTTCGCCGCGGGTTTCGCCGTCGCCGTCTTCGCCGTCTTCGCCGTCTTCGCCGCGATGGTCGTCGCCTGGGCGCCGTTGCTGCGGGTCAGTCCGGCCCGGACCGAGCAGACCGGCCAGGCGCCCGGCCCCTGGCCCTGCAGCACCCGCTGGGCGACGGTGATCTGCTCGGCCTCCGTCGCCCGGTTCGCGGTGCTCGCGTAGTGCTCGCCGCCGTAGGCCGCCCAGGTGGAGGCGGAGAACTGCAGCCCGCCGTAGTAGCCGTTGCCGGTGTTGATCTGCCAGTCGCCACCCGACTCGCAGGCGGCCACCTTGTCCCAGACCGAGGACGAGGCGGCATGTCCGGGTGCCGCCACGAGCACCGGGAGCGCGGCGCCGACGGCGGTCGCGCCTGCGGCCTTGGCCAGGGCGGTGCCTGCGCTGGTGGGCGGTTGCGGTCTGCGGTGACGTCCGTTCGAGGGGTTCATCCGTGGGCTCCTCACAGTGCTGACGGGTCAGTGGGACCGGGGGCCGGGTCTGCGACGGCGCGCAGGCCGCAGCCGCCGGCCGGTGATCGAGCTGAAGAGTTCGAGCGTCTCGGGTTCGTAGTCGAGGCATCCCAGAGCGTCGTTGACCTGGGCGAGCCGGGTGATGGTGGCGGCGACACGGTCGCCCATCCCGGAGGTGGCGTAGAGGCGGATCAGGCCGCGGTGCAGGATCTCGGCCTCGGGAACGGCCGCCAGCCCGCTGTGGAGTGCGGTCTCGCAGCCGGTGGGGTCGCCGGCCGCGAGACGGCGTTTGGCCAGCTCGTGGGAGGCGTCGATGATCGCCGAGACCATGTCCTGCCGGTACGGTTCGGCCCAGGGGTAGAGGTGGTGCGATCCGGCGAAGGGGCCGCCGCGCACCAGGTCCAGCGCGCGACGCAGCGCCGCGTCCTCGGCCGGGCCGCGGGCGTTCATGCCGTGCCGGTAGAGGTCCTGGAAATCGGTCCAGTCGCAGGTCACGGCCGGGTGCAAGCGTCTGGCGGCCGGGTCGAGATAGGGGGCACCGCCGGGGGCGACCCCCAGCCAGTCACGCAGCCGCGACAGCGCGGCGGTACGGATCTGCTGGGCCCTGCGGCCGACCGCGGCCGGTCGCTGGGCGGCGTAGGGGACGGGGTGGATCACCGCGTCCACAAGTCTGGGGTCGGGGTCCGGATGGGCCGCCAGCAGGGCGGCGAGGGCGGTCAGTTGGCTGGTGAGCGCGGGCTCGGCAAAGCCGGTGGTGCCGATCAGCCGCACCGGTCCGAGCAGCAGGATGCGCGGAGCCGGAGCCAGCGGCCAGCCGTCCTCGCCCAGGGGCGGTGGCCCCTCGTGCTGCTGCTCCTGACCGGGCGGCTCTTGTGCGTCCTGCGCGTCCTGCGCGTCCTGCGCGTCCTGCGCGTTCTGCGCGTCCGCGGCCCGATGCGCCCTCAGGCCGGTGCTCAGCGCCGGGATCAGCCCGCTGCGGTGGCGCGCGCCGGGCAGGTCCGGGTCGAGCAAGGGGACGGAGGTCGCCGAAGCGGGAGCACCGCCACCGGTGGCCCGGGAGCGGGTGGCCAGCACCGGGATGAGGAAGGGGTCGTCCCGGTCGGGTGCGGCCTCCGGGTCGTGGCCGGTCCAGTCCGGCGCCGGCTCGTCGGCGGGGCGTCGGCTGGTGGCCAGCAGGCTCAGCGCCGCCGCGTACTCGTCCTCCGTCAGCCGCTGCAGCTCGACGGCGAAGGGCAGCCCGTCGGGCGACCGGTGGTGGCCGGGACGGGCGTCGACGTGCAGCCCGGGGCCGGGCGTCCCCGGGGTGACCGCCGCGATGCAGCGGTGTTCCTCGCCGGACATGGCCCGTCCCAGCTCTGCCAGTTGACCCTCCGTCAGTCGACGGTCGGTGCAGAACAGGGTCGGCACCCAGAGCTCGGTGGCCACGCCCTGGGAGCGGGCCGCACGAGGATGGGTCACCTGACACTCCGTCAATGACGCTTCCATCGCTCTTCGGTGTTCGGCGAGGCCGGACAGGGCCTGGTCGACACTGTCGCAGACGGCCATCCGGTCGGCGCCGAAGGCCTCGTCGGCCCCGGTGGGCCCGGACCGGCCCGGACTGCCGACGGCGAACAGCCGCATCCGGTCCGCGAGCGGACTCGCCGCGAGCTCCGCCGCCAGGGCACGGCTGACGGCGGCGACCTCGTCCGGGCTGCCGTCCAGATGGAGCTGCCGCACGTTCTCCAGGTCCACCAGGACGTGCACGCCGTCGAGGGTCCGGCCGAGGGTGACCAGTGCCGGGTAGGGGGCCGGGACGTCGCGGGCCCGCTCGGGGGCGATCAGTTCGGCCTCGTCCGCGCGGCAGCGCCAGACCCGTCCGTCCCCGGAAGCCGCAAAGGGCGCGAGCGGCGGGGCCGGAGCCGGCAGGTGCAGATCGACGGTGCCGCCCGGGCGCAGGGTGACGGCGGTCAGCCGGGGCAGTTCGGCCCCGGTCTCCAGGCAGGTCATCCCGAGGGTGCGCAGCGTGCGGTCGAGCAGGTCCAGGCCGGTCGGGTCGGCCACGGCCCGGAGGAACGCCTCGTACTGCTGCTCCTCGACGCCCGGCATGGGGATGCGTCGGCGCGGGGGTCTGCGGCGCTGCTGACGCACGCGGTTGCGGACAAGCAGCCCCACCAGACCGGCGGCGAGGAGCGCGGCGGCGCCGAAGGCGGGCAGCCTGACCGGATCGCCGGTGTGCGGGGCGGCCGCCGGCGCGGTCGGCGCGGGGCCTCCGGAGGGCTGTGCCGGTGCCGCTGTCTCCTCGGGGACGGATCGGTGCGCGGCGGGGGCGGAGGGAGGGGCGGGGGGACGGGCGGGGATCGTCGAAGCCGGCGACGCGGCGGGGTGCGCAGGGGCCGTCCCCCCCGGGAGTCTGAGCTGCTCGCCGGGCTGGATCACATCCGGGTCGGCACCGACGACCTGCCGGTTGGCGGCATAGACGGACTCCCAGCCCCCGCCGACATGGTGCTCCTCGGCGATTCCGGTGAGCGTGTCGCCCTGCTGCACCGTCACCGTCACCGAAGCTGCAGGCATGGCCAGTTGCCAACCCGGCGAGAGCGGCGAGTCCACCTGGAAGACCGCTCCGGTCGCGTCCATCACCCGGCCCTGGTTGAGCCGGGCGATCTCCTGCCAGCGGTTGCCACTGCCGAGCCGGGCCTCGGCGATGGACCACAGCGTCTCGGCCGGGCGCACGGCCCGGACGGTGTGGACCGTGTAGGCGGTGGCTGCAGAAACGGTTCTTCCGGCGGCTCCGCTCGGCGCGAGAGCCGGCGGCGCCGTCGCCGAAACCGCCGCGACCGACGTCGGGAGCGCCGCCGCGAGGGCTCCCCCGGCCGGCAGCAGCGCGAACACCGCGCCGAGCAGCGCAGCGGCGGACCGCTGCGACCAGCCCAGCGCCGGGATCCGGCGCGGGACCCGCCCGCTGATCCGCGCCGCGAGTTCGACCAGGACGCCCAGCGCGAACGCCGCCCAGGCCAGCCAACCGATCGCGGCCAGCACCCAGACCAGCAGCTGCCCCTGGTCGGGGGCTCTCACCAGCGCGGCCGGCCCTCCCCCGGCGAACGGTCCGCCGTCCCGGGCCAGCGCCAGCGTCCCGTACAGCAGCGCCAGCGGCAGCCCTGCCAGCAGCGCCGGCAGCAGTACCAGCCCGGCGCAGCCGCGCACCAGCGCCGACCGCCATCCGGGCAGCGTGCCGTGCCGCCGCCGCATCGTCCGCCTGGCGGCGGATGCGGAGGCGGGAGCGGCGTCGCGCGACTGCGGGCCCATGGCCCTCCCCCTCGGGCGCACCGACGCGGCACGCCTGCACCTAGAGTGACGCCTCGTCACTGTGATCGGTAGGGGACATGGCAGATCCATAGGTCACAACCGACCGTTGAGCGATGTTCTAGGATCAGAAGAGCGATCAACCGGATCTTCGGGAGGGGCCCGCACATGGCGGACGACACCGGTCCGACAGAGGTCACCTCGGCGGATGAGCTGCGAAAACTGCTCGGCCCGCCCAGTGACCGCGACGCCGGAAAGGTACGCACCCGTCTGCACGAGCACGACCGGGCCTGGCTGGCGGCCTCACCGTTCTGCCTGCTCTCGACCTCGGGCGCGGACGGGAGTTGCGACACCTCGCCGAAGGGTGACCCGCCCGGCTTCACCCTGGTCCTGGACGACACCACCATCGCCGTCCCCGAGCGCAAGGGCAACCGCAGGGCTGACAGCTTCCACAACGTCCTGCAGAATCCGCACGTCGGACTGCTCTTCCTGATCCCGGGCCGCGGCGACACCCTGCGCATCAACGGGCGGGCCCGACTGGTGCGCGAGGCGCCGTTCTTCGACCGGATGGCGGTGAAGGGCCAACGGCCGGTGCTGGCCCTGGTGGTGGACATCGACGAGGTCTTCTACCACTGCTCGAAGTCGTTTCTGCGCTCCGCGCTGTGGCGGCCGGAGACCTGGGATCCGGAGTCCGCCCCGTCCCGGGCCAGGATCGCCAAGTCGATGGAGCGCCAGGACGAGTCGCTGGAGGAGCTGGAGCGCTACTACGGGCCGCAGTACGGCGGCGACCTCTACAGCTGATACCGCTGCGCACTCGCCCGTACGGATCCCCCTGGGGCGCGAGGCTGCCTGCCGTCTGCTAAAATTGGTCTATACCACGATGCCCTTGTGTGATTATGCCTCGACTGTGATGGGACCAGCATGGAAATTGTGATCGTTCCCGACGCCGCCGCCGGCGGCGAGCTCATCGCGGCGGCGATCGCCGACCTGCTGACCCGCAAGCCCGACGCCCTGCTCGGCGTGGCCACCGGCTCCACCCCGCTGCCGATCTACCAGGCGCTGGCGGGCAAGGTCCACAGCACCGGCCTGGACGTCAGCCGGGCCCGGATCTGCCAGCTGGACGAGTACGTCGGCCTGCCCAAGGGCCACCCCGAGTCCTACCGCTCGGTGGTGCTGCGCGAGGTCGTCGAGCCGCTGGGCCTGACCGAGTCCTCCTTCATGGGCCCGGACGGCAGCGCAGAGGACATCGCCGCCGCCTGCCTCGCCTACGACCAGGCGCTGACCGCGGCCGGCGGCGTCGACCTGCAGCTGCTCGGCATCGGCACCGACGGTCACATCGGCTTCAACGAGCCCTGCTCCTCGCTGGCCTCCCGCACCCGGATCAAGACGCTGACCGAGCAGACCAGGGTCGACAACGCACGCTTCTTCAACAACCTGGACGAGGTCCCGCACCACGTCATCACCCAGGGCATCGGCACCATCCTGGAGGCCCGCCACCTGGTGCTGCTGGCCACCGGTGAGGCCAAGGCCGACGCCGTCGCCCTCACCGTGGAGGGCCCGGTCTCCGCCCTGGTCCCCGCCTCGGCGCTGCAGCTGCACCCGCACGCGACCGTGGTCGTCGACGAGGCCGCCGCCTCCGGCCTCAAGCTGGCCGACTACTTCCGGGCGACCTGGGCGGCCAAGCCCAGCTGGCAGTCGATCTGACGGTGGTCAACTCGCCTTCGGGGAGCAGTGGTACAGCTCGCTGCCCGCCACGCCCCCGCCGTAGGCGGTGGGCGGGACGGCGGTGCAGCTGCCGGTGACCCAGCGCGTGGCCTGGTCGGCGACGGTCGTACCGACCGCGTCGCCGCTTTCGCTGCCACCGAAGCCGAACGGGTGGTCGCTCAGCAGGACGTAGACCAGTTCGTCCGCTCGAACCTGCTGTTTCAGCGAGGCGAGGGTCGGCGAGGGCCCCTGGTTGGTGAAGCCGCCGATGGGCAGCACCGGGGCGTCGGCAGCCAGGATGTAGGGGGAGGCCTGCGCCGCCCAGACTCGCCCGGTTCAGGCGGTGGCGTTCAGCGCGGTCAGCGCCTCGCGGTGGGCGCGCTCCAGGGCCTCGGCCGCCGGGACCTCGATGTCGGGCCGCACGCCGACGCCCTCCCAGTCCGTCCCGGACACCGGGTTGACGGAGCGTCCGGTGGGGACGGTCACCTCCAGGTGCGGATGGACGGTGTAGCCCTCGCGGGGATGGGCGCCGCCCCGGCTGCGCTCGCCGACCACGACGGCCCGGCCGAGCTGCTGCAGGTCGTAGGCCAGCTCCTCGGCGCCGGAGAAGCTGCTGCCGCTGGTCAGCACGTACAGGGGCTTGCTGCCACCGAAGCGGGGCCCGGGAACGTAGGCCGGCGACCACGACTGGGCGTAGCTGTCGCCATCGCGCCAGTAGGTGGTGTTGACGTGGGTGGACTCGTCCAGCAGGTAGCCGCAGATGCAGGCGACGGTGTCCGGGCTGCCGCCGCGGGTACGGCGCAGGTCGATGATCAGCGCCTCGGCGCAGGCGACCAGATTGAGCGCGGCACGCAGGGTCTCCCCGGTCGCGCCGTCCTTGAGCTGCATCGGGAAGATGATCGGCGCCAGCTCCAGCAGCGCCACCCCGCCGTCCAGCCGCCGCACCAGCGGCACGCCGTTCATGGAATCGTCGGCCTCCCGGGTGATCTCGGCCAGCACCGCACCGCCCGGCTCCGCCGGGACCGTCTCCGCGTGGTACTGCAGCCGCAGGTGACGGTCGCCGTTGACGGACTGCAGATCCTCGGTGACCAGCGCGCCCAACTCCTCGGCGGTGCCGGCGGCACCGTAGTGGCCCGCGGCGAGCCGGTCCGCGAGCAGCGCGGACAGCTGCTCGGCGATGTCGGGGAAGACGTAGTGATCGGCTATCAGCTTGGCGGTTTCGGTGACGATTCGATCGGTGTCGAGCGCTGTCATGGAGACTCCCCGTGTGTGTTCCCGCTGCATTCCTGCTGCTGTCAGCAGGAGTAGAGCACGCCTCTTGAAAAAGCGTCAAGAGACATAGACACTTAGGATCCATGGAGCCCTTGCAGTCACGCGATCTGCCGCCCCCTGAGGAACTGCTCGAGGTCGACAGCGCGGTCCAGTTCAAAGCCCTCTCCCATCCGCTGCGGCAGCGACTGCTCTTCGCCCTCGCCCGCCGCGCCACCATGAGCCAACTCGCCACCGCGCTCGGCGCCCAGAAGGGCAACGTCGCCCACCACCTCCGCGTCCTGCGCGACGCCGGGATGGTCCGCGTCGTGGAGACCCGCCAGGTCCGGGGCGGAACCGAGCAGTACTACCAACGCACGGCCCGCCGCATGACCTTCGCCGGCCACCAGGCCGCCGCGACCACCGCGATGTTCGGCGCAGTCGCCGAGGAACTCGACGAAGCCACCGGCGAGCCACTGCTGATTCTGCGCCACGTCCGCCTGACGGAAGCTCAGGCCAAGTGCCTGAGCGCCGAGTTGGAGCGCCTGGTGGAGAACGCCGAGGAGGCCGGAACCGACTCGGCCATCCACGGAGTGCTGGTCGCCCTGTACGCACAGGGACCGGCAGGGGACAGTCGGCGAGGTGGCCCGACCAGGTGAACGAGCCCGCCTCTGCCTGGAACCCCACCGCAGCCGGCGTACTCCGCCTGCCGTCGGGTCGGCTCGTCCGCGGTCGGGCCCTGCGCCAGCCCCTCCCGGACGGTCCCGTACCCCACTTCGCGCTCTACCTCCTGGGCCGTCGGCCACCCCAGGTCGACTGGGAGGCGAGGTGGCTCCGCTGGCCCGACTTCCGGCTGCCGACCGACCGCGAGGCAGCCACCGAAGCGCTGCGCGAGGCCTGGTCCCGAGCCGCGAAGGAACGCGTCGAGATCGCCTGTGGCGGCGGCCGCGGCCGCACCGGCACCGCCCTGGCCTGCCTCGCCGTCCTCGACGGAGTCCCCGGCGGTGAAGCGGTCGACTACGTCCGCACCCACTACGCCGCCGGCGCGGTGGAGACACCCTGGCAACGCGCCTTCGTCCGCCGCTTCGGCTAGGCAGCCGTCAGCCCTGGCCCGACTCGGCGCTCTCGACGGCTGGCGGGCCGGGGTGCCTCCCCAAACACTTCGTGCAGGGGATACCCCACCGCGGCCGAGCCCCCGTCCCGATGCCGTCTCTGACGTGCGCGTTTGCTCCCGGTGATCCTCCCCCCACCCTTCGGGCGGGAGGTGCCCCCTTCGCCTCCGTGGGGCGCGACGGTCCGTGCCGGGCAGGGGCCGCCCCCTGCCCTTGTCGCGCATGGGGTATCCCCTGTACGAAGTGCCTGGGGAGGAAGCCGCTTCTTTCCGGGCGGAGCCCGGGAGACGGCGGGCAACGCGCCCCACCGCACGCTGCCGTTGCACTCGCGGGCGCCCCCCGCCGGAGCCCAACGCGGCAACGCACGCCGCGCCTTCCCCCCTTCCTCGCAGTTGCCGCGAGGCGCAGCCGAGCCAGCCCAGCCCGGGACCGGCCGGCGTGCCCCACGGAGGCGACGGACGGTCAGCGGGAGCGAACGCGCACGTCGGAGACGGGGGCGGGACGGGGGCTCGGCCGTGGGACGGAGCCCGAGGCCCGCTACGGCGACCCCGCTCCCCCACCCGCTACGGGTTAGCGTCGCCTCCCCGGCAACGCGGCTGCGCCCGCTGAGGCGGCCGACTGCAAGGCCCCGGCCAGGACTGCGCTGCCGGTCATGTCGAGGGCCTGTTCGCTGGACTGCCAGGAGCGGACATCGTCCACGTACTCGCCGCCGTGGCCGGTGAAGGCGGTGAAGGAGTCGTGCTCGCACTTCTTCATGCCGGACTGCAGGCTGCCCAGACCTCCACTGAAGTTGGAAGTGCCGTTGGGACCGTTGACGACAGAGCCGGTGTCGATCGGGGCGGAGCCGTTGGTGGAGCCGGAGAGGTTGGGAATCTGCGAGCCGGTGCAGTCGGGGAAGGTGGTGCCGGCGCCGACCATGAAGCTGGTGCCCCAGGCGTTCCCGCCGAGCAGCCAGTCGCGCTGCGCACCGGCGAAGGCCGCGTACCGGGTGTCGGCGCTGGCCTTGCGGTAGAGGGCTTCGGTGGAGATGAAACCGAAGCTGTGCGCGTCGACGTCGAAGTTGGTGTAGTCGCCGCCCGCGCGGAAGATGTCGGCCGCGGAGGTCCTGGCGGCGGAGGTGACCTGGGCCTTGAGGTCGGCGACCAGGTCGGACTTGGCGACGGCCAGGCCGCTCGGGCTGCCTGCCGCCGCGATCGCGGTGACCAGGTCGGCGTGGGCGAGGGCGCTGACGTCGTAGAGGTTGAGGGTGTCCTTGCCCGAGTCGCTAGCGATGTAGTCCTTGGCCCAGGTCGCGGCCTTGGTGAGGTAAGGCAGATAGGTCGCACGGGGCCTGCCGAGAGCCTGCTGGGCGAGGGCGATCTCGGTCGCGCCCAGTTCCATGGCGTCGTGCCAGATGGACTCCGGGTAGTAGGCGTTGGGGGCGGCCGACTCCAGGGTGCTGCCCGGGCTGGTGTTGGCCTGCGCGTAGAGGGAGGTCGCGTCGGCGAGCTCGGTGGTGGCGCCCGCGGTGTCGCCGGAGGCGGCGTCGGCCTGGGCGGCGAGTGCGAAGGCGGCGGCGACCCGGCCCACGATGTCCGGGTCGATCCTGGCGCCGGGTGCCGCGGCCTCGAAGACCGGACGGTTCTTCGCTGCGTATTTGTCGGCGCTCGCGCTGTCGGAGTCGTCTGCCTGCGGCAGCCGCCAGAGGTCGTGGTCGCCGAGGAAGGAGCCCGAGGCGTTGCCGCTGCCGATGCCGACCTGGAGGTAGAGCGTCTTGGTGGACGGGTTCCACATCTTGTTCAGCCAGGTGGCGCCATACTTCGCCTCGGCCGGGAGCGAGGCCGGGGCGCTGCTGCCCAGCGCGCGGGCCGAAGCGTAGAGCAAGTCGTCGGCGTAGGCGGTGGTGAAGGTGAACTTGAGGTAGTCGCCCGCGTCGAACCAGCCGCCGGAGACGTCGACCGGGCCGCCGATCCTCGTCAGCGAGGCGTCCTTGATGATGTCGCCGTTGCCGCTGCTGGTGTCGAAGTTCGGTAGCTTGTAGACGGTCGCGGACTTGTCGTTGAGGTGCGACGGCTTCCGGTTGAGCGCTCCGGGGATGACGTCGGAGCCGTCCCGCTGGTTCCGGTAGAAGTTGACGCCGTCCGCGACCAGGGTGCCGTAGAGCGCGGAGGCGTTCTCGACCTTGAAGGTCGGGGAGGTCGCGGCTGCCGCGCCGCTGGTGACGAGGTGGTAGCTGCCGGCGGTGCGCACCGCGGAGAAGTCGATGGGGTAGACGTCGGGGTAGGCAGAGTTCCACTTGCCGCGGCTGGCACTGCCGACCGTTCCGCTGGCGACGGTGCGGCCGGAGGAGTTGAGGACCTTGTAGGTCTCCTTGGTCACGGCGGCGCCGGTCATCAGATAGGCGATCTTGGTGTCCCCGGGTGCGTAGCCGAGCTGGTCGACGCGCAGCAGGCCGGTGGTCGCCGCCTGCGCGGAGGTCAGCGGCACCAGGGCCGCGGTCAGGCCGGCCGTGGCGACGGCTGCCAGCAGGGCTCTTCTTCGGGTCGGCGATCCCATGCGGAGCTCCTCGGGGTGCGGGCAGCCTCTAGGCCAGGTCTAAGTTAGTTAACTTTCCTTACTTGTTTCGGAACGGTACTGAGCACATGCCAGACCGTCAAGAGAATCCCCTGAAGCCGGCGGCCAGCCCAGCACCGGCCTCGCGCAGCCAGCGGGCCGCCTCGACTCGGGCTCGTTCCGGCGACCCGGCTATCTGACTAAGCGTCAGTAGTACTGCGAGATCAGCGCTCTGCGCCACATCGGATGCGGCGGTCCCCGCCACCACCGCCAGCGGGACCCCAGCCGCCCCGGCCCGGCGGGAGACCTCGCCAACGACCTTGCCCTGCAGACTGGTCGCGTCGAAGCGGCCCTCACCGCTGATGACCAGGTCGGCCGAGGCCAACTCCTCCCCCAGGCCCAGCAGTTCGGCGACGGCCGCCGCTCCGGGAACCACCTCGGCACCCCAGGCGGCGCACAGCCCGTAGGCAGTGCCGCCCGCCGCGCCCGCGCCCGGGGCCGATGGATCGCCGCCCAGCAGGTCGGCCAGTCGGGCCAGACTCCGCTCCAACACCGCGATCTGCTTGGCGTCCGCGCCCTTCTGCGGACCGTAGACAGCGGCTGCCCCGTCCGGTCCGAGCAGCGGGTTGACCACATCGGTGAGCACCTGGACTCCGCCCGGCGGCACCGGCCGCAGCCGGGAGCGGTCGGCGCTCGCGGCCCCCGCCAGCGTTCCCCCGCCGTCGGGCAGCGGACGGCCCTTCCCGTCGTACAGTTCCAGGCCGAGGGCCCGGAGCAGGCCCGCGCCGCCGTCCGTGGACGCCGAGCCGCCGACGCCGACGACCAGGCGCTCGGCCCCGTGGTCGAGGGCGGCCGCGATGGTCTCGCCGGTGCCCCGGGTGGTGGCGCCCAGCGGATCGGGCGCGGAAAGCAGCGGAAGCCCGCTGGCGGTGGCGAGTTCGACCACCGCGGTGCCGTCGGGAAGCAGCGCGAAGCAGCCGGTGACCGGACGGCCGTCCGGTCCGGTGCAGCCCGGGACGGCGTGGGTGCGCGCACCGGGGCTTGCCCGGAGCACGGCGGCCAGGGTCCCCTCTCCGCCGTCCGCGAGCGGCAGCAGCCGCAGCGTGTCCTGCGGTCTGATCCGCCGCCAGCCCTCGGCCAGCGCCTCGGCCGCCTCGGCGGCGGTGACCGTACCCTTGAAGGAGTCAGGGGCGATGACCACCCTCACGGCAGTACCACATGGGCGAGATGACGCTCGATCATCCGACGCAGGGTCAGTTCACCGGGGGTGTCCCAGACTTCCTGGTTGAACAGCTCCACCTCGATCCAGCCGGTGTAGCCGGCGTCGGCCACGGCCCGACTGAGCGGCGGAAAGTCGATCACGCCGTCGCCTACATGGCCGCGGCCGAGCAGAGCATCTGCCGGCAGCGGCACGGTCCAGTCGCAGACCTGGTAGGACGTGATCCGCGCACCGGCGCGGGCGATCTGCCGGTACAGCTCCGGATCCCACCAGACGTGGTAACTGTCGACCACCACGCCGACCTGCGTCGGCGGGAACTGCTCGGCCAGGTCCAGGGCCTGGCCCAGGGTGGACACCACCGCCCGGTCGGCGCAGAACATCGGGTGCAGCGGCTCGACGGCCAGCCGTACGCCATGTTCCCCGGCGTAAGGAGCCAGCTCGCCGAGGGCGTCGCGGACCTGCTCGCGGGCGCCGACCAGGTCCCGGCTGCCCTTCGGCAGCCCACCGCAGACCAGCACCAGAGTGTCGGTGCCCAGCGCGGCGGCCTCCTCGATGGCACGGCGGTTGTCCTCGATCGCCCCCGGGCTGGTGAAGAACCCGCCCCGGCACAGGCTGCTGACGGTCAGTCCGGCATCGTGGACGAGCTTCGCCGCGGCGACGGCGCCGCCGGCCTCCTCGACCTTGTCACGCCAGACACCGATCCCGCCGATGCCCGCCTCGACACAGCCGTGGACGGCCTCGGCCAGACTCCAGCCCCGGGTGGTCATCTGGTTGAGCGACAGGCGCTCGATGCCCTCGGCCGCGCTCCCCGTTTCCGTCCTGCCCTCAGTCATCGGTTGACCCCCATCAGCTCGCAGTACTGCCGCAACCGGGCGGCGGCCAGGTCCTCGTCCGGGAGGATCCCGGCGGCCAGGGCGAGCCGGTGCAGTTCCAGCAGATGGATGGCGGACCGTCCGCTCTGCGCGCCGGCGACCATCCCGAAGTGGTCCTGGTGCCCGGCCAGCCAGGCCAGGAAGACGATGCCGGTCTTGTAGTGGAAGGTCGGCGCGGCGAAGAGGTGCCGGGCCAGCGGGACGGTGGGGGCGAGCAGCGCCTCGTAGCGCTCGGTGTCGCCCGCGTCGAGGGCCCGCAGGGCCGCGGCGGCCGGGACGGCGATCGGGTCGAACACGCCGAGCAGGGCGTCGCTGCCACCCAGGATCAGCTCCGGGTAGTGGAAATCGTCGCCGGTGTAGAGGCGGACGCCCGCGGGCAGAGCGGCCCGCAGGGCGATCTCGCGGTCGGCGTCCAGCAGCGAGACCTTGATGCCGTCGATCCGGTCGGCGTGCTCCTTGATCAGCGTGAGCACGCTGTCGGTCGCGGCGTCGAGGCCGGCACCGGGTCCGCCCCAGTAGCCGTCGAGGGCCGGGTCGAACATGGTGCCGAGCCAGTGCAGAATCACCGGCTGCCGGGTCTGCCGCAGCAGCGCGCCGTAGACCTGCTGGTAGTCCTCGGATCCGCGTGCGGTGGCCGCGAGTTGACGGCTCGCCATCAGGATCACCCGGGCCCCGGCGGCCTCGACCGCCTCGATCTGCTGCTCGTAGCCTGCCTGGACGGCAGCGAGGTCGTCGGCCGGGCCGGCCGGGAGCTGGTCGGTGCCGGCACCGCAGGCGAGCAGGCCGCCGACGGCCCTGGCCTCGGCGCCGCTGCGGGCGATCAGCTCGCTGGTGGCGGCCCAGTCCAGGCCCATGCCGCGCTGGGCGGTGTCCATGGCGTCGGCGACGCCGAGGCCCAGCGACCAGAGGTGGCGGCGGAAGGCGAGGGTGGCGTCCCAGTCGACGGCGGCGGGCGCGCCCGGCGCGTTGCCGCCGTAGGGGTCGGCCACCACATGGGCGGCGGCGTAGGCCGTACGGGAGGCGAAGGAACTGGAGGCGAAGGAATCGGAGGAGTGGGTCATCGCGGGCCTCACAGCTCCAGCGCGGGGACGTCGAGGCGGCGGCCCTCGCGGGCGGAGCGCAGGCCCAGCTCGGCGAGCTGGACGCCCTTGGCGCCCTCCAGGAGGTCCCAGCGGTAGTCGGAGCCGGTGACGACATGGCGCAGGAACAGCTCCCACTGCACCTTGAAGCCGTTGTCGAACACCTCGTTGTCCGGCACCTGGTGCCACTGCGAGCGGAAGTCCTCGGTGGCCGGGAGGTCGGGGTTCCACACCGGCTTGGGGGTGCCGACCCGGTGCTGGTAGCGGCAGTTGCGCAGCCCGGCGACGGCGCTGCCCTCGGTCCCGTCCACCTGGAACTCGACCAGCTCGTCGCGGTCCACCCGGACCGCCCAGGAGGAGTTGATCTGGGCGACGATCCCGCCCTCCAGCTCGAAGATGCCGTAGGCGGCGTCGTCGGCGGTGGCCCGGTAGGCGGCGCCCTGCTCGTCGCGGCGCTCCGGGATGTGGGTGCTGCTGTGCGCGTACACCGAGCGGACCGGGGCGACGATCTCGTCCAGCACGTAGCGCCAGTGCGGGAACATGTCGAGGATCATGCCGCCGCCGTCCTCGGCGCGGTAGTTCCAGGACGGGCGCTGAGCCGACTGCCAGTCGCCCTCGAACACCCAGTAGCCGAACTCGCCCCGCACCGAGAGGATCCGGCCGAAGAAGCCGCTGTCGACCAGGCGCTTGAGCTTCAGCAGGCCCGGCAGGAAGAGCTTGTCCTGCACCACTCCGTTGCGGACCCCGGCCTCGCGGGCCAGCCGGGCCAGGTCGAGTGCACCCTCCAGGGACTCGGCGGTGGGCTTCTCGGTGTAGATGTGCTTCCCGGCCGCGATGGCGGTGCGCAGCGCCTTCTCACGGGCCGGGGTGACCTGCGCGTCGAAGTAGACCTCGGTGGTCGGGTCGGCGAGGGCCTCGTCCAGCGAGGTGGTCCAGCGTTCCAGACCGTGGCGCTCGGCGAGGGCCCGCAGCCGGGCCTCGCTACGCCCGACCAGCACCGGCTCGGGCCAGAGCAAGGTGCCGTCGTCGAGCGGCAGACCGCCCTGCTCCCGGATGGCCAGGATCGAGCGCAGCAGGTGCTGCCGGTAACCCATCCTCCCGGTCACGCCGTTCATCACGATGCCGATCGTCCTACGGGTCATCTCTGTCCTTCCGCATGTCCGGATGCTGGAAAGCGCTCTGCCAAGCTCCTGCCAAGCGTTCTGCCAAGCACCATGGAAAGCGCTTTCCACACGCTGAACCTAGAGCGGAGAGCCGCAGAGGTCAAGGGCCCCCGAACCGGTAGCCTTCCCCTCACACAGCGATTCGTCGGATCGGAGAGGTGGGACCATGGCGGTGACTCTGGGGCAGGTGGCCCGCCATGCCGGGGTCTCCCTGGCGACGGCCTCCCGCGCCCTGAACGGCTCCGCCCGCACCGTGGGCGACGGGCTCGCCGCCCGGGTCCGGGCCAGCGCCGAGGAGCTCGGCTACCTCCCCAACGCCCCGGCCCAGGCCCTGGCCAGGGCCAGCACCGCGACCATCGGGGTGCTGCTGCACGACATCGCCGACCCCTACTTCGGCGCACTCGCCAAGGGCGCCACGGACACGGCCGCCGACGCCGGGCTGCTCACCATGGTCCTGAACACCGGGGGCGACCCCGAGGTCGAACTGCGCTGCATCCGGATGCTGCACGCCCAGCGGGTACGGGCGATCGTGCTGGCCGGCTCCGGCTACACCGACCCGGCCGCCACCGCCGCGATCGACGCTGCGCTGTCGCTCTACCGCGCCGAGGGCGGGGCGGTCACCGCCGTGACCGACCACGGCGACGGGTACGACACCGTCCTGCCCGACAACCGCGGCGGCGCGGCGGCGCTCACCCGGGCACTGCTCGGTCAGGGCTACCGCCGACTGGCCGTGATCGCCGGGCCCGCGCGGTTCCGGGTCTCGGCGGAGCGGCTCGCCGGGGTCACCGACGCGCTGGCGGAGTTCGGCCTGACCCTTGGTCAGATCTTGCTGGAACAGGCCGAGTTCAGCCGAACCGGAGGCCGGGAGGCGGTCGGCCGACTGCTGGCGGCGACCGGCCCCGGCCGGGAGCGGCCGGAAGCGGTCCTGGCCCTGTCGGACGTCTGCGCCGTCGGCGTCCTCGCGGAGCTGCGCGAGCGCGGGATCGACGTCCCGGGCGAGATCGCCGTCGCCGGATTCGACGACATCCCGCTGGCCGCCGACCTCGCCCCGGCGCTGACCACGGTGCGGATGCCGCTGCTGGAGATGGGCGCCGAGGCGGTCGGCCTGGCCCTCAGCCGCCAGGCCGCGGCCCGGTCCGAGCCGGTGCGGGTACTGCGGCTGCCAGTCGAACCGACCCTGCGGGCGAGCACGGGGACGCCTTGACCACCCGGTTGACCACCCGGCCGGGCGCTGCCTAGCCTGAGGCTCCGGAAAGCGCTTCCCTGCCGAACCGCTCGACCACCTGGAGCCGTCCCCGCCATGCCGCCCCTCCCCCGTGTCCTGCTGTTCACCCGCACCGCCGGCTTCCGCCACGACTCCATCCCCGCCGGGATCGCCGCGCTCGGTGAGCTGGCCGCCGGGCAGGGGCTGGAGCTGACCGCGACGGAGGACCCGGAAGCCTTCACCGAGGCGGAGCTGGCCGGTACCGGAGCCGTGGTCTTCCTCTCGACCACCGGCGAGGTGCTCACCGACGCGGGTCGCCGGGCCCTGGAGCAGTTCCACTCGGCCGGCGGCGGCTTCCTCGGCATCCACTCGGCCGCCGGCACGGAGTACGACTGGCCCTACTACGGCGAGCTCCTCGGCTCGCGCTTCCACAGCCACCCGGCGCCGCAGCCGGCCACGGTCACCGTCGAGGACCGGGACCACCCGGCCACCGGGCACCTGCCCGAGCAGTGGGCGTGGACCGACGAGTGGTACGACTTCCGCAGCCCGCCCCGGACCGCCGGGGTGCGGGTGCTGGCGACGGTCGACGAGAGCGGGTACCAGGGCGGGCGGATGGGCGCGGACCACCCGCTGGTCTGGTGCCGGGAGCCCGAGGGGCGGGGCCGCAGCTTCTACACCGCCCTGGGCCACTTCGACGACGCCTACGCCGACCCGGCTTTCCGGGCGCATCTGCTGGGGGCGCTGCTCTGGGTCTGCCGGCTCAAGGACTGAGGCGTCCTCCGCTTCGGACGCTTCGGACACTTCGGACCGACCGCTTAGGGTGGACCCGTGACCAGCAGCCCCGCCTCCAGCTCCAGCCCCTTCGCCGATCAGGTGGTCGACCGCGACGCCGCACCGCAGTTCGTCCTGCCCCTGGTGGTCCGGATCGAGCGCACCGACCCGCCCGCCCACACCGACGCGCTGGAGACCGCCGCCCGCGCCGTTCTGACGCTGCTCTCGGACGAGCGCACCACCGCGGCGGACGGCGAGTGGGCCGAGCGCGTGCACGCCTGGGAGGACGCCAGGATCCGCAAGGTGGTCCGCCGGGCCAGGGGCGGCGAGTGGCGCAAGGCGCAGGAGCTGGACGGGATCACGGTGACCGGCAAGTCCGCCGAGGTGCGGGTGTTCGTGCCGGTCCCGCTGGACGGCTGGCCGAAGGAGCTGGCGAAGCTCCAGGTCTCCGGAACCGAGCTAGAGGATCCCGAGCCGCCGGCCCCGGCCGACCCCGGGGTGCCGGTGCTGTGGTTCAACCCCGAGGTGGAGATGTCCACCGGCAAGTCCATGGCCCAGGCCGGCCACGGCGCGCAGCTCACCTGGTGGGCGCTGACCGCCGAGCAGCGCGCGGAGTGGCGCGCGGCCGGCTTCCCCCTCGCCGTCCGCACCGCCACCCCGGAGCAGTGGGCCGGCCTGGCCGCCACGGACCTGCCGATGGTGCGCGACGCGGGCTTCACCGAGGTCGCCCCGGGCTCCTGCACGGTGATCGCCGACCACCCGGCGCTGCACCGGAACTGACGGGCACACGGCTGCCTGGATCAGCACTCGGCGACAACAGTCAGTCGGTAGCCCATGGTTGAGGCTGCTGCGTCAGACTCTGCCCGTTGGTAGCCGGCCCGCCGATAGCCCTCACGGAGCCGGGCCGGCGCCCGCGCCGACGCGCCGAGACGGTCCAGGCCGAACAGCGCGGCACCGGCCAGCCGCCGGGGGGAACATCGGCGTAACGGGGCAGTGCCGAGGGGGCGTACCGGCGGAGCCGGGATTAGACGCCCTCGGTGATCGGCGGATGGCGGCTCAGGTGAGCGCGCCCAACGGCAACCGTCCGCTTCCCGCGACGAAACCTCGACGCAACACCACGGTCGTCCAATGGCAACTGACAGACACTCAGAGCCGTTTGGAGGCAGGCATGATGACTCCATCGGCGGACTCCGAGAGCTATTCCGACGGCTACGAGGTCGCGGTCGTCGGCGCGGGACTGGTCGGCGCGGCCACCGCCTGGGAGCTCGCCCGGCGCGGTGTCTCCACGCTCCTGGTCGAGGCGTTCCGCCCCGGCCACCGGCAGGGCAGCTCACACGGCAGTGCCCGGATCTTCCGGCGCAGCTACGCCGACCCGCTGTACGTCGAGCTCACCGGGCAGGCGGCGGCCTGCTGGGACGAGCTGGAGTCCGACGCGGGGACGCGGCTGCGCCACCACGTCGGCATGCTGGACTTCGGCGCCCGCCGCGACCCGGCTCGGCTGGCCGAGCAGCTGGCCGCCGCAGGCGTGCCGCACGAGCTGCTGTCCGCCCGGGAGGCCGCCGAACGCTGGCCGCAGCTGCGCTACGACGGCGGCCCGGTCCTGCACCACCCCGACGCCGGCCGGCTGGACGCGGACGCGACCGTCGCCGCCTGCGTGGAGCGCGCGATCACCTACGGGGCGGAGCTGCGCGGCGGCACCAGGGTCAGCCACCTGGAGCGGCTGCCGTCCGGGCAGGTACGGCTGCACGGCCCCGGCCTCGACAACGCCGCGGTGCACGCCGAGCGGGTGGTCGTCGCGGCGGGGGCGTGGCTCCCTGGGTTCGGGCTGCCGTTCCGGCTACCGCCATTGACGGTCAGTCAGCACGAGGTCTTCCACTTCCGACGGCGGGGCGAAGGGGGTCGGGGCTCTGGCCCGTACTCCGGCCCGGATTGGCCGGCCTTCATCCACGCCGCGGGGCCGTTGGAGGCGTACGGGGTGCCGTCGGGCGCGGATGGCGGCGGCAGCGGGACTGGGGGCTCGTTCAAGGTCGGACTGATCGGCCGTGGCCGGACCACCACGCCGGGGATGCGCAGCGGCGTCGTGGAGCCGCTGGTCCGCCATGCGGTGAGCGAGTACGTCCGGCACCGCCTCCCCGAGCTGGACCCGGTGCCGATCGCGGAGTCGTCCTGCCTGGTCACGTCCACCCCCACAAGGGACTTCGTGCTGGACCGGGCAGGCTCACTGGTGATCGTCTCGGCCTGCTCGGGCCACGGCGCCAAGTTCGCCCCGCTGCTGGGCCGCATGGCGGCCGACCTCGCCCTGGGCAAGGCCGAGGCCCACCCGCGCTTCGCCCTGTCCGGATCGCGAGTGGCCGCCCAGTACCAGACGTAGCCCCGCCGCCGTGGGCCTGGGGCGGGGTACGTCACGCGGCCGAGCCCCCGACCAGCGGCCGGGTTTCCGGTGCGCGTTCGCTCCCGATGACCGTCCGTCGCCTCCGTGGGGCACGCCGGTCGGTCCCGGGCTGGGGTGGCTCGCTCCGCTCGCTGGCCAACCACGAGGAGCGGGGCGGTCGGTGGGGCGTGCGTTGCCGGGTGGCGCGCCGGTGCTGGGGTGAAGAAACGATTCCCCGGCCAGGTTTGCCAGGTTTGGGGTCACTCACCCTACTTTTGGGTCACTTGTCCAACAGATTCTGCCCGCTATGTCCGATTCTGCGTCAGATCAGTGACCCAAAAGTAGGGTGAGTGACCCCTAAAACCGTGATCTCGGCTATCACGCGCCTCCGGCGGATCGCTTCTGCAGCAGGCGGCAGCCCCGCGCCCACCCGCCGCCCGGCAACGGAGCCCCACCAGGCCGCCCCCTCCGCGCAGTTGGCCCGCGAGGCGGAGCCGAGCAAGAGCAACAAGGCACGGGTGGTCGGTCGGCATCGGTGGGCAACTTAAGCCCACCCAGGGACCCCGATCCCAGCGGCTACGGCGCCCCGCCTCCCCCGCCTCGCAAAAAGGCGACCGCCTGTAGCCCGATCTGCGAATGAGCATCGCAACACTCCGATCACCCCTCAACTCCCGCCCCCTCCCCCGCCACAGATGTCCGTGATGCGCTTCCCGGAACCCTGTGCGATCCATTGACGGAGCCATGGCGTCTCTGTAACTTCCTGCTCGTTAGCTGCAAAATCCTGTCACTACTACTTCAGGCATCAGGACAGGCTCTGCAAATTCCGATTGGCCGGTCCCGGTCCTGCACCCTCCTCCCCCACCCATGTGCGACTGCACAAGCAGAGGACGAGCATGCGCAGAAGAGGAAGATCCCTGCGGTTCAGGACTGTGGTCCTGACCCTGATCGGGCTGCTGGTGTCCATGGTTCCGGTGCTGAACCTGGTGCCGGCATCGGCTGCGGGCAGCAATCTGGCCCTCGGGAAGACCGCCACCGCCAGCAGTGCCAACGGCCAGTACGTCGCCGGCAACCTCAATGACGGCAACCAGGACAGCTACTGGGAGAGCTCCGGCTCGTTCCCGCAGTGGGCCCAGATCGACCTGGGTTCAGCGACCTCCGTCAACCAGGTGGTGCTGAAGCTGCCGAGCAGCTGGGGTGCCAGGAGCGAGACGCTGTCCGTGCAGGGCAGTACGGACGGGTCCACCTTCGCCACGGTCGTGGCCTCGACGGGGTACACCTTCGACCCGTCCAGCTCGAACGTGGTGACCATCAACTTCGGTGCCACCAGCACCCGTTACCTGCGGATCAACATCACCGCCAACACCGGCTGGGCGGCCGCGCAGCTCTCCGAGGTGGAGGTCTACGGCAGCGGTACGGGTGGGACCTCGGCGAACCTGGCGCTCGGGAAGACGATGAGCTCCAGCGGGGTCAGCCAGACCTACGTTGCGAGCAACGCCAACGACGGCAACCAGGCGACCTACTGGGAGAGCACCAACAACGCCTTCCCGCAGTGGCTCCAGGTGGACCTCGGCGCGTCCGTCAGCGTCAACCAGGTCGTGCTCAAGGTTCCGGCCGACACCAGTTGGGCGACCAGGACGCAGACCCTGACGGTTCAGGGCAGCAGCGACGGGTCGACCTTCTCCACCCTGGTCCCCTCCGCCGGCTACACCTTCAACCCCAGCACCGGGAACACGTCGACGATCAGCTTCACAGCGACGACCACCCGCTATGTGCGGATCACCATCACCGCCAACACCGGCTGGCCGGCCGGGCAGATATCCGAGTTCGAGGTGTACGGGCCGACGAGTGGCGACACCACGCCGCCGAGCGCGCCGACCAATCTCGCGTACACGCAGCCGCAGAGCGGGCAGATCGCGCTGAGCTGGGGCGCGGCCACCGACAACGTCGGGGTCACCGGGTACGACATCTATGCCAACAACAGCCTGCTGACGAGTGTTGCGGGCACTGTGCTCGCCTACACCGACACCCAGCCGGCCAGCGCGACGGTCAGCTACTTCGTGCGGGCGCACGACGCGGCCGGGAACCAGTCGGCCAACAGCAACACCGTCACCCGGGCCGGGCAGAGCGGTGACACCACGCCGCCGACCGCCCCGACCAACCTGGCCTACACCCAGCCGCAGAGCGGGCAGATCGCGCTGAGCTGGGGCGCGGCCACCGACAACGTCGGGGTCACCGGGTACGACATCTACCGCAACGGAGCCCTGGCGACCACGGTCGGCGGCTCCACGCTGACCTACACCGACGCGCAGCCGGACACCGCCACCGTCTCCTACTACGTGAAGGCGCACGACGCGGCCGGGAACCAGTCCTCCGCGTCCAACACGGTCACCCGTACCGGGAGCGGCGGCGGGACCGGCAGCAATCTGGCGGTGGGCAAGCCGATCACCGGTACCGCCAACACCTTCACCTATGCCCCCGCCAACGCCAACGACAATGACCTGACCACCTACTTCGAGGGCTCCACCTACCCGAGCCAGCTCACCGTCAGCCTCGGCGCCAACGCCGATGTGTCGTCGGTGGTGGTCAAGCTCAATCCGGCCGCCGCCTGGTCGACGCGTACCCAGACCATCGCGGTCCTGGGGCGCGAGCAGAGCGCGACCGGCTTCACCACCATCGCCGCGGCGCAGACGTACACCTTTGACCCGAGCACCGGGAACAGCGTCTCCATCCCGGTCAGTGCGCGGGTCTCGGACGTCGAGCTGAGCATCACCAGCAACAGCGGCGCCCCGGGTGGGCAGGTCGCCGAGTTCCAGGTCATCGGAGTCCCGGCGCCCAACCCCGACCTGGTGGTCAGCTCCTCCTCCTGGACGCCGACCGCCCCGGTGGAGACCGACCCGGTCACCGTGTCCGCCACGGTGGCGAACTCCGGTACGGCCGCCTCGGGTGCGACCAACGTCAACTTCTACCTGGGCAGCACCAAGGTCGGCACCGCCGCCGTCGGCGCGCTGGCGGCCGGCGCCTCCAGCACCGTCTCGGCGAACATCGGCACCCAGACCGCCGGCAGTTATCAGTTGACGGCCAAGGTGAACGAGGGCAACAGCGTCATCGAGCTCAACTACGGGAACAACAGCTACACCAACCCGACCAGCCTGGTCGTAGCTCCGGTGCAGTCCTCGGACCTGGTCGCCTCGTCGGTCAGTTCCAGCCCGGGCACACCGTCCGCCGGAAACACCGTCACCTTCTCGGTGACGCTGAAGAACCAGGGCACGGTGGCCACCGCCTCCGGCGCCCATGGCATCACGCTGACCCTGCTGGACAGCAACAACAGCGTGGTCAAGACGCTGAGCGGCTCCTACAGCGGCAGCCTGGCCCCCGGGGCGACCGGTTCGCCGGTGTCGATGGGCACCTGGTCCGCCGTCAACGGGAAGTACACGCTGCACACCGTCATCGCCATTGACGCCAATGAGCTGCCGGTGAAGCAGGGCAACAACATCAGCGACACCCCGTTCTTCGTCGGCCGCGGCGCCAACATGCCGTACGACGTGTACGAGGCCGAGAACGGGATGATCGGCGGGGGCGCGGCCGTCGTCGGCCCCAACCGGACCATCGGCGACCTCGCGGGCGAGGCGTCCGGCCGTAAGGCCGTCACCCTCGACACCACCGGCGCCTACGTCCAGTGGAACACCACCGACCCGACGAACACCCTGGTCACCCGGTTCAACATCCCGGACGCACCCGGCGGTGGCGGCAGCACGGCCACCCTGGACGTCTACGTCAACGGAACGTTCCTGCAGACCATCACCCTCAACTCCAAGTACGAGTGGCTGTACGGAGCCGAGACCGGCCCCGGCAACGACCCGAGCGCCGGATCGCCGCGTCACATCTACGACGAGGCGCACATCGTGCTCAACCAGACGGTGCCCGCCGACAGCGTGATCAAGCTGCAGAAGGACGCCGCCAACACCTCCCAGTACGCGATCGACTACATCAACACCGAGATGGTCGCCCCGGTGGCCGACCCCAACCCGGCCACCTACGTCACCCCGGCCGGCTTCGGGCAGCAGGACGTCCAGAACGCCCTGTCCCAGGTCGCCAACGACACCACCGGCAAGCTGGTGGGCGTCTACCTGCCCGCCGGGCAGTACCAGACCACCAGCAAGTTCCAGGTCAGCGGCAAGGCGGTCAAGGTCGTCGGCGCCGGCCCCTGGTACACCCAGTTCAACGCCCCGACCACGCAGGACAACACGGACGTCGGCTGGTCCGTGCAGTCCAGCGCCAACGGGTCCTCGTTCACCGGATTCGGCTGGTTCGGCGACTACACCTCCCGCATCGACGGGCCGGGCAAGGTCTTCGACCTGACCGACGTCGCCAACCTCACCATCGACAACATCTGGATCGAGCACCAGGTGGTCGCGATCTGGGGCACCCATGTCACCGGCCTGACCGCCACCAACATGCGGATCCGCGACACCTTCGCCGACGGCATCAACCTCACCAACGGCAGCTCCGGCAACCTGGTCAGCAATGACGAGGCGCGGTCCACCGGCGACGACAGCTTCGCGCTGTTCGCGGCCCAGGACCACAACTCCTCGGACCTGACCAACAACACCTTCCAGAACCTGACCGCGGTCACTCCGTGGCGCGCGGCCGGCATCGCCGTCTACGGCGGCGAGAACAACACCATGCAGAACCTGTACGTGGCCGACACGCTCACCTACGCGGGCATCACCATCAGCTCGCTGAACTTCGGTTACCCGTTCCAGGGCTTCGGCACCCAGCCGACGACCATCCAGAACGTCTCGCTGGTGCGCGACGGCGGGCACTTCTGGAACGGCCAGGTGTTCCCGGCGATCTGGGTCTTCTCCGCGACCCAGCCGTTCCGGGGGATCAGGGTGAACAGCGTCGACATCACCGACCCGACGTACTCCGGGATCATGTTCCAGACGGACTACTCGGGCGGCACCGCGCTGAACCCGGTGACCGACACGATCTTCACCGACGTGTCCATCACCGGCGCCCAGCAGAGCGGTGACGCCTACAACGCCAAGTCCGGCTACGGGATCTGGGCCAACCAGCTGCCCGAGACGGGGCAGGGCCCGGCGGTGGGCACGGCGGTGTTCAACCACCTCACCGAGAGCAACAACTTCGTCAACATCCAGAACACCACGTCCACGTTCACCATCACCGTGAACCCGTAGGCGCCACCGCGCCATGGCCGGTGCAGGGGTACCTCCTTCCTGGGGTGCCCCTGCACCATTGCTTATGCCAACTAAGATTCATAGGATGATCGGATGCGTGTATCCGACACCCTTCCCCTGAGCCCCCGTTACAAGTGGGTCGCGCTGTCCAACACCACCCTCGGCGTCTTCATGGCCACCCTGGACGCCTCGATCGTGATCATCGCCATGCCGGCCATCTTCCGGGGCATCGGGCTGGACCCGCTCGCCCCCGGCAACATCAGCTACCTGCTCTGGCTGATCATGGGGTATCTGCTGGTCACAGCGGTGCTGGTGGTGGCGCTCGGCCGACTCGGGGACATCTACGGGCGGGTCAGGATCTACAACCTCGGCTTCGCGGTGTTCAGCGCCACCTCGCTGGCGCTCTCGCTGGACCCGCTGAACGGCGCCGGGGGCGCGCTGTGGCTGATCGGCTTCCGCATCCTGCAGGCCGTCGGCGGCGCCATGCTGATGGCCAACTCCGCCGCGATCCTCACCGACGCCTTCCCCACCGAGCAGCGCGGCATGGCCCTGGGCGTCAACCAGATCGCCGGGCTGTCCGGACAGTTCCTCGGCCTGGTCGCCGGCGGGCTGCTGGCCACCGTGGACTGGCGGGCGGTCTTCTGGGTGAACGTCCCTATCGGCGTCGTCGGCACCCTCTGGTCCTATCGCAGCCTGCGCGAGATCGGCGCCAGGCGCTCGGCCCGGATCGACTGGGCCGGGAACCTGACCTTCACCTGCGGCGCGCTGGCCCTGCTGGCCGGGATCACCTACGGCATCCAGCCCTACGGCGGCCACCCGACCGGCTGGACCAACCCGCTGGTGCTCGGCATGCTGGGCGGCGGCGTCCTGCTGCTGGTGGTGTTCGGGCTGGTGGAGACCCGGGTGGCCGAGCCGATGTTCCATCTGGGGCTGTTCCGGATCCGGGCCTTCGCGGCCGGGAACGCCGCCTCGCTGCTGACCGCGATCGCCCGCGGCGGGCTGCAGTTCATCGTGATCATCTGGCTGCAGGGGGTGTGGCTGCCGCTGCACGGCTACGCCTACGAGTCCACCCCGCTGTGGGCCGGGATCGCGCTGATCCCGCTCACCGTCGGCTTCCTGATCTCCGGGCCGATCAGCGGCTACCTGTCCGACCGCTTCGGCGCGCGCACCTTCGCCAGCAGCGGCCTGCTGCTGATGGCCGGCTCCTTCGTCGGACTGCTGTTCCTGCCGGTCGACTTCTCCTATCCGGTGTTCGCCGTCATCGTCTTCGCCAACGGCATCGGCCAGGGCATGTTCTCCGCGCCCAACACCTCCGCCATCATGGGCAGCGTGCCGCCCGAGCGGCGCGGCGCGGCCTCCGGGATGCGGGCCACCTTCCAGAACTCGGGAGTGTCGCTGTCCATCGGCATCTTCTTCTCGCTGATGGTCACCGGGCTGGCCGGATCCCTGCCGCAGACCCTGAGTTCGGGCCTGCAGGCGCAGGGCGTGCCGGCCTCGGTGGCCGGCCCGGTCGCCTCGCTGCCGCCGGTCTCCACCCTTTTCGCGGCCTTCCTCGGCCAGAACCCGATCGGCCATCTGCTGGCTCCCTCGGGGGTGCTGAGGACCCTCCCCCGGCACAACGCCGACACCCTGACGGGCACTCAGTTCTTCCCCCACCTGATCTCGGGGCCGCTGCACCACGGACTGACGGTCGTCTTCATCGCGGCCGCGACCATGGCCGTGGTCGCCGCCACCGCGTCGCTGCTGCGCGGCCGTGACACCCAGCGGAACGGCGGACGTGACGGGCGGCACGGCACGGACGGATCCCCACGACCGGCGCCGATCCGGGATGATGCTGCGCACCAGGCCTGACGGCCTGACCGCACGCATCAGCAGGAAGGGCCCTCAGCGATGTACACCCCCCACATCCCACCCGACCCGGCGACCGAGCACCATCCCGTGGTACTCGCCCACGAGGCCCGGCGCGCCTCCGATCTGCAGGTGCGGATCGCCGACGGGATCACCAGATTCGCCGGGTCGATGCTGTTCGTCTACCTCCATGCGGTGATCTTCACGGTGTGGATGCTGTGGGTGGAGCGCAGCCCCTGGCCGACGCTGACGCTGGTGGTCTCGCTGGAGGCGATCTTCCTGTCGACCTTTGTGATGATCGGTCAGAACCGGCAGGCCGCCTTCCAGCAGGCCAAGGCCGACCACGACTTCGTCGAGCAGGAGCTGGAGCTCAAGACCAACACCGAGCTCACCCGCGCCATCCACGCCATGACCACCGAGCTGCACCGCCGCCTGGTGGACCAGCAGTCGGACGGCGGGTGACCCGCCGTCCGCCGCGCCGGCCCCGGGATCAGCCCTGGCCGAGGACGGAACCGACCAGGTCCCGGGCCTCCTGCTGGACCCGGGCCAGGTGGTCCGGGCCCTGGAAGCTCTCGGCGTAGATCTTGTAGACGTCCTCGGTGCCGGAGGGACGGGCGGCGAACCAGGCGGACTCGGTGCAGACCTTGAGGCCGCCGATGGCGGCGTCGTTGCCGGGAGCGCGGGTGAGCACCGCGGTGATCGGCTCGCCGGCCAGCTCGGCGGCGGTGACCTGGTCGGAGGAGAGCGCGGCCAGAGCGGCCTTCTGGTCGCGGGTCGCCGGGGCGTCCACCCGGGCGTAGGCGGGGGCGCCGAAGCGGCCGGTGAGGGCGGCGTAGTGCTCGGAGGGGGTGCTGCCGGTGACCGCCGTGATCTCGGAGGCGAGCAGCGCCAGCAGGATGCCGTCCTTGTCGGTGGTCCAGGTGGAGCCGTCGCGGCGGAGGAAGGACGCGCCCGCCGACTCCTCGCCGCCGAAGGCGACACTGCCGTCGGTCAGCCCGTCGACGAACCACTTGAAGCCGACCGGGACCTCGTCCAGCCGGCGGCCGAGGTCGGCGGCCACCCGGTCGATCATCGAGGAGGAGACCAGGGTCTTCCCGATGCCCGCGCCCTGCGGCCAGCCCTCGCGGTGACGGTAGAGGTAGGAGATGGCGACGGCCAGATAGTGGTTGGGGTTCATCAGCCCGGCGTCCGGGGTGACGATGCCGTGCCGGTCGGCGTCCGCGTCGTTGCCGGTGGCGATGCGGTACTCGTCCCGCTTGGAGATCAGCGAGGCCATGGCGTACGGGGAGGAGCAGTCCATCCGGATCTTTCCGTCCCAGTCCAGGGTCATGAACCGCCAGGTCGGGTCGGTCTCCGGGTTGACCACGGTGAGGTCGAGCCGGTGCTGCTCGGCGATCCGGCCCCAGTAGGCCACCGAGGCCCCGCCGAGCGGGTCGGCGCCGATGCGGATGCCGGCGTCGCGGACCGCGTCCAGGTCCAGGACCGAGGGCAGGTCGGCGACATAGGAGCCCAGGAAGTCGAAGCGTCCGGTGGTGTCGGCGGCCAGCGCCCGGGCGTAGGGGATCCGGCGGACCTCCGACATCCCCTTCTCGATCAGCTCGTTGGCGCGGTCCTGGATCCAGGAGGTCGCGGTCGAGTCGGCGGGGCCGCCGTGCGGGGGGTTGTACTTGAAGCCGCCGTCGCCGGGCGGATTGTGCGAGGGGGTGACCACGATGCCGTCCGCAAGGTCCGAGGTGCGGCCCCGGTTGTACGAGACGATGGCGTGCGAGACGGCGGGGGTGGGCGTGTAGCCGTCCTCGGTGTCGATCAGGACGGTGACGCCGTTGGCCGCCAGCACCTCCAGGGCGGTGGCCCGGGCCGGCTCGGAGAGGGCGTGGGTGTCGATGCCCAGGAACAGCGGCCCGGTGGTGCCCTGCCTGGCCCGGTAGTCGCAGACGGCCTGGCTGGTGGCGGCGATGTGCGCCTCGTTGAAGGCGGTGTTGAAGGAGGAGCCGCGGTGGCCCGAGGTGCCGAAGGCGACCCGCTGGGCCGGGTCGGCGAGGTCGGGGGTGAGCGCGTAGTAGGCGGTCACCAGTCGGGCGACGTCCACCAGGTCCCCGGGCTGGGCCGGCTGTCCTGCTCGGTCGTGCACCATCGCTGCTCCTTCGTCCGTGCTGTCGGTCGCGTGTCGTGAACCGCTCCACCATGCTCGCGCAGAGCGGGATGTGATGCCCCAAACATCAAGCCCGCCGACATCATGCCCGCCGACCGGACCCGCGACTCTCCGGATCGGCGACGTCAGCGTCCCGACCAGCGCGTACCCCGGGACTGACCTGCTCATTTCCCCTCATCTCGACCCGAGTGCAGCGCGTTGCACAGCCAGGGGAGAAGATACGCGGGTGTCTAATGACCTGCCGGTACCGCCCGGCCCCGATGAAGCTCCCGTGAACTCGCGGGAGAGTGCGTCAAACGGCGCGCGAACCCCGAAGGTCCGGCGCCTCAGATGGCGCTGGCGCTCGACCTGGCAGTGGGAGATCCTCCTGGTGGTCTACGCCGTCTACGACGGCAGTCGGCTGCTGGTCCACGACAAGCAGGACGTGGCGGAACGGCACGGCCGGGACCTGCTCTCGGCCGAGCGGCATGTCGGGCTGAGCCCGGAGCACTGGCTCAACCACAGCTTCTACCACCATGGCTGGCTCGGCATACCCGCCGACTACATGTACGCCACCCTCCACTACATCCTCACCGTCGGCGTGCTGTTCTGGCTGTGGAAGTTCCACCGCCAGCACTACCGCCAGGCCCGGACCTGGCTGGGCCTGACCACCATGTTCGGCCTGGTCGGCTTCATCACCTTCCCGACCGCGCCGCCGCGGATGCTGGACGGGTCGTACGGCTTCGTGGACACCCTGGCCGAGCACGCCTCGATCGGCTGGTGGGGCGGCGGCGGTGGGACGCCGAAGGGATTCGGCGATGTGACCAACGAGTTCGCGGCGATGCCGAGCCTGCATGTCGGCTGGGCGCTGTGGTGCGGGCTGCTGCTGTTCCGCTACAGCAGGTCGCGGGTGGTGCGGGTCCTGGGTCTGCTGTACCCGGCGGTGATAGCCGTGGTGGTGATGGGCACCGCCAACCACTACCTGCTCGACGCCGTCGCCGGCGTCGGGGTGACACTGCTGGGGCTGTGGGTCACCGGCCCGCTGCTGCGGCTGACCGGCCGCCTGCGCCGCCGCGGGGGCGGCGCAGGCAAGGTGGCGGCAGCGCATCTGCCGTCGCAGCGGACACCGCTGGAGGACGAGGAGAACGTGCAGGCCGCCGGGCGCCGCAGCTGAGACCGCTCGGGCCGAGGCGACGTCAGAGCAGTCTGCGGGCCCGGGCGTCCAGGTAGCGCTGCTCCGGCAGGCTCCTGGTGCGCCGCGCCGCCGCGCGGTATGCCTCCCTGGCCGCGACCGGCTCGCCCACGGCCTCCAGCAGATGGCCGCGCACGGCGTGCAGCATGTGGTGGTCGGCGAGGGCCGCGCTCTGCTGCTCCAGGGCCGCCAGCAGGTCGAGACCGGCGCGCGGACCGTGCACCTCGGCCAGGGCGACCGCCCGGTTGAGGGTGACCACCGGGTTGGGCGCGAGCCGTTCCAGCGTCTCGTACAGGGCCAGGATCTGCGGCCAGTCGGTCTTCTCCGCGGACGGCGCCTCGGCGTGGACGGCGGCGACGGCCGCCTGCACCTGGTACGGGCCGAGCCGGGTGGTGGTCAGCGCATGGGTGACCAGGGCGACGCCCTCGTCGATCTGCTCGGCGTTCCAGCGGCTGCGGTCCTGCTCCGCGAGCGGCACCAGGTTCCCCTGGTCGTCGGTGCGGGTCGCCCGGCGGGCGTCGGTGAGCAGCATCAGCGCCAGCAGGCCCTGGACCTCGCCGTCCAGCGGGGCGAGGGTGCGCAGTTGCCGGGTCAGCCGGATCGCCTCGGCGGTCAGGTCGAGCCGTTGCAGGCTGCTGCCGGCCGAGGTGCCGTACCCCTCGTTGAACACCAGGTAGAGCACGTGCAGCACGGCCTTGAGGCGTTCCGGGCGGTCCTCGGGCCCGGGCATGGCGAAGGTCGCGCCGGCGTCGCGGATCCGCTGCTTGGCGCGGCTGATGCGCTGGGCCATGGTGGCCTCGGGGACCAGGAAGGCCCGGGCGATCTCCGCGGTGCTGAGCCCGCCGACGGCGCGCAGGGTCAGCGCGATCTGCGAGGGCGCGGTGAGCACCGGGTGGCAGCAGAGGAAGAGCAGCGCGAGGGTGTCGTCGGTGCCGTCGTCGGCCCGCTCGTCCGGCGCCGGGGCCAGCAGCTCGGCCGCGGGTGTGGCCGCCACGACGCGCTGCTCGCGCTCGCGGCGGGCGCTCTCGCTGCGGATCTGGTCGATCAGCCGCCGCGAGGCCACCGTGAGCAGCCAGCCCTGCGGATTGTCCGGCACGCCCTCGTCCGGCCAGCGCAGCGCGCCGGCGAGCAGCGCCTCCTGGACGGCGTCCTCGCAGGCGTCGAACTGGCCGTGGCGGCGCACCAGCGCGCCGAGGACCCGCGGCGCGAGCCGCTGCAGCAGGTCCTCGACGCGCCGGTCGCCGGGTCGTTCCGTGGTCACAGCTGGGAGACTCCTCGCGGCGGTCGGTACCCTGCTGGGAAGCCTTCCACAGGAGGGCCGGCGCCGCACCGCAGCTCGTTCCCTCCCTCAGTCCCGCATCCGGTCGATCTGGCGGATCTTGTTGGTCGCGTCCAATGCCGCCACCTTGTAGGACTCGGCCAGGGTCGGGTAGTTGAACACGGCGTCCACCAGGTAGTCCACGGTGCCGCCGCAGCCCATCACCGCCTGGCCGATGTGGATCAGCTCGGTCGCCCCGGTGCCGAAGCAGTGCACCCCGAGCAGCCGCCGGTCCTCCGGGGAGACCAGCAGCTTGAGCATGCCGTGGGCGTCGCCGATGATCTGGCCCCGGGCCAGCTCGCGGTAGCGGGCGACGCCGACCTCGAAGGGGACGCAGTCCTCGGTCAGCTGGTCCTCGGTGCGGCCGACATAGCTGATCTCGGGGATGGTGTAGATCCCGATCGGCTGGAGCTCGGGCATCGGGTTCACCGGCTCGCCGCAGGCGTGGTAGGCCGCCGTGCGGCCCTGCTCCATGGAGGTCGCGGCCAGGGCCGGGAAGCCGATGACGTCGCCGACGGCGTAGATGTGCGGGACCGCCGTGCGGAAGTGCTCGTCCACGGGTATCCGGCCGCGCGCGTCCGCCGACAGCCCCGCCTTCCCCAGGTCGAGGGCGTCGGTCAGCCCCTGCCGTCCGGCCGAGTACATCACCGCGTCGGCGGGGATCTTCTTGCCGCTCTCCAGGACCGTCAGGGCCCCGCGCGGATGCCGCTCCACCGCCGCGACCTTCTCGCCGAAGCGGAAGGTCACCGCCAGGTCCCGCAGGTGGTACTTGAGCGCCTCGACGACCTCCATGTCGCAGAACTCCAGCATCCTGGCGCGCTGCTCGACCACGGTGACCTTGCTCCCCAGGGCGGCGAACATGGAGGCGTACTCCAGCCCGATCACCCCGGCTCCCACGATCACCATGGAGCGCGGCACCCGTTCCAGGTTGATCACGTTGTCGGAGTCCAGGATGGTCTGCTCGTCGAACTCCACCAGGTCGGGGCGGGCCGGGCGGGTGCCGGTGGCGATGACGATGTTCTGGGCCGTCAGCAGCCGTTCCTGGCCGGTCACATCGCAGACCGAGACGGTGTGGTCGTCGACGAAACGGCCCGTGCCGGCCACCAACGCCACCTGGTTGCGGGAGAGCTGACTGCGGATCACATCCACTTCCCGGCCGACCACATGCTGGGTCCTGGCGGTCAGGTCGGCGACGGTGATCTCGTCCTTGAGCCGGTAGCTCTGCCCGTAGAGGTCGCGCTGGGTCAGCCCGGTGAGGTAGAGCACCGCCTCCCGCAGCGTCTTGGACGGGATGGTGCCGGTATGGATGGACACCCCGCCGACCCGATCGGGGCGTTCGACGACGGCGACCCTGCGGCCGAGCTTGGCGGCGGCGATGGCGGCCTTCTGGCCGCCGGGTCCGGAACCGATCACGAGCATGTCGAATTCGGGCACGTTGTCGAGTCTGACAGCGGATCATGTCCCAGCGGAAGAACGGGCTGTTACGAGTGCTCGTCGGACGGTTGCGGATTCAGCACCGCCGAGTAGGCCTTGTCCTCGGAGCGCTCGCTCAGCCGCCAGCCGTCCGGGGTGCGCACCAGCGTGTCCACGTACCAGAGCCCGCACAGCAGCACCGACTCCGAGTCGGAGACGGCCATCGGGTTGTGGCACATGGTTCGGGCCGTGGCGCGGTCGCCGTCCAGGGTGACGGCGCAGTTGGCGACCAGGTGCTGGGTGGCCGAGAACAGCGGCATGGTGAGCTCCAGGAACGAGGTGACCTCGTCCACGCTGCCGCGCGGGCCGCCGAAGGCGGAGTAGTCGATGACGGCGTCGTCCGTGAACAGCTCCTTGAAGAGGGTCCACTCACGGGTGTCCACGGCATGGGCGTAACGGACCATCAGATCCTGGATCTCCAGCCGGTCGGAGATCTCCTGAAGTGTCAGCATGGCCGCCAGTGTGCGGACGGCGGCCGGAGAAGTGAAGGGCGAGGAGACGGGAACCGGGGCCGGTTACCGCGCCTCGCCGCGATAGGTGCCGAAGGACCAGCGGTTACCCTCCGGATCGCGGGCGGCGAAGTCCCTGGAGCCGTAGTCGGTGTCGTGCAACTCCGCGGTGATCTCGGCACCGGCCGCGCGGGCACGGGCGCACAGCGCGTCCGGGTCGTCGGTGACCACATAGGCGCCGAAGCCGCCCGGACGCAGCGACCAGTTGTCGGCGTCGTCGTCCGGGCGGGCGGAGCCGAGCATGATCCCACCGCCGGGCGGCCAGGCCAGCTCCGCATGGTGCACGATGTCGCCGTCGCCGTAGCGGCAGCTGACCTCAAAACCGAAGGCGTCGACCAGGAAGGCGATCAGCGCCGGGGCGTCGGCCGCCCGCAGGGTCGGCCAGACCTGGGGCGGGGGCGTCTTGTCAGTCGGCGTCTTGTCCGTTGAAGTCGTGGCAGTCATGGTGGGGACCTCCTCGTCGAGTGCCGCTCCCAGTCTGGCCCCCTCAGGCCGTCACTGCAGGACGCGGTCCAGGAACGCGCTGCTGAACACCCCGGACGGGTCAAGCGCCTTCAGGGTCGCCACCGCGGCGTCCCAGCCGTCCCCCGTGGCCTGGCCGGCCCGGTAGGAGTCGGGGATGGCGCCGCTGATGACCGAGGCGTCGGTCCAGGCGCCGGAGGAGGTGTTGGCCCACTCCTTGGACCACTCGGCGTGGACCTGCCCGTAGGCCCCCATGTTGCTGCGGATGAATGCCTCCATCTCGCCGGCGAACCGGTGGTCGTCGGGGGTCGCCGGAATGGTCGTCATGTCGAACCAGACCGCGGTGTCCCACTCGGGGTGGTCCGGGCGCGGGCGCAGGGTGGAGAGCTGGGCCCCGAGCGCGCCGGTGACCTGGCAGTCGGCCGGGTCGTCCAGGCCGGTGACCCGGATCTCCAGCGGCCCGTTCATCGGGTACAGGCCCTCGGCCGCGTACGCGGCGAGCCTGGCCGTGTAGGCGGCGTAGAACTCGCTGACGGCGCGCTGGACGTTGGCCCGGCTGGTGACGACGTTCCAGCAGGTCGAGGTGATCCGCAGGGTGGTCGGGCGGACGTAGAGCAGCACATCGCTGGACCATCCCCAGATGTCCCAGCTGGCGGTGGAGATCAGCCCGGCGCTGACGCCGGCCATCTGCGCGGCGGTGAAGCTGGGGGTGGCCGCGGCGTCGCCGCCGATGATCTGGGCCAGCAGGTCCGAGATGCCCTTGGGGACGATGTCGTTGAACGGGAAGTTGTAGGGGCCGGTGACCGCGCGGCTGGTCCACGGCTGGGTGGGGGTGGGCGTGATGACCCGCAGCCAGGGCGAGTCGGTGTTGGGGAACCAGATGCAGACCACCCGGCCCGAGCTGTTGACGTAGCTGGCCAGCGACTGCGATCCGGCGCTCGCGGGCGCGGCGAACAGGTTGGCGGCGGTGACGTTGAACCAGCTCTGGCAGCGCAGCCGCTGGTCGGCGCCGACGCGCAGGGTGACCTCGGTGACGAAGGCCCGTCCGACGTGGGTGATCAGGGCCTGGATCTGCGGGTCGGTGCGCTGGAAGGTGCGCAGCACATAGGCGGAGGAGGCCGCGTCCCAGACGACCGCGGTGAGGCTGGTGACCAGGTTGCCGACCGAGCCGTAGGTGTGCCCGGGCACCTTGGTCTCGCCGGTGGCCGGGACGCCGGTGCCGCGGCCGCCGGTGGCCAGGACGCCGCCGAGGGTGGCGGCGCCGAGCACCGGGAAGCCGGTGAGACCGTAGCCGGCGGTCTTGAGGGTGCCGAGGAAGGTGTCCATGGTGACGCCGGGCTGCGCGGTGACGCCGGCCGGGGTACTGCCGCCGGCGGCGTGGACGGTGACCGCGGTGAGGTGCTGGGTGCAGTCCACCAGCAGGGTGTTGGCGGCCGGGGTCGCCGGGTCGACCACCACCGGCGACCAGCTGTAGGCGGCGCCGAGCGGACGCAGCCGCCAGCCCTGCGCATGCGCCCAGTTGGCGAGGGTGACCACGTCCGCCGGGGTGGCCGGGGCGCAGCTCCACAGCCCGTTGACGGTGACCTCCTCGGACCAGTTCTGGAAGGTCTGCTGGTAGAGGCTGATGCCCGAGGGGAAGGACGGCGGCGTCGCCAGAGTGCTGGCCGCGCTGGCTGCCGGTATGCGTCCGAGCGGCGTCCACTGCACGGCGGTCGCGGCCAGGGCGGCCGCCGCCCCGCCGAGCAGCGTCCTGCGGCTCGGACCGGTGGCGTCATGGCTGGTCAGGTCCATTGCTGCGGCCCTCCGGGCGTCAGTCGCACCGTTTCTGACGGTACGTCAGCTGACAACCTGGAACCTTGACCCTGAGAAGTCAAGGCATACGCGGAGGGCCGCGGCAGCCGAGCCGTGTCAGGCGTTGCCCTCCGGGGTGCTCTCGTCCAGGGTGATCCGGATCGCCACGGTCCCCTCCGCGCCCCGGCGCAGCCTGCTGCCGAGCAGGGTCGCCCGGCCCAGCAGGCCGTACTTGCGCTTCAGCAGGTCGCGGTAGTGCCCGGTCTGCTCATGGGGGAGAATCTCCGCCCTGGCCGGAACGTCCTCCCCGGACCGCTTGCCGCGCACGTCGCAGGGCGCCACAAGCACCTCGGCCCGGTTGCGGATCCGCTTCACCTTGCCCGAGTCGGCGGTCGTCCACACCCCCAGCGCGTCGCCGTCGCGCACCGTCCAGACCGGGGTCGGCACCGTCCTGCCGTCCTTGCGATAGGTGGTGACCAGCAGGTACTTGCCGGAACCGAGTCGGTCGAGGGTGCTGGAGTCAGTCATGCCGACAGCCTAGAGGGCCGTCGGCCGGTTCTGCCGCGGCACGCAGAGCAGGACGGCGCGGACGTTGGCCCGGCCGGGCCGTGCCTGTCTCCGTTTCGGGGACGGGTTCGGAGGCGGCGCCGACAGCGGAGTCGGCGCGTGCGGGCGGTGGCGGGTGCGGAGACTGTAGGTGGCTTTCATGGCGCCACCGTTGCGCCCGCCCCCGCCCGTGGCTTGTTGCTGCTGCTCGCTGCGCTCGCGGGCCGCAGCAGGTCTCCCACGATCATGCGTAGCTCCTTGTGGTGCCGCGCACTCCCTGCCGGAACCGGGGTGTCCATCCGCAGAAGCGAGGGCAGGGTTCGCTCCAGCATCGTAGATGCGAGCCGGATCGGCGCATGTCCCTCTTGGTTGATTCACCAGTTCCACTGCCGGATGATCGTGGTCTCGGACAGTCGTCGCCCGTAACAGGCCGCTGATTCAATCGGCTGGTCGGGACCGGACATCGGGAGAGGAGCGGGAGCCGGATGGATCTGCACACCGTGACCGAGGCCGGGCCGGTCCACTGGGCCGAGCCCTGGCGGCCCGGCGACGCCTGGCTGGGCGGGGGCACCTATCTGTTCTCCGAGCCCCAGCCGTGGCTGCGCCGGCTGCGGGACCTCTCCACGGCAGGCTGGCCGCCGCTGACCGAGCACGCCGACGGGCTGGAGATCGCCGCGACCTGTACGGTCGCACAACTGTCGCGGCTGGTGCTCCCGGACCGCTGGGCGCACAACCAGCGGCTGGTCGAGCAGTGCTGCCGGTCCTTCGTCGCCTCGTTCAAGATCTGGAACATGGCCACCATCGGCGGCAACCTCGCCAACGCACTCCCGGCCGGCCCGATGATCTCACTGACCGCCGCCCTGGACGGGGTCTGCACCCTGCGGGCCATGGACGGCTCCGAGCGCCGCCTGCCGGTCACCGAGCTCATCACCGGCAACGGCCGCAACGCCCTCGGCGAGGGCGAGCTGCTGCGCGCCGTCACCCTGCCGGACGCCGCGCTGCGGCAGCGCACCGCCTTCCGCCGGGCCTCACTGCACGAGCACGGCCGCTCGGCCGCCCTGCTGATCGGCCGCAGCGACCCGGCGGACGGCTCGCTGACGCTGACGATCACCGCGTCGACGGTGCGCCCGGTCCGGCTGTGGTTCCCGCTGCACCCCGGCGCGGCGCAGCTGCGGGCGGCCGTGGAGGCGGCCGTGCCGCGCGGGGAGTGGTTCGACGACATCCACGGGCTCCCGGAATGGCGGCGCCATATGACGCTGCGGCTGGCCGAGGAGATCCGCCGGGAGCTGCGGGGCGCAGCGGAGGAGAGGGGCGCCGCATGCGGCTGACCGTCAACGGCGAGGAATCCGACCTGCCGGTGCGTCCGGGCCAGTGCCTGCGCACGCATCTGCGCGAGCGCGGCTGGTTCGGCGTCAAGAAGGGCTGCGACGCCGGCGACTGCGGCGCCTGCACGGTCCATGTCGACGGCGAGCCGGTGCACAGCTGCCTCTACCCGGCCTTCCGGGCCGAGGGGAGGTCCGTCACCACGGTCGAGGGCCTGGCCAGGCCGGGCGGGGAGCTGCACCCGGTGCAGCAGCGATTTCTGGACGCCCAGGGATTCCAGTGCGGTTTCTGCACGGCCGGCTATCTGATGACCACCGCCGCCCTGGACGACGAGCTGCGGGCCGACCTGCCGCGTGCCTTCAAGGGCAACCTGTGCCGCTGCACCGGCTACCGGGCCATCGAGGACGCCGTCCGCGGCCGCTGCAACGTCGAGGAACCGGAGGCCGGCGAGGCCGTCGGCCGCGGTCTGGCCGCGCCGGCCGGACCGCAGGTGGTCACCGGCGCCGCCCGCTACACCTTCGACCTGGAGGTCGAGGGCCTGCTGCACCTCAAGCTGCTGCGGTCACCGCATCCGCACGCCAGGATCCGCTCCATCGACACCGCCGCCGCGCTGCGCGTCCCGGGCGTGGTCGCGGTGTTCACCCACGAGGATGCCCCGGAGCGGCTGTTCTCCACCGCCCGGCACGAGCACCCGGACGAGGACCCCTACGACACCCGGGTCCTCGACGACATCGTCCGCTACGTCGGCCAGCGGGTCGCCGCCGTGCTGGCCGAGAGCGAGGGCGCCGCGGAGGAGGGCTGCCGGCGGATCGAGGTCGCCTACGAGCCGCTGCCGTTCGTGGTCGACCCCGAACTGGCCATGGCGCCGGACGCACCCGTGATCCACCCGGTCTCCGGGAGCACCGTGAACGCCGTCGGCGAGGTGCACGGCGAGGTCGGCGACGTCGCGGCCGGGTTCGCGCGGGCGGCCGTGGTCTACGAGGAGGAGTTCCGCACCCAGCGGGTGCAGCACGCCAGCCTGGAGACCCATGGCGCGGTCGCCTGGTTCGAGGAGGACGGGCGGCTGGTGGTCCGCTCCAGCACGCAGACCCCGTTCCTGACCCGGCGCGCCCTGTGCACCCTGTTCGACCTGCCCGAGGACCGGCTGCGAGTGCTGGCCGGGCGGGTCGGCGGAGGTTTCGGCGGCAAGCAGGAGATGCTGGTCGAGGACATCGTGGTGCTGGCCGCGCTGCGGACCGGACGGCCCGTCAAGCTGGGGTACACCCGCGCCGAGCAGTTCACCTCGGCAACCACCCGGCACCCCTTCACCGTCCGGGTCAAGGCGGGCGCCTCCGCGGACGGGCAGTTGACCGCCCTTCAGCTGCGGGTGGTGTCCAACACCGGCGCCTACGGCAACCACGGGCCCGCCGTGCTGTTCCACGGCTGCGGCGAGTCGCTGTCGGTCTACCGCTGCCCCAACAAGAAGGCCGACGGCTTCGCCGTCTACACCAACACCGTTCCGGCCGGGGCCTTCCGCGGCTACGGGCTGGGACAGGTGGTGTTCGCCATGGAGCAGGTGATGGACGAGCTGGCCCGCCGCCTGGGCATCGACCCGCTGGAGTTCCGGGCCCGCAATGTGATCGGCCCCGGCGAGCCGATGGTGACCGCAGGCGGCGAGGAGGAGGACCTGCAGATCGCGTCCTACGGCCTGGACCAGTGCCTGGACATCGTCCGCGCGGCGGCGGCCGAACCGGTGGGCGGGTCCGAGCTCCGGGACGACGGCTGGCTGGTCGGCGAGGGCGCGGCGCTGGCGATGATCGCCACCGGTCCGCCCGGCGGCCACTTCGCCGACGCGACGCTGAGCCTGCTCCCCGACGGACGCTACGACCTGGCCGTGGGCACCGCCGAGTTCGGCAACGGCACCACCACCGTGCACAAGCAGATCGCCTCGGGCGCGCTGGGCACCGTCGCCGAGCGGATCACCGTCCGCCAGTCCGACACCGACGTGGTGCGCCACGACACCGGCGCCTTCGGCTCCACCGGCACCGTGGTGGCCGGAAAGGCCGTGCTGCAGGCGGCCGGTGGGCTGGCCGAAGCGCTGCTGGCCTTCGCCGCGGAGCACACCGGCAACCCGCTCGCCGACTGCCGGCTGGAGGCGGACTCGGTCCGCTGCGGCAGCAGCCGGCGGCTGGCGCTCAAGGACCTGCACGCCGCCATGGTCGCGGCAGGGCGGGAGACCTCGGCGGCCGGCCACTGGGGCGGCAGCCCGCGCTCGGTCGCCTTCAACGCGCAGTGGTTCCGGATCGCCGTCCACCCGGACACCGGGGAGCTGCGGATCCTGCGCAGCGTCCACGCCGCCGACGCCGGCAAGGTGATGAACCCGATGCAGTGCCGGGGCCAGGTCGAGGGCGGCATCGCCCAGGCGCTGGGCGCCGCGCTGTGGGAGGAGGTACGGATCGACGAGCGCGGCACGGTGCAGACCGCGTCCTTCCGCCGCTACCACCTCCCCGCCTTCGCCGACGTCCCGCGCACCGAGGTGCACTTCATGGAGACCTCGGACGCGATCGGTCCGCTGGGCGCCAAGTCGATGAGCGAGAGCCCGTTCAACCCGGTCGCCCCGGCGCTGGCCAACGCCCTGCGGGACGCCACCGGGGTCCGCTTCACCCAGCTGCCGCTGACCCGGGACCGGATCTGGCGACGGCTCGCCGAAGCCGAAGTGGCGGCTCAGCCTGCGACGGAGGGGCACTCCGGCGGAGTGCAGTAGGGCAGCGCGTCGATCGGACAGTCCGTCAGGAAGTGCGCCAGCAGGTCGGTGAACTCCTCGATGCGCTCCATGTGCACCAGGTGGTCGGCGTCCTTGACGGTGGTGAACACCGCGCCGGGGAGCACGGCGGCCACCCCGCGCCCCAACCCGGGCGGGGTCAGCGAATCGTGCTCGCCGGTGAAGACCAGCGTCGGCACCGCCGGGACCGGCTCAGGGCGGTACCACTCGTGGCGCATCAGCCGACGGTTGTGGTCCGCCACCGCCATCTCGAACTGACGGGGCGTCTGCTCCAGGAACTGGCGGTGGATCAGCCGCCCGATCGCGGCCTGCCTGCGGATGGTCCCACTGCCGGCCGGGGCCATGAAGCGGGACACCAACTCCCTGGCCATCTCCTCGTAGCGGCCCTCGTCCAGCATGCCGAGCCAGCGGGTGGCCGCCTGCTCGTACTCGGGCGGGACCGTGGTCGTCATGCCGACCAGCACCAGGCGCTCCACCAGCTCCGGGTAGTGCTGGGCGAAGCGCAGCGCGATGGATCCGCCGAAGCAGCCGCCGAACAGGTTCACCTCGCCCAGGCCGAGGGCGTCCACCATGTGCCGGGTGGCGGCGGCCAGGAAGTCGGTGCCGTAGCGGGGCGGCAGCTGGTCGGCGTCCCCGTAACCGGGGAGGTCGACGGTCACCACGTCGCACAGCGGCAACAGCGCGGCCTGGTGCCGGATCCACGAGAAGCGGTCCTGGGACGAGCCGCCGAGCAGCAGCAGCGGCGCCGTGACGCTGTCGCCCTGCCGGACGACCCGGGCGACGTAGCGGAAGCCGTCGAAGGTCAGGGTGTGCTCGGACACCACCACCGGGGGCGCTTCCAGCTCGACCTGCGGCGGCAGGGCGGTGTCGATGGACATGTCGTGAAGCTCCCCGTGGTTCGCGGACGTCGAATCCGAAGATGTATCACCGCGAAACGGGTCCTCCCCGGCAATGTCACTCAAACGTGGTCGCGCCCCGGGACCTCCTTCGAACTCCCCTGCGCAGGCCATGCGGGGACCGGCCTGTCGGCCGGTGGGTCAGGCGCGGTGAACGGCGTCGAGGCGGGCCAGTTCGTCGCCGGAGAGCCGGATGGCGCCTGCGGCCACGTTGGCCTCCAGATGCGCGAGGTTGCCGGTGCCCGGGATGGCCAGCACGTGCGGTCCCTGGTGCAGCGACCAGGCCAGCCGGATCTCGGGGGCCGACACGCCGTGGGCGGCCGCCGCGGCGAGGACCTCGGCATCCTGGACGGCGTCGGCCGCGCCGCTCTCACCGGCGTGCCCGGCGATGGCGTAGAACGGGACGAAGGCGATGCCCTGCTCGCCGCAGGAGCGCAGCAGAGCGTCGCTCTCCGGACTCGCCGCGCCGAGACCGTACTTGTTCTGCACGCAGACCACCGGCGCGATGGCCTGGGCCTCGGCGAGATGCTCGGGGCCGACGTTGGACAGACCGAGGTGGCGGATCAGTCCTGCCTCGCGCAGCTCGGCCAGTGCGCCGAAGTGCTCGGCGATCGAACCGGGCCGCTGCCGACGGTAGTTGACCACGTCGAGGTGGTCCCGGCCGAGCTGGCGCAGGTTCTCCTCCACCTGCCCGCGCAGCTGGGCCGGGGTGGCCGCGTTCATCCAGTCGCCGTGCGGGTCCCGGCCGGGACCGACCTTGGTGGTGATCACCAGGTCGTCCGGGTAGGGCGCCAGCGCACTGTTGACCAGCTCGTTGGCGGAGCGCAGCCGGGAGAAGTAGAAGGACGCGGTGTCGAGGTGGTTCACCCCGAGTTCGACCGCCCGGCGCAGCACGGACAGCGCCCGGCCGCGGTCGCTGGGTACCGACTCGGTGTTCAGCGCCGCGCCGTACTGGGTGAGCCGCATCGTGCCGAAACCGATCCGGTTGACCGTCAGGTCGCCCAGCTTCCAGGTGCCGGCGGCCGTCGCGGTGATCGTCTCTGAGTTCATCGACCGAGTCTCCCATTCACCGGCGGCCCGTTCGATCTTCATGCCCACAATTCCGACAAAGGCCCGTTCCGGTGCGTAAACCCGGTGAACGTCGCTGGTCGGACGGCTACTCTCGAACCATGGACGATCTCGTTGCGGAACCCGGCCTCGTCGTCCTGATGTGCGGAATCGCAGGTTCCGGGAAGAGCACCTACGCCCGAGCCCTGGAGCGCCGCGGCTTCGTCCGGCTGTCCGTCGATGAGGCGATCTGGCAGCGACTCGGCCACGACGCCGCGGAATTGGCCCCCGAGGAGTACGAGCGGCTCAAGGCCGCCGTGGAAGCGGAGCAGTGGCAGGAGCTGATCCGCCTTCTCGACTCCCGGCAACCCGTCGTCGTCGACTACAGTTTCTGGAGCCGGGCCCGCCGCGACCGCTACAAGGCCCTGATCGAGAGCCACGACTGCCGCTGGGAGCTCGTCCACCTCAAGGCGGACCCGGACACCCTGCGGCGGCGCCTCGCGCCGCGCAACCAGCAGCAGGGAGCCGACAGCGTCACGGTCTCCGTGGAGCTGCTGGAGCGCTACCTCGACGGCTTCGAGGAGCCGACCGGCGAGGGCGAGCGCGTCGTCGTGCAACACTGACGCCCGGTCCGCGGTATTTCGTTCATGGCACAGCATCCGATCCGACCGGCACCAGGGGGTAGCGGCGATGGGCCAGCAGCAGATGACGTTCCGTGCCATCGAGGTGGGTGACGGTGGCGACGGCCGCTGGGCGGCTCATACGCAGCCGCTGTGGCCGGTCGCCGAGACCTGGATGACCGACGAGGGACGGACCCCGGAGGGCGCGGCCCGGGCCCGGGCGCTGTTCGAGACGCACATGCCGGAGCTGGTCCCGGCGCTCGACCGGCTCACCGGTCAGCTGGACCGTCCGCATGCCGAGACCTTCCTCACCCTCGCCACGGTGCGGCCGTTCTTCTCGGGCTGCACCCAGATCGGCGGCGAGGGCAGGCTGCTGCGCAACTACGACTTCAACCCGGACGAGTGCGAGGGGACCATCGTCTCCTCCCACTTCCTGCGCCCGGTGATCGGCATGCAGGAAGCGGTCTGGGGTCTGCTGGACGGGATGAACGACGCCGGGCTCGCGGTCTCGCTCACCTTCGGTGGGCGGTTCGTCCAGGGCCCGGGCTTCAGCATCCTCCTGGTGCTGCGCTATCTGCTGGAGACCTGCGACACCGTCGACGAAGCCGTGGCCAAGCTGGCGACCATCCCGATCTGCCTCGCCCAGAACGTCACCCTGATCGACCCCGAGCAGGCGATGACGGTGTTCGTCGGCCCCGACATCCCGATGACTCCGGCTCCGGACGCCTGCGCGACCAACCACCAGCACCTGCCGGTGCCCGACCAGCAGGAACAGTTCACCCGAACCCGGCAACGCCTCTCCGCCGTCCGCGCCTCGGGCGCCGACGTGGCCGCGATGCTGAAGCCGCCGCTCTACCAGTTCGCCTACCACGAGGGCCTGGGTACGGTCTACACGGCGGACTACCGACCCTCCGAGGGCCGGGTCACCTACCACTGGCCCGAGGAGAGCTGGGAGCAGTCCTTCGACGCCTTCACTCCCGGATCGCGCACCGTCACCCTCGGCGCCCCGTAACCGACGGCCTGACGTCACGTCACCAGCTGTTCGTTACGCCGTCAGCTTGACGGGTTGTCCGGGAAGGGTGGGCTGGGGAAGCGTTCAGGCATGACTGCCACACTTTCCATCGCGCATCTCAGTGACCCGCACATCACCACAGGCCCGCTGGGCGCCGGTCCTGCCGCCGGCCTGCACCTGGCGCTCGCACGGGTGCTGGCGCTGGAGCCGCAGCCGGTGGCGGTGGTGATCAGTGGGGACCTGGTGGACCAGGGCCGACCCGAGGAGTACGAGGAGCTGCGGCGGATCGTCGGACGGTTCCCGCTGCCGCTGCACCTGGTCGCGGGCAACCACGACAGCCCGGACGTGATGCTGGCCGCCTTCGGCGGGAGCGGGCTGCTCGCGGGCGGCGAGCACGGGGTTCACTACGCCGTGGAGCACGACCGGGCCACCGTGGTCGTGCTGGACTCCAACCTGCCGGGCAAGCCCAGTGGCCTGCTCGGCCCGGAACAGCTCGGCTGGCTGGACACGGTGCTCGGCGAGCGTCCGGACGTCCCGGCCTTCGTCGCCGTGCACCACCCGCCGATGGCGGTCGGCATCCCCTTCCTGGACGGGATGCGCCTGGAGGACGGCGATGCCCTCGCCGAGGTGGTCGCCGGGCACCCCCGGGTGGTCCGGGTTCTGGCCGGGCATGTGCACCGGCCGATCACCTGCGCCTTCGCCGGCAGCACGCTGGCGGTCGCACCCAGCACCTACCGCCAGAGCTCGCTCTCGATGACCGACGGCGCCCCCATGGGCTATCTCGACGAACCGACCGGCTTTCTGCTGCACCTGCTCACCGCCGACGGCGGCTGCGCCACCCACACCGTCCAGGTCAGCCACGCGGCCGCGCTGCTCGGGCCGTTCTGACATTTCCATCCGCACAGCGAAGTTGCGTGATTTCTTCCATCGCCGGGGCCGATGGCCAAGAATGGCTCCATGCTCGACGCTATCGACCGGGGCCTGATCCATGCCCTGCACATCGACGGCCGCGCCCCGTACGCCAGGATCGCTGCCGCCCTCGGCGTGTCCACACAGACCGTGGCCCGACGCTACCGGAAACTGCGCGGCACCATCGCGCTGCGCGTGGTCGGCCTGCCCGACCCGCACCGCGCCGGACAGGCCCAGTGGCTGGTCCGGCTGACCGCGGTCCCGCACCAGGCACAGAACGTGGCCGACGCGCTGGCCAGACGCAACGACACCTCCTGGGTGAAACTCGCCTCCGGCGGCACGGAGATCGTGGCGATCATCCACACCCCCACCGGGGCGACCGCGAGCAGCCACTCGCTGCTGCTGCGGGACATACCGCATACGGCCAGCGTCACCTCCGTCTCGGCGCACTACGTCCTGCACACCTACTTCGGCGGCCCCACGGCCTGGCGCGGACGCACCGGGGCACTGGACGAGAAGCAGCAGGCACTGCTGCGCCCGGCGGCGCCGACGCCCGAGGGCGACGCCGCGATCACCGACGCCGACGGTCCGCTGCTGGCCACGCTCCAGCACGACGGCCGCGCCGGCAACGCCGAACTCGCCGCCGCCACCGGCTGGACCCCGGCCGCCGTCGCCCGCCGGCTGGCCGAACTGCGGGCCAGCGGCGCGCTGTTCTTCGACGTCGAACTCGATGTCGCGGTCTTCGGCGCGGGCACCCAGGCCCTGCTCTGGATGGCCGTCGCCCCGGCCCAGTTGGAGCGGATCGCGACCACCCTGGCCGGCCACGAGGAGCTCGCCTTCGTCGGCGCCACCACCGGCCCCACCAACCTGGTCGCCCAGGCCCTCTGCCCCGACCCGGCCTCACTCCACCGCTACCTCACCCACCGCCTGGGCGCCCTCGACGCCATCCACACCCTGGAGACGGCGCCGGTGCTGCGCACCATCAAGGCGGCCGGCCCACTCGTGACGTACCCGGCCGGCCCGGGGCGGCCCCGATGAGCCGGACGGCGTCGGGACGGAGGGCTCGGCCGCGGGACACCCCGCCGCTACCGCCCCCTCACCCCGAGCGCCGACCCGTCACCACCAGGAACGGCGGCAGGCCCTCCCGGAGGGGCTGTTCGGCGCGGACCGGTTCGGGCGGGGCGGGTTCGGCGATGGCCTCCAGGGCGAAGCCCTGGGCCAGGAGGGCGCCGAGGTAGGTGGAGAGGGTGCGGTGCTGGTTGCCGGCGCGGCGGGCGCCCTCGGGGTTGGTGGAGCGCCAGAATCCCTCGGTCAGGTAGTCGCCGACGGTGCGGCGACGGCGGCGGGTGTCCGGGGGGTCGTCGTCGACCGCCTCGGGGGCCCAACTCGCGCCCGGGGCCTCGAAGCAGGGGTGCGGGATGGTGAACACCAGCCGCCCGCCGGGGAGCAGCACCCGCGAGACGGCGGCGAGAGCCGCCTTGAGGTCACGGACGTTGTTGAGGGAGAGCCCGGCGGTGACGCAGTCCGCCGTGCCGTTGCCGATGGTGGCGAGGGTGCAGCCGTCGTCGACCGTGTAGACGGCGCCGGTCGGGCGCTCGGCCTCGGCGATCCAGGCGTGCGCGATCATGCGCGGGGCGAGGTCCACACCCCGCACGCCGGCTCCCCTGAGAGCGAGCGCGCGGGCCACGATCCCCTCGCCGCACCCCAGGTCCACGATCCGGAGCCCGGTCAGGTCGTCCGGCAACTGCTCCAACAGGATGTCGCGCGCGAACTCGTGCATCGCGGAGCCCTTCCGCAGGCGCTCCGCGTACGAGTCGGCGATGGTGTCCCAAGTGTCAGTCATCGAGATCTGGAGCGTACGCGACAAGAGGGAGAGCGGGCCAGAAAATCCGAAGCTTCGGCGGCGGGCGTCCAGTAGGTCTACCGACCGGATGCGCGGTCTGTCGGTCCGCTACGGCAGACTGCGCGCATGCGTGATCTCGGAAAGGGCCTCGGACACCTCTTCAAGGGCCAGCGGTGGGTGGTGCGGCACGGCCGCTGGTGGGGATTCGGGCTGCTGCCCGGGCTGGTGGCGCTGGTTCTCTACATCGCGGCTCTGGTCGCACTCGCGACCTACGCGGGCGATATCGCCACCTGGGCCACCCCGTTCGCCGACAGCTGGTCCACCGACTGGCGTTCGGCGGTACGCGCGCTGCTCGCCGTACTGCTGGTCTGCGGCAGCCTGCTGCTCGCGGTCGTCACCTTCACCGCCGTCACCCTGCTGATCGGCCAGCCGTTCTACGAGTCGCTGTCCGAGCGGGTGGAGGAGATCGAGGGCGGCGCCCCGGATGCGCCGAGCCAGTCGGTCCGGCAGCAACTCGGGTTCGCCGCCCGGGAGGGCGTGGCCTCGGTGCTGCTGACCGCCGGCATCGGTCTGCTCCTGCTGGTGCTGGGCTTCGTGCCCGCGATCGGACAGACGGTGGTCCCCGCTGCCGCGTTCTGCGTCTCCGGATTCTTCCTGACCGAGCAGCTTGCGGCAGTCGCCCTGCAGCGCCGGGGCCTGAGCTTCCGTCAGCGGATACGCAAGCTGCGGAGTCGGCTAGCACTCACCCTGGGCTTCGGTGTCCCGCTGGTGCTGCTGTTCCTCATCCCCTTCGTCGCCGTGGTCGCCATGCCCGGCGCGGTGGCCGGAGCGACCCTGCTGGCACGGGAGTTGGAGCCGGCCGTGCCACCCGCAGCCGATTGACCCGTTTCCGCGATCGCTTGCGCCCCACACGCAGCACGGGAAACACTGAGGCCGGGGCGGGAATTCAGAGGTACGAGGAGACGTGCGTGGTCGCGACCGAGGTCCGACCAGGTGGGGACGCGCGGGTCCGGAGGCTGCCCGGGTCGGTGCGACGGTCCGCGCACCATGGGCTGGTGCTCACCGCCGTCGCCGTGACCGTACTGCTCGCGGCAACTGTGCTGGCGGCGTTGGCCGCGCTGGCGGGCAACGCCGTCGACCAGGGGGCGGGAGTGCGGCTGGCCGCCGACCCCAGGGCCCAGGTGCAGGTCAGTGCCGGATTTCAGGCCACCGGTCTGGCCGCTGCCGACAGGGCGGTGCGAAGCGCCACAGCGCAGGTGTTCGGCGGCGTGCCCGAGCAGACCTACCTTGGACTGCTGGGCGTCGGGCCGCTGATCGTCAACGGCGGCAATGGTGACGGCAGCAACGGCAAGGGCGCGGTACTGCATCCGGTCGCGGTCCAGGGCGCGGCGCGCTTCGGCCGCCTCGTCTCCGGCGCCTGGCCCGCAGGCGTGGCTGATGTTCCATCAACTTCCTTCACCAGCCTGCCAACCGTCTCCCCCGGAGCCTCGGCGCCGGGTGCGTCCTCGACCGTGGACGCGGCGCTGCCCCAGCAGCTGGCCCAACTGCTCGGCGTCCGCCCCGGGGCGAGGCTCACCCTCGGCGACGCCTTCGGACGCCCGGCCACCGTACGGGTCACCGGCGTCTACACGGCCCAGGGCAACGCCGGGTTCTGGCCGGGCATGGCCGGGGACCCGACCGCCGCGCAGGGGGCTGCCGACTCCCTCTTCGTCGTCTCCCCCGCCGCACTCAACGGCACCGCCGCGCTGAACGGCCAGGTCACCGTGTACTGGAGCGCGCAGGGCGAGTTCGCCGGCGTCGGCGCGAGCCAATTGGCGGGTTTGCGGGACCGGGCCGGCGCCTTCGCCGGGAGCCACGCCGACCTCTCCGTGTTCCACGGGGCGCAGCCGCCGCTCAGCCGCATGACGGCGGTGTCCTCACTGCCCCAGGCCGTCGACGCACTGGCCGCACCCATCGCGGTCGCCCGCTCCGCGCTCTACCAGCCGACCGCCCTGCTCGCCGTACTCGCCCTCACCGCACTGGTCCTGACGGCACGTCAACTCGCGGAGCACCGAAGCGGAGAGCTGGCGCTGCAGCAGGCACGCGGCGCCGGGACCGGTCGGCTGCTGGCGGCGGCCGCTGCCGAGTGGGCGCTGACCGGCATCCCCGCGGCGGTCGCCGCACCGTTCCTGGCGCAGTTGCTGGTGCACGGTGCGCTGGGCCCGGCCGGGTGGACCGCCGCCGTACTGACCCTGGCCGTGCAGGGCGCGGCCGTGCTGCTGCCGGTGCTCAGTCCGGCCCTGCGGCCCCTCTTCAAGCGAATATCCATCCCGCACCGCCCCAACGCTCGCCGCCGTGTCGGCGCGGTGGCGGTGCAGCGGGCCGGGCTGGATCTGGCGCTGGCCGTGGTCGCGCTGCTGGGCTGGCTGGAGCTGGCGCACCACCACGCCGTGGTGCAGGGCGCCTCGGTCGCGGCGGGCCCGGTGTCGGTGCCGGCGGTCGATCCGGCCGCGCTCGCCGCCGCCGACCCGGGATCGGCCGCCGTCCGCGCCCTGAGCACGGCGCTGTCCGCGCCCTCCCGCACCCTGCCGGACGGCACGGTACAGTTGCCCGCCCTTGGCTCACCCGACCTACTGGCGCGCGCACCGGGCGGCAGTCTCAGCGCCACCGTCCAGCCGTACGGGAAACCGGTGGTCCATCTGCGCTTCAGCCCCACCGGCAGGCTCACCGCCGATCCCGGACGGCACCCCCCTGCTGATCACCACTGCGGGGGCGGAGCAGCACCTGCCGCAGCTGTCCTCCGGGCACACGGCGGTGCTGCTGTTCGGCGGTGGCGCGCACACGTCCGCGACTGCGCTGCACGCCGCCGGCGGACGGCTGCTGGGACCGCTGGCGCAGGTCACGGTGCGCACCGAGGCGCTGGCCGCGCTGCGCGGGGACGGGCTCACCCGGGGCGTCGGCGTCCTCTACACCGCGAGCACGCTGCTGGCGGTGCTGTTCGCGCTGCTCGCCGTCACTCCGGAGCTGGTGCTGACCGCGCCCGAACGCGGAAGGACCACCTCCTACCTGCGCACTCTCGGCCTGACCGGCCGCGGGGCAGCCGTCCTGCACCTGGTGCAACTGCTGCCGCTGGTCCCCGTCGCCGCGCTGGGCGGAGTCGTGCTGGGCCTGCTCGAACCGCGGATCCTCGGCCCGGCCCTGGACCTGCGGGCCTTCACCGGCGGTCCCGGCCGGCCCGCGCTGCACACCGATCCGGCGCTGACCGTGGCCCTGGGCCTGGGCGCGGCGCTGCTGGTCCTGGCGGCCGCGGTGGTGGAGACGCTGCTGGCCCGCACCAGGACACTGGCGGCACGGATCAGATAGGTGGAGGATCAGCCGTCGGTGAACGAGACTGGGCAGGTCCGTCCGCCACGAAAGGAACCACCGTGTCCGCTGTCCACAGCGTGCTGTTCTTCGAGTTCGACGACCCCGACGCGGCGCTGCCCGCCCTGCAGGAGGCCAAGAAGCTCCCCGGCGTGCACCAGGCGGCGGCACTCACCCGCTCGGCCGAGGGCGAATTCGACATCGCCGAGAGCTGGATCCACCGCGTGGGGGCGGCGACCGCCGCCGGGGGCGCGGTCGGCGCCCTGATCGGTCTGCTCGCCGGTCCGATGGGCTCGTTCGTGGGGGCGACCGCGGGTGCCTGGCTCGGCGGCACCACCGAGGCGCACCAGGCGCAGGACTCCTTCGCCACGCTGGTCCTCTTCGGCGCCGAGGTGGAGGACGACACCAGCCAGCTGATCGTCGACATCACCGAGGCCGACCAGGGCCCGGCGGACGAACTGGCGGCCCGTCACGGCGCGGCGCTGCACCGCCGCCCGGCCGAGGAGGTCGAGGCCCGGGTGAAGGCCGCCGAGGAGGCCGCGGACCGCGCCAACGCCGAGGACGAGGCCGCCAAGTGGCGCTGACGCCACCGGCCTGACGAAGCAACGAGAGAGATGGACGACATGGCAGACATCGAGTTCGACGACGACGGCCGCCGCCGGCTCCGGGCCCTGCAGGGGGACCACCAGGTGGGCAAGATCGACTACTTCGTGCTGGAGCAGCCGCCGACCGCCCGGGTCGGCGTGCACACCGAGGTCGACCCGGACCATCAGGGTGAGGGCATCGCCGGAATGCTCGCCGCCGAGTTCTACCGCCGCGCCGCCGAGGCCGGACAGGGCGTCGTCCCGCTGTGCCCCTACCTCAAGCGCTGGTCGCTCGCCCACCCCGAGCAGGCGCCCGCGCCGGACCAGGAACTGACGGACCGTGCGCTGCGGAAGCTCCGCGAGGACCCCGCGACGTGGTGACGCTGCGTCAGTACTGAACTACCGCTGCCGCGGGCCCCGGCGAACTGCGCCGGGGCCCGCGTCTTTGGCTGGACGCAGACCGTTTGCTCCTGTCGGATTCGGCTAGTCGCCCTACAGAGGGGCACGTTGACGACCCGCGTACCCCAGTCCGCAGGAGAGGATCGGCATGTCCACAGGTCTGATCATCGTGATCGTGGTTGCGCTCGTTGCCGTGGCCGCGCTGGCCGCCATGGCCGTGATGCGTCCGCAGCAGCGGAACCGGAAGCTACGACAGCAGTTCGGCCCCGAGTACGACCGCGAACTGGCCCAGCACGACGGCGACATCAGGGCGACCGACCAGGTACTGGAGGAACGGGTCAAGCGCGCCGGCGACCTGGACATCCGTTCACTGGACGCGGCACAGCGTGAGCGCGCCCTGGCGCGGTGGACCACGCTGCAGGAGCAGTTCGTCGACTCGCCGGCCAAGGCCGTCATCGACGCCGACCACCTGCTCGGCGAGGTCCTGCGGGACCGCGGCTTCCCGGCCGCCGACTCGTACGACGAGCAGTACGCGGCACTGTCCGTGCACCACGCCCCCGCGCTGCCGGGGTACCGCGCCACGCAGCAGGCCGCCGAGCGCGCCCAGCGGGGCGAGGCCACCACCGAGGAACTGCGCCAGGCATTCGTCAACGCCCGTGAGACCTTCGACCAGTTGATGGGCGAGGAGACCGCGGCGCCCGCCACCACCACCAGCAGCAGCCACGAGAGGACGGCCTGATGTCCGACCGACGTTTCCCCGAGCAGCACGAGGACCTGCAGGACCGGGCCCGCTGGGACGAGGAGTCCCCCGAGCGCCCCGGCTCCCCCGAGCCCGGCGACACCGACCTGAAGGCGGACGAGGACGCGAACGCCGAGCAGCCGGAGGTGGCGAAGCCGGACCTGGAGAAGCCCGAGCTGGCGAAGCCGCACGCCGAGACCACGGTCGCCCACCCGGACGTGGACGCCGCGCGAACCGAGCTTCCGCTGCCCGCCCCGGCGGCGGCGCCTGTCGTCTCCCCCGCTCCCACCGCTCCCACCGCCGCCCCTGCGGGCACGGTCGGCCGGCTCTTTCCCGAGGGCGCGGGTGAGAAGCTGCGCGACCGCTGGCAGCACATCCAGATCGACTTCGTCGACGACCCGCGTCACGCCGTCGAGGAGGCCGACGCCCTGGTCGACCAGGTGGCCGCTCGGCTCACCGAGTCCATCACCGCCAACCATCGTGCCTTGCGCGACAGTTGGGACAAGCAGGGGGCCGGCAGCGCCGCCGACGACAGCGGCTTCCCCACGGAGCAGCTGCGGCTGACGCTGCAGCAGTACCGGTCCATGCTGAACCGCCTCCTCGACGCCTGACCGGGAGGGGGCTCAGCCCTGATCCCACTCCTTCGGCACCCGGGTCGCCGTGTCCAGGAAGAACGCGTCGATGCTGCGCACGGCCTGGGCGAACTCGTCCAGGGTGACCGGCTTGGTGATGAAGGCGTTGGCGTGGCTCCGGTAGGCCTCGGCGACGTCCTGGGGTGCGCTGGAGGTGCTGAGCACCACCACCGGGATGACCTTGAGCTGCTCGTCGGTCTTCAGCACCGCGAGCAGCTCACGTCCGTTCATCCGGGGCATGTTGAGGTCCAGGACGATCAGGTCGGGCCGGTCGACCCCTGGCGTCCGCAGGTGTTCGAGCGCGGCGACGCCGTCCACCGCTTTGTGCAGGATCCGGGCGGTCCCGTGCTCCAGCAGTGCTTCTTCGATCAGCATGGCGTCGGCTGCGTCGTCCTCGACCAGCAGGATGTCGCATCCGCGCGCGGCGGCGGGCGCGGCCGTGGTCACGTGTCCCCGTCCCGGGCGGCCGAGCGGGCGGCCGGGCCGGCCGACGAACCGGTGACGCCGTGCGGATGCCTGGCCGGTGCGACCAGTCCGGGCCAGCGTCGCCGCGCGCCCTGACGGCTCATGTTGCAGGCCTGCCCGAGCTGCGGATATCCGGCGCCGACGTCGGCGGCATGCTCAGCCGCCCGGTCGACCTGCCGCTCCACCGCCCGCTGGAGGTGCACCAGGGCGTGCAGATGCGCCAGCGCGTCGCTCTCCGCCGCGCCACCGGGCAGCGCCCCCGGATCGCCGAGCGGGCGGAAGGCGCGGATGGCCAGCCGGTGCGCCAGATCCGCGACCGTGGCGTCGGCGACGGCGGCGATCTCGGCTTCGGAGAGGACGAGGGCGAAGTGGGTGCCGGGCATGCGGCTCAGGGTAGGCCCTGGCCTGATCCCGCGACAACGTCCGTTGTCCGTCACGCGGCTGGTGTCCATCACCCGGCTGGTTTGGACCGTGCGCATCAGGCAAGTCGCTTGAGTGTAAGCAGTGGCATCACCTCGTGTCGGCTGCTCCACCACACAATGGAGGTCTCGACCATGGGTATCGGCGGCTGCATCATCGTGTTCGCCCTGGGGGCGATCCTGACCTTCGGCGTCAACTGGCATATCAGCGGTATGAACGTCCAGGTAGTGGGTGTGATCCTGATGGTCGCCGGCCTGCTCGGCCTGGTCACCTACGCCGGCGTCTACCGCCGCCGCTTCCCCGGCGGACGCGGTGGGCGCCCCGAGGAGATCGTCGAGGAGCGCCGCTACTACGACGGCCCCTGACGTACCGGCGGCCCTGAACGCAGCAGGGACAAGGTACGCGTCCATTGAGGTCGCACCCGGGGAATGGTAGGCATCTCCTTGTCTGACACACCGTCAGCTCTGGAGGTGCGTGCACATGACCATCACCACCCTGCGCTTCAACCAGGTCGCCCCCGGCCTGGACCGCCGCGACCTCTCCGCCCGCTACCGGGCCACCGTGGAGATGTCCGTCTTCGCCGACGAGGCCGGATTCGACCTGGTCACCCTGGAGGAGCACCACGGCGCGGACAACGGCTGGAGCCCGTCGCCGATGCTCACCGCGGCCGCGGTGCTGGGCTCCACCCAGCGGCTCGGCGTGATGCTCTGCGCCCTGATCACGCCCCTCCACGATCCGCTGCGCCTCGCCGAGGACATCGCGGTCCTGGACCACCTAGGCGCCGGACGGATCACCGTGGTCGCCGGGATCGGCTACCGCCCCGAGGAGTACGCGATGCTGGGCCGGGAGTGGTCCGAGCGCGGCAGGCTCCAGGACGAGGTGCTGGAGACCCTGCTTGCCGCCTGGACCGGCGAACCGTTCGAGTACCGGGGCCGGACGGTGCGGGTCACCCCGCCGCCGCGCACCACCCCGCACCCCGGGCTGATGGTCGGCGGCTCCTCACGGGTCGCGGTCCGCCGGGCGGTGCGTCTGGGACTGCCGTTCTTCACCTCGGCCTTCCAGCCCGAACTGGTCGCGTACTACGACGCCCTCGCCGCCGAGGCGGGCTTCGAGGGCGGCTTCGCGACCCTGCCCCCGGAGCGCACCGCGATGATCCACTGCACCGAGGACCCCGACAAGGCCTGGGCCGAGTACGGCGAGTGCTTCCTGCACGAGGCCCGCACCTACGCCGGCTGGCAGACCTCCGACATCCACTCGGCCATGGCCTCCGCCTCGATCACCCCCGAGCAGCTGCGCGCCGAGGGCATCTACGCCTGTCTCACTCCCGAGGAGTGCCTGGCCCTGGCCGCAGCGGAGGGGCCGATGGGCAGCCTGCTGCTGCACCCGCTGTGCGGCGGACTCCCGGTCGACGCCGGCTGGGAGAGCCTGCGGCTGTTCCGCGACCGGGTGATGCCCCACCTGGGGACCTGACCGCGGACGCTGACCCACGTGGCTACCGCAGCGCCGCTCCCAGCGCCACGGCGAGCTCGTCCATCCGGGCGGTCGGCACCCGCTGCTCCGGCGGGCTGTTGAGGAGGGCGAAGACGCCGGGGCCGCGGAGCTGCTGCGGCAGGTCGGCCGTGCGCGGGACGAGGTGGAAGTGGACATGGCCGAAGCCCTCGGCCTCCGCGAACTGGACCACATAGGTCTTGGCGCAGCCGGTGACGGCCGCCAGCGCGCGGGAGAGCCGGACCTGCCACAGGCCCAGCCCGGCAGCCTCCTCGTCGGTGAGCCCGCCGACCGTGGTCACATGGCGGCGCGGGAGCAGGACCAGCCAGCCCGGCAGCGCCGTGTTCATCGCGTGCGCCACCCGCCAGTACCGGTCGGCGGCTATGCGTTCGCGCGGCGGGAGGTCGTCGTAGGCCCCGTCCATCCCGCAGCTGTAGCAGTCCTGGACGTGCTGGTTCTCCGTCACGGCCCCATCATGCCGGGTGGGACTCCGGCTCCGGCCCGGATTCCGCGTCCGCTCCCGGCCCAGGTCCCGGCCCAGGCTCAGCCCCAGGTTCCGCCCGCTCCGGCGGCCGGGGCGGGATGGCCGTCCAGGAGAGCAGCGCCGCTGCGGCCAGCAGTCCCGCACAGCCGACGACCGCCGCGCGGAAGGCATGGTCGACCGCGTGGGCGGACCGGTACTGCTCGCCGCTGAGGCCGACCAGCGCCGGGAGCGCGGCGACGGCGAGCAGGCTGCCGGTGCGGGCGGCGGCGTTGTTGACGCCGCTGGCGATACCGGCCCGACGGGTCTCCACGGCGTTGAGGACGGTCTCCGTCAGCGGGGCGACCAGCAGCGTCATCCCGGCGCCCAGCACGACCGAGGCCGGCAGCACATCGGTCAGGTACGAGGCGTGCGCGCCGATCCGCAGCATCAGCAGCGCACCCGTACCCGCCAGCAGCGGGCCCAGCGTGAGCGGGACGCGCGCGCCCACCCGCTCGCCCAGCTTCGCCGCCGTGGGCGAGAACAGCAGCATCAGCAGGGTCAGCGGAAGGGTGCCGAGCCCGGCCAGCAGCGGCGAGAACCCGGCGGTGATCTGCAGTTGCAGCACCAGGAAGAACAGCAGCCCGCCCAGCGCCCCGTAGATCAGCACCGTGACGATGTTCACCACGGTGAACAGCCGGGAGGCGAACAGTCCCAGCGGCAGCATCGGCGCCGCCGTCCGCCGCTCCGTCCGGACGAACAGCGTGCCCGCCACCACCGCCAGCACCCCGGCCACGCCCGCCCCGACCGGGTCGCCCCCGGCGCTGGTGAGCGCCGCCGTGAGCGCGCCGAGCGCCAGCGCCGCCAGCACCGCGCCGCGCAGGTCGAACCGGCCGGTCTCGCTGTCGTCGCGGTTCTCCGGGACATGCCGCAGGGCCGTCACCACCACGGCCGCCGCCAGCGGCAGATTGATCAGGAACACCCAGCGCCAGCCCGGGCCGCCGACCAGCCAGCCGCCCAGAACGGGGCCGGCCGCACCCGCGACGCCGCCGAGACCGGACCACAGGCCCACCGCCGCGGCCCGGTCGTCCGGATGGAACACCGCCTGGATCAGCGCCAGCGAACCGGGCGTCAGCAGCGCGCCGCCGACGCCCTGCAGGGCCCGCGCGGCGATCAGCACCTGCACATCGGGCGCCAGACCGCACACCGCCGAGCAGACCGCGAACCAGACCACCCCGACCACGAACACCCGGCGGCGGCCGTAGCGGTCGCCGAGCGCCCCGCCCAGCAGGATCAGCCCGGCCAGGGTCAGCAGATAGGCGTTGACGACCCATTGCAGCGCGCCGATGGAGGCATGCAGGCTGGCGCCGATATGGGGCAGCGCGACATTGATCGCGGTGCCGTCCAGCATCGCCATGGCCGAGCCGAGGACGGTCGCGAGCAGCACCCAGCGCCCGGCCGTCCCGGACAGCCGGACACCGCCCGCCGCGACGTCACCGCTGATCACTGGCTCATCACCTGCCTTCACCTGCCCGTCGTGGGAGAGTGCGGTGTGCCGACGAGAGGACAGTGACCGTGACCACTGATCCGGTACGTTACAGCGCAGCCCGGCCGGTGGCGGCCCGGCATCCCGGGAGGCCGTCCGATGATCAGTCATGACCTGTGGGTCGTCCAGGTTCCGATCCTTGAGAAGATCCTTCGCACCGTCCTGGTGTACGCCCTGGTGCTGCTGCTGTTCCGGGTCGCCGGCAAGCGCGGCCTGGCGACGCTCAACACGTTCGACTTCGTGGTGATGTTCCTGTTGTCGAACGTGGTCCAGAACGCCGTCATCGGCGCGGACAACAGCCTGCTCGGCGGAGTGATCGGGGCGGTCACCCTGGTCGCCGTCAACGCAGCGATGAACCGCTGGGTGGCCTCGGACGAACGTGCCGAACGGCTGCTGGAGGGCACCGCCACCACCGTCATCAGCGACGGCGCCTTCGTGCCCGACGCGCTGCGGCGGCTGGCCCTGCGCACCAGCGAGATCGAGCACGCGGTGCGGGTGCAGAACGGCGACAGCGTCGAGGAGGTCGCCGACGCGCGGCTGGAGCCGGGCGGCCAGCTGATCGTGACCCTCAAGGAGGCGGACCAGACCGCGACGCACAGCGACATCGAGGCCATCCAGGCCCGGCTCGCGGCGATCGAGGAGTTGCTCGCCACCCTGGCGGCCCAGGGCGGCAAACACCTCTGAGGTGAGCTCAACCCTGCGATTTTCAGCCGTTTATTCGCCACAGCTGACTGAATCCGCACCACTGGCCCCACCCCTAACAGGCCCTTAATTCGCAGCTCAGTCCTGATATGTGCGGACCGCACTGTTCCGCTTGCCCGCAATTGCCCTCCCGGGCGGCCCTCCGCCGCCCCCGGGAGCGCGGACAGGCGACGTGGTTATGCTCTGCCCGGCCTTGATCACCCATCTTGATCACCCATCAGGACGAAGGACGGCGGACGCCCGTGCAGGACACCGCAACGCTCAGCGCCGAACGGCTCATGCCGGGTGTGATCTCGTACGAGACCCCGCGCGTCGCCGACGACTACTGCCGCTGGGACGACTCCGGCAGCTGGCTGCTCGGCTACCCGTTCCTCCCCCTGGCACTGGGCCTCGACGAGCTGCCCGGCGCGCACCTGGTGGACCTCGGCTGCGGCCCCGGCGACCTCACCTGCTGGATCGCCGACCGCCACCCGATCCGGACCACCGCCGTCGACGCCTCGGCGGCCATGCTCGACCTGGCCCGCTCCCAGCACCCGCACCCGGCGGTGGACTACCGGCTCAGCCTCGACAACGGGATGCCGTTCCTCGACGACGGCTGCGCCGACGCGGCGATGGCCTCCTTCCTCTTCACCTGCATCGACGACCGGAAACTGATGCAGATCCTGGTCGACGAGGTGGCCCGGGTGCTGCACCCCGGCGGGCGCTTCACCATCCTGATGCCCAACCCGGACCAGGTCCACGACGCCGCCTTCGAGGGCTTCCACCGCGGCGAGCCCGGCGTCCGCTACCGCTCGGGCGACACCCTGCCGGTCCGGCTCCGCCGCGAGGACGGCAGCTGGGCCAGCATCACCAACACCTACTGGGCCCGGGAGACCTTCCAGGAGGTGCTGGCCGAGGCGGGGTTCACCGGACCGACCACCGAGCTGACCCCGCTGCTCGCCGACGCGTACGGCGTCGCCGACCCCGCCCTGATCGCATCCCGCCCCTGGACGGCCGAGCGCGAGCGTCCCCCGTTCATCCTGATCACTGCCACCCGCTGAGCGGCCCTGATGGCACAATCGCCGTCATGGGGACAGAAGATCAGCCGCAGCCGGCGGACGAGTGGGAGAACCACCTGCTCGACCTCGACGCCTACCTGAAGCGCGTCGGCCACACCGGGAGCGTCGCACCCGACGCCGCCACCCTCACCGCCCTGCACCGCGCGCATGTGGCGACCATCCCGTTCGAGAACCTGGCGCTGATGCTGGACCGCCCGGTCCGCACCGACCTCGGCAGCGTCCAGGACAAGCTGGTGCACCAGGGCCGCGGCGGCTACTGCTACGAGCAGAACACCCTGTTCGGCGCGGTGCTGCAGCGCCTGGGCTTCCGACTGGACCGGCTGCTCGCCCGGGTCGGATCCGACCAGGAGCCGCTTCGCCCGCGCACCCACATGGTGCTCTCGGTCGAGGTCGACGGCCGCCGGCTGCTCGCCGACACCGGCTTCGGCAACGGCCTGCTGGAGCCGATCCCGCTGGACCCGGACGGCCCGCGGCAGCAGGGCGTGTGGACCTACCGGACGCTGGGTCCCGACGCGACCGGGGTCCGCCGCTTCCAGGAGCTCGCCGCGGGCGAGTGGCAGACCCGCTACCGCTTCACCGACGAGCCTCAGCACGCGGTGGACGTGGCGATGTCCAACCACTACACCACCACCTGGCCGACCTCTCCGTTCCTGCAGCGGCCGATCGTGATCCGCCGCGAGGCCGGGGGCACCCGTGAGCTCATCGGCCGTCAGTTCTCGCTGCTGGTGCCGGGCCGGGCGTCCGAGAGCGTGGAGCTGTCGGACGCCGGGGTCATCAGCGCCCTGCACGACACCTTCGGGCTGGACTTCACCCCGGAGGAGCAGGCCGTCCTCAGAGCTCGACTGCCATCGCCTCTGACGCCGCCTCAGCCTCGGTGATCCTGCGCACCGCCACCACGTCCGCCCCGGCCACGGCGACCAGCACGACGGCTGCCGCCATGAACACCGCCAGCGGCGGCAGCACCGCGCCCAGCGGGACGAGCAGAGCCAGCGCCACCAGGCCGACATGGCGCGCCCGGTTGAAGTAGCCGAACATGATCCGCTTCAGCAGCAGGTGCCCGGCCAGGAACAGGGCCGGGCCCGCGACCAGCACGAACGCCGTGGTGAATCCGGCCGCGTGGGCGCCGGAGTGGCTGATGACGATCTCGTCGCCGACGGCGGTGACGATGACGCCGGCCACGATCGGCAGATGGACATAGGTGATCCGCAGCCCCATCCGACCGGTGTCGGCGGTGGTCTCGACGACGGAGTCCACCGCTCTGCCCGCCAGGGCGAAGTAGATCCACCACATCGTCACCGCGATCGCGAACGCCGTGACGAAGGCCGCCGTGCGCCCGGCGTCGAACCGGGCGCTGCCGAAGGTCTGCCCGCTGACCAGGATCGACTCCCCCAGCGCGATGATGACGAACAGTCGGCACCGCTCGACGAAGTGCTCCCCCGAGATGTTCCAGGCCGTGGTGCTGGACCGCCCCAGCCCGGGCACCGGGAAGCCGATCGCGGCCGCCAGGTACTCGACCAGCGCCGCGACCGCCCACAGCCCGGCCCTCGCGGCCGGGCCGTGGACCAGCGCGCCGGCCAGCCAGAACACCGTGCTGAGGCCGAACCACACCAGCGCCCTGGTGTACTCGCGGGAGAGCTGCTGACCGCGCAGCGCGACCGCCGCGAAGAGGTGCCGACCGAGCTGGATGGCCAGGTAGGCCAGCACGAAGACCAGCCCGCGACCGCCGAACGCCTGCGGCAGCGCCGCCGACATCACCAGGCCCGCCAGCATGATGCCGACGATGGCCAGTCGCACCGCGAGCTGGTCAGGATCGAACCAGTTGGTGAACCAGGCGGTGAAGTTCCACGCCCACCACACGGCCGTCAGCAGCACCAGGGTCTCCGCCGCCCCGGCCCAGTCGAGGTGGGCGAGCAGCAGATGGGACAGCTGGGTGACGGCGAAGACGTACACCAGGTCGAAGAAGAGCTCCAGGAACGTGACCCGCTGCGCGGCGCTGCGGTCCCGCAGCAGCGCGGTCCCCGGTTCGGAGGCCTCGCCGGGGATCGGTTGTGAGCCCGGTTCAGGACCGGTCGCCGAGGTCGGTATCGCCACCAGCGCACCCTATCCCGGGCCTGGCTCCTCCCTCAGTCCCGACGCACCGTCCTGTCTCAGTGGCGCGCGGCAGAGTCCGCGCCCGCCGGTGCTGCGGCCACGCCTGTCCCCGTCGCTTTCGCGGTCACCGCGCCCGCGGCCGTCGCCGCTGCGATGGTCAGCAGCGCGCCGAGCATCAGCGCCGACGGCTCCCCCGGCGCCAGCAGGTGCAGCTGCGTGCCCAGCGCGGCCGCCGCCACCGGCACGCCCAGCTGCGCGGCGGCCAGCACGCCCAGCGCGATCGGCTGGCCGCTCACCCGCATCACCGCGTGCACCGCGACCGCGCCCGCTCCCAGCCCCACCCCGAGCAGCACGAACGAGGGGTGCCGTCCCAGCTCACGGAGATCCAGCGAGGCCCCCAGCCAGAGGAAGAACAGTGGTCCGAAAAAGCCCTCGGTCAGTGCGAACAGCTGCTTCGCCAGCCGCCTCGGCTCCCCGACCGCCGCCACGACCAGCCCGAAGGAGAAGCCGGCCAGCATGATGGACACATGCGTCCGGACCGCGAGCGCGGCCAGCGCGAACAGGATCATCAGGCTGATCCGCAGCTCCAGCGCGAACTGCCGGTCCTGCGACAGCCGGTGCAGCTTCCGCCGGTAGCCGTTCCGCTCCAGCCGACGCAGCGCCGGGAACAGCGCCCCGGCACAGCCCAGCACTGCCAGCGCCCCCAGCGCCGCCCGGGCGGCGTGGCCCGGGTCGATCACCAGCGGCAGAGCCACGATGCAGAGCGTGTCCGCGACCGCCACCTGCGGCAGCAGCCCCAGCACCTGCGGGCCGCCGAGTCCCAGCGCGTCCACGATCGGCAGCACCAGCGCGGCGGATGAGGAGGCCATCAGCACCGCGTACAGGGCCGCGTGCCCGGTGCCGAAGCCGTCGGCGACCGCCAGCGCCGGCCCGACGGCGACGGCCCCGACCGCCAGAGCCCGCAAGGTCCCGGTCCGCAGGCCGGCCCGCAGGCTCGGGTCCCGCAACGGGACATGCGCCCCCGCCACGAACATCACCAGCGCGAAGCCGATGTCGGCGAGAAAGCCGAAGGTGGCGTTGCCCGCGTGCAGGAACCCGACGACGGTCGGCCCGAGCACCACCCCGGCGACCAGCTCCCCCAGCACCACCGGCAGGTGCCACCGCCGAGGGAGTGCCAGCAGCGGGCCGAGCAGCCCGGCCAGCGCGATCACCGCCAGCGTCGAGAACCCCATGGGACCGGCCGCCTCCCTGGGCGTCGACGTGGACGGGTGGACGACCAGTGTCGCGCACGGAGGACCGGCGAACCTGTCGCCACGAGTGCCTTACCGCCCCACGGCGTACCCCTGCATCCCGCGCGGGTTAGCCGCCGCCGACAGCACCCCGGTCCACGGGTCGCGGGCGACCGCGCACATGCGTCCCTCGGACCAGGGGTCCGCCACGGTGACGAGGTGCCCGCGCCGCCGCAACTCGGCGACGGCCGCCTCGCCCACCCGGGATTCGACGGTGACGCTGCCGGGCTGAGTGGTCCTGGGATGGAACGAGCTGGGGAAGCTGTCGGTGTGCCAGTTCGGCGCGTCGATGGCCTCCTGAAGGCTGAGCCCGCCGAGGGCCACGGCCAGGAAGAAGTGCAGCGACCACTGGTCCTGCTGGTCCCCGCCCGGCGTCCCGAAGGCGAGCACCGGCTCGCCTTCGCGCAGCGCCAGCGACGGCGAGAGGGTGGTACGCGGACGACGGCCCGGCATCAGCGAGTTGGGGAGACCGGGTTGCAGCCAGGCCATCTGCAGCCGCGTACCGAGCGGGAATCCCAGCTCAGGAATCACCGGGCTGGACTGCAGCCAACCGCCGCTGGGCGTCGCCGCGACCATGTTCCCCCAGCGGTCGACGATATCGAGATGGCAGGTGTCGCCCCGTGTCGAACCATCCAGACGAGTCGTCAAACCATCGACAGAGACGGTCGGTTCACCCAGCCCGAGCCCCAACTCAGCTCCCTCGACCGGAAACTCCGGCAGCACGGCCTTACGCCCACCAGGGCTGCCCGGCCGAAGCTCGAACGAAGCGGTCTCCCCGATCAACTCCCGCCGCTCGTCGTTGTACTCACGCGACAGCAGGTCGGCCAACGGGACGGACTCACCGGCCCCGCCCTCCCCCGCGTCCCCATACCAGGCCTCTCGGTCGGCCATGGCGAGCTTGGTGCCCTCGATCAGCGTGTGCCGGTACTCGGGCGAGTCGTATCGCAGCCCGTCCGGCAGCAACGCAAGCTGCTGGAGGAAGACCGGACCCTGGCTCCACCCACCGGCCTTGCATACCGTCCAGCCGTTCCAGTCATACCTCGCCGGCTCCTCGTACTCGGCCCGGTACCCGCTGAGGTCGTCGCCGGTAAGAGTGGAGGCGTTCCGACGTCCCGAACTGTCCATCGCAGGCCGACCGGCGAACTCCACCATCGCCTCCCCGATGAACCCCTCCCGCCAGATCCGCCGGGCCGCGTCGATCGCAGCCTCCCGCGACAACCCAGCCGTCTCGGCCAGCAACCGCCGCCAGGTCGCCGTAAGCGCGGGGTTCCGGAACAGCGCACCCGGCCGCGGCACCGGAAGGTACAACTCCGCGGAGCTGGTCCACTCCCTCTCAAACAGCTCCCGCACGGCCTCCACCGTCGCGGTGACATTGGGCGCCAACGGATGTCCCCGCTCGGCATACCCAATGGCGTAGTCCAACACCTCCGCCAGCGACTTGGTGCCGTAGTCCCGCAACAACACCATCCAGGCATCAAACGCCCCAGGCACAGCCGCAGCAATCGGCCCGGTCCCGGGCACCAGCTCCAACCCCAGCGACCGGTAGTGCTCGACAGTCGCCCCAGCCGGAGCCGCCCCCTGCCCACACAACACCCGCACCCGGCCCCCGTCCCCCGCAGCCGCGAACACCACGGGCACCTCCCCACCGGGCCCATTCAGATGCGGCTCCACCACATGCAGCACAAACCCCGCCGCCACAGCCGCATCAAAGGCATTCCCCCCGCCCTCCAACACCGCCATGGCCGACTGCGACGCCAGCCAGTGCGTACTGGAAACCATGCCGAAGGTGCCCTGCAGAGTCGGTCGAGTGGTGAACATACGGATGGACTCCCCTTCGCGAACAGCCGGAATCGATGAGCCTGACCACCGGAGCAACCGCTCACAGGTGGCTACTCACTATGGAGCAGCTCCATCAGCTCGTCCGTGCTCATCGTGGTGGTCGCCCGCCCCCGCATGCCCCGCGCCAACCGCTGCCCGGACGTCTCGCCCTGCTCGCGAATGCAGTCGTCGTGGTGCCCACACAGGTCCGCTGGGCCATCGACGCTACCGATCAGAGCAAGCAGGCTCTCTGGCACTGCCCCCGCCTCGGGTGAGTCGGCCACAGGCAGCGTCTGGGCAACCCTCGACAGCTCCTCGTCCTGGGTGACGAGCAGGCGCAGGCGTCGCACTTGGGTCGGGGAAAGCCGGTCCACCAGCTGGTGCATGACCTGGTAATCGTGTGCATCGACCACCCCAGCAGTCTAGGACGGCCACACGGCCCGGTCCGCCCGATTCACCGACGTTCACCCCTGCTGGCAACCGGCAGCGGCCGTTCAGCCGTCGCACCAATGGTCCGCGAGATGGGCGACTCGGTTCCGAACGGGCTCACAGAATCCGTACCACGCCGTGGTACGGCGCGCTACCCTGGTCACATGGTTCTTCCGAAACGCCACCCCACAGACGTCAGCGTGCGGCAATTCGTCGCCAACTCCGGCACCGTCACGCGCGGCCTCCGCCAGGGCCGCCCCTATGTCCTGACTCTCAACGGCGAACCCCTGGCCCAGATGATCCCGATTCGTCGCCGCCGATCCGTTCCCAAAGACGAAGCGCTGGCAATCTTCGCCACAGCCCCCCTCCTCGACGCCGCCGATCTGCGCGACGACCTGGACGCCACGGTGGAGCAGGACCTGCGCGACCCCTATGAAGGAACAGATCTGTGACCCATGAGGAGGGAGTGCTCGACACCAACATCATCGCGGCGCTCGGGGCCTACGGATCCGCAGGGCTCCCCGAGGAGCTCCTGATCACAGCTGTCACCCTCGGTGAGCTCTCCCACGGACCGCACGCAACCGACGACCCTGCCAAACGCGCCAAGCGCGTGGCGGTCCTCCAATATGTCGAGGCCACCTTCGATCCCCTCCCCTACGACCGTGACGCAGCAAGGATCTACGGCCAGATGTGCGCCGCCGTGATCGCCATCGGTCGCCAGCCTCGCGGGCGCTCAGCCGAGCTGATGATCGCCGCTACAGCAGCGAGCAATGGACTCCCCCTCTACACCTCGAATCCAAAGGACTTCCAGGGCCTGGATGATCTGGTGGAGATCGTTGCCGTCACCCGCCCTTCAGCCGCCTGAGACGCGCAGACCTCACGGCAGCGGCCCCAGGCGGCGCTTCAGGGGCTCGCGGCCCTTGGGCTGGGACGTGTCCGGGAGGTGCGGTAGGGGGTGCAGGTCGCAGCTGACTGGCTTGTCGGTGGTGATGGTGATGCGTTCGCCGCAGTGGTAGAGATCCAGTGGCGGGCCGGAGGCCAGGGTGTAGTCGGCGCCGGACGGGGTGATCTGCACCTGGAGTCTGCGGCCGCGGAACTGGAGCCGGAAGGCCAGGCGGGTGAGCCGTTGCGGGAGGCTGGGGGCGAAGGCCAGGTGGTGGCCGCGCAGGCGCATTCCGCCTAGTCCGGCGACCAGGGCCGTCCAGGTGCCGGCCAGCGAGGCGATGTGCAGGCCGTCGCTGGTGTTGTTCTCCAGGTCGTTCAGGTCCATCAGGGCGGCCTCGCCCAGGTAGTCGTAGGCCAGCTCCAGATGGCCGACCTCGGCGGCCATCACCGCCTGGCAGTAGGCGGACAGCGATGAGTCACGGACCGTCAGCGGCTCGTAGTAGGCGAAGTTGCGCGCCTTCTGGTCCGGTTCGAAGGCCTCGCCGCGCAGGTACATCGCCAGCACCAGGTCGGACTGCTTGATCACCTGCTTGCGGTACAGGTCGAAGTAGGGGAAGTGCAGCAGCAGCGGGTACTGCCCCGGATCGGTGTGCTCGAAGTCCCAGGTCTGGTGCCCGGTGAAGTCGGCCGACTGCTCGTGCACGTCGAGGTCGTGGTTGTAGGGGAGGGCGATGGCCGCCGCCGCGTCGCGCCAGACCGCGGTCTCCTCGTCGTCCACGCCGAGGGCGTGCGCCTGCTCCGGGTGGCGCTCGGCCGCGTCCGCCGCCGCGCGGAGGTTCGCCTGCGCCATCAGGTTGGTGTAGACGTTGTCGTCGGCGACGGCGCTGTACTCGTCCGGGCCGGTGACCCCGTCGATGTGGAAGGCGCCGGCGCTGTCGTGGTGGCCCAGCGAACGCCACAACCGCGCGGTCTCCACCAGCAGTTCCATGCCGACCTCGCGCTCGAAGTCGGGGTCGCCGCTGATCGCGGTGTAGCGGACCACCGCGTCGGCGATGTCGGCGTTGATGTGGAACGCGGCTGTCCCGGCCGGCCAGTAGCCGGACCCCTCCTCGCCGTTGATGGTGCGCCAGGGGAAGGCCGCCCCGGACAGCCCCAGCAGCCGGGCCCGTTCGCGGGCGGCGTCCAGGGTGGAGTGCCGCCAGCGCAGCGCGTGCGACACCGCGTCGGGATGGGTGGCCGCGAGGACCGGCAGCACCACCGTCTCGGTGTCCCAGAAGCTGTGCCCGTCGTAGCCGGAGCCGGTCAGGCCCTTGGCGCCGAGGGCGCGCTGCTCGGCCCTGGCCCCGGCCTGCAGCACATGGAACAGGGCGAAGCGCACCGCCTGCTGGATCTCCGCGTCGCCCTCGACCTCGACGTCGGCACGGTCCCAGAAGTCGTCCAGGTAGTCGCGCTGCTGCCGCAGCAGCTCCTGCCAGCCGGTGCTGCGGGCGCCCGCCATGGCGGCCTCGGCCTGGTCCCGCAGGGCCGGCAGTGAGCGCTCGGCCGACCAGCCGTAGGCGACGAACTTCTCCAGCCGCAGCCGCTGTCCGGGCTGCACCACCGAGGTGACGAGCAGTCGGCTGACGTTCTCGCTGGACTCGGCGAAGGTGGTGGTGCCCTCCGGACCGTCCACCCGGTGGTCCGCGGTGACGGCGATCTTCAGCCCGCTGCGCAGGGTGGAATGGGCCAGCGCGAGCCGCGTCCCGGTCGCGTACCCGGCCTCCGGCTGCAGGGTGCGGTCCAGCGCGGCGGCGATCCGGGGGTCGCCCGACCGGAGGGGCATCTCTTCGGACGCGACCAGTTCGGACTGCACCACGATCCGCGCCATGCCGTCGATCGGCTCGACCTCGTAGGCGATGGCGGCGACGGCTCGCTGGCTGAAGGAGACCAGCCGGGTGGAGCTGACCCTGACGGTGCGTCCGGCCGGCGAGGTCCATTCGCAGCTGCGGCGCAGCACTCCCGCGCGCAGGTCGAGCACCCGCTCGTGGTTGTGCAGCACGCCGTAGCGGAGGTCGAAGGGCTCGTCGTCGACCAGCAGCCTGATGATCTTGCCGTTGGTGACGTTGACGACGGTCTGCCCCGACTCCGGGTTGCCGTAGCCGGCCTCGGCGTAGGGCATGGGGTGCAGCTCGTGGAAGCCGTTGAGGTAGCTCCCCGGCAGTCCGTTGGGCTCGCCCTCGTCCAGGTTGCCGCGCCAGCCGATGTGGCCGTTGGAGAGCGCGAACAGCGATTCGCTCTGGGCCAGCATGTCCAGGTCGAGCTCGGTCTCGCGCAGCGTCCAGGGGTCGACGGTGTACGCGGGGTGGGGAATCATCCGTGGCTCTCCAGCAGTTCGGCGAGGTCCTGCACAACGGTGTCCGCGCCGTGGGCGCGCAGCTCGTCGGCCTGGCCGACGCGGTCCACGCCGACCACGAAGCCGAACCGGCCCGAGCGGCCGGCCTCCATGCCGACCAGGGCGTCCTCGAAGACGGCGGCGACGCCGGGCCCGACGCCCAGCTCCCGGGCGGCCTCCAGATAGGTGTCCGGGTACGGTTTGCCCGGCAGCCCGAGCCGCTCGGCGACGCCGGCGTCCACCCGTACGTCCAGCAGGTCCTCGATCCCCGCCGAGACCAGTACGTCGTGGCAGTTGGCGCTGGACGAGACCACGGCCGTGGCCAGCCCGGCCGCGCGGACCGCCTTGAGGTAGCGCACGGTCCCCTCGTACGCCTGGACGCCATCGGTGCGGATCTTCTCCTGGACCAGGATGTTCTTGCGGTTGCCCAGGCCCTGCACGGTGTCGCGCTCCGGGGGGTCGTCCGCGGCGCCATCGGGCAGCTCGATGCCGCGCGAGGCCAGGAAGCTGCGGACGCCGTCGGCGCGGGGGCGGCCGTCCACGTACTCGTCGTAGTCCTCGACCGCGTCGAAGGGCGTGAAGCCGTCGCCGTAGCGAGCGTGCAGGAACGCGTCGAACATCTGCTTCCAGGCCGCGGCATGGACGACGGCGGTACGGGTCAGCACCCCGTCCATGTCGAACAGGCAGGCCGAGATGGACTCGGGCAGGCCGAGGCCGAGGCCATTGCGGGAGCTCGGGGTGCTCGGGGTGCTCATGCGGCGCGCATTCCCCGTTCCTGCGATCTTCATGCCTCTGCCGGCCGGGCCGCGCCCGTTCGGCAGAGGCTGTGTCAGTCCGCAGGCCCTGCCGCCAGCGTCACTGACTTGCTGTGGTTGCCGCCGGCCTGGTCGGTCCACTGGACGGTGACCCGGTCCCCGGGGCGGTGGCCGGTCACCAGGGTGGTGAGTGCGCCGGGGCCGGAGACGGACCGGCCGTCGAACGAGGTGACCAGGTCTCCGGCGACCAGGCCCGCCCCGGCCGCAGGGGATCCGTCGACCACTCCGGCGACCAGGGCCCCGGGAGAGCCGTCCGTGAAGGTCTCCACCTGGAGCCCCAGCATGGCGGTGGGCCCGATGTGGATGCCGTCGGCCGTCCGGCCGCTCTCGATGGCGTCGGCCACGGAGCGGGCGGTGGCGATCGGCGTGGCGAAGCCGACCGTACCGGGGCTGCCGCCGTCCGCGCCGCCCCGGAAGCTGAAGCCCTGGGACGCGGCCGTGTCCACACCGACCACCGAGCCGGACGCGTCCAGCAGCGGACCGCCGGAATCCCCCGGCTGCACCGCGGCGTCGACCTGGATCATGCCGGTCAGCTGCTCGGACTCGCCGGTGGCGTCGTCACCGGCGGTGATCGACCGCTGGAGTGCCGTCACCCGGCCCGGGGACGCCTGCGGGACGTTGCCGCGACCACCGGCATTGCCCACGGCGGTGACCTGGTCCCCGACCCCCAGCCCGGACGAGTCCCCGAGCCGCACCGTCGCCAGCCCCGAGGCTCCCTTCAACTGCAGGACGGCCAGGTCGTGGCCGCGGTCGTAGCCGACCACGGTCGCGGTGTAGCTGCGCCCGTCGCCGATGTCCACGGCTGAGATCTCGGTGGCGCCGTTGATGACGTGGTTGTTGGTGAGCACCTCGCCCGAGGGGGTCAGCACCATGCCGGTGGCGGCGGCCCGGATGTCCTGGTAGCCGAGGACGACATTGATGTCGACCAGGCCCTTGTCGACCGTGGTCACCGCGATGGTCGTGCCGGCGGAGGGCGATGCGCCCTTCGACCCGGTCGCGCTGCCGCTGCCGCGCCCGTCCCGGGTGCTCGCCCAGACGGCCGCCACCAGGACGACCACCAGCACCAGCAGTACGAAGGGCCTGCGCCTGGGCGCGCGGCGCCCCATGTCCGTCCCACTCATGCCTGTCTTGTGCCCCGTGGGGGGTGATCGTGCGCGGAATCGTCCGACCGAATCTCTTTCTCAGGTTTCTCGGACAGTCCGGTTTCTCAGACGGTGCGCTTGCTCAGACGGCGCGCTCCCGGGCCGCCCGCACGTCGCGGTGCCACAGGATGCCCGCGCACGCGGCGATCCAGAGCACCAGCACCACGATCCCCCTGATCACGCCGTCGTTGTGGAAGTAGGCCACGCCCTGGATCGCACGGACCCCGACGCCCACCGGCAGCACCGAGGAGAGCGGGTGCAGCCAGGCCGGCAGGAAGTCCGGGGGCAGTATGCCGCCGCTGGTGGCGTTGCCCAGGATGAGCAGCAGCACCGAGGAGACGCTCACCCCCGCCGGGCCCAGCAGCCGCACCAGCGCCATGGTCGCCCCGCCGACGGCGGCCGCCATCAGCGCGGTGAGCCCGGCGATGGCGAGGAAGGGGCCGGGCAGCGCGCCGAAGACGGTGCCCGCGATGGCGGCGACGGCCAGGCCGCCGGCCGCGCTGAAGAACGCCAGGCCGGCCATCCGCCAGCGGAACTCCAGCCTGGGGGCCATCTGATAGGTCATGGTGCCGAACAGGAAGCCGGCCAGCACCAGGCCGAAGGCGGAGTAGAAGACCGACAGGCCGCGGGTGTCACCGCTGGAGGCCGGCTGGACGTCCTGCGCGGCCGAGACCTTTCCGTGCAGGAAGGTGCCCTCCAGCAGGGCGGTGACGGAGGGTCCGTTGGCACTGCTGTAGAGCAGGACCGGGCTTCCGGTCGGGCCCGACGCGTCGTAGGCCGCGTAGACCTCGCGGTGCTGCACGGCGCTGCGGGCGGAGGCCAGGTCGGGGTAGCTGCGCAGCTCGAAGCCGGCGTACTGCTCGGTGGTGGCACCGACGACGGCCACCGGCAGTTGGTGCGGCTTGGGCGCGTGGAAGGCGGCGAGGTAGACGCTGACGAAGATGGCCCCGATCGCCAGCACGATGAGAGCGGGCAGCAGCGCGCCCTTGGCCCCGGTCGCGCCGACACGGGCCTCGGGCGCGTCCACGACATGGTCGTGCGGGTGCGGCTGGGGGCGGGCGTGGCGCGCCGCGGCTTCGGCATCATGGTCGGACACGACGGGGGACACGGACACGTGCGGCGGCCTCTCGTTTACCAGCTGAATATAAGGCAACTGTTAATCATGATAGACAACCATCAGTTTCCTTACAAAATTCCGGAGCCAGGAGTCCCCAGGTGATCGACGACCCGTCCACCCGAACCGGCTATCTGGCCTGGCAGTTCGCCCAGGCCGTGGTGCTGCGCCTGGAGCGCGGGCTGCGCCCGCTGGACCTGAGCCTGGCCCAGCACAACGCCCTGGTGCAGGTGGGCCTGTCGCCCGGGATCTCCAGTGCCTCCGTCGCCCGGCGGGTCGGGATGACCGCCCAGTCCATGGGCACCGCCGTCAACGGGCTGCTCGACCGGGGGCTGCTGGAGCGCCGGCCGCACCCCACCAACCGCCGGGTGATGCAGCTCCACCTCACCGAGGCGGGGCTGGCCCTGGTCGAGCTCTCCCAGGCGGCCCTCAACGAGGCCCACGCGGGCCTGTTCGAGGCCCTGTCCGCCGACGACGAGGCCGTCCTCGGCGGACTGCTGCGACGGCTGGTCCAGCACACCAATCCGGAGGCCCTGGACCTGAGCCGCCCGCGTCCGGAGTGAACAGGCCGCGGAGCGTCAGGATTGCGTATGGATCGGCGGCGGGCCCGTCAGGAGGCCGTCAACGCCGGCTGCCGCGAGCCCGTACCGGCCTGTAATGGGGGTGCACACGTGCAGCCCTTGACCAGGCGATCGGGAGGCCACCATGTCGTACACACTCCTCCGCCCCGCGGCCCGCGGTTCCGCCCTCCCCGCGACCACCGCGGCCGGCCGGCGGGCCGGTCTGCGGGCGCCGTTGCTGACCGTGCTCTCCTTCGCGGCCGCGGCGCCGCTGTCGATCCTGCTCACCACCGCCGGCGGGCGGCCCCACCCGGTGTTCGAACTGGTGGTGCTGTGCGTCGCGGCCTTCGCCGTGGGCTGCGCCGCCGACCTGGCCGGGAGCGTGGTGATCGGCCTGGTGTTCTGGCTGTTCTTCGACGGTTTCGACGCCGACCGGTGGGGAGTCCTCGGCTGGGACGCGCACAGCTCGGCGATCCGGCTGGCCGTGCTGGTGGCAGCCGGTGTGGTCGGCGCGTTGATCGGCGCGACGGTACGGACGGTGCACCACGACGAGAGCGGTGATCTCGACGACAGTGTCGTGATCGACCGGATCGAGGAGATCCCCGGCGCCCCGACGCCTACAGGCTGAGCGCCTACAGCCGGAAGGCCGCCAGCAGGATCGCGCTCACGCTGCCGGCCTCGGTGACCGCGCCCTCCCGCACCGCCGCCACGGCCTCGTCCAGCGTCCGCCAGTGCAGCGTCATCCCGGCCTCGCTCGCCTCCCGGGCCAGCGTGCCCGGGGCGAGCTCGCGGGCGAGGAACAGATGCGCTCGGGCCGGGGTGGCAGTGGGCAGCTGCTCGATGACGCCGAGCGGGTCCAGCCGCCCCGCCCGCCAGCCGGTCTCCTCCTCCAGCTCGCGACGGGCGGCCGCCGCCGGCTCCTCGGCGCGCTCCACTCCTCCGCCCGGCACCAGCAGCAGCCGGCGCCGCTGCAGGTAGAACTCGTCCTCCACCAGGGCGATCCGCCCCTCCGCGTCGACAGCCACCACCCGGACGGCGTCGGCCACGTCGACCCACTCCCAGGTGCCGGTGACCCCCTCGGCGAGGAGCACCTCGTCCTGGAAGGCGCTGACGAAGCGCCCTTCGGTGAGTCGGCGTCGGCTGACTGTGGGCCAGGGACTCATCTGCGGCGGCCTTCCGTCGGACGGGATCGGTTCCGCCAACTCTCCCATCAGCCACGGCATTCCGTCAGACGGCGGTGAGATGCACCAGGGTGCTGGCCCAGTCGCCCTCCGGCAGGTCCAGCGGCAGGCCGCGGGCGAGCAGGACCGCTCCGTGGTGCAGCCGGCCGGTGGCGGTGTCGCGGTAGCGGGCGTCCGGACGCAGTCCCTGCAGCCGCAGCACGGGGTTGCCCTCGCCCATGGAGCGGGAGCGCCGGTAGGCGAGGACCGCGGTCCCTGACCCGTCCGCCGCCACGAACTGGACCGCGCTCAACTCCTGCTCCGGCCCCCGCAGTCGGTACTGCACCCCGTGCTGCACCAGCGGCCGGACGGTCTTGTAGGCGGCGACCAGCTCGGCGGCGCGCGCCAGTTCCTCCTTGGTCCACTCGGCGAGGTCGCCGCCGATGCCCAGGACGCCGGCCATCGCGGAGTGGAAGCGGAAGTCCAGCGGGGTGCTGCGGCGGGTGAACGGGTTGGGGCTGTCGGTCACCCAGGCGCTCATCACCTGCGCCGGGTACAGCTGGGAGAAGCCGTGCTGGATGTGCAGGCGGTCGGCGGGGTCGGTGTTGTCGGAGGTCCACACCTGGTCGGTGCGGGCGAGCAGGCCGAGGTCGATCCGGCCGCCGCCGCTGGCGCAGTCCTCGATCCGGACCGACGGATGGTCGGCCCGCAGCCGGTCCAGGACGGCGTAGAGGTTCCGGGTGTAGTCGGTCCAGAGCCGGTCGTCGCCGCCCGCGCCGACCGGTCCGGCCTCGGTGAAGGGACGGTTCATGTCCCACTTGAGGAAGTCGACGGCGTTGTCGCGCAGCAGCCCGTCGATGGTGGCGTGCAGCCAGTCGGCGACCTCCGGCCTGGCCAGGTTGAGCACCAGCTGGTTGCGCATCTCGGTGCGTTCGCGGTGCGGCTGGTGCAGCACCCAGTCCGGGTGGGCGCGGTAGAGGTCGCTGTCCGGGTTGGTCATCTCCGGCTCGACCCAGAGGCCGAAGTCCATGCCGAGGCCGTGGACGTGGTCGATCAGCGGCGCCAGGCCGTCCGGGAAGCGGTCCGGGTTGGGCGTCCAGTCGCCCAGCCCGGCGGAGTCGTTGGTGCGGGAGCCGAACCAGCCGTCGTCCATGACGAACAGCTCCACGCCCATCGCGGCGGCGCGGTCGGCCAGCGACTTCTGGTTCTCCAGGCCGATGTCGAAGTAGGTGGCCTCCCAGGAGTTGTAGAGCACCGGGCGCAACTCGTCGGGGTGCTCGAGCACCTGGGACCTGATGTGCCGGTGCCAGGCGCGGCTGGCGGCGCCGAACCCGCCCTCGCTGTAGAGGCCGAGGCTGGCCGGGGTTTCCAACTCCTCGCCGGGGGCCAGCACCTGGATCATCGGCGTGTGCTGGGCGCCGGCCGAGACGGACGCCTGCCCGTCGGGGAGGCGCTGCAGGGTGAGCTGCCAACTGCCGCTCCAGGCCAGGGCGCAGCCGTAGACCGCGCCGCCGGTCTCGGTGGCGGTGCCGTCGTCGAGCATGGCCCAGGGCTGGGCGTGGTGGCTGCTCACCCCGCGACGGCTGGTCAGCACGGTTTCGCCGTAGGCGAGTTCACTGCGGGTCAGCTGGGTCTCGGCGGCCCACTGGCCGTGCACCTGGCTGAGCCGGTAGCCCTCCAGCGGCGGCAGCACCCAGGTGGCCGAGTCGGCGCGCAGCACCGTCACCGGCTCGGTGGCGGCCTCGCCCCCGGCGGGGCCGGTGTGCCGCAGCCGCAGCCGGCGCTCGATGACGTCGCTGTCCGGGCGCAGCAGATAGCGGGTCTCGACCGCCAGCGGGTAGTAGCGGTCGGCGAACTCCAGGACCAGTTCCGACGATCCGTCGGCGACCTGGTCCACCCGATGACCTGTCAGTTCCAGCTCCAGGTCCCGGGTTCCGTCGGCGAAGCGGACCTGGAGGCCGGCATGGCCGAAGCGCGCCCCGCCCGCCGCCGCGAGGTCGAGCCGGCCGTCGGCGGCGTCCTGGTAGCCGCGGCGGACCGGCGCGGGGAGGTCGAGCAGCGAGACGGCCTGCTCGGCGTCCAGCCGTGGGCCCCAGTGCAGTCCGTGCAGCAGGCCCTCGCGGTCGAGGTGCAGGACGTAGCTGGACTCCGGCCCGCTGAGGATCCAGAGCTGCTGGTCCGGGACGTGGACGATCTGCGGCACGACGACTCCCACTTTGGGCCCGATTGCCTGACTGTTGGGCGACGACGTTGGGCGACAACAGATCAGGTCAGAGACTGGCAAACAGCAGTCAACATACTTCAACACGTGACGTGATCGTCAGGGCTCAGTCGTGCGGACGACCTGCCCCGGAGCCGGTCGGCGCCGCCGCTGCCGCGGCCATCAGGGCGTGCAGACGGTGGCCGACCTGATCCGCGTCGGGCAGCGGCTCGCCGAAGGCCAGCCGGACGTCCTGGTGCGCGCCGGCGTACTCCAGCCTCAGCACGATGCCGTACCGGTCCAGCGCGTACGGCACCATCCGGCGGGCGCCGCGGAGCAGTTGCGGGCCGATCAGTCCGGCCAGGGCCGCCACATGGTCCTGGTGGTCCTCGTCGAGATGCAGCAGCAGCGCGGCCTCGACGCTCGCCAGCGGGTCCGGTTCGGCCCTGACCAGCTGGACCGGGTCGACCAGGGTCTCGCTGCCGTCGACGTCGAGGACCACCTGGTGCACATCGAGGCGCAGCAGCCGCAGGCCGTCCCGGGTCGGCCGCGAGGCGCGCAGCCGGCCCGCGACGCACACCTGGGCGCGGACCCGGTCGCCGACCGGGAGCGGGGCGAGGTCGGTCCACTCCAGCAGCACCGGCAGCCCGGCCGAGCCCGCGACCACGGTCTCCCGGGTGAGCCGGCACTCCGCCGGAGCGCGCAGGGCCAGGCCCGCGGCGTCGGCGGCGAGCAGGTCCGGACCGTGGAAGTCGTGCCGACCCCCGTTGGCGGCGACCGTCAGCGAGGTGGCGGCCTGCAGCACGCTGCGCACCCGCTCGGCTTCGGTGGGCTCGACAGGCTCGACGGCGTTCTCGGCAGGCTTCACTCGATCCTCCACTTGATTAGGTAAGGCTTACCTTAGCCAAGCGGAGGAACCCTGCCAACCTCACCCCGCCGTCGCGGACGCGACCGCCTTCCCGGCCTTGTCCCAGTTCTGGCGGAGGGTGTCCAGGTAGGACTGGGCCATCGAACCGAGCGTCACCCCGCGCGCGAAGGCCCGCATATTGGAGGCGCCGGTGTTGTAGCCGAGGGCCAGCAACTCGTCCCTGGTGAGGCTGCTGGTGTGCTGCGCGGGCAGCTGGGCCCTGAGGTCGTGCAGGAACCAGGCCTCGGCCTCGATCGCGAGGTCGGGATGGTCCGGCAGCTCGGTCCAGCTGCGCCCGGCGAAGTCGCGGCCCCGCTTGGTCTCGTCGAAAGCCGCCTCGTGCATGTTGGCGATGCCGAAGGACGCGCTGGGCTTCAGCTTCTGCCAGGCCCGTTCGCTGGCCGCGTCGTGCGGCTTGTAGGACTCGTTGTAGAGGATCGCCATCAGCAGCTGCGGGTCGATCCCGGCCTGCTTGCCGTATCTGACGGTGTCGGCGGCGTAGTGCGCCGGATCGTACGGCTGGACCACGCCGGTCTCCGCGGCGGAGGCGGATGCGGAAGCGCTCCTGGACGCGGAGGCGGCCGACTGCGACGGGGCCGCAGCCGCCGCGCCGGAACCATGGCCGCTGCCAGGTCGGGCGATCCAGCCGATCACCACGACCGCCGCGAGCAGCAGGAACCAGCCCCACCGCGACTTCCGCTGCTCCCCCGGCATCCGCCCGCCTCCCGCCGTTCCGGCCGCCATCGTGGCTGCTCACCGGGCGATGACCCGGTACCAGGCAACCTATCTCCTGCCTGGCAGACTCTCGGCCATGAACGACAGAAGGATGATCTGCATCGTCGGCATCGGCGCGGGCGACCCGGACCACCTCACCCTGCAGGCGGTCAAGGCGCTCAACCGTGCCGAGGTCTTCTTCCTGCTCGACAAGGGCCAGGAGAAGTCCGACCTGACCCGGCTGCGCGAGGAGATCCTGGACCGGCATGTCGACCACCCCTACCGGGTGGTGCAGGCCACCGACCCCGAGCGCGACCGCACCGCCGCCACGCCCGGCTACACCCCGGCCGTCGACGACTGGCGCAGCCGCCGCGCCGACATCTACGAACGGCTCGTCAGGGACGAACTGCCGGAGGGGAGTTGCGGCGCCTTCCTGGTCTGGGGCGACCCCGCCCTCTACGACAGCACGCTGGCGATCCTGGAGGAGGTTCGCGACCGAGGCACGGTGGACTTCGACTACGAGGTGGTCCCCGGCATCAGCAGCGTCTCCGCGCTGGCCGCCCGGCACCGCACCGGCCTGAACCGGGTGGGCCGTCCGGTGCAGATCACCACCGGACGCAGGCTGGCCGAGGCCGGGGCGTTGCCGGAGGGCGTGGACGACCTGGTGGTGATGCTGGACGCGCACCAGTCCTTCGCCGGGCTCGACCCCGAGCTGGAGATCTTCTGGGGCGCCTACATCGGCACCGCCGACGAGATCCTGGTCTCCGGGCGGCTGGCCGAGGTGGCCGAGCGGATCCTCGCGCTCCGGGCCGAGGCCAGGACCCGCAAGGGCTGGATCATGGACACCTATCTGCTCCGCCGGCCGTGACCGGCTCCCGCCACATCCTGCTGCTGGGCGGCACCGACCAGGCCAGGCAGCTCGCCGGCGAGCTCGCCGACGATCCGTCGCTGACCGTGACCAGCTCGCTCGCGGGCCGGGTGGCCGAACCGCTGCTGCCGCCCGGCCGGGTCCGGATCGGCGGCTTCGGCGGCGTCGACGGTCTGGCCCGCTGGCTGCGGGAGCACCGGGTTACGGCGGTCGTCGACGCCACCCATCCCTTCGCCGCCGCCATCAGCGCCAACGCGGCCGGGGCAGCGGCGGCGACCGGCGTGCCGCTGCTGGCGCTGCGCCGGCCCGGCTGGACGGCCGGGCCGGGCGACCGGTGGCATCCGGCCGCCTCGCTGGAGGCCGCAGCCGCGCTGCTGTCCGCACCGGAGCTGACGCCGGGTCCGGCGGCCGACCGGCGGGTGTTCCTGACCACCGGGCGGGGCGGGCTCGCGGCCTTCGCCGGGCTCCCGCAGCACTTCCTGGTGCGCTCCATCGACCCGCCAGGGCCGCCGCTGCCCGCCCGTGTCGAGGTCCTGCTCGACCGGGGCCCGTTCACCCTGGAGGGCGAGTGCGCGCTGCTGCGCCAGCACCGGATCGACGTCCTGGTCACCAAGGACAGCGGCGGCACGGCCACCGCCCCCAAGCTGGCCGCCGCCCGCGAGGCCCGGATCCCGGTGGTCGTCGTGAGCCGTCCCGGCCCGCCCCCCGGCGTCCCGACGGCCGCCGACACCGCCGCGGCCCGCGCCTGGCTGCACGGGCTGCGGCACTGAACGACAGCTGGACGGATACTGGAAGGACACTGAACCCGCACCTCTGCCTGCGCGTACCTCAGGGTGCGGACCCGCCTCGGCGGGCCGGTGGACCGGCCGTGACGCACCGGGCGCGGCGGCGGTCCCGGCGGAAGAAGATCCGTCATGATCAGAAAGAATCGCGTCATCACCGGGGTGCTCGCGGCGGGCGCCGTAGCCGCCCTCGCGGCAGGCTGTTCCAGCAGCGGCACCAGCAGTGCCTCCTCGTCGACGGCGCCCAGCACGGCCGCGACGAGCGGATCGGCGGGCGGAGCGGCGGCGGGGGGTGCCACGCTGAAGACCGCCTCCTCGCCGGACGGCCAGATCGTGGTCGACGGCTCCGGACGTGCGCTCTACCTGTTCAAGGCCGACACCGGCTCCACCTCCACCTGCAACGGCTCCTGCGCCGTCGCCTGGCCGCCGGACCACACCACCGGGACACCGGTCACCAACGGCCTCACCGCCTCGCTGGCCGGCACCACCACCAGGGCCGACAAGTCGACCCAGGTCACCTTCCACGGCCATCCGCTGTACTACTTCGCGAACGACACCAAGGCCGGGGACATCAACGGTCAGGGCCTGACCGCCTTCGGTGGCGCCTGGTACCTGGTCGACCCCGACGGCAGCGCGGTCACCGGCATGGGGAGCGCCCCCGGCACCTCGCCCAGCACCTCCGGCGGCAATGGCGGCTACTGAACGGTCCTGGAGCGGTGCAGCCAGCGCAGCACGAGCAGGCTGGCGACGGCCGCCAGCGCGCACCAGGTCGACACAAAGGCCGCCTGCCACAGGAGCAGACAGACCACCGCCCCCGCGCCGCAGGCCAGCCCCACCAGATGGATGTCGCGCTGCCCGCTCGCGAGCAGCGCACCCACCGTGGCCAATAGGTAGCCGACGCCGATCAGCACCGGATGGGTGACGCCGACGCCGTACCGCAGGGTGTGTCCGTGGACCTGCGCACTCACGTCGTGCCGGAAGACCGCCACGGCCAGCGCCGCTGAGACCACCACACCGAGCGCCACCAGCGCCAGCAGCAGCCGACGCCGAGCCGGCGCGGCCGCCGCCCCCACCGCGAGCAGCACCCCGACCGGCACCAGCACCGGCAGCAGCGGATAGGCGATCACCGCCCAGGCCGTCCGGGCCACCGCCGCCGTGCCAGCCCCGACGTCGCCATCCTCACCCCGCCAGACCACCGCCTCGATCAGCTGGTGCGCGCCCAGCACCAGCGGCAACGCGGCCAGCAGCAGATCACGGCCGTGGCGCACCGAGGCCAGCGCGGCGACTCCGACGACGGCCACGGCGCTGCCCGCGACCAGATCGGCAGTGGAACTCCAGCACACCGGACCAACGTAGCCGCCGTACGGGGGGATCGCTGGTTCAGCGTCGTCCCACGGGGGAGGACTTCCTCCATGGCAACCATCGGACTCATCGGCAGCGGCAACATCGGCCAGGTCATCGCCAGGCAGGCGGTCGCCCACGGACACAGCGTCGTCCTCAGCAACTCGCGCGGCCCGGAGACCCTGGCCGACATCGTGGCCGCACTGGGCCCGCTGGCGAGCGCGGCCACGGCGGCGGAGGCGGGCGCGGCGGGCGACCTGGTCGTGGTCACCGTCCCGTTCAAGGCCTACACCCGGATCCCGGCCGAGCCGCTGGGCGGCAAGACCGTGATCGACACCAACAACTACTACTTCGAGCGCGACGGCCACTTCCCGGAGATCGACAACGGCACGGCCACGGTGAGCGGGCTGCTCGCCGCGCACCTGCCCGACTCCAAGGTGGTCAAGGCGTTCAACAACATCGCCGCCCCGGCGATCGGCGACGACGCCGCCCCGGCCGGCACCCCGGGCCGCCGCGCGCTGCCCATCGCCGGGGACGACGCCGAGGCCAAGAAGACCGTGGCCGCCCTCATCGACGAGTTCGGCTTCGACGTGGTCGACGCCGGCCCCCTGGTCGAGGGCCGACGCTTCGACCGCGACAAGCCCGCCTACGGTCCGTACCTGACCGCCGAACAGCTGCGGGAGGCCCTGGCGCAGGGGTGAGATCAGGGTTTGGCGCCGACGACCACAGTGGCGTCCAGTTCGTCCGAGCCCACGATCCGCGCGACCAGTCCGCACTCGGCGAACACCGCGGCAGTGTGCCGGGCCTGGCGCTCGCTGGTCTCTATCAGCAGGTGTCCGCCCGGCGCCAGCCATCGGCTCGCCCCGGCGGCGACCCGCCGCTGCTGGTCCAAGCCGTCCGAGCCGCCGTCCAGGGCCACCCTGGCCTCGTGGACCCTGGCCTCGGTCGGCAGCAGCTCGATCTCCCCGGTGGGCACGTAGGGGGCGTTGACCACCAGCAGGTCGACCCGGCCGAGCAGACGGTCGGGCAGCGGGTCGTAGAGGTCGCCCAAGTGGACCTGGCTGCAAGGGGCACCGCTACCGTCCGGAGCGGTGAGGTTGCGGCGGGCGCAGCGGACGGCCGCCGGGTCGATGTCGGCGGCGTGCAGTTCGGCGGCGGGAGTGCCGGCCGCGGCCAGAGCCGCGAGCAGCGCGAGGCCGACGGCGCCGGTGCCGCAGCACAGGTCGACCACCACCGCGTGCGGCCCGGCGAACGCGGCGGCCTGCCGGACCAGGAACTCGGTGCGCACCCGGGGGACGAAGACCTGGAGGTCCACGGCCACCCGCAGGCCGCAGAACTCGGCCCAGCCGAGGACGTGCTCCAGCGGGAGGCCCTCAGCGCGGCGCCGGACCATCGCGTCGAGTTCGGCGGGGGTGGGGGCGGCGGCGACCAGCAGCGCCGCCTCGTCCTCGGCGAAGACGCAGCCCGCGGCACGGAGCCGGGAGACCACGGCGTCGAAGACATGTGAAGCAAGTACGGGAGAGGAGGACACAGAAAGCCTTTCGGGATACCGAAGGGCGCTCGACCCGCTAGAACCCCGGAAGATCCTGGAGGTCTCGGGAGGGGAGCACCCGGACTGCGACAGCGGTAATGGGTCCCACCTCCTCGGTCGGTGTCTCTACTGGCCGAGCGCCACAGTACCCGATCACCGCCCGCCGCACCGCCCCGGTCCCCGGCCGGATTCCCGGCATCTGGCATATGCGCCCAACTCTCCCGCATTGGCGTACTCTTGGGCCCGGCCAGAACCCACGGGGGCGGGTGGTCCGACGGCTGTTCGAGGCCGCCCGGGGCGTAGCAGCACACCCCTGGGGCGAAGGAGACCGACCGTGGTACCGCAGCGGCACTCGAGGGACACCCGCAGGCCGGGCCCGGCTACCGGGTCCGTCGAGGACAGCGGGTCCGGACGCGCGCAGCTGCGCGCCTACGACCGGATCGTCCTCGGCATGGACCCCGGCACCATCCCTGGCTCGCCCCTGACACAGCTGACGCCGCCGCGCCCGGCCCCCCGGGCCTCGGGGCTGTTCGGCCTGCTGTGGTGCTGACAACACTGGTGCTGACAAGACTGGTGCTGGCAAGACTGGTGCTGACAAGACGCCGTCAGGCGTCCCTGCGCGGGTTGGCGCGCCGGGTCGGCTGCGCGGTGGTGGGGTCCTCGGGCCAGGGGTGGCGCGGGTAGCGGCCGCGCAGGTCGGCCCGGACGGCGCGGTAGCCGTCGCGCCAGAAGGACGCCAGGTCGCCGGTGACGGCAGCCGGACGGCCCGCCGGCGACAGCAGATGCACCGTCAGCGGGGCGCGTCCGCCCGCCAGTCGCGGGGTCTCCTGCCAGCCGAACAGCTCCTGCAGCTTGACGGCGAGGACCGGCCGGTCGGCGGAGTAGTCGACCCGGACCCGCGATCCCGAGGGGACGGTGATCCGCTCCGGCGCGAGCTCGTCCAGCCGTCCGGCCGCGCCCGAGGCCCAGGGCAGCAGTCTGGCCAGCGCCGAGGTCGTCCCGATGCGCTCCAGGTCGGCACGGCGCCGGGCCCGGGACAGCTCGGGCTCCAGCCATTCACCGGCCCGGTCGAGCAGCGCCCGGTCCGAGACGTCCGGCCAGGGGTCGCCGAGCTCACGGTGCAGGAACGCCAGTCGCTGCCGCAGTCCGGTGGCCTCCGCCGACCAGGTGAGCAGCCGGTCGGCGCCCTCGGTGGCCAGTCCTTCCAGCAGGGCCGCCCGCAGCAGGGCGCGGTCCGGGGCCGGCAGCGGCTCGGCGGCGAGCTCGACCGCCCCCAGCGACTCGACCCGGCGCGCGGCCACGTCGCCGCGCCGGGTTCCGGGCGGCACCGCCCAGCGGACCTCCTCACGAACCGTCAGCAGCGGGGCGCCCGCGCGCCGGGCGGTGGCCTCGTCGAGGGCCGCGGCCAACTGCACCCGGGCGGACGGCGATCCGGCCGGACGGTCGGCGACCGCCACCGCGATCCATTCGGTGCCGGACAGGGCCGAGCCCGCGGCGGTCTCGGCCGCGGTGCCGGAGGCCATCAGATAGGAGGCGCGGGCACCCGGCTCGGGGGCCGCGCCGCGCGCCCTCGCGATGCGCTCGGGGAAGGCCAGCGCGACGAGCAGACCGGCCGCCGTCGCATCCGCCACCGCTCCGTCCGCTCGCCCTCCGTCCACTCCCCCGGCGCCCGGCTCCTCCGCGTCCGGCTGCCGACGCAGCCTGCGGACCTCCTCGCGCCAGCGCGCCGCATAGGGGTCGCGCCCGGTCCGGACGGTGCGCCAGACGGCGGTGAGGTCGTCGCCGAGGGCCCGCGGCGGCTCCTCGGAGAGCAGCGCCACCAGCTCCGCCGCCCGGCCCTCCCCCACCAGCGGCGCACCGTCGAGCAGGGCCCGGCCGAGCCGGGGGTGCAGCCCGGTGCGGGCGATCCGCCTGCCCCGTGCGGTCGCCCGCCCGTCGGCGTCGAGCGCGCCCAACGCGGTCAGCGACTCCCGGGCGGCGGCCATCGCGCCGTCCGGGGGCGGGTCGGGCAGGGCGAGCCCACGGGCGCCGGGGGCTCCCCAGCAGGCGGCCTGCAGGGCGAAGGAGACGAGGTCGGCCTGCAGGATCTCGGGCGTCGGCAGGGCCTTGGCCCGTGCGTCCTCGACCTCGGCCCAGCAGCGGTAGACGGCGCCGGGGGCCTCGCGTCCGGCCCGTCCGGCCCGCTGCCGCCCGGTCGCCAGCGAGGCCCGCACGGTGACCAGGCTGGAGAGCCCGCGGGCATGGTCCGTGCGCGGCTCCCTGGCCAGCCCGCAGTCGACCACGCAGCGCACCCCCGGCACGGTCAGCGAGGACTCGGCGACGGAGGTGGACAGCACGATCCGGCGGCGGTCGCCGGCCGGGCTCAGGACCGCGTCCTGGACGGCGCGGTCCGCCCGGCCGTGCAACTGCAGCACCTCGACCGCTCCTCCGGCACCGCCCAGCAGGCCGGCGACCCGGGCGATCTCGCCGGCGCCGGGCAGGAAGCACAGTACGTCCCCGTCCCGCTCCCGCAGCGCCCTGAGCGCGGTCACGGCGACCTGCTCCAGCAACGCCGGGTCGGTGCGCAGGCCCTGCGGGGGCCGCACCGGGCGCGGCGGTGGCGCCCAGACCACCTCGACCGGGTACTGGATCCCCTGCGCCGCCACCACCGGCGCCGGAGCGCCGTCCCCGAGCAGGGCGGCCCAGGCGGCGGTGTCCGAGGTCGCCGAGGCGCAGACCAGCTGCAGGTCCGGGCGGAGCGCGGCCCGTACGTCGAGCAGGAAGGCCAGCGCCGTGTCCGCGTCCAGATGCCGCTCATGGCACTCGTCCAGCAGCACCACATCCACGCCGTCCAGTTCCTGGTCCCGCTGGAGGCGCTGCAGCAGCACGCCGGTGGTGACCACCTCAACCACGGCGCGCGGCCCCACCCGGCGCTCCCCGCGCACGGTGAAACCGACGTCCTCGCCCACCGGTGTCCCCAGTAGCCAGGCCATCCGCCGCGCGGCCGCCCGCACCGCCAGCCGTCGCGGCTCGGCGACCAGCACCCGCCGTCGGCCACTCGCGCCGCCGGGGCCGCCCGGTTCGCCGTCGACCAGCCCGGCCAGCACCAGCGGCACCAGCGTGGTCTTCCCGGTGCCGGGCGGCGCCGCGAGCACGGCGGAACCGCGCTCCACGAGCGCGCGCCGCAGCTCGGGCAGGGCCCTGCGAACGGGAAGGTCCAGCCAGGCGGGGTTCACCCCGGCAGTCTCGCACCCGGCCTCCCTGCTCCCGCGCTCCCCCGGCTGTGGAGAATGGCCCGATGACCGACTTCCTGGTGATCGGCGAGAGCGTTGCCGACATCGTCCGAGCGCCCGGGCAGGCCGATGTGCCGCACCCCGGCGGCAGCCCCGCCAATGTCGCCTACGGCCTGGCCAGGCTCGGCCTCGACGCCGCGCTGCTGACGCAGCTCGGGGCGGACCCGATGGGCGAGCTGATCTCCGCCCATCTGCGCTCGGCCGGGGTGCGACTGCTCTCGGACGGCCAGGAGGGCGTGCGGACGCCGACCGCGCTGGTCACCCTGGACGTCGGCGGCCACGCCGACTACACCTTCGACATCGAGTGGACGCTGCGCCCCACGCAGGTGCCTTTCGTCCCCCGCCATGTCCACCTGGGCTCCATCGCCTCCGTCACGGCCCCGGGGGCGGAGCCCGCCGCCGCCCTGGTCGAGTCGCTGCGCGGGCAGGCCACGGTCAGCTACGACCCCAATGTGCGGCCGGCGTTGATGGGCGAGCACCCGGAAGCGGTGCGGCGGGTGGAGCGCTGCGTGGCGCTGAGCGATCTGGTGAAGGCCAGCGACGAGGACCTGGCCTGGCTGTATCCGGGCGTCGCGGCACCCGAGGTCGCCGCCCGCTGGCTTGCGCTCGGACCCGCGTTGGTGCTGGTCACCAGGGGTGGCGACGGCGCTTCGGCCTTCACCCGCAGCGAGCGGATCACCGCTCCCGCCGTCCCCACCGCCGTCGTGGACACCGTCGGCGCCGGGGACTCCTTCATGTCCGCGACTCTCGCCGCCCTCGCCGCCCTGGACCTCCTCGGCGCTCCGGCCCGTCCGGGTCTCGCCGCCCTGGACGCCGCCGCGGTGGACGGCATCCTGACCCACGCCGGCCGGGCGGCCGCCGTCACCGTCTCCCGCGCGGGCGCCAATCCCCCGAACAGGCAGGAGCTCCTGAGCACCTGAGGATCCGTCATCCGGTCAGTGGACCAGCAGGCCGCTCCCGTCCTCGACGAAGCGGACGGACCAGCCGAAGCCGCTGAGGGTGGCCGAGGCCACCTTCCTGACCTCGATCACCTTGCAGCCGTCATGGGCGTACTTGCCCGCGAACCGCTCCAGGCGGCGGGCGTCGTCGAGTTCCTCCATGGACAGTGGCGCGCCGAGCACCAGATCCTCGTGGACGGTCGTTCCCAGCGCGGTGTCATCGGCGCAGGTACTGCATTGGTGTGCTTCGGGGACAGCCATGATGACCAGTGTGCTCCTCTCCGTGGTCGTGTGGTCGGTTCAGGGGGACTGGGCGATGCGGCGTCGGTCGATCCGGTCGGGCAGCGGCCACCGCACCTCGGTGGCCCAACCGGCCATTTCCAGCAGCCGAATGACCCCGGCCGAGGGGTCGATCTGCCACCGGTCGACCCCGTGCCGGGCACAGGTTGGCTCGGCGTGGTGCAGGTTGTGCCAGCTCTCACCGAAGGACAGCAACGCGAGCGGCCACAGATTGGTGGCACGGTCGTGGCGGCGGGTGCGGAACGGCCGCACGCCGATCATGTGGCAGAGCGAGTTGACGCTCCAGGTCACATGCTGCAGCACCGCGACCCGGACCAGCCCGCCCCACACAAGCGCGGTCAGCGCGTCGTGCAGGGTCCCGCCGATCGCCCAGCCGAGACCGAACGGCAGCGCGAGCGACACCAGGCACAGGGCGGGGAAGGACGCGGACACCACCCGCATGTCGCGGTCGGCGAGGAGATCGGGGGCGTAGGCCTCGGCCGGGGTGAGGTCGGCGGTGAACAGCCAGCCCACATGGGCATGGGCCAGACCGTGCAACTGGCCGCCGAGACCGGTGCCGAAGCGGAACGGCGAGTGCGGGTCCCCCGGGCGGTCGGTGAAGGCGTGGTGGCGGCGGTGGGTCGCCACCCAGCCGATGACGTCCCCCTGGAAGCTCATCGACCCGGCCACCGCCAGCATGATCCGCAGCGGCCGGGTCGGGGTGAAGCTGCCATGGGTGAGGCAGCGATGGAATCCGACGGTGACCCCGAGACCCGTCACGGCGTAGAGGGCGACCGCGATCAGCACGTCCGCCGTCCCCAGCAGGTGGCCCCACACCACCACCGCCGCCAGCACCACCGCCACGAAGGGAAACGCCACGATCACCGCCGTGGCCACGATCTGCCACCCCTGTGGCCGCGCCTCGCCCTCGGACTCCTCACGGGGGAACGGCTCGATGCCGTCGTACACGTTCTGCTGCTCGGTGATGGTCACCGGGTACTCCTCGGCCGACTTCCAACTCTTCGTCGTGGCGCGGCCGGGGTCCGGGGACTCGCAGTACCCAGCGTAGCCCCCAGAACGCTCCGAGAGCGTCGGGCTTCGCCGGATCCTCGCCGTCAGCCGGGAAGGCCCGCTGCCGCCACCCGCATCGCCCGCTCAGTCACTTCGACGAGTGCCGCCGGACCGGCGTCGGTACCGTTCCAGGCCCAGTCCTCCACCGCGACCCGCAGCGCGGAGTTGATCATCGCGGCCTGCACCCGGGGCTCAAGATCCTGCGGGGTACGGCCGGTGCGCTCGGCAACCGCCTCGGCGAACACGGCCTCGGCCTGCTGGTGCACCTGCAGCCAGACGGCACGCAGCCCGTCCTCCTCGCGGGTGAGCCGCACCAGGCCGCGCAGGGCGGTCACCGCCTCCGGGGTGGCCGTGATCGTGACCGTGGCGGCGCTGTCGGCTTCGGCTTCGGCTTCGTCCCAGCCCACGTGCACCGGCGTCCCGGGGCGCCACTCCCGCAGCCGCTGGGCCATCAGCTCGATCCCGGACACCAGCAGGGGTTCGACGAACTGCTCCTTGCTGGGGAAGTAGCGCCACAGCGTGCGCTGGGAGATGCCGACCGCCTGGGCGATCTCCTCGGCCGAGGTGGCGGCGACGCCCTTCGCCTCGAACAGACGCACGGCCTCCTGGGCGATCTCCAGCCGGGTGGCGGCCTTGCGCCGCTCGGTCAGCGGCGGCCGGCCCATCCGTGACTGCTGCGGTTCCATCCCGACAGGCTAGCGGTTTTCGTCACGCACTGACTTTATGGCACTTCTTGCCACAAAGTTGTAGCGTCGGGGACAGCACACCAGCAAGGGAGCCTTCTCATGAGCAGCACCACCGGCCTCACCGGCAAGAGCATCGTCGTCACCGGCGCGGGTTCGGGCATCGGCCGCGCCACCGCCCTGAAGTTCGCCGACGAGGGTGCCAAGGTCCTGGTCGCGGACATCAACGCCGAGGGCGCCAAGGCCGTCGTCACCGAGATCGAGGCCGCCGGCGGCACCGCCCGCGCGGTGGTCGGCGACCTGAGCGAGCAGAGCGTGGTGGACGAGGTCGTCGCCACCGCAGTGGCGGCCTTCGGCGGCCTGGACGTCCTGGTCAACAACGCGGGAATCATGGACCGCATGTCGGCCGCCGGGGACACCGGCGACGCCGAGTGGGAGCGGGTGATCCGGATCAACCTGACCGCGCCGTTCCTGCTCACCCGCGCCGCCCTCCCGCACATGCTCGCCGCGGGCAAGGGCGCCATCGTCAACACCGCCTCGGAGGCGTCGCTGCGCGGCAGCGCGGCCGGCGCCGCCTACACCGCCTCCAAGCACGCGATCGCCGGGCTCACCAAGTCCGTCGCCGTGATGTACCGGGACAAGGGCATCCGCGCCAACGCCATCGCCCCCGGCGGGACCATCACCAACATCCGGGTCGACATCGAGGCGGGCGCCCAGGGCCCCGCCGTCCTCGGCTCCTACATGGGGAACATCGGCCGCCCCGCGGACGCCTCCGAACAGGCCGCCGCAATCCTCTTCCTCGCCTCCGACGCGGCCAGCAACATCAGCGGCGTCATCCTCCCCGTCGACAACGGCTGGTCGGCGGTCTGACCCCAAGGGTCCCGGGCCTCCTGCGCCAACCCCTCAGCCCGGGACCCCCGCCTTGGGCGCGCCCTTGACCACCAGCTCGTCCAGCAGCGTCCGGGTCGCCTCGGCCACCGCCTCGACGGCCGCGTCGAACGCCTCCTTGTTGTGCGCGGCCGGCGCCCGGAACCCCGACACCTTCCGCACGTACTGCAGGGCCGCGGCCCTGATGTCCTCGTCCTCCACCTCGGGCATGACCGGCGGGCGGAGCGTCTTGATGCTTCTGCACATACCTCCAGTGTGCGCGCCTCCCGCCGGTGACAGTGGCTGCCAGCGCAGGTAGGCGGCTACGTTTTACGGCATGACCTCTGGCTCCGCGCGACCGCTTCCGATCCGCACCGAACGCGTCACCGTCCCGGTGGGTGCCGACGACGCCGCACCGATGGGGGGCTACCTTGCCCGGCCGGACTCTCCCGGGGTGTTCCCCGCCGTACTGGTCGCCATGGAACTGTTCGGCGTGGACTCCCATGTGCGCGACGTCTGCGACCATCTGGCCGGGCTCGGCTTCGTCGCTCTCGCACCGGACTTCCACCACCGCACCGATCCCGGCGTCGAGTTGCCCCGTGAACCGGCGGGCCGGGAGCGGGGGTTCGAGCTGCTGCATCTGCTGACCCGGGACCAGGTGCTGGCCGACGTCGGCGCGTCCATCGCGTACGTGCGCGCCCTGGGCAGCCCACGGGTAGGCATGGTCGGCCTCAGCATGGGCGGACACATCGCCTACCTGGCCGCCACCGAGTTCGACCTCGACGCCGTCGCGGTCTTCTACGGCGGCTGGCTCACCGGCACCGAGATCCCGCTCAGCCGTCCCGAGCCGACCCTCGCCCGCACCGACCGGATCACCGCACGGCTGCTCTACCTGATCGGCGCGGACGACCATGTGATCTCCCCGGCCGAGCAGCAGCAGATCGCCTCCGCGCTCAAGGAGGCAGGTGTCCGCCACGAGTTCGTGGTCTACCCCGACCGGGGCCACGGCTTCCTGGGGACGGCCCCGGACACCGCCGCCGACGCCTGGTCCCGGGTCGACGCCCTACTCAAGGGCGACGAGGAAGGTGCTGCCGTCAACTGATGGAGAGAGCCTTGGGGCTTCCCTTCTCGTGGGAGGCGACCCACGCTGTTCCCCATGCGAGTGGACGGGCGGGCGGCGATCGTCACCGGCGGTTCCCGGGGCATCGGATTCGCCGTCGCCCAGGGGCTGTTGGCGTCCGGGGCAGATGTGCTGCTGACCGCGCGGGACGGCACCGGGGTCGAGGACGCCGTAAAGCGGCTGCGGGATGCTGGAGTTGGTGGGCAGTACGGTCGGGTCGAGGGCCGGGTCGGCTCGGCGGGCGACCCCGCCGCCACCGTCGACTGGGTCCGCAGCTGTATGGAGCTGTTCGGCTCCGTCGACTTCGTCGTGAACAACGCCGGAGCCAACCAGCCGCTGGTCCCGGCCGTTGACGGGGATCCGGTGGTCTGGCTGGACACCTTCGCCGTCAATGTGCACGGCCCGCTCGCCCTGGTGCGGGCGGCCTGGCAGGCGTGGATGCGGGAGCACGGCGGCGCGGTGGTCAACGTGGTCACCGAGGGCGTCCACGGCGCCGGCCCCGGGCTGGCCGCGTACGAGACCAGCAAGGCGGCGCTGCTGCAGCTGACCCGCCACCTCGCTGCCGAACTCGCGCCCGGCGTACGGGTCAACTCGGTCTCCCCCGGCCTGGTCCGCACCGAACTGGCCCGGCACTACTGGGAGTCGGCCGAGCGGCAGCTGGCCGCCGCCACCCCGATGCGGCGCCTGGGCGAGCCGGAGGACATCGCCGAAGCCGTGGTCTGGCTGCTCTCCCCCGCCGCCTCCTGGGTCACCGGCACCGACCTTCTCGTCGACGGCGGCCGCCGGGTCGCGCCCCGGCGCTGAGCTTCGGCGCCAGCCTAGCCGGGCGCTCTCTCCGAGTGGGCGACTACCCAGGTAGGCGTACTCAGGACCGGTGCCGCACCGACCGCCACAATGAGGCCCATGCTCAGCGACTTCGCCCGCCGCGTCCTGCCTCTGCTCGGACATCTGGAGGTCACCGGCGACGACCCGTCAGGTCCCATGCCCGGCAGTATCGTCGCGGCCAATCACAGCTCGCTGATCGATCCCGGCGTGGTGCTGGCCGCGCTGGCCCGGCGCGGGGTGCGGAACCCGGTGGTGCTGGCGGCCGCCGGGCTGTGGCGGATCCCGGGGCTGGGCTCGCGGTTGCGCGCCGAGGGTCACATCCCGGTGCACCGCGGCGACCGGCGGGCCGCAGAAGCCCTGGACCTGGCGGCCGAGGCGCTGGCGGACGGGCGGGTGGTGGTCATCTACCCCGAGGGACGGCTGCCGCGCCGGCGTGACTCGGGTGACCGGGACCCGGAGGCCTTTCGCACCGGCCTGGCCCGGCTGGCGCTGGCGACCGGGGCACCCGTGGTCCCGCTCGGGCAGACCGGCGCCCGCAGGATCACCTCGGGCAGCCGCGGCAAGCAGCTCGCCGGGCTGGTCACCTCGCCGCTGCGGCGCCCGGATCTGCACGTCCACTTCGGCGCGCCGGTCCGGCTCACCGGGACTCCGGCGGAGGCGACCGCCCAGGCGTACGCCGCCGTGACGCGGGTTCGCCGGGCCGCGGCGTGGTCCGACGAGCCTGTGCTCAGCGGGGACCTGACGGAGCGTGCGCCAGCACCGCGGTGACCTCGACATCCTCGATCAGCGGCTTTCCGGACGGCAGCGACCAGCGGATCCGCTGAGCCAACTCGGTGCGCTGCGGCTCTGGAGGCAGCGACTCGGCCGAGAAGGTGGAGAACAGTGCGCCGACGAGTTGATCCACCGTCAACTCGTCGGTACGGCGCACGGTGATCTCCCGTACGTCGCGATATCCGGCCGTCTCCAGGGCCCGGGCGTAGCGGGCCCGGTCCTGCGGCGAGCCGCCGCCGGTCGGGCCGGGCCGACTGCCGAAGTACGCCTCCAGGCAGTCTCGCAGGGCATGCGACCAGTCGGAGTCGTGCATCCACAGCGGCGTCCCGTTGGCGACCACCGCGACCCCTCCCCCGGGACGGAGCAGCGGCAACAGCCGGGGGAACAGCAGCTCGTGGCGCATCCAGTGCAGCGCCTGCCCCACCAGCACCGACGCCAGCGAGCCGACGCCGATCTGAGCCCCGATCTCCGACACGTCCGCGTCGGACCCCAGCACCCACACCGTGTTCCCGGCCCCGGCCTGCGCGGCCGTCTCCCCGGCATGGCGCAGCATGTCCGGCTCGGGGTCCATCCCGATCACGGCACGCACTCTGGCCGCCGCCGGAACGGCCAACTGGCCGGTACCGCAGCCCAGATCCAGAACCACATCGTCCTTGGTCCACCCGAACTCCGCCTGCAGCGCGTCGAAGAGTTCGGAGGGATATCCGCGCCGGTACTTGGCGTAGTACTCGGCCACCTCACCGCTGAATCCCGTACCCATGGCCCAACTCTGCCCGATCACCGGCGATCACACGCCGGAACGGTCGGCTTTCGGCCGTTGGACCCGGATCCCGGACCCGCCGCCTACAGAACAGCCGTCAGGCCGAGGAGACCAGGTTGTTCTCGTAGGCGAAGACCACGGCCTGGACCCGGTCGCGCAGGCCCAGCTTCATCAGCAGCCGGCTGACATGGGTCTTCACCGTGTTCTCGGCCAGGTTCAGGGCCGCGGCGATCTCGGCGTTGGAGAGCCCGCGCGCCACCTGGACCAGGACGCTCTGCTCGCGCGGGGTGAGCGACTGCAGCGCGGTCGCCGCCTCGCCGCCCTCGACCGGCAGCCGGGAGGCGAAGGTGTCCAGCAGCCGACGGGTGATCCTGGGCGCGACCACGGCCTCGCCGGCGGCGACCACCCGGATCGCCTCCAGCAGTTCCTCCGGGCGGGCGTTCTTCAGCAGGAAGCCGGACGCGCCCGCGCGCAGTCCGGCGAAGGCGTACTCGTCCAGGTCGAAGGTGGTGAGGATGAGCACCCTGGTGCCGGGGCACTCGTTGACGATCCGCCGGGTGGCCTCGATCCCGTCCATCCCGGGCATCCGCACGTCCATCAGCACGACCTCGGGCTTGTCCCGCAGGGCGAGCCGGACGGCCTCGGCGCCGTCGGCGGCCTCCCCGGCGACGGCCAGGTCCGGCTGGGACTCCAGGACGAGGGAGAAGGCGACGCGCAGCAGCGGCTGGTCGTCGACGAGCAGCACCCGGATGGTCACGCGGGCTCCAGTTCGGCGGTGTCGTGGTGGCGAGCGGGTTCCGGGGCCGGGGCGGGTTCGAGGTCGGCGGTGGACTCGGCAAGGGGCTCCGGCTGCGGAACGAAATCCGGCGCGGGCTCGGCCAGGTCGAAGGTGGCGCTGACGCGCCAGCCCCGGCCGCCGGGCCTGGGCCCCGCCGTCAGCCCACCGCCGAACGCGGCCACACGTTCGCGCATACCGATCAGGCCGTGGCCCTCGCCGTCGGACGCGGTGGCGGCCTTGTGCCCGTCGTCGCTGACCTCCACCGTCATCGCGGTGCCCTCGACCTGGACCGTCACCCGGGCCTCCGAGACTCCGGCGGCATGCTTGAGGGTGTTGGTCAGGGACTCCTGCACCAATCGGTACACCGTCAGCTGGGCGCCTGGCGAGACCACCTCGGTCGTCCCGGACACCGAGAGCTCGGTCGGCAGCCCCGCCGCGCGGACCTGGCGTACCAGCGCCTCCAGCTGTCCGATCCCGGGCTGCGGGTGCCGCAGGGCCTCCGGCTCGTCCGCGCGCAGCACGCCCAGGAAGCGGCGCATGTCGGTCAGCGCCTGGCGGCCGGTCTCTGCGGACTGGCGCATCGCCGCGGTGGCCCGCTCGGGGGCGTGCGGGTTGGCGTAGACGGCGCCGTCAGCGAGGGCGACCATGACCGAGAGGTTGTGGGTGACGATGTCGTGCATCTCACGTGCGATCCGCGAGCGCTCCTCGGCCACCGCGAGCGCCGCCTGCTGGTCCCGCTGCCGCTCCAGGTCGAGGGCGCGCTGCTCCAGGCTGGCCAGCCGGCCGCGACGGGCCCTGACGTTGAAACCCAGCACCAGGGCGGCGGTGACCGTGCCGGAGAACAGCAGGAACACCTTGATGGTGTCGACAATCACACCGGTGGGGCTGAGCGCCACCCCCTCCGCGTGGGCGTGGCTCAGGTCCGGCCAGCTCAGCGCGGCGAGCAGGGCGCCGAGCTCGCAGACCGCGAAGGCGAGCCAGGTCTGGGCCCGGCGGCAGTGCACCGCCACGGTGTGCAGTGCCAGCAGTACGGCAAAGTCGCTGGGCATGCCGCCGCGGACGGTGAGCCACTGGACGAAGGCCACCCCCGCGATCACGCAGAACACCGGGAACGGCGCGGTACGGCGCAGGGCGAGCGGCAGGACCAGGCCCACGTTCAGCAGCAGCAGACCCGGTCCGTTGGTCGCCAGGGCGTGGCCCAGCGAGGTGAGCATCAGCAGCAGGGCGACGACGGTGTCGACCGCCGTCGCATAGCGGCCCCGGCCCGCACTCGTGGCGAGCCCCCGCAGCGAGGTGAGGTCGAAACGCTTCCCGGTCATGCGCACCAGTCTCACACTCTTCTCTGCGGGGGCCGTCACACAGCAGCGGTCAGGCGTCCTTGCGGCGCAGTACCGCGGCGCCGCCGACCAGGGCCGCGACCACGTAGATGCACAGCACACCGAAGCCCACCCAGGGGCTCAGCGCGTTCGGATCGCCGTGCAGGGTGAACAGTGCCCCGCCGGCCGCTCCCGGCAGGTACGGCGAGATGTTCGACTGCCAGCTGCTCGGCAGCGCCTCGACCAGCAGCGGCAGCACCAGCAGCATGCCGAACAGGGAGGCGATCCCGGCGGCGGTGTTGCGCAGCAGCGCGCCCAGGCCCACCGCGATCAGACCGATCGCGGTGAGGTAGAGGCCCAGCCCGAAGACCGCGCGGGGCACACCGGGGTCGCTGAAGGAGGCGCCGATGTGCTTGCTGCTGAAGATGGCCTGTCCGATGAAGAACGCGGCCAGCGCGGACAGCGTGCCGACGACCCAGGTGGCGACGCCGAACACGATCGCCTTGGCCCACAGCACCGGCAGCCGCTTCGGCACTGCGGAGACGGTGGCGCGGATCATGCCGGTCGAGTACTCGCCGGTGAACATGAGCACGCCGAGCACGCCGATGGCCATCTGCGCCAGGTAGTAGCCGCGCAGGCTGTGGTCGGTCGGGTTGAAGGACGCGCGTTCGTCCGCGTGCAGCTGGCTGAAGTGGTCCAGCATGGCCCAGCAGAGCAGGGCTCCGAAGCCCACGGTCAGCACGATGCCCGCAGCCAGGGTCCAGTAGGTGGACCGCAGCGAGCGGAACTTGATCCACTCGGACTTCAGCACCCGGCCCAGCGTGACCTTGGTCTCGGCCTCGGGGGGCAGCGTGGTGGCGATGGGGGATGCTTCCAGGACGGCGCTCATGCTGCGGTCTCCTTGACACGCTCGTCGGCGGTCCGCGATGCGGCGCCGGTTCGGGCAGTGCCCGTCTGATACTCGACGGCGTCCTTGGTGAGTTCCATGAACGCCTCCTCCAGCGAGGCCTGATGCGGCGTCAATTCGAAGAGCACCAGCTGGTTCTGGGCCGCGAGACGGCCGATCTGCTCGCTGTCGGCGCCGCTGACGTCCAGGACGTCCGCACTGTCCGCGTCGGAGGTCACCGCCACGCCGGGCAGGTCGCGCAGCAGTTCGCCCAGACGCACCGAGTCGGGCGTGCGGACCCGGACGGCCTGGCCGACCGAGGCGCGTGAGGTGAACTCGGCGACCGAGGTGTCGGCGATGAGCCTGCCCCGGCCGACCACGATCAGATGCTCGGCGGTCAGCGCCATCTCGCTCATCAGGTGCGAGGAGACCAGCACCGTGCGGCCTTCGGCGGCCAGCGACTTCATCAGGTTGCGGATCCAGAGGATGCCCTCCGGGTCCAGGCCGTTCACCGGCTCGTCCAGGATCACCGTGGCCGGGTCGCCGAGCAGCGCCGAGGCGATGCCGAGGCGCTGGCCCATGCCGAGCGAGAAGGCGCCGGCCCGCTTGCGGGCGACCTCGTGCAGACCCACCAGGTCCACGACCTCGTCGACCCGGCGCATCGGCAGGCCGTGAGTGGCGGCCAGCGCGGCCAGGTGGTTCCAGGCGCTGCGCCCGGTGTGGACGGCGCGGGCCTCCAGCATCGCGCCGACCTCGCGCAGCGGCGCGGGGTGGTCGGCGTAGCGGCGGCCGTTCACGGTGGCGTGACCCGCGCTGGGCGCGTCCAGGCCGAGCAGCATCCGCATGGTGGTCGACTTGCCGGCGCCGTTGGGGCCGAGGAAGCCGGTGACGATGCCGGGGCGGACGGTGAAGCTCAGGTCCTCCACCGCGGTCTTGGGGCCGTAGCGTTTGGTCAGGCCGACAGCTTCGATCATGACGTGGGTTCCTCGACGGACTTCAGCGGGGCGTACGTGCGGACGTGCTCACGCTAGTTTCCGGAGCCACCCCGCCACGAGCCGCCAGGGATGTACCGAACGGGCGGCAGGGGTGGTTCGAGCGATGCACCCGCTCTCCTCCTCAAGGAGGAGGCCATGCAAGAGCTGTGCGGGGGCGTGCGGAGGCACGGACGGCGGTCGGCGCTCCGGGTGTGCTTCGGTCGGCGGCGGTCGCGGGGAGCCACCGGGGGTGTCCGGCGGCGCGGCGAGTGGGGGCAGGGGTGCCAATGGTCGGGCCTGTGGCGGCGCGAGGGACACGCTCCGTCATCACCCGCCACTGTCAAGGTGGATGACGCTGTGTGATGCATCAGATCCGAAGCGTAGCGATCCTTCGGCAGGGTAGGGACGGCGGCATATGCATGCCCCCCTTCCGCAACGCATCCCTCGGATCCGCCGGAGGCTCGTATGTCCCAACGACTGCACGACCGACGACTGCGCATCCTCGTCTTCGCCAGCGCGTTCAACAGTCTCACCCAGCGCATCACCCTGGAGCTCGCCGCGCTGGGCCACGACACCGCCGTCGCCCTCGCGGTGGACACCGGGGCAGAGCTGCGGGCAGCCGTCCGCAGACACGACCCGGAGCTGATCGTCTGCCCCATGCTGACCAGCGCCGTCCCGGAAGACGTCTGGTCCACCCGCACCTGCCTCATCGTCCACCCCGGACCGCCCGGTGACCGCGGCCCCTCCTCGCTGGACTGGGCCCTGGGCGCGGGGCTGCGGCAGTGGGGCGTCACCGTGCTGCAGGCCGTCGCCGAGATGGACGCCGGCGACATCTGGGCGGCCGAACCGTTCGACATCCCCGACCTGCCCGACGGCATCAGCAAGAGCGACGTGTACCGCAACGAGCTCTCCGACGCCGCCTCCCGCGCCGTGGAACGCGCCGTGCGGCGCTTCGCCTCCGGCGAGTTCCGCCCCAGGCCGGCGCCGCCCGGGGTCGCCCGTCCGTACTACCGGCAGGAGAACCGCCGCATCGACTGGGCCGGCGACACCACCGCGACCGTGTCGCGGGCGCTGCGCAACGCCGACTCCAGCCCCGGCGTCCTCGACGTGATCGGCGGACGCGGCTACTACCTGTTCGGCGGGCAGCCCGAGGAGGGACCGTTGCTACCCGGCCGCCGACGGCCCGGGGCCTTCCTGGCCACCCGGGGCGGGGCGGTCTGCCGGGCTACCGCCGACGGCGCGGTCTGGCTCACCTCGGCCCGGCCCCGCCGACTGCCCGGCGGGCCGCCGACCGCGAAGGCCCCCGCCGCCGACGCTCTCGCCGGTCACCTGCGGGGCGTGCCGGAGTTACCCGCCTCGCACGTCCAACTCCCGTCCGGACTCCCGTCCGGCTCCCGGCAGACCTGGAGCACCGTGCGCTACGAGGAGCAGGGCCCGGTCGGCCTGCTGCGCTTCTCCTTCCCCGGCGGCGCGATGAGCACCGGCGACTGCCGCCGACTGCTGGCCGGCTACCGGCATGCCCTGGACCGGCCCACCCGGGTGCTGCTGCTCGGCGCCTCCCGCGACGTCTTCTCGCACGGCATCCACCTGGGCGCGATCGAGGCCGCCGCAGACCCGGCCCGCGAGTCCTGGGCCAACATCAACGCCATGGACGACCTGGTCGAGGCGATCCTCAACACCCACGACCGGATCACCGTCGCCGCGCTCGGCGGCAACGCCGCAGCCGGCGGGCTGATGCTGGCACTCGCCGCCGACGAGGTCTGGGTGCGCGACGGCGCGGTGCTCAACCCGCACTACCGGCTGATGGGCCTGTACGGATCGGAGTACTGGACCAGCACCCTGCCGCGCCGAGTCGGACCCGACGCCGCCGAACGGCTCACCGGCGAGGCCCTCCCCCTGGTCGCGGCGCAGGCGCTGCGACTGGGGCTGATCGACCGGGTGGTGAGCTGCACCCCGCAGCGCTTCACCGACGAGGCGACCGCCCTCGGCCAGGAACTGGCCGCCGCCCAGGACTGGCCCCGCCGCCTCGCCGCCAAGCGCCGCGCCCGCGAACACGCCGACGCCCAGCGCCCGCTGGCCTGGTACCGCTCCGAGGAGTTGGCCCACATGTACCGCAACTTCTACGCCCCGGACGAGCCCTACCACGAACTACGCCGCGCCTTCCTCCACAAGACCCCGCCACCCACGACCCCGGAACGCCTGCACCGGGTACGCCCGGCCGTCGCCGCCTGATCGCGGTGCCGGGGGGGGCGGCAGCTCTGCGTGGCTTACATGGCGCCACCGTTGCCGCCCTCCGCCGCCCGTGGCTTGTTGCTGTTGCTCGCTTCGCTCGCGGCGACAAGGCCGGGGAGGGGTGCGGGCGGAGCGCCGTTGCCGGGCGGCGGGGCGGTTGGTGGTGCCTGCGGAAACGATTCGTCAGGTAGGTGTCCTATGCATTTGGGGTCACTCGACCTACTTTGGGGTCACTCGTCCGACAAATCCTGCCGTGTATGTCCGTTATGTCGTCGAGTCGGTGACCCCAAAGTAGGTCGAGTGACCCCAAAACGGACCACACTGACCGCCGCGCGCCCCCTCGCCAGCCCGCACGCCCCCGCACGGGCCTACGGCGCCCAGCAGGGTCGCCCCTCCCGTAGTTAGCCCGCGAGCGCAGCGAGCAACAGCAACAAGCCACGGACGGGGGCGGGCGGCAACGGTGGCGCCATGTAAGCCACCTACGGCTGCCGCCAACCAGCGACGACGGCCTCGGGTCCACAGTCCGTCAGTTCAAGGGCAGGCCGGCGTAGTTGGCGGCGAGTTCGGCTGCTGCGTGGGGGGAGGTGGCTATGCGGTCGAGTTGGGAGAGTTGGAGGCGGGTGTCGAAGGGGGACTGGGAGGGGTCGGTGTGGAGGGTGGTGGTCATGAAGTAGGAGAAGTGCTCGGCGCGCCAGACGCGGTTGAGGCAGGTGGCGGAGTAGGCGTCCAGGAGCTGGGTGGAGCCGGTGCGGTGGAGGGCGGTGAAGGCCTGGGCCAGGACGGTGACGTCGGCGGCGGCGAGGTTGAGGCCCTTGGCGCCGGTCGGGGGGACGATGTGGGCGGCGTCGCCGGCCAGGAAGAGGCGGCCGTGGCGCATCGGTTCGGTGACCGAACTGCGCATGGGGAGGACGGACTTGGCGGTGATCGGGCCCCGGGCGAGCTTCCAGTCGCTGTCGGCGAGGGCGAAGCGGGCGTCGAGTTCGTCCCAGATGCGGTCGTCGGACCAGTCGGCCGGGTCGGTGCCGTTGGGCACCTGGAGGTAGAGCCGACTGACGGTGGGCGACCGCATGCTCAGCAGGGCGAAGCCGCGCGGGGAGTGGGCGTAGACCAACTCGTCGCTGGACGGCGGCACATCGGCCAGGATGCCCAGCCAGGAGTAGGGGTAGGTGCGCTCGAACGTCTGCCTGGCCTCAACGGGTATCGCCTCGCGGACCACTCCGTGGAAGCCGTCGCAGCCGACCACGTAGTCGCAGGCCAGGGTGTGATCGACGCCCTGGTGGGTGTAGTGGATGGTGGGCGCCGATGAGTCCGCACCGGTGACGCCGGTGACCTGGGCCTCGAACAGCAGTGGTGCGCCGTCGACGAGTTGGAGCGCGACCAGGTCCTTGACGACCTCGGTCTGGGCGTAGACCCAGACCCGGCGGCCGCCGGTGAGGGCCGGGAAGTCGATCCGGTGCGCGCGGCCGTCGAAGCGCAGCTCGATGCCGTCGTGCGGCAGACCCTCGCGGTCCAGCCGCTCGGCGGCGCCGGATTCGCGCAGCACGTCCACCGTGCCCTGTTCGAGGATTCCGGCGCGCTGCCGCTGCTCGACATAGGCACGGTCGCGGCTCTCCAGGACGACGCAGTCGATGCCGGCGGCGTGCAGCAGGCGGGCGAGCAGCAGTCCGGCGGGGCCGGCTCCGACGATGCCGACGGTGGTGCGGGCAGGGGCCGCAGCAGGGGCGGAAGTGGGAGCGGTCATGCGTCGGCCTCTTCCTGGAGCACGGCATCGGCCACGGCGAAGGCGGAGTTCGCCGCAGGGACGCCGCAGTAGACGGCGGACTGGAGCAGGACTTCCTTGATCTCGTCCGGGGTCAGTCCGTTCCGCAGCGCCGCTCTGACGTGCATGGCGAGTTCGTTGTGGTGGCCGCCGGCGACCAGGGCGGTGAGGGTGATGCAGCTGCGGGTGCGGCGGTCGAGACCGGGCCTGGTCCAGATCTCGCCCCAGGCGTAGCGGGTGATGAAGTCCTGGAAGTCGGCGGTGAAGGCGGTGGTGCGGGCCACCGCCCGGTCCACGTGCTCGTCCCCGAGGACGGCACGGCGGACGGTCATGCCGGCGGTGTGACGGTCCCTCAGCAGGTGGGTGCGCAGCGCGTCGAGGACGGCGCGGGGCTGCTCGACCGGGGCCAGATGGGCGGCGCCGGGGAGCTCCAGCAGGGTCGATCCGGCGATGCCGTCGGCGAGTTCGCGGGCGTGGGGCGGGGGTGTGGCCCGGTCCTCGCGTCCGGCCAGGACCAGGGTGGGGGCGGTGATCCGGGCGAGCGAACCGCGCAGGTCGAAGGTGGCGAGGGCGTCGCAGCAGGCGGCGTAGGCGGCCGGGTCGGCGGTGCGCTGGTCCTGGATCAGCCGATCGGGCGCTTCGAATCCGTCGGTGAACCACCGGGCCGGGGCGGAGTCGGCCAGCTCCGCCATCGCCCGGTCGCGCTTGGCCCGGACGAAGGCCGCGCGTTCACGCCAGGGTTCGGTGCCGCCGAAGTCTGAGGAGGTGCAGATCAGGGCGAGGTCGGTGATCCGCTCGGGGTGCTCGACGGCGAGCCAGCTGCCGACCGCGCCGCCGAGGGAGACCCCGGCGTAGGCGAAGCGGTCCATGCCGAGGGCGTCGGCGAGGTCGAGGACCAGGCGGCCCAGGTCGGCCACGGTGGCACCGGCGGCGATCAGGTCGGCAGAGGAGCCGCCGTGGCCCGGTAGGTCCCAGCGGACCACGCGGAAGTCACGGGCCAGGGCGTCCGCCTGGGCGTCCCAGAGGGAGAGGCTGGTGCCGAGGGATGGGCCGAGCAGCAGTGCGGGCGCACCGGACGTGCCGTCCGAGCGGTGGTGCGGGAGCGGGGTGGTCATCTCGGGTCCTGAGTTGATGGTTCGTCAGAAGACTGGGTATGGATGGGAGTCCGGCGCAGGGCGCGGTCGGTGAGGGCGAGCGCCGAGCCCAGGTAGGCGGTGGGGTCGGTGAGGGCCCGGAGCCGGGCCGGCGGGAGGAGCTCCTTCGGCAGCTGCCCGCCGGGGAGCGGCACGTCGGACTCGTCCAGCAGTTCCCGCAGCGCCTCTTCCAGCGGGATGCCCAGCTCCGCCGCTCGGCCGGATGCCTCCACCAGGAGGGTGCGGGCCCGGGCCCGGCCGAGCAGGGGGGCGAGCACGGCGTTCAGCCGCTCGGAGACCAACAGGCCGTCGGTCAGGGCCAGATGGCTCCACATCCGATGGCTTTCGACCCTGAGTCCCGCCACCAGCTCGGCCGCGTCGCGGGCCGCGCCGCCGGTGAGCCGGAGCGCGTCCCGCAGCGGTTGCCACTCGGCGTGCCAGGCACCGGCGGGGCGCTCGTCCTCGGCCGCCATGGCGCCGAAGAGGACCGAGGCCAGGGCCGGAACCTGGCGGGCGGTGGCCGCGATCAGGGTGGCCCGGACCGGATTGCTCTTGTGCGGCATGGCCGAGGAGCCGCCGCCCGCGCCTTCGGCCAGCTCGCCGATCTCGGTCCGGGAGAGCACCAGCACGTCGGCGGCGAGCTTGCCCAGCGCGCCGGCGGTGAAGGCCAGGGCGGCGCCCAGGTCGGCGACCGGGGTGCGCAGCACATGCCAGGGCAACTGCGGTTCTGCCAGGCCCAGTTCGTCCGCGTAGGCGGCGACCAGCCGCAGACCGAGATCCCCGGCCTGCGGCCCCCGGTGCAGTTCCGACGCCTCCGACGCCTCCGACGCCTCGGCGTAGGCGTGGAAGGCCGCCAAGGTCCCTGCTGCTCCGCCGAGTTGGACCGGGAGCGAGGAACGTACCGCGGAGATTCTGGCGTGCGCGTCGAGCACCAGTGCCCGCCAGCCGGCGGCTTTCAGGCCGAAGGTCGTGGGTACGGCGTGCTGGGTGAGGGTGCGTCCCGGCATGGGGGTGGAGCGGTGCTCGGCGGCGAGAGCGGCCAGGGTGTCGGCGGTGCCGGCCAGGTCGTCGAGCAGCGGAGCGAGGGTACGCGCGGCGACCAGCATCATCGCGGTGTCCAGGATGTCCTGGCTGGTCGCGCCGCGGTGCACATAGGGTGCTGCGTCCTCCGGCACGGCTGCGGCGAGATCGGCCGCCAGCGGGATCACCGGGTTGCCACCCGCGCGGGCCCGCAGCGCGAGCGAGCGCGGGTCGAACCGCTCGGCGCGGGCGGCCTCCGTCACGGCGCGTGTGGCGGGGGCCGGGGCGAGGCCGATCGTGGCCTGGGCCCGGGTCAGTGCCGCTTCCGCGTCCAGCATGGCCTGGAGGAAGGCCCGGTCGCCGGTCGCGGACTCGGCGTCGCTGCCCGCGCTGACCGGAGACAGCAGGCCCATGTCCTCATTGTTCGGGGAACTCAAGGAAGACCGTCTCCTTCTCCCCCTGCAGGCGGATGTCGAACCGGTGCGTACCGTCCGGCTGCGGACGGGTGATCAGCGTCTCACGGCGTGCGGCGTCCAGCCCGTCCAGCAGGACGTCCCCCGGCCCAGGATCGGTCAGGTAGGCGCGGGTGAACAGATGGTGCGTCAGACCGCGGGCGAAGACACAGACCGCGAGGTAGGGGCGGTCCGCCGGCGGGGGCAGGGTGCGCACCGACCAGTGCCCGGCGGCGTCGGTGGCGGCCCGGCCGAAGCCGGTGAAGTCCACGCCGTTGCGGGGTCGGGTCCCGCCGTCGACGGGGTTGCGGGGCAGCGATCCCGGCGCGCCGTGGAGGCCGCCGTCCGGGGCGGCCTGCCAGGTCTCGACGATGGCATCGGGTATCGGCTGCCCGGCTCCGTCCAGCACCGTGCCGTGCACGGTGACGGCGTCGGGGTGGCCGAGCGGGGCGATGTCGCCACCCGCCGGGTGCGGCAGCGCGTAGCCGAAGAACGGGCCGATCGTCTGTGCCGGGGTGAGGAGGTATTCGATCATCAGTGCTCGTCCTCCGTCAGGGTGGCGGCCGGGCCGTCCAGGACGATGTCCCAGCGGTAGCCGAGCGACCACTCGGACCGCGACAGGTCGTGCTCGTAGGCGGCTACCAACCGCTCGCGGGCCGCGCTGTCGGTGACCGACTGCAGGATGGGGTCGTACGGGAAGAGCGGGTCGCCGGGGAAGTACATCTGGGTGACCAGCCGCTGGGTGAAGGCGGTGCCGAAGAGCGAGAAGTGGATGTGCGCGGGCCGCCAGGCGTTGTCGTGGTTGCGCCAGGGGTAGGGGCCCGGCTTGACGGTGGTGAAGGAGTAGCTGCCGTCGGCGGCGGTGAGGCAGCGTCCGGAGCCGGTGAAGTTGGGGTCCAGCGGGGCCGGGTGCTGGTCGCGCTGGTGCGCGTACCTGCCCGAGGCGTTGGCCTGCCAGATCTCCACGAGCTGGCCGGCGACGGGGCGTCCGGCCCGGTCCAGGACCCGGCCGGTGACGGTGATCCGCTCCCCCAGCGGCTCGCCCTGGTGCTGCCGGGTCAGGTCGGCGTCGAGTTCGGTGACGTCGGTGGCGCCGAACACCGGCCCACGCAGCTCCGCGGCCTCCGGGTCGAGCAGGCTGACCAGGGCCTGGTTGGGGTGCCGCAGGGTGCTGCTGCGGTAAGGCGGGTAGTCGCGCGCGGGGTGGTGCCGCAGCACGCCCTCGGCCTCGTAGGCCTTCCGGGCGGCGGCGATCTCGCGGTCGATGTCGTGCTGGGTCAGGATCTGGGTGGGGCTCATCGGACTCCCTCCGGGACGGTCACGGGGGCGGCGGTGCGGGCGCAGATCTCGGCGGCGGTGATCCCGGGGGCGGTCTCGACCAGGACGAAGCCCTCGGGGCCGGTGTCCAGCACGCCCAGGTCGGTGATCACCCGGTGCACGCAGGCGCGGCCGGTCAGCGGCAGGGTGCAGTCGGCGACGAGCTTGGGCGAGCCGTCCCTGGCGGTGTGCTCGGTCAGCACGACCACCCGGCGGGTGCCGTGGACCAGGTCCATCGCCCCGCCCATGCCCTTGACCATGCGTCCGGGCACGGCCCAGTTGGCGAGGTCGCCACGGGCGGAGACCTGCATGGCGCCCAGGACGGCGATGTCAATGTGACCGCCGCGGATCATGCCGAAGGAGAGCGCGGAGTCGAAGAAGGAGGCGCCGGGCCGGACAGTCACTGTCTCCTTGCCGGCGTTTATGAGGTCGGGGTCGACCTCATCCTCGTAGGGGTAGGGCCCGGTGCCGAGGATGCCGTTCTCGGACTGGAGCACCACGTCCACCCCGGGCGGCAGGAAGCCGGGGATGAGGGTGGGCAGCCCGATGCCGAGGTTGACATAGCTGCCGTCGGTCAGCTCGGCGGCGGCCCGGGCCGCCATCTCGTTCCTGGTCCAGCTCATCGCGCCGACACCTCCGCTTCCCCGGCCGCTGCCGTGGTCGTCCGGTTCTCCACGCCCTTGTCGGCGGCCTGCTCGGGGCTGAGCACCACCACCCGCTGGACGAACACCCCGGGCAGGTGGATCGCGTCCGGGTCCAGCTCGCCCGGTTCGACCAGCTCCTCGACCTCGGCGATGGCGATCCGGCCGGCCATCGCGGCCAGCGGGTTGAAGTTGCGCGCGGCCTTGTTGAAGACCAGGTTGCCGTGCCGGTCCCCCTTCGCGGCGCGGACCAGGGCGAAGTCGGTGGTGATGCCGTGCTCCAGCACGTACTCGCGGTCGTCCTCGCCCAGGCGGCGCACCTCCTTGGGCGGTGAGGCCAGGGCGATGCCGCCGTCCGGCCGGTAGCGCAGCGGCATACCGCCCTCGGCGACCTGGGTGCCGACGCCGGCCGGGGTGTAGAAGGCGGGGATGCCGCAGCCGCCGGCCCGCAGCCGCTCGGCCAGGGTGCCCTGCGGCACCAGCTCGACCTCGATCTCGCCGCCCAGGTACTGGCGCGCGAACTCCTTGTTGGCGCCGATGTAGGAGCAGGTGGCGCGGGCGATCCGGGCGTCGTCGAGCAGGGTGCCGAGGCCGCTGCCCTCCACTCCGCAGTTGTTGGACACCACCCGGAGGCCGCCCACCCCTCGCCGGCGCAGGGCCTGGATCAGGATCTGCGGGACTCCGCCGAGCCCGAAGCCCCCGACGGCGAGGGACGCGCCCTCGGGGATGTCACGCACCGCGTCATCGGCGCTCTGCTGGACCTTGTCCATCCTCGTCCTTCGACAGATCTGTCATCATTGACACCCGGAGTTCGCCTGGTGAACTATTGTTCGTAAATGCCGTACCCGCAGTCTGCGCAGACCCGGCGACCCTGTCAACACCCGAGGAATCCATGCCTCCGCTGCCCCCGCCCCCCGAAGCCGTCGGCCCGCTGATCCGCGGCATCGCGGTGCTGCGGGAGCTCACCGCCGCCCCGGGCGGCCGTCGCAGCCTGGGCGAGCTGTCCCGGACCACCGGGCTGGCCCGCTCCACCGTGGACCGGATCGTGGCGACCCTCGCCCGGATCGGCTACGTCCGCACCGAGGGCCGCACGGTCACCCTCGCCCCGCCGCTGATGGAGCTCGGCAACGCCTACCTGCTCGCAGTACGGCTGCCGGACCTGCTCGGCCCGCACGCGGACCGGCTGGCCGACGCACTGGACGAGTCGGTGTCCATCGCTGTGCCGGACCGCGACGGCATCCGCTTCGTGCACCAGGCGACCCGGCGCCGCTCGCTGTCGCTCAGCTTCCGGATCGGGGACCTGCTGCCGGCCGACCGCACCGCCCCGGGCCCACTCTTCGCCGCCGACGGGGGACGGCCCGCGTACGAGCCGCACGACTGGCCCGTCCTACCACCGCGTCCGGCCGCCGCCGACCCGCGCTCGTTCCAGCAGCGGACGGAGCAGGCCGGGCGCGACGGCTGGTCCGTGGACGACCAGCTGATCGAGCCGGGGCTGGTCGCCCTGGCGGCCCCGGTACGGGATGTGAGCGGACGTCAGGTATGTGCGGTGAGCGTGGTGAGCCACACCAGCAGGCACAGCGCCGAGGACCTGCGGGCGGCCCTGCTGCCCGATCTACTGGCGGCGACCCGGGAGATGGAGCAGGAGCTGAGCCGCAGCGAACCCGCGGCACCCAAGTCCGAATGGGCCACGGCCGCCTGGACCACGGACGCCAAGCAGGAGGCGGGCGCGGATTTCGTCGAGTCGCTCGCCCGCGGCCTGTCCGTACTCACCGCTTTCGGCACCGGACGGCCTTCGCTCACCCTCAGCGCCGTCGCCCAGGCCACCGGCCTGCCCCGGGCCACCGCGCGCCGGGCTCTGATCACCCTGGCACACCTCGGCTACATCGCCCAGGAGGGACGGGAGTTCGGCATCACACCGCAGGTTCTCGATCTGGGCTTCGCCCCGCTCTCCCGACTGACCCTGCCTCAACTCGCCCAGCCCCACCTGCGCGACCTCTGCGCCCAGCTGCACGACTCCGCCTCGATGGCGGTGCTCGACGGCGCCGACATCCGCTACACCGCCCGCGCCGCCAGCGAACGCATCATGGCCGTGCGGATCACCGTGGGCACCCGGTTGCCCGCATACGCGACCGCGATGGGCCGGGTACTACTGGCCGGCCTGCCGGTAGAGCAGCGCGCCGACCTGCTGGCCGCCGAGGACCTCCGTCCGCTCACCCCGCACACCGTGACCGACCGCGCCGAACTGGCCGCCCAGCTGGACCGGGTGGCCGCAGAGGGCTACGCCCTGGTCAGCGATGAACTGGAAGAGGGCCTGCGCTCCATCGCCGTTCCGGTCCGCGACCGTGAGGGCCGTACCGTCGCGGCCGTCAACGCCGCGATGCACTCGCACCGGCACAGCCCGGAGCAGACCCGGGCCGACATCCTGCCGGCACTTCGCGAGACGGCCGCGCGGATCGAGGCGGACCTCCGGATCGCGGGCCGTTTCGCCTCCGTGCAGGGGTAGTTGCCGAACAATCTGTCAGGCGTAGAAACGGGACACGCTCTGCAGCACGGCGGCGGGCTTGGCGCCGCCCTCGATCTCGATCGTGCCGTCCACGGTGACCTGCACTCCCCCGGCGACGTCCTCGACCGAGGCCAGCCGGGCGGTGAGCCTGATCCTGGAGCCGACCGGGACCGGCGAGGGGAAGCGGACCTTGTTGAGGCCGTAGTTGACCTTGGTGGTCACCCCCTGCACGTCCAGCAGCTCGGTGAACAGCGGGACGAAGAGGGAGAGGGTCAGGTAACCGTGGGCGATGGGCGCGCCGAACGGGCCGGCGGCGGCCTTCTCGACGTCCACATGGATCCACTGGTGGTCGCCGGTGGCGTCGGCGAAGGTGTTGACGCGGTCCTGGGTGATCTCGATCCAGGAGCTGGTGCCGAGGTCGCTGCCGGACAGCTTCCTGAGCTCGTCCAGGCCGTCGACGGAGACGGTGCCGGTGCCGGCGTTGGTGTCGGTCATGGTGTGGCTCGCTTTCGGTGGATCCGCTGTGAGGGAGAGTCAGAGGCTTTTGCGGAGAACGGACTTGAGCAGCTTTCCGGAGGCGGTGCGGGGCAGACTGTCCACCACCGTCAGGGACTTCGGGATCTTGTACCGGGCCAGCCGTCCGGCCAGCGAGGACAGCACCTCGTCGGGGTCGAGCACCACGCCGGGTCGGGGCACCACGACCGCTCGGCCGACCTCGCCCCAGGTGGCGTCGGGGACGCCGACGACGGCGCACTCGGCGATCCCGGGGTGGCCCATCAGGGCGTCCTCGACCTCGGCGGGGTAGATGTTCTCCCCGCCCGAGATGATCATGTCCTTGATCCGGTCGACGATGGTGACATAGCCGTCCCCGTCCACCCGGGCGGCGTCCCCGCTGCGGAACCAGCCGTCGGCGAAGGCCTCCCGGGTCTCCTCGGGCAGTCCCCAGTAGCCGGCCATCACATGCGGGCCGCGCACCAGCACCTCGCCGGTCTCGCCCGGGGCCACCGGTTGCAGGCCGGGTCCGACGACCCGTACGTCGCTGAAGAAGTGCTGCACTCCGGCCGATCCCGCCTTGGCCAGGGCGTGTTCGGCGTCCAGGAAGAGGACCCCGGGCGACGCCTCGGTCATGCCGTAGCCCTGACAGAACGTCAGTCCGCGTTCCTGGTAGGCGGCTATCAGCGAGGTGGGGACCGGGGAGCCGCCGCAGGTGAGCAGGCGCAGCGAGGACAGGTCGGCGGCGGCCCAGTCCGGATGCCGGGCGACCTGCTCGAACATGGTCGGCACCCCGAACATGAAGCTGACCCGGTGCCGCTGCACCAGCTCCAGCGTGCCGGCCGGGTCGAAGGACTCGACCAGGACGCAGCTGCCGCCCTTGAGCAGCACCGGCAGGGTGAGCATGTTGAGCCCGGCGGTGTGGAACAGCGGCGCGGAGACCAGCGCAACCTCGTCCGCGAGCAGGTCGTGGTCTACCAGGACGTTGACGGCGTTCCAGGTGAGGTTGCCATGGGTGAGCATGGCGCCCTTGGGGCGCCCGGTGGTCCCCGAGGTGTACATGATGATGCAGAGGTCGTCCAGGCCGACGGGCTCGTCGATCAGCTGCTCCACGGCTGGCGCTTCAGCCATCAACTTCTCGTATTCGGGGCCCAGTTCGATGCGGACGGGGGTCGGCGCCGGCTCGGGCAGTCCGGGGGCGCGGACCAGCGCCTTCGCCCCGGAGTCCTGGAGCTGGTAGGCGAGTTCGGGCCCGGAGAGCCGGGTGTTGAGCGGGACGAAGACCGCGCCCAGCAGCCCGGCGGCGAAGAGGGTCTCCAGGTAGGAGGGGTGGTTGGGGCCCAGGTAGGCGACCCGGTCGCCGCGCTCGATCCCCGCCGCGCGCAGGACGTGGGCGAGGCGGTTGGTGCGGACGTGGAGTTCGGCGTAGCTGGTGCGGTCGTCCCCGTGGATCAGGGCGGTGTGCTGCGGGGTCTTCCGGGCCCGGCGGGCGGGCCAGGATCCCAGCCCTTCGTTGCGCATGGCATCCCTTTCCTGACGGCTCTCTGGCGGCTCTCTGACAGTGTGCGGCGGTGTCGGCTCAGCCGCTGAGCCCGAGCAGTCGTGCGGCGTTGTCCTTGAGGATCTTGGGCCGCACCGAGTCCTTGATCGGCAGCTTGTCGAAGTCGGCGAGCCAGCGGTCCGGGGTGAGCACGGGGAAGTCCGAGCCGAACAGGACCTTGTCCTGGAGCAGGGTGTTGGCGTACTGCACCAGCTGCGGCGGGAAGTACTTGGGCGACCAGCCGGACAGGTCGATGTGGACGCCGGGCTTGTGGGTGGCCACGGCCAGGGCCTCGTCCTGCCAGGGGAAGGAGGGGTGCGCCAGGATGATCTTCAGCTGCGGGAAGTCGGCGGCCACGTCGTCCACATGCAGCGGGTTGGAGTACTTCAGCCGGATGCCGGCGCCACCGGGCACGCCCGCCCCGATGCCGGTCTGCCCGGTGTGGAACAGGGCGACCGTCCCGGTCTCCTCGATCACCTCGTACAGCCCGTACGCCATCCGGTCGTTGGGGTAGAAGCCCTGGATGTTGGGGTGGAACTTGAAGCCGCGCACCCCGTACTCCTCGACCAGCCGACGGGCCTGCCGCACCCCGGCCCGGCCCCGGAACGGGTCGATGCTCGCGAACGGGATCAGCACGTCGGGGTTGGCCGCGGCGGCCTCGGCGACCTCCTCGTTGGGCACCGGCTCGGTGCCGGTGGCGTGTTCGGCGTCGACGGTGAAGACGACGGCGGCCATCCGGCGCTCGCGGTAGTAGGCCGCCAGCTGTTCGAGGGTGGGTTTGCGGTCGCCCGCGACGCCGAAGTAGGCGCTGGAGGCATCGTGCAGGTCCTCACTGAGCGAGGAGTGGCCCTTGGACGAGACCTCGGCATGGGTGTGGACGTCGATGGCGTCCAGTGCGGCGACGTCCATGACGCGGTCGGTGCCGGAGGTCATCTCAGACCTCCGGCAGCTTGGGGGCGGGGATGCCGACGGTCTGCGGCGCGCTGCCGACCGTGCTGTGCCAGGCGGCAGCGATGGTGTCGGGGGTCCAGCCGCCGTCGGCGAAGGCCACGGCCGCCTCCTGCGGGTGCGACCACAGCGCGAGCCGGTCGCCGCCGATGCCGATGCACTGCCCGGTGACGTCGGCCGCCGCGGCCGAGGCGAGGAACGGGATCAGCGCCGCGCAGTCCTCGGGGGTGCCGAAGCCCTCGCCCTTGCGCAGGAAGTCCGGCAGCGGCTCGCCGCCGCGCATCGCCTCGACGTAGGGGGCGAAGGCGGGGATGGTCTCGGTCATGGCGGTGGCGGCGACCGGGACGATCGCGTTGACGGTGATGGCGGAGCGGCTCAGCTCCATCGACCAGGTGCGCACCATGGCGGCGATGCCGGCCTTGGCCGCGGCGTAGTTGGTCTGCCCGAAGTTGCCGCGCTGTCCGGCCGGGGAGCCGACCAGGATCAGCCTTCCCCCCTCGCCCTGCTCCCGCATCCGCACGGCGGCGGCGCGGGCGCAGGTGAAGGTGCCGCGCAGATGGACGCCGACGACGGCGTCGAAGTCCTCGTCGGTCATCTTCCACAGCACCCGGTCCCGCAGGATCCCGGCGTTGGTGACCATCACGTCCAGCCGTCCGAAGCTGTCCACAGCGCGGGCCACCAGCCGGTCCGCGGCCTCGGCGGTGCCGACCGCGACGGTCTCGGCGACGGCCTGTCCGCCCTGCTCGGTGATGGTCTTGACGGCCTGCTCGGCGGTCTCCAGGTCCACATCGTTGATGACCACGGCCGCTCCGGCCCGGGCCAGCGCGGCGGCGTAGGCGAGGCCGAGGCCCCGTCCGCTGCCGGTGACCACGGCGACCTTGCCGGTCAGATCGGTGGGGTTGTGCGACACGTCGGTGTGTCCCTTCGTGGGGAGGCTGGGCGAGATCGAAGCTAGGACCAATCATTGTTCTCGTCAATAGTTGCTGAGAACCTAGACCTAAGCCATGCTGGGACTGACAACAACAGGACCCACCGGGGAGCCCGAGATCGCCAGCACCGAACCCGACACACCCTGGATGCGCACCCTGCACGCCGACACCGGCTATCTGCTCTACCGGCTCGGACTGCGCTCGGGCCGGCTGTTCAACGCGACCCTGGAGGAGTCCGGGCTGCGGCTGCGCCACTACGCGCTGCTGCGCTACCTGGCCACGGTCGACGGCGCGCTCCAGCGCGAGCTGAGCGAGCGCTTGGGCTACGACCCCAGCGCCATCGTCAGCCTGGTCGACGACCTGCAGCGGCTCGGCCTCGCCGAACGGCAACCCGCCCCGGGCGACCGCCGCAGCCGGATCGTCGTCCTCACCGAGGCCGGGCGGGACGTGCTGCGCGACACCGACAAGGGCAGCCGCCGGGTGACGGACGAACTCCTGGCGCCACTGGAACCCGCCGAGCGTGAGGCGTTGCGCGAGTTGCTGCGGCGGGTGGCTGAACCCGAGTAGGGGTTGCTGTCGGGTTTTCGGCTGTGGCATGTGCCTGGCTGGTCGCGCAGTTCCTCGCGCCCCTAGGGTGACAGCAACTGACCCACTGCGAGCCAGTTGCAGCCACCTAGGGGCGCGGGGAACTGCGCGCCCAGCCCCCTACGGTCCGCACTCGACAGCATCGAGGATCTCTGCAGCCCGGAGCCGCGCCGGCTCCTCGTAGCGCAAAGCCAACCGACGGAAGACGCGTTCCGCGCGGACGGCCGGCCAGTCCTCCGGCAGATACTCCACAGGCAGGTGCGGATCGCGCCGCACCAGGTCCAGCCAGTCGGTGTGCAGCAGCAGTTGGGCGGCCAGCGGGTCGCCGCCCGCGACCGGGGCGGCGCTGCCCCAGCGGACCAGGAAGGCCTCGTGCCGCCGGGCTATCGCCGGGATGTCGAAGGCGGTGGCGACCATGGTCCCGGCGTCCGTCGGCGCGACCGCGCAGCCCTGGAAGACCTTCAGGTGCGCCTCCAGTTCGAGCCCGGCCACCAGCGCCGCCACGTCCACCCGTCCGGGGGCCGCCCACATTCCGCTCTGCAGCGGGCCAAGCCCGCCCCACAGCAGCCGCGAGCGCAGGTCGTGCCGCTCGCTGCGCCAGGCGTCGGGGAGCGAGAAGCCGACCACGGTCCAGGTGCCGTCCCAGTCCTGGTTCACCACCCCGGCCCGCCAGACCCGCTGCTGACCGTCCCTCAGCACCGCGTCCGAGCGCTCGGTGAGCCCGAAGTATGCCTTGCGGCCCACCCGCTGACGGTCCAGCAGATCGCGGCCGACCATCCTGGTGAGCGTGGACCGCACGGCGTCCTCGCCGACGCCGACCCGCCCCAGGATGTCGATGATGCTCGCTGAGGACACCGCGATCCCGCGCCCGAGCACATGGATGCCGAAGAAGCTCAGCAGCAGCGACTGGGGGCGCGGGGCGGCGCCCGGCTCGGTCGCGTCGTCCGGTTCGCTGTCGGCCCTGCCCTTGGCTGCGCTGGTCACGGGCACAGCGTAGGCCAAGCGACTGTGTCCCGGCGCAGGAATATTGGGCATCCCATTGACTGTCGTCAAAAAACAGCCCTACATTCACGGCACGCAACGGCATATCGCGGACTCCCGCGATCCCGCACGATCTCCCCCACCCGATCGGAGCGCCCCGCCATGCCCAACCGCCTCCTGACCCGCGCCTGCACCCTCGGCGCGACCATCGCCCTCCTCGGCGCCGCGCTCACCGGCACCGCCACCGCCGGTTCCGTGACCAGCACCGCTCCCACCGCAGGCCACCGCACCGGCACCCTCGCCGACGGCGCCACCTGGATCGCCGACGTCCCCGCACACTGGAACGGCACCCTGCTGCTGTTCAGCCACGGGTACGGCCCGACCATCGCCGCCGACGCACCTACGACCGCCTCCCAGCAGGAACTGCTCGCCGAGGGCTACGCCCTGGCCGGCTCCTCCTACGACCCGTCCGGCTCCTGGTGGGCCCTGGACAGCGCGGAACGCGACCAGTTCGCCACCCTCGACGCCTTCAACCGCACCGTGGCCCGTCCCGCCCGGACACTGTCCGTCGGCGAGTCCATGGGCGGCCTGGTCAACGCCAGGATCGCCCGCGACGGCGCCGGACGGGTCGACGGCGCCGTGGGGATCTGCGGACTGGTCGCGGGCGGCGTGGACCTGGACGACTACCAGCTGCAGGCCGAGTACACCATCGCCGCCCTGCTGCTGCCCGGACAGCAGGTCAAGCTGACCGGCTTCAGCAGCGCCGCCGACGCCGCCACCACCGCCGGCCGGCTCACCGCAGCCGTCACCGCCGCCCAGGCCACCGCGCAGGGCCGGGCCAGGATCGCCCTCGCCGCCGCCTACCTCAACCTCTCCGACTGGGCGCCCGGGCTCAACCCGCCGGCCGCCGACGACCCGGCCGCACAGGAGGCCCAGCAGTACGTCTGGCTCGCCCAGGGCCTGCTGGCCTTCATCGAGAACGGCCGCTGGTCCATCGAGCAGTCCGCCGGCGGCAACACCTCGGGCACCGCCGGAACCGACTACGCCAGGCTGCTCAGCGGCTCCGAGCACGCCGCCGAGGTGCGCGCGCTGTACCGGCAGGCCGGACTCGACCTGCACGCCGACACCGCCGCGCTCACCCGAGGCGCCGGCATCCACGCCGACCCACAGGCCGTCCGGCACCTGGAGCAGACCTCGACCGCAGGGCAGGGCCTGGCCGTCCCGCTGCTCGATGTGCACACCATCTCCGACCAGCTCGTACCGGTGCAGCAGGAGCAGGCCTTCGCCCAGCGGGTGCGGGCGGCCGGCGACGGCGCGCTGCTGCGGCAGGCCTATGTCGACCGACAGAGCCACTGCAACTTCACCACCGCCGAGATCGTCGCCTCGGTCCACGCACTGGACCACCGCGTCAGCACCGGCCACTGGGACGGGCAGACCTCCGCCGCCGCGCTCCAGTCCGCGGCCGACCGGCTGGGCCTGGACGGCGCCGCCTTCATCACATACCGGCCCGGACGCCTGGTCGGCGCCCAGCCGATCAACTGACCTTCCGTCATCGACGGGACGACTTCAGGGAGAACGCATGCCCACCTCCGCCACACCACCCAGATCCGCGAAGCCCGACACCGCGAGCGACGGAACCTCAGCGCCCTCGCTCGCCCTCGGCACCCTGCTCGCGGGCTGCCTCGCCGTCTGCCTGGCCCAGATCGCCCTGGCCATCCCGGCCACCCTCAACGGGCTGTTCCAGCAGGACCTCCACCCCATCGGCTCCCAACTCACCTGGATCTCCGACGCCTTCCTGCTCCCGGTCACCGTGCTGGAGCTCACCTTCGGTGTCCTCGGCGACCTCTTCGGCCGCAAGCGGCTGCTGGTCGGCGGATCCGCGCTGATCGTCGCCGGTGAGGCCGCCGCCGCCGCCGCGCACGGCGTCCACCTGCTCTGGGTCGGCCAGGCCCTGGCCGGGCTGGGCGCCGCCGCACTGTTCCCCACCTCCCTGGCGATGATCGCCGCAGGCACCCGCACCCACCGGGACCGGGCCCGCAGCATCAGCGTCTGGGCGGCCTCGCTGTCCACCGGCGGATTCATAGCCCCGGTCCTCGGCGGGATCACCGGCAACTACGGCTCCTGGCGCTGGGCCTTCATCGTGGTGGCGTTCATCGCCGCGGCCAGCACCGCCGTCAGCCTCCGCTTCGCCCACGACTCCAGCGCCCCGGAGGGCCGTTCGCTGGACGTGGGAGGTCAACTGACCATCGGGGTGGGCCTGTTCGCGCTGCTCTACGCGGTGATCCAGGGACCGACCGACGGCTGGGGCAGCACCTCCGTGGTCACCGCCTTCGTCGTCGCCGCCGTGTTCATCGTGCTCTTCCTGATCGCCGAGGCCCGGGCCGCCTCGCCGCTGCTGCGGCTGGACCTGTTCCGCAACCGGTCCTTCGCGGTCGCCTCGGTGGTGGCCGTGGTCGGCATGTTCAGCTTCCTGGGCACCGCCTATGCGACCAGCATCCGGCTCGGCCCGATCCAGCACCAGAGCCCGCTGCGCTCCTCCGTCGCCTTCATCCTGCTCAACGGCATCACCCTGGCGATGACCCCGCTGACCTCCCGGCTGCTGGAACGCGTCAACGGCCGCTGGCTGCTCAGCGTCGGCCTGGCCCTGATCGCCTGCGGCGACTTCCTCGCCGCCAACCTGTCGGTCGACGACCGGGGGCTGGGCTCGCTGGTGCTGCCGCTGGGCCTGGTCGGCATCGGCTTCGCACTGACGGTGTCCTCGATCACCGCGACCGCGGTCAACACCGTCCCGGTCCACCTCGCCGGGATGGCCAGCGCCTCCACCAGCCTGCTGCGCGACTTCGGGTTCACCCTCGGCCCGGCGGTCATCGGAGCCGTCGCGCTGAGCCGCGCGGCGAGCGACTTCACCGCGAAGCTGGCCGCCTCACCGCTGTCGGCTGCCGCCAAGGCCGCGGCGGGCCAGGTCGCCGGGGCGGGCGGTCCGCTCGCGGTGAACTCCGTCCCCGCGGCCTCCCCGCCCGGCGCGGCCGGACCGCTCGCCATGCAGGCCCTCGGCCACGGGTACGCCTTGGGCTTCACCGTCTGTGGGATCGCTGCGCTGGCGTCCTGCCTGCTGGCTCTGCTGGCCCTTCGGGCGGGGTCGGACGCCGTCGAAGCATAGGGGACGTCCTGTCCGAACTCTGGCTGCGGACCGTAGTTGGTTTGTCGCGCAGTTCCCCGCGCCCCTGGGGGTATGCAACTGGCCCAGTTGCACAACCTAGGGGCGCGGGGAACTGCGCGACAAGCCCACTACGGTCCGCAGCCGAGAAGCTCGCATGCCAGGCATACCCAGGTGCGATGCCGACTGCCTTGTTCTGGCTGCGGCGCCGTCCCTACTCTGCAAGCGCCGCGACCCTGCGGTGAACGACGAGAGGTGCGTGCGATGGGGCGGCTTGACGGGAAGACGGCGTTCATCAGCGGGACGGGGGCCGGCATCGGCCGCGCGGCCGCGATGGTGTTCGCCGCCGAGGGGGCCAGGGTCTTCGGCTGCGACATCGACGCGGAGGCCGACGCCGAGACCGTGGAGCTGGTCGAGAAGGCCGGCGGCGAGATGCGCTCACTCGCCCCGGTGGACCTGTCCACCCAGGAGGGCGCCCGCAGCTGGGTCGAGGCCGGGATCGAAGCCTTCGGTGGCATCGACATCCTCTACAACAACGCCTCCGCCCTGAGGAACGGCCCGTTCGCGTCAATGCCCGCCGAGGACTGGTACTTCACCATCAAGAACGAGCTCGACATCCCCTACTTCTGCACCCAGGCCGCCTGGCCCCATCTGATCGCCCGGGGCGGCGGCGCGGTGCTCAATGTGTCCTCGGTCGCGGCCGAGCGCGGCGCGCTGTTCATGCCGATGGTGCCGCACGGGGCCGCCAAGGGCGGCGTGCTGGCGATGACCAAGCACCTGTGCGCGGCCGGCGCACCGCACAGGATCCGGGTCAACTCCATCGCCCCCGGCATCACCCGCACCGCCGCCACCGCGCCGTTCCTGGACGACCCCGAGGGCCCGAAGGCAGCCCTGGAGGCACGCATCCCGGCGGGAAGGATCGGACAGCCCGAGGACATCGCCCGCGCGGCGGCGTTCCTGTGCTCGAACGAGGCGTCGTTCGTCAACGGCGCCAATCTCATGGTCGACGGCGGCGACAGCGCGATGGCGGGCTGAGTGATGTCGACACAGCGCGCACGCCTCGACCATGTAGGCGTCAATGTAAGGGAGTTGGACGCGGCGACGGACTGGTACAGCAAGGCCTTCGGGCTGCGCAGCGTCTTCGAGTTCACCCTGGCCGGCCCCGGCCTCTCCGCCGTGGTGCTGGAGCACCCGCGCGGCTGGCGGATCGAGCTGCTGCACCGCACCGGCTCGCAGCCGGGCCCCCGCGGCGCGAACCCGCTGGAGGCGGCCCTGCACGAGGGGTACGGTCACTTCGCCCTGACCGTCCCGGAGTTGCGGCCGCTCTACGACACTCTGGTCGCCCACGGCGCGACCGAGGTGATGGCCCCGGGACCGTCACCCGAACCGGGGGTGGACATGGCCTGGGTCGCCGACCCGGAGGGCAACCTCATCGAGCTGATCGAAAAGGATGTCTGACCCACCATCACAACGCCTACGGCCCGCTCCCCGTAGCGGGGCGCGGGCCGTCAGCGTTGTGCGGTCAGCCGCCGTCCAGCGCATTGGTGATCGCCTTGACCCCGCCGTGCGCGGCATACCCGCCGTCCACGGTGATCTCGGCGCCGTTGGTGTAGCCGGCCTCGTCCGAGAGCAGGTGCACGACCAGCGGGGCGACCTCCTCCGGGAGCCCCGGTCGGCCCTGCGGGGTCATCGACAGGTGGGCCGCCGCGAACACCGGATTGGCCGTGGCCATCAGCGGGGTGTCGATGAAGCCGGGGTGGACGATATTGGTTCGGATGCGCTGCGGCGCCAACTCCAGCGCCGCGACCCGGGTGAGGCCGCGCAGCGCCCATTTGCTGGCGGTGTAGGCGACCGCATGGTGGGCCGTGAGCCCGGCCACCGAACCGATGTTGACGATCGATCCGCCCCTGGTCATCAGCGGCGCCACGGCCTGGATGCCGAGCATCGGCCCGGTGGTGTTCACCGCGTAGGCGCGATTCCAGTCGGCCAGCTCCACCGCGCCCAGCCGGGCCCGCATGGGGATGCCGGCGTTGTTGACCAGGCCCCACACCGGGGTGCGGTGCTCCGCCAGCCAGTCGGCCAGGGCGGCCCAGTCCTCCGGGGAGGTGACGTCCAGGTGCCGGTACTCGGCGTCCAGGCCCTGGGCCCGGAGCGAGGCAGCGAGCTTCTCGCCGGCCTCGTCGAGCACATCGGTGGCGACCAGCCTGGCCCCCTCGCGCGCACAGGCCTCGGCCTCCGCGGCGCCCTGCCCCTGCGACGCGCCGGTGATCACGACGGTACGGCCTTCCAGACGCCTGCGGCTCACGCTGTCCTCCTACTGCTACTGCTGGTTCGAGGGGTGGGATCGGCTCCCGCCCCTCGAACCTAGGAGGCCCGCACCAGCGTCGGAAATTCATTCTCCTGATGGGTGTCATCCTGCGAAGGCCCAGGCCCAGGCCCAGACACCGACTCCTGGGCCGCTTCGTGCGCAGCGACGTCCTGAGCGGCGGCGTCCTGAGCAGCCCGGCTCGCGTCCAGTTCCGCGCCCACCCGGCGGATGGTCTCGCGGAGCCAGGTGTGGCCCGGGTCGGCGTGCCGGTTGTGGTGCCAGTAGAGCGCCTCGACCAGCGGCACATCAGGGAACGGGGTCGGCACGACCACGACCCTGGTGAAGCCCTCGAAGCGGCGTGCCAGCCGCTCCGGGACCAGCGCGACCATGTCCGTCCCGGCCACCAGGAACGGCAGCACGCCAAAACCGGGTGCGCTGACCTGCACCTTCGGGTTGATGCCCAGGGTCTCCAGCTGACGTCCCGCCGGGGTCTGGCTCTTGCCGAAGGACGCCGCCGCGTGCGGCATCTCGGCCAGGTCGCGCAGCGTCAGCCGTCCGTCCGTCAGTCGCGGGTTGTCCCGGTCCAGGATGCAGACGAAGCGGTCGTGCATCACCGCCTCGCTGACGCCGGGCAGCTGGTAGCCGAGCGGCACCAGCATCATGTCGTGGCAGCGCAGCAGGGTGTCCGACTCGGGCTGCCCGTAGACCAGCGGATGGAAGTCGATCCGCACCTCCGGCGCCTCGGCGCCGATGGCCTCCAGCAGCGGCTGGACCAGCACCGACATCATGTAGTCCGACATCACCACGGAGAAGCGCTGGAGGCTGCGCGCAGGGTCGAACTGCTTGGTGAGCGACAGCGCCTCCTCCGCCTTGTGCAGGGTGTCCTGCACCAGCGGCAGCAGCCGCTCGGCCAGCGGCGTCAGCTCGTACTCGCGGCCCACCCGGACCAGCAGCTCGTCGTTGAAGTGGCGGCGCAGCCGGGCGAGTGAACCGCTCATCGCCGACTGGCTGGTGCAGAGCCTGAGCCCCGCGTGCGTGACATTGCGGTCCTCCAGCAGCGCCTCCAGCGCCACCAGCAGGTTCAGGTCAATCGCTCCCAGGCCCATCGGCCACGTCCTTCCAGAACCTGGTGCGACACCGTCGTCCACACCAGTCCAACGAAATGTGACTGTAACCAGACGAATCCCTGCTGGGAAGGTCGTGTCCGGCTTTGACAGCCTGCGCACACACTCAGGGCCGGGGGCTGCGACCGCGCTTGCGGGCCCGGGGCAGGTAGGCGTCCTCGGGGCCCGGCCCGGGCAGGATCCGGTTGCTCACGCTGCCCAGGCCCTGGACGGTCAGGGTCACCTCGTCGCCCGGCTGCAGCGGCGGCGGGGTGCGCTCGCCGTTGCGGCCCCAGTGCTCGGCCAGCGCCCCCCAGCCGCAGGTGCCCGAGCCGAGGATGTCGCCGGGCCGGACCCAGGCGTCCCGGGAGGCGTAGGCGATCATCTCCTCGAAGGTCCAGGAGGCATTGGCCAGGGTGTCCCGGCCGATCAGCTCGTCGTTGAGGGTGACGCTCATCTCCAGGTCGAGGTAGCCGTCGGCGTCCCGGTGCTGCTCCACCTCGTCCGCCGTGACCAGCCAGGGGCCGAGGGTGTTGGCGAAGTCCTTGCCCTTGCTGAAGCCGAGACCCAACTCCCGCTCGGGCTTCTGCAGATCGCGGGCGGACCAGTCGTTGAAGACCAGGTAGCCGAGGATGTGCGAGCCTGCCTGATCAGGCGTCAGATCCCGTCCGGAGCGGCCGATGACGGCGCCGACCTCCAGCTCGAAGTCCAGGATCCGGCAGCCGGCGGGGGCCGGTACGCCGTCATGGGCGCCGTAGGAGGCATGCGGGTTGGTGAAGTAGAAGGCGGGCGCCCGGTACCAGACCTCGGGGACGTGCTCCAGCCCGTCCAGGCTCTTGGACACGCCTTCGATATGGGCCTCGAAGCCGACGAAGTCGCGGATGCTGGGGGCCTGGAACGGCGGCAGCAGTCGCACCTCTCCGACCGGCGGACCATCGGGGCGGCCCAAAGCGCGTTCCCCCGCCTCGCGCAGAGCGTCCGGGTCGCCACGGGTCACCAGGACGGTCAGGCTCTCCTCCAGTGGATGGAGCCGGCCGTCGTCGTCGAGAACGGCCGACGCCTCGGCCCCGTTGTACTCGTAACTGGCGAAACGCATCTCAGGACTCCCAGTGGTTGCGGTTGGCGGGGGCGTCCCCGTCGGCGGTGAGATAGCCGGCGAACAGCGCGTCGGGGTCGCGGTCGGCGCGGATCCGCTGCAGCCGGTCCCATTGCTCGTCGCCGAGGAAGCGGAGCTGGCGGTTGGTGAAGTCGGAGTCGCCGAGGTACTGACCCGCCGTCACCGGTTGCAGCTCGGCCATGGCCCGGTCCAGCCAGCCGCGCAGCCGGGCGTCCTGGGCGGGGTCGTCATGGACGACATAGGCCGCGCAGTAGATCTCCGACTGCAGGCTGAAGGCCATCTCGGGGAGTGCCCGCAGCGGGGCCATCGAGAACCAGATGGTGAAGGCCCCCGGCACCGGGTGCTCGGTGAACACCGTGCGCATCGCCGGGACGACCTCGGCCGCGCTGCCGCTCAGCCAGGCGTTGTCGACCAGGTAGCGGCGGCCCTCGGGGTTGGCGGTGCGCTGACCAGCCAACTGTTCGGCGAAGGTGGTCGGCTCGGCCTCGATCCGGAACAGGGCGTGCTCGCGGTACGGGTTGGCGTGCAACGGGGCCAGCGCCTCGGCTGCCTCCGCCGGGGTGTCGGCCAGAGCCAGGCCGGTGACCAGCAGCAGCGGACGGTCGTGTCCGGGCGGGGTCTGCGTCAGCGCGACGATCTCGACGCAGTCGCCGACCGTGTGGTGGATGTCGTGCAGCCAGGTCATGACCTGGTCGAACAGCTCCAGCGGATAGCCGTGCACGGTGTGGGTGAGGGCCTGGGGCAGCGGGCGGGTGCGCAGATGGAAGCGGGTGACCACACCCGGGAAGCCGGGGCCGGCGCCGCGCGCCGCCCAGAACAGGTCGGCGTTCTGCCCGGCGTCGGCACGGACCGGCTTGCCCTCCGCGGTGACCACGTCGACAGCGACGATGTTCTCGGCAGCCCAGCCCCAGCCCCGGGCGTTCCAGCCCTGTCCGCCCTGGAGCAGGAAGCCGCCGATGCCCACGGAGGGGCAGTGGCCGCCGTTGAAGAAGCGGCCGTGCCCGGCCAGGTACGGGTTGAGCTCGTCACCGCCCTTGACCGCGGGGGTGGCGGTCACGATCCCGGTCGCCGGGTCGTAGTCCAGCTCGCGGAAGCGGCCGAGGTCGATCAGCAGCGCCTGTTCGCGGACGCTCCAGGCCGCCCAGCTGTGGCCGCCGGAGCGGACCGCGACCTGCCAGCCCCGCTCGCGGGCGAGCCGGACCCCCTCGACCACGTCCTGCTCGGTGGCCGCCTCCAGTACCGCGGCGGGGCGGCGCTCGGCAGCCGGGGGACGGCGGGCGTTGAAGACCCGGCCGACGCAGGCCTGCTCGAAGTCCTCGTCGCCCTCGTCCCCAGGCAGGAACAGGGTTCCGGTGAAGCGGGCACTCCAGTCGTTCATCTGCGGGCTCACTTCACGGCGATCGGGTTGACCGGCGCACCGACCGCTCCCGTCACCGGGAGCGGGGCTGCGACCAGCAGGAACTCGTACACCCCGTCGGCCTCGCAGTCCCCGCCCAGGGCCTCCAGATCGAACATCTCCCCCAGCGGCAGGCCCATGTTGGGGATGGCGATCTGGTGCAGCGGCGACATGCAGGGGTCCGGGAACTCGTAGGGCCGCACCTCAAAACCCCAGGTGTCGGTGGCGGCGGCGGCGATCTCGGTACGGTGCAGCCAGCCGAGCGTGGTGAACGACAGTCCGGGTGCAGCCCCCGCCGCGTACTCGCCCCAACTGCCGTTGCGGCGGACCCGGTTGATCTGACCGGTGCGGATCAGCACGATGTCGCCACGGCGGACGCTGGAGGTAGGACCCTGCGCCTCGATGGTGGCGCGCAGATGCTCCTCGGTGATGGCGAAGCCGTCCGGGAGCTCCATCCCGTCCTCGCCGACGACCCGGCCGACGTCCAGCAGCACACCGCGGCCCACGAAGTCGTCGGCCATGTGCTCGATGCCGGTGACGCTGTCGCCGTTCCCGTTCACGATGGTGCAGGAACGTCCGTTCCAGGCGAGCTTGTTGTCGTAGATGTGGCCGAGTCCGTCCCACTGGGTGCCGGCCTGCAGCGGCATGACGATGTGGTCGTCGGCGCCGCCGAAGCCGTGCGGGAAGCCCTGCCGTTCGGCGGCGGCGTCGGTGCCGGTGTCCTTCATGTAGTGGACCGGGTTGATCCGGCCGCGGAATCCGCGCTGCGGACCGTCCTCGTTGAACTCCAGCGCCAGCGAGATCGCCCGGCCGCGCCGCACCAGACCGGCGGCGTGGGCGCGCTTGGCGTCGTCGAGGTGGTTGAGCGTGCCGAGGACGTCGTCCGCACCCCAGCGGCCCCAGTTGCGGTAGGCGGCACGGGCCTTGGCCAGCTCCTCCTCGATCGGACCGAGTGTCATGGTGGTCAGTCGCCTCTCTGCTGCAGGAGCCGGAGCGCGGTGCCCCCGGCGATGGCGGCGCGGACGTCGGCGGCGAGCCCGGCGGCGTCCAGCCGCTGGACCGGATCGCTGACGCCCATGTCGAAGGGATAGTCGGTGCCGAGCACGACCCGGTCCGGTCCGACGGCCTGCACCAACTGCCGCAGCGCGACCGGGGTGTAGACCAGGGCGTCGAACCACAGCCGGCGCAGGTAGGCGGACGGCGGTTCGGCGCAGCCGCGCGCGTCCGGACGGTGCTGCCAGGCGTGGTCCGAGCGGCCCAGGTAGGTGGGGAGGTAACCGCCGCCGTGAGCCACCACCAGGCGCAGGCCCGGGAAGCGATCCAGCACGCCGGTGAAGATCAGGTGCGACAGCGCCACGGTCGTCTCCACCGGCTGGCCCACCGTGTTGCCGAGGTAGCGGGTGGCCAGCCGCTCGCCCAGCGAGCAGCCCCAGGGATGGACGAAGACGATCGCCCCGGCTTCCTGCGCCGCCGCCCAGAACGGGTCGTGGGACGGGTCGGCGAGCTCCCGCCTCTCGACGGTGGTGGAGACGCTCACCCCGTGCAGCCCGTGCACGGCCAGAGCCCGGTGCAGGGTGGCCACGGCGAGGTCGACATGCTGGAGCGGGACGGTACCCAGGCCGCATAGCCGGTCCGGGGCCTCGGCGCAGTGGGCCGCGACGGCTCCGTTGACGGTCTCGGCGAGCCGGGACGCGAGGGCGGGTTCGGCCCAGTAGTGGTGCATCGGCATCGGCCCGACGACCTGGACGTCGACGCCCATCGCGTCGAGGTCGGTCAGTCGGCGTCGAACATCTGTCAGTTGCCCTTTGCGACTGGCCAGTTGATGCCGGTTCAGGGTCAGCGACTCGGCCGAGTGGGACCGCTGCTCCGCCATCAGCTCACGCGCAAGCCCATCCGTCCCGGCTACCAGCGCGTCGGCCTCGGGAACGGCGAGATGGCCGTGGAAGTCGACCACGCCGACGCCCGGCACGGCGGTCACGCTTCCGCCCTGAGGAACTCAAGCGTCTCGGACATGATCCGGGCCGGGTCGGCCCCCGGGGTCTCCGGGCGGATCTCCCATGCGGCCAGTTGCAGCGAGTTGTCCAGCACGGCGCGCACCCGCGGCATCCGGCGCTCCATGAACGCCTTCAGGATCTCCCCCAACTCGCCCTCTCCGGTGACCATTTCGGCCAGCACTACGGCATCCTCGGCGCACATCGCCGCGCCCTGCGCGATCAGCGGCGGGCAGGCGTGCGCCGCATCGCCGGCGATCATCACCCGGCCCCGGTACCAGGGCTCGTCCACCAGCACCGCCTCGATCCAGCGGTAGTCCACCGCGGTGTCCTCCGGCAGGCCGGCCACCACCCGCCCCCAGACGCCCCCGTAGCCGGCGCCACGCTCGCGCAGCAGAGTCAGCGGGGCGCGCGGGCCGATCAGGGCCGGGTCGAGGTTCTCGTCCAGCAGATAGGCGTAGCACTGGGTGTCCGAGATCGGCGAGTAGCCGGCCTTGTAGCGCGGACCGCCGTAGTAGACCTCGGCGCAGTCCATCTCCGGGGGCCGTTCGCCGACCACCCGGAAGATGCTCATGCCGACCGGATGCGGCCGGGTCTCGATCCCCAGCATGCCGCGGACCTGCGAATTCAGTCCGTCCGCACCCACGGCGAGGTCATAGCGCCCGCTGCTGCCGTCGGTGAACCGGACGTCCACATGGTCCTCGGCCTGCTCGAACCCGGTCACGCTCAGCCCCAGCCGCACGCTCACACCCGCCGCGTAGACGGCGTCGCAGAGTGCGTTCTGCAGATCCGCGCGCAGGGCGCCGACGGTGGAGGGAAGCTCGTCACCGCCGGTGTGCGGGGTCTCCAGCTCGACGATCAGGCCGCCGTCTGCCCGGCGCAGCCGCATCAGGTCAAAGGGCACCGCCTTGGCCAGCACCCGGTCCAGTACCCCGACGCTGCGGAGCGCCTTCAGCGCATTCCCTTGGACGGTGATGCCGTGGCCGACGCCGAACCACTGCGGCGAGATCTCCACCAGCTCCACCGCAACCCCGCGCTGGGCCAGAGCGAGCGCGAGCACACTACCGGTGATGCCGCCGCCGACGACGAGCACCTTCGAGACGGCCATAGGTATTCCTCAGGGTCAGTTCAGGAGTGGGACGGTCCAGCACGAACGGGTGGGGCGGTGCGCCGCTCAGCGCCGGACGCGGGTGGCGAAGTGCTGCACGGCGGGCGCCGCGGCGAAGTACGGTCCGACAGCCGCCCGCCACCGGGTGAAGCCCTCGGACTGCCGGAAGCCGACGGTGTGGGCCTCGACCGAGTCCCAGCCCACCAGCAGCAGCCAGGTGCCGGGGCGCTCCACTCCGCGCAGCAGCTCGGTCCAACGGCAGCCCTCGGCCTCGGCCAGCGCCTCGCGGCCCCGGGCGAAGGCCGCCTCGAACTCCTCGGCCTGTTCCGGCGCGACGGTCAACTCGGCATGTTCGACGAACACATCAGCTCCTCGGTGGTCTTCTCCCTCCGCCACCGACGGTGGCCGTGGGGGTTCGGGGGTCGCTCCCGGAGGGTTGGAGTCCTGGTGGGAACCCTGGCGTCGGCGTCGATCCAACGTCAACGGATGGAGCTATCGCCTCGCACAAGGTCTTCCATCCCGCAGAGCAATGCCCGCCCGATGCCAGGCATCACGGATGGGCATTTCCGCCGCCCGCCACAACTACCTAGCTTCCTTAGCAGAACCCCAGCACCGCCGAGGAGCCGCCGTGCCCGAGCCCACCCCGTCCGCCGTCCCGGCCACCGCCTCGCCCGCCGTCCCGGCCGCCGTTCCGGCCGCCGATGACGCCGTCGCCGGTCCCTTCGCGCTGGGGACCTTCTCCGGCTCCGGCGGGGGCCCGGCCTTCCCCGGCCTGCTGGTCGGCCCCCGGGTCCGCGACCTGACCCCACTGGGGCCCAGCACCTTCTCCCTGTTCGCCGACTGGGACGCGACGGTCACGCGGCTGGCCGAACTCGCCGACGATGCCTCCACCGGCACCTGGCACGACCTGGCCGACCTCCGCGTCCACGCCCCGATCGCCCCCGGCCAGATCCTGCAGAGCGGCGCCAACTACCGCCGCCACGTGGTGGACCTGGTCGCCGCCGAGAAGGAGAGCGTGCACGGCGCCACCCCGGAGGAGGCCCGCGCCGACGCCGAGCTGATGATGGACGAGCGGGCCCGCAACGGAGTCCCGTACCTCTTCCTCGGCAGCCCGCGCGCCGTCTGCGGTCCCCACGACGCCGTGGTGCTGCCGCCGCAGGGCGTCCAGCACGACTGGGAGCTGGAGCTGGCGCTGGTCATCGGCCGCGCGGGCCGCCATATCGACCGCCGGGACGCGATGGCCCATGTCGCCGCGTACACCATCTGCAATGACCTCACCACCCGCGACCGGCTCTACCGTCCGGACTTGAAGGCGATCGGCACCGACTGGTTCACCGCCAAGAACACCGACACCTTCCTGCCGACCGGCCCCTACCTGGTCCCCGCCGCATTCGTCGGCGACCCCGGCGACCTGCGGATCACCCTGCGCCACAACGGCGTCGTCCGGCAGGACGAGTCCACCAAGGACATGATCTTCGACATCCCCCGCCTCATCGAGTACGCCTCGGCGACCACCACCCTGCTCCCCGGCGACCTGCTGCTGACCGGCTCCCCGGCCGGCAACGGAGCGCACTGGGGCGTCTTCCTGCAGCCCGGGGACGTACTGGAGGGCTCCATCAGCGGCTTGGGGCAGCAGCACAACACCGTCACCGCCAGTTGAGGAGCGCTCCGAGATGACCTTCCAACCCATCACCCATCTGCGCCATGTCGACCTCGCCGTCCCGGACTTCGACCGGCAGCGGACCTTCTTCCGCGACACCTGGGGCCTCACCGAGGTGGCCGACGACAAGGGACTGGCCTTCTTCGCGGCCGAGGGCAGCCCCGAGCAGTACGTGGTCCGAGTCCGCCGCGACCAGCAGAAGCGCATGGATCTGGTCGCCTTCGGCGCGGGCAGCACCGCCGACGTGGACCGGCTGGCCACCGAGCTGATCGCGGCGGGCGTACAACTGGTGCGCGAGCCCGGCCTGATGGACACCCCCGGCGGCGGCTACGGCCTGCGTTTCTTCGACCCGGACGGACGGGTGGTCGAGGTCTCGGCGGACGTCGCCACCCGTGCCCACCGCAGGATCGAGGAGCGCGAGGCCGTCCCGGTCCGGCTCTCCCACTGCGTCGTCAACTCCCAGCAGCCGGAACTGCTCCGCGACTTCTACGCCCGCCACCTGGGGTTCCGGCTCACCGACACGCTGTACTCGACCCATATGGGCGACCTGATGTACTTCATGCGCTGCAGCAGGCTGCACCACAGCTTCGCCATCGCCCGCGGCCCGCATGTGTCGCTGCACCATGTCTCGTTCGAGATGCGCGGCGTCGAGGAGTACATGCGCGGCACCGGCCGCGCGCTGCGCGCCGGAACCCGGCTGACCTGGGGCCCCGGCCGCCACCTGGCCGGGGACAACACCTTCTCCTACTTCCACGACCCGCACGGCAACACCGTCGAGTACACCACCGAGCTGACCGTCCTGGACGAGGACCTGTGGCATCCGGGCCGGCACGACGTGGACGACCCGATCGTGCAGGACCAGTGGGGCACTGCCGACCCGATGAGCGAGTCGGTGGCCAAGGAGCAGTTCAACGACCCCGACGTGCTCTTCACCGCCCCGCCTGTCTGACTCACCGTCAATCTCATTGCCCCTGCCTCTCCTGAAAGGCCACCACCATGGCACAGACCGTTATCAAGCACGCCGTCTCCAAGGAGAGCGTCGCCGCCGACCTGGACGCGGTGCGCGCGACCGTCACCGGCGTGATAGCCGACATCCGCGAGCGCGGTGACGCGGCGGTCCGTGCGTACTCCGAGAAGTTCGACAACTGGTCCCCGGAGTCCTTCCGGCTCTCGGCCGAACAGGTTGCCGAGATCATCGCCACCGTCCCGGACCAGGTCATCGAGGACATCCGCTTCGTCCAGGACCAGGTGCGCGGCTTCGCGCAGCACCAGCTCGCCTCCATGGGCGAGTTCGAGGTGGAGACGCTGCCGGGCGTGCGGCTCGGCCAGAAGCACATCCCGGTGCAGGCCGCAGGCGCGTACATCCCCGGCGGCCGCTACCCGCTGACCGCCTCGGCGCACATGACCATCGTCACCGCCAAGGTCGCCGGGGTCCCGCGGGTGGTGGCCTGCACCCCTCCGATCCGCGGCGAGATCCCCGCCGCGACCGTGGCCGCGGCGCACCTGGCCGGCGCGGACGAGATCTGGCTGCTGGGCGGGGTGCAGGCGGTGGCCGCGATGGCCGTCGGCACCGACACCATGCAGCCGGTCAACCTGATCGCCGGCCCCGGCAACGCCTATGTCGCGGAGGCGAAGCGGCAGTTGTTCGGACAGATCGGCATCGACCTGTTCGCCGGGCCGACGGAGATCCTGGTCCTGGCGGACGACGAAGCCGACCCGTTCACCTGCGCGGTGGACCTGCTCTCCCAGGCCGAGCACGGCCCGGACTCCCCCGCCGTCCTGATCACCACCTCCCGGGAGATCGCGGAGGCGACCGTCGCCGAGGTGGAGCGGCTGCTCCCGAACCTGCCGACCAAGGACTTCGCCGCCCCAGCGTGGCGCGACCACGGCCAGGTCATCGTGGTGGACTCGATGGACGAGCTCTACGAGCTGGCGGACGCCTTCGCCTTTGAGCATGTGGAGGTACTGACCGCGAACCCGCGCGAGGCGCTGGAACGGATGACCCAGTACGGCGCGCTGTTCCTGGGCGAGGGCACCTGCGTGTCCTTCGGCGATAAGGTGATCGGCACCAACCACGTGCTGCCGACCAGGGGCGCGGCGCGGTACACGGGCGGGTTGTGGGTGGGCAAGTACCTGAAGACAGTCACCTACCAGGAGGTCACCAACCCCTCCTCGCAGGCCCTGCTGGGACGGCTGTGCGGGCGCGCGGCGAGGGTGGAGCTCTTCGAGGGCCACGCCCGCTCCGGCGACCTCCGCGCAGCCCAGGCCGCCGGCGACGCTCTCCCCTGGGCCGAGCTGTGAGCGCCGCTTCCACCCTGGCGGGCCGCACCGCGCTGGTCACCGGCGCGGGCGGCCCGCTCGGCCGCGCCTTCTCGCTGGCGCTGGCCGCCGCGGGGGTACGGGTCCTCCTGGTGGGCCGCAATCCGGTGACGCTGGCGGAGACCCTGGCCGAGGTCGACAAGGCGGACCGAGGCACAGGACGTATCGCGCTCGCCGACGTCTCCGACCCGGCCTCCGTAGCTGCCCTCGCCGACACCCTCCGCAACGACGAAAACGTCTCCATCCTGGTCAACAACGCGGGCATCGCCGGACCGGTCAAACCCCTCGTCGACGTCGAACCCGACGAGTGGGACGAGGTTTTCGCGGCCAACGTCCGAGGTGTCTATCTGCTCTGCCGGACGTTCCTGCCACCGATGCTGGCGGCGGGACGCGGCGACATCGTCAACGTCGCCTCCGTCAGCGGCAAGCGCCCGCTACTCAACCGCACCCCGTACACCGCCTCGAAGATGGCGCTACTCGGCCTCACCCGCACCCTCGCCGGCGAAGTCGGCCCCAGCGGAGTGGCCGTCAACTCCCTTTCCCCCGGCCCGATCCACGGCCCCCGCATGGCCCGCAACTTCCGCCTGGAAGCCGAACTCACCGGCACCACCCCGGAAGCCGCCGAACACGCCTTCGCCTCCCGCGCCGCCCTCGGCCGCCTCGTCGAGAACCACGAGGTCGCCACCGCACTCATCGCCATGCTCACCATGCCCGGCCTCTGCGGCGCCGACATCGACCTGTCGGCGGGCATGATCGCCCCGGCGTGAGGGGGCGGGTTGGGGGCGGGGAGCACCGTAGTCGCCGCAGCGGAATCCGTCCGCGACCGAGCCCCCTTCCAGCGCCCGACTCACCCATGCGCGCTCGCTCCCGCTGACCGTCCGTCGCCTCCGTGGGGCGCGATGGTCGGTCCCGGGCTGCGGTGGCTCGGCTCCGCCTCGCGGCAACCACGACGAGCGGGGCGGTCGGCGGGGCGTGCGTCGCTGGGTGCGCGCCGGCGCCGGGGCTGCAGAAACGTTTCTCCGAGCCGGATTGCCCGTGCTGGGGGGAGTTACAACCACGCTGGGGTGAATTACACCCATATATGGTTGCTACGGCACCCAGCGTGGTTGCAACTCCCCCCAGCAGCCCGCCAAACCGCTCGAATGGCCCACGGATGGGGTTGTTGGGGAAGTCCAGGCTCACCCTGGGGTAGATCCGACACGCTAAGCGAGCCCAGCACTCCCCAAGGCGAGGCTGGACTTCCCCAACCACCCGAACGGCGGGCGCGAAAGCCCCGCCCCGCGCCCCCGCCGCACGCTCCGCGCCGGACCGAGCCGCCCCCGGCCCCTGTCGCGCATGGGGTATCCCCTGCACGAAGTGCTTGGGGAGGAAGCCGCATCTTTCCGGGCGGAGCCCGGGAAACGGCGGCCGACTCGCCCCACCACACGCTGCCGTTGCAAGCGTGGGGCGCTCCCCACCACCACCGCGAAACGCTCCGCACCGGAGCAGCCCACCCCCGCCCCAGTTGCCGGCGCGAAGCGCCCTCTTTCCGGGCGGAGCCCGGGAGACGGTGGGCAAGGTCGCGGCACGGGCGTTGCCATTGCACGCGTGGGGCGCCACCCCGCCACGCAAAGGGCCCGGCTGCTGGCCGCAGGCCAGGCCCCGGACAACGTTCGCGCCCCGTGCGGCTTCCGTGGTGACGCCGTCCACCGTCACGCCCCTACCCCTGCTAATGTAGCCCAATGAGACACGGCGCGCTACACTGCGAGCATGAAGACCATCACTCAGCGTGATTTCCGCAACAACTCCGCCGCCGTCATGGACGCTGTCGAAGCGGGTGAGATCTACCACATCACCCGGAACGGCACGGAGGTCGCCGAGCTGCGCCCGATACACCGCAGGCGACGTCTGAGTGCGGAGGAGTTGGTGGCGCGGCACCGCAAGTTGCCGCGGGTGGACTACGCACGCATGCGTCAGGAAGCGGACGAGTTCTTCGGCACCGAGGAACGTGTCGGCGACGACGACCCGTGGGAGCGCAGCCGTGGCTGACCGTCACCCTTCCGGTGTCCTCGACACCTGCGCCTATATCGACCTCGACCTGCTCGATCCGGCAGTTCTGCCGGCCGTCCCTGAGCTCACGGCCGTCACGCTGGCCGAGCTGCAGCAGGGGGTGGCCATGGCCAAGGATCCAGTGAGTCGGGCGACGCGCATGGAAAAGCTCGGCGCAGCCGTCGCCGACTTCGATCCACTGCCGTTCGACGGCGACGCTGCGGCCCGCTACGGCACGCTGGTATCGCTCACCATCGCCGCGTGTCGTGACCCCCGCCCCCGCAAGATGGATCTCATGATCGCTGCCGTCGCCTCGGTGCGGGGACTTCCCCTGTTCACTCGCAATGCCGAGGACTTCAAAGGCTTGGAAAGCATGGTGACCGTCGTCGCAATCTGACCGGCCGCTCTGGACGGGGCCCGACTGCTGAGCACAGGTCGGGCCCCGTGGAACGTGTGCGCCTTGCGACTTCGCTACTGCGCCTCGACGACGATCGCGCCGCTGTAGCTGCTGCCGGCGGTGATGGCCGTGGCGACGCCGTCCACCGTCATGGTGACCTTGCGGCCGCCCGCGCCCGCCACGGCGGCGTCTGCCGCGAGGGTGAGCTTGGTGAGGTAGGACGTGCCGGTGACGGTCCAGCGGGAGCCGGTGGCGAGGGTGACGATGACGCCGTTGTTGACGGCGGCGGCGGTCGTGTTGGTGACCTCGCCGAGCTGCAGGTACTGGTCCGCGCCGATGGTGTCGACGTGGTGCTTGGTGGTGGTCGCCGATATGGTGCCCTCGACCTGGCTGCGGGTGAAGGTGAGCACCAGGTTGAGGCCGCCCCGCATGCCGTTGTAGAAGTCGCCCTTGAGTCGGATGTCGGTGAAGGACGCGACCGCGTCCGTGCTGTGGGCGGCAGTGGGGTCGAAGGTGGAGTCCTTGGTGGCGGCCGTCGTGGGCTCGTAGTAGATGCCGGTGTTGAGCAGCACGCCGTTGACCATCTGCGGGCCCGGGTCGTCGTTCTCCATGACCTGGACGATGATCCCGTTGCCCGGGTTGAGCTGTGCGCCGCCCGAGCCGTCCACGGTGATGGAGACCTGCTGGCCCTTGTCCAGGAAGGTCGAGGTACGCGAGTTGAGCACCGTGCCGCCGCTGATGTCGACGTTGCCGGCGCCGTGCCACATCACGCCGAAGCGCTTGGAGTTGATGACGGTGTTGCGCACCGGGATCGCCGCGAGCTCGCGGGCGCTGAGGCCCAGCTCCAGGCTGGTGTTGAGGGCGGCGACGGCCGCGCGGGTGCTGTCGGCGTAGTAGACCGTGCCACCGCGGTTGATGGTGGCGTACGTTGCCACGTCGAACCGGCAGCCGAGGAAGTTCTCGGTGGCGTTGCCGATGGCGTAGGAGCCGTAGCCGCCGGCGTCGCCGGTGTTGGCGACACGGCAGTTGATGGCGGTCAGGGTGCCGTTCTGGCCGTTGTCGGTGGAGAGGGCACCCCAGTTCTCCGACTCCACGGTGGAGTTGATGTACGAGGCACGGGTGGACGTGCCCAGCAGGTTGGTGGCCCGGACGTTGCCGCCGATGCTGAGCATCCAGGGCGCCGACTCCATCACCGAGGTGTCGACGGTGGACTGGTAGTCGGACGGCAGGACGCCGTCCTTGACCTGGATCGTCGAGTTCTTGACGATGACGTTGCTGCCGCCGTCGGCGATGACCGCGGTGCGCACCGCGCCGTGGTTGGAGATGGTGGCGTCCTCGACGACCAGCGTGGTCGAGGTGCCGGTGGCGACCAGCGCCGCGCCGTAGCCGACGAAGTCGCAGCGGCCGTTGCCGTCGAAGGCGATGCTGGGGCTGCGCAGGGTGTAGGAGCCGCCCGCGACGTAGACGCCGTTGTATGCCTCGCCGGTGGAGGCCAACCGGATGTTCCGGGCGTAGGCGTCGGTGACCTGGCCGCCGACCACGCCGGCCAGCACGGACTTGGTCCGGGAGACGCCGTCGGCGTCCACGTACAGGGCCTGGCGGAACGGGAAGGTGAGGCTGCCGAAGGCGACCGGGTTGGCCAGGGCCACGGTGAGGACGACGTCGCCGCGGTAGACGCCGGGCTGGATCTTGGTGATGGTTCCGCCGGTCGCGGTCAGCAGCTGCCCGGTCTCCACGCCGTCCACGGTCAGCGACAGGTTGTAGCCGTCCGGGGCGGCCAGCGAGCCGCCGGAGGCGATGGTGAGGCGGCTGAGCCTGGTCGTGGTGGAGACGGTCAGGGACTCGCCGGCCCCGACGGTCAGCTCGCGACCGCTCGTGCCGGTCACCGCGCTCGGGGCGGCGACGGCGGTGACCGGGTTGAGCAGCAGCGCGCCTGCTGCCGCCGATCCGGCGACGATGATCGATCGTCGCGATACCCGGCTGGTGCGGGTGGAGAAGGTCATGAACAACTCCTTTGTCGTCCGTACCGGCGCAGCACGAAATGACTGGCCGGCGCCGTCGGTTATGACGGCAGGTCAGTTGTCCAGGTGCGGGTACCTGGAAGTTCGGGTGATGAGGTGTCAGATGCGGTCGCGCAGGCGGCGCTCGCGCCCGTACAGGCCGACCACGGCGAGGATCAGTCCGCCGGTGACCATCTGCTGTTCGGCGGAGGGCAGTTGGGCGGCGCTGAGCAGCAGCGCGACCACGGACAGCACCAGCGCGCCGAGGACGGTGCGCCAGTAGTCGCCGCGTCCGCCGAACATGGTGCCGCCGACGATCACCGCGGCCAGGGACTGGAACAGGTAGGGGTCGCCGACGGTGACGTTGCCCGATCCCGAGTACCCGGCCAGCAGGATGCCGACGCAGGTCGCCAGCACCGCGCTGGCGACATAGGCGCAGATCCAGGTCCTGCTGACGCGGACCAGGGCCAGCTTGGCGGCCCGCTGGTTCACCCCGGTGAGGTAGAGGTTGCGTCCGGCCCTGGTCCGGGTCAGCACCAGGCCGATGACCAGCGCGACCAGCGCCCAGATCAGCACCACCGGGGGGATGGCGAGCCCGAAGGTGCTGCCGTTGGCGGCGGTGAGGTCGCCGAGCCAGGCGGGGGTGACCCCGGTGGCGGCGCCGTTGATCCACTTGAGCAGCAGCCCGGAGACCAGTGCGCTCACGCCCAGTGTGACGATCAGCGGTTCGACCTTGAACCGGTGCGAGAGCAGCCCGTTGACCAGTCCGCCGGCCGCTCCCACGGCCAGGGCGACCGCAGCCGCGGCCGGCACCGACCAGTGATAGGTGCCGCACAGTTCGGCGATGATCACGTCCCCGGCGGAGATGAAGGCGGCGATGGAGAAGTCGATGCCGCCGACCAGCACCACGATGGTCTGTCCGGCGCCGGCCAGTCCGAGCAGCGAGGCGTTGATCAGGATCGCGTACAGCACCCGGTGCGAGCCGAAGCCGTCGACGGTGCCGAGCCCGTACGCGTACAGCGCGACCAGGGCGGCGATCTGCAGCAGCGGAAAGCGGCGCTGCCAGTCCGAGAGCTGTGCGAGCAGCGGGGCCCGACTCTCGGCGGCTTCCGGGACGGCGGTGTCGGTCAGCGCGGTGTCGCTCATGCGGCCCTCCGGCGGGTGTTGGTCAGCACCGCTCCGACGACCACGGCGAAGAGCAGCAGCGCCCCGTAGATCGCGGTGGACCACAGGGTGGACACATTGACTTCATTGAGCAGGTTGTTGATCAGGTAGATGCTCCCCGCGCCCAGCAGCGACCCCACCAGGGAGCCGCGTCCGCCGCTCAGCGCCGTGCCGCCGAGCGCCACCGAGGCGATGGCGAGCAAGGTGTACTGGGTGGCCATGCTGGCGGCGCCCTCGCTGATCAGGGACATCAGGGCCAGCCCGGCGACCGCCGCGTAGAGCCCGCCGAGGGCGTAGGCCGCTATCCGCACCACCGGGACGTTCATCCCGGCGGAGTAGGCCGTCGCGTCGTCGCCGCCCACCGCGTAGAGAGCCTTGATGAAGGGCGTGCGGGCGAGCAGCGCCCAGATCAGCAGGGGCGCGCCGATGGTCAGCAGCGCGCCGGGGACCGGGCCGAAGGAACCCGCCAGGTCCTTGGTCCACCAGGTGCTGCCGGTGGGGACCGAGCCGCCCTGGACCTGGGTGGCCAGGCCGCCGATGACGATGTTGGCGCACAAGGTGGCCACCACCGGCTGGAAGCGCAGGACCGCGACCATGAAGCCGTTGAGCGCGCCGATGGCGGCGCCGATGGCCAGGCAGATCGGCACCACGACGAACGGTGAGGTCAGCCCGTTGGGCAGCAGGTCGGCGACGATGACGATGTTGACCAGGGTCAGCGCCGGGCCGATGGAGATGTCGATCCCGCCGCCCCCGGAGAGGATCGCCGGGGTGCTGGCCATCGCCGCGCAGGCCAGCGGGGCGAAGGAGGCCAGTACGGTGGGCCAGTTGGAGACGGCGGCGAAGGCCGGCTGCACCGCGATGTCGATCACCAGCAGGGTGACCGTGAGCAGTGCGGCGAAGGCGTACGGACGCCGGGCGAGCAGGGCCCGGAAGGAGGCGAGGGCGGTCATGCGGCACCGTCCGGTGTGAGTGCGGAGGAGGCGGAGCTGCCGTCAGGGCCATCGAGGGCGCTCTCGGCGGCGCTGCCGTCAGGGCCGTCGAGGGCGCCGTCGGCGACGGTCCGGCCGAAGAAGGCGGCGACCAGCGACTGCCTGGTCAGTTCGGACCGGGTCAGGGTCGCCGACAGCGCGCCCTCGCGGAAGACCAGGACCCGGTCCATCAGCTCGATGTGCTCGTCGACCTCGGTCGACAGCATGACCACCGCGACGCCACGGGCCGTCAGTTCGGCCAGCAGCGCGTAGATGTCGCGCTTGGCGCCGATGTCGACACCACGGGTGGGGTCGTTGAGCAGCAGCACCTGCGGATCGCGGGCCAGCCAGCGGGCGATCACCACCTTCTGCTGGTTTCCGCCGGACAGGGTGGTGATCGGGTCGGACCCCCGGCCCATCCGGATCTTCAGCGCGCTCCGGTAGGGGGCGAACCGGGCCTGCGCGGCCCTGCGCGAGAGCAGTCCGGAGCGGCGGTCCTGACGCAGCGTCGCCGCGCTGAAGTTCTCCCGCACGGACATGGTCCCGAACAGCGCCTCGGCCCTGCGGTCGCGCGGAACGTAGCCGATGCCGGCGGCCGCGGCCTGCCGCTCGGAGCGGATCGGCGTCTCCGCGTCGGCCACGGTGCGGAGCACCGAGCCCTCGCCCGGGGGTCCCTCCCAGAGGGCCCTGATGAAGGCGTCCTGTCCATGGCCCTCCAGACCGGCCAGGCCGACCACCTCCCCGGCCCGCAGCTCGAAGTCGACCGGCTCGGCACCGGGGTGCAGCCGCACCCCATGGGCCCGCAGCAGCACCGGCGCGCCCGGGTCGAGCTGCCGTTCGGCGACGTCGGCCGCGACCGATCCGCCGAGGTGCTCCGAGCCGGTCATCAGCCGCACCAGCTCGGCCGTGGTTGCCTGGGCCGCGTCCAGGCTGACCACGGACTCGCCGGAGCGCAGCACCGACACCCGGTCGGCGATGGCGTCCACCTCGTCCATCCGGTGCGAGACGAACAGCACGGACATGCCGTCCGCCTTGCGTCGGGCGATGGCCTGGAACAGCCGGTCCCGGGTGGCGACGTCCAGGGCGCTGGTGGCCTCGTCCAGGATCAGCACCCTGGGGTCGCGCACCAGGGCGCGGGCGATTCCGCAGGCCTGGCGGTCGCTGAGGGACAGCTGCTCGACCGGGGTGTCCAGGTCGGGCACCTGCTCCAGCAGCTCCCCCAGCAGCGCGGACGCCAGGCTGCGCTTGTCGGCCTCGGCGACCCTGCGCCGGAAGACCCCGTCCGCGCCGAGCCAGACGTTCTCCAGCACCGAGCGCGGTCCGACCACCAGGACCTCCTGGTAGACGGCCATCACTCCGGCCTTGATCGCCGCCGCCGGACCGCCGAAGCGGACCGCCCGACCGCCGACCGTGAGGGTGCCGGAGTCCGGGGTGTGCACGCCGGTGAGGATCTTCACCAGAGTGCTCTTCCCCGAGCCGTTCTCCCCCATCAGCGCATGCACCTCACCGGCCGGCAGCCGGAGCGAGCAGGACCGCAAGGCCCTGGTCGCCCCGAATGCCTTGGCGAGTCCGACGGCTTCCAGCACCGCCTCGCGCTCCGGCCGGCCCCCCGCCTGGCTCTGCTCGTTCAACGCACCACTCCTTGCCTGTCGACTCACTGCTGCCCTGCGGAGGCGTGCCGGATCGGCGGCTACTGGCCGAAGAAGCCGTCGATGTAGGCGCTGGTCGCAAAGGGCTGGTTGACGTCGGCGGCGGTGACCGTCGAGGCGTCGCCGACCTTGAAGGTCGACTTGCTGAAGCTCGACACATTGCTGCTGGTCACCAGCGGCGGGTCGATGACGATGTCGGAGACCTTGACGCCCTTGCCGTCCAGCATGTTCTTCGCGACCTGGGCCACCGCCTGCGCCAGTCCGTCACCCGGGTTGTACAGGCCGACGCCCTGGTACTTGCTCTGGTTGGCGGTCCAGTACGCGACGCCGCCCGTGGTCAGGCCGTTGTCGGCGATCGTCGGGACGGTGACGCCGGACTTCTGGAAGGCCGAGATGATGCCGGTGGTCATCGGGCCGCCCTCCAGCACGCCGCCGATGGTCTTGGTGGGGTTGGCGGCGAGGTACTGCTGGACGCTGGTCTGCGCTGTGGTGGGCGAGAAGTCGGTGTAGATCGAGTCGTCCAGGGTGATCCCCGAGCACAGCGCCAGCGCCGCCTTGGCGCCGTTGAAGGAGTCGGTGTCGATCGGCACGCCCTTGATGCCGTGCACCCCCAGGACGGTGCCCTTGCCGCCCATGATCTTGGCGACAGCGGCGGCCTGCGCCTCACCGGCGGCGAAGGAGTTGGGGACCACGTTGACGGTGTTGGCGTCCACCACGTTGTTGAGCATCGAGATGGACGGGATGCCCGCCGCCGCGGCCTTGTCGACCACCGACTCGAAGCCGGAGGCCAGCGGCTGATAGATGATCAGATCGACCTTGTCGGTGATCAGTTGGTTGAACTGGGCGATCTGGCTGGTCACCTCGTTGCTGGAGACCAGGTCGATGACCTTGTAACCGTCGGCCTTCAGGTACTGCTGCAGCGAGGTGTTGATCAGCGTCTGATACGGGTTGCTGAGCTGCGACTCGGATATGCCGATGGTGAACCCGCTGGTCTTGCTCGGCTTCCAGCTGGCCCACTTGCTCGCCTGGACGGTGCCCGAGTAACCGCTGTACGCGGCCTCGTACTGCGCCCCCAGCGCCTTGACCAGACCTGCGGTGTCCTTGAACGACTCGGTGGGAACGGTCCCGCAGGACGAACTGCCGGTCGACCCGGTCGAGCTGCTGCCCCCCGAGGACCCGCTGCTCGCTGTGGTCGTCGTCGAACTGCTGCACCCCGCAGCCGTGAACGCGAGCACAGTCGCAGCACAGAGAGCGCCGGCGATCCGCGAAGGGCGACGACGGCGGGGGGCGGGGACGGCCGACGGCGGGGAAGGGGCGGGAGTTGCGGTCATCGTGGGGACTCTCCCTTGAGTCTGGTTCAAGCTCAGTTCATGGGTGTTCGCTGTGGCATCAACTGCTGCGGCGGGTGGCGTGCTGAAGGGGAAGCAGCAGTGTCAGCGATGCAGCGCAGCGTATGAAGCGGCCATCACCAGGGACAAGGCACGGTGTCATCGCCGGACAGCATGGGTGGTATGCGGGCCGCCCGGCGGCTGCTGCTGATGGCTGCCATCGGCGACGGCGGTCGTCGGACGGGACCGGCCGACCCCGCTGATCCAGCCGCAGACCAGGCCGATCAGCGCCGCGGTGCAGTGCCCGATCGTGGTGAAGTCGGGCAGCGCGCCGTACCAGTCTGCCCGGGACAGCGGGTACAGCACCGCGAGCCCGGCCCACCAGGGCCGCAGCCGGCGCGGCAGCAGCGGGGTGACGGCAGCCACCGCCGCGATGGACGCATAGCTCACGCCGAAGTCCAGGCTGTGCCGAGTCCAGCCCGGATACGAGCCGTCGCCGACCGCGACGGCGATCACCGCGGTCGTGGTCAGGGTCGCGCCGACATGGGCCGCCAGGACGAGGGCGACCGCGCGCGGCGTCCCGATGCTGCGCTCCAGCAGCGCAAGGCAGACGGCCAGCCCGACCACCACGACCAACAGCAGGTTCAGCGCACCGCCGGGGTCGACCACCAGCAGACTGCCGAACAGGCTGCCCAGCGGATGGTGCCCCATGTTGTCCAGGTTGGTGCTGATCCCCTGCCGCAGCCGATCACCGTCCGACTGCGGCAGCACCCACCGCAGCAGGGCCGCGTCCACCGCCAGCAGCAGCAGATAGCAGAAGGCCGCCGGGTTCCGACGTGGATACCCGGCGGCCCATCGGAGCAGCCGTGGCCCCGGCGACCAGGGACGATCAGTGCGCATGGCGACCATCATCCCCGACGGCCCGGACTCCGAAGGCTCAGCCGCCGACTGTGACGGTCCGCGACAGAACGCCGGTGGTGGCGTCGGTGCCCAGAGTCAGCGAGCGGGCGCCGAGAGCCGTCCTCCAGCCGTTGGCCGCGGTGGACCAGTACTGGAGCTGCCGGACCGGAATGGTGATGGTGACCGTCCGGGACTGGCCCGGCGCCAGCCGGACCCGGTCGTACCCGGCCAGCGCGGTCGGGGCGAACTGCGCGCCCGCGGGCGGGTTCTGCGGTGCCCCGAGGTAGAGCTGCGGCACGGCGTCCCCGGTGCTGGACCCGGTGTTGCTGACCCGGAAGCTGACGGCGAGGCCGTCAGCGGTCCGGTGCGCCGACAGGTCCGCATACCGGAACCGGCTGTAGCTCAGCCCGTAGCCGAAGGGAAACAACGGGGTCTCGCCGGTGGCCGCGTAGAACCGGTAGCCGACGTCGACGCCCTCGGAGTACGTGGTGACCGGGCAGTTGAGCAGGGTCGCGCCGAAGGGGACGCAGGTCCCGGAGCCGCCGACGCCGGCGGAGCTGCGCTCCGGGTGGGCAGCCTGGTGCGCGACCTCCTGGCTGAGCGAAACCGGCCAGGTGAAGGGCAGCTTCCCGCCCGGGTCCACCTTGCCGAGCAGGACGTCAGCAGTCGCCTGACCGCCCCTGTCGCCCGGGTACCACATCTCCAGCACCGACTTCACCTTGCCGAGCCACGGCATGGCCACAGGCTGGCTGGTGTTCAGCACGACCACGGTGTTGGGGTTGACCGCCGCCACATCGGCGATCAGCTGGTCCTGCCCCTCCGGCAGTGGCTTGGACAGATCACCGGCGCTCCAGGCGAACACCACTGCCGTGCCCGCGTGGCGCGCGGCGTTCACCGCGGCGTCGTGGGCGGCCTGCTGCTGCGCCGGGGTGACCCAGTCCAGTCGAACCTGGACCGGCCTGCCCGACACATCGGGCGTGGCCGCGACCGCCAGGGTGTGCGCACCGGCGGTCAGATGGACGAGCGTACGTCCGTTGGCGAGGCCGTCGGTGGTCGGCAACGGACCGTTGCCGTCGGTCGCGTGAACCACGCCGTACCGAGGAGCGCTAGTGAAGCCGGCACCCACGGTGGTCAGCGTGGTCCCGTCCACGGTCAGGCCCACGGTGGCGCCGAGGGCCTGGATGTTCAGCCAGTAGTCGCCGGTCTGATGAACCGTCAACGTGCCGCTCCAGGACTCAGCCTGACCCGCAGACAGGGCATTGCCGCCGGTGAAGTCCAGCGTCCCGTCGACACCGCCGCCGGCCCGAAGCAGCCCGGGCTGCCCGCCGTGCGACAGCGCCGAGGCCGGCACCGTTGTTCCGGTCATGTCGTCCCCGACCGAGTAGCTGATGCCGGAGCTGTCGCGGCGGCCCAACTCCTGCTGCAGCACCTGGTACGTCCCGGTCTGCTGGGCGACCAGGCCGCCGGACTTCTCGCCGCCGCCGTCCGTGGCGATGGTCTGCCCTGCGCCCGGTCCGATCAGCGCCAGCGAGGACAGCGACTTCTCGCCCAACGGAAGGGTGGACCCGTCGTTCTTGAGCAGAGTGGCGGCGTCCTGACCCGTCTTGAGCACGGCCTTCTCGTCCGCCGCGGTAGGCAACGGGGTGACGCCGTGCTTGGACCTGCCGTCCAACAGCCCGAAGCGGTCGTACTCGTAGAGGATGCGTCCCACCGCCTGAGTCACCCGGGACTCCTGGACCGAACCGTTGGCGATCGCCGCCTTGAGCGCGGCGGAGGTGAAGAACGCGGGCAGCAGCCCGCCGAACCCGCCTCCGGGCATCTCCATGTCCAGACCGGCGTTGAGGTAGCCGGTGGCGTGGTTGGCGCCCCAGTCCGAGGTCACGAATCCCTTGAAGCCGAGCTCGTCACGCAGGATCGTCGTCAGAGCGTCCGAATTGCCGCACGCCTGGGCACTGTTGACGACGTTGTAGGAGCACATCACCGAGGACACACCGGCGTTGACGGCATCGGCGAAGGGCTGCAGGTAGATCTCGTGCAGGCTCTGCTGGTCCACGCTCATGTTGTTGCCGCCGTCATAGGCGATGTAGTGCTTGACCTGCGCCATCGTGCCCTGGCTCTGGATCCCGGTGATCTCGGCCGCACCGGTCTGACCAGTCAGCAGCGGGTCCTCACCGAAGGTGTTGAAGCCCCGGGACCAGGAGGTGTCCCGGTCCATGTTCACGAACGGCTCCAGCACCACGTCCTGCCCCAAAGCCCTGGCATCGCGCCCGATCACCTCGCCGTTGAGCCGGGCATCGCTCCGACTGAAGGTGGCGGCGACGCCCATGGTGGCGGTCATCCCGGTGGAGTCCTGCTTGGTGATCACTCCGGGCGGCCCGTCACTCAACCGCAGCGAGGGAATCCCCAACCGCGGGACGCCCGGCAGATACCCGGCCTGGTACTGGTTGGTGGACGCGGCCTCGGCCTGCCCCTCGATCATGGAGAGCTTCTCGTCCAGGGTCATCCTGGCCAACAACCGGTCCACCCGGGCATCCCCGGTGACCGACACCGACCGAGCGGACGCAGCGGGCGCCCCGGCCCCGGCCAGCCCGAGCGTACTGACCAGCGCAACGGCACACACCGTCGCCCGGCGGAGACGGCTGCGGTTGTTCATTGACCTGCTGTTGAGGGTGGTGTGCATACGGCTCTGCCTCTCTTCAAGGCGGCACGCCCCTGTGCGCCTGGTGAGCGGAGAAGCCCCCGCCGTCAGGTGGGAACGGCGGGGGCGGCACTGTACGCGAACGGCCGGCAGCGGAGCCCCGGCCTGGGCGAATGCATGGTCATCAGCCGACAGGTCGTCATCCCGACTCACGTGTCACCAAGGACCCATGGCTGTTGAGTGTTCAATGGAACGCCGAACCGGTCAACCCCTTGCACAGGAAGCAACCAGGTTGACCCGCTTGGCTTCAACAACTGAAGACAGCCAGGCAGTTGACGCCCCACACCTGCAACGGCACCACCCATGCCGCGACCGCACCCACCACCTCCCGGGCTCCGCCCGGACAGAAGCGGCTCCGCCGCGCGACAGGACCGGGGGCGGGGCGCTCCGGCGCGGAGCGTTTCGCGGTGGGCGGAGGTAACGCCCCACGCCTGCAACGACAACGCTCGGCGAGGCGCATGACCGCCGTCTCCCGGGCTCCGCCCGGACAGAAGCGGCTCCGCCGCGCGACAGGGCCGGGGGTGGGGCGCTCCGGCGCGGACCGTGCGGCGGGGGCGCGGGGCTGGCAGAATTCACCATTTTAGGGTCACTCGACCTACTTTGGGGTCACTGCCTTGACGTCATATCGGACATACCAGTCACATTTCGTCGGACGAGTGACCCCAAAGTAGGTCGAGTGACCCCAAAACCAGGTCAGTCGCTCAAACCGGGGTCACTTTCGGGACAAGGTGTCACTTTATCTTGCCGATATGCCCGATTCATCCAGAGATTCATGTACCAAAAGTGCCCCGGCGTACCAAAAGTGACCCGAGTTCAGCCGAAGGCACCATGAGGGAACGTTTCTGCAGCTCCGCCCCGGGAGGGCACCGGCGCGCACCCGGCAATGCACGCCCCACCAACCGCCCCCGCTCCTCGTGGTTGCCGCGAGGCGGAGCCGAGCCACCCCAGCCAGGCACGGACCGGCGTGCCCCACGGAGGCGGCGGACGGTCATCGGGAGCGAACGCGCACGTCAGAGACGGCGTCGGGACGGGGGCTCGGCCGGGCGACGGACCCCGCCTCGCCACCGACGGCGACGCCCCGCCTCCCCCGACCGACCACCCGCCCCGCCCCCCTCAGCTCACCGCCGTCGCCAGGAGTCCGCTCCCCAGCCAGTCCGAGGAGTCCTTCACCCCCGGCAGGACGAAGAAGTAGCCGCCGCCCGTCGGGGAGATGTAGTCGACCAGGGGCTCGTCGATCAGCCGGGTCTGCACTGCCTCGAACTGGCGCTGTACGTCCTGCTGGTAGCAGCAGAAGGCCAGGCCCATGTCCAGGTTGCCCACCGAGTCGATGCCGCGGTCGTAGTTGAAGCCGCGGCGCAGGATGCGGGAGTCGTCGGTCTTGGTGGTGCGGGGGTTGGCGATCCGGATGTGGGCGTCCAGCGGGATCGCCGTGCCCTGCGGGTCCTTGGCGTAGTCGGGGATGTCGGTCTCGTTGGCGCCGTCCAGCGGAGCGCCGGTGTCCTTCCGGCGGCCGAACATCTTCTCCTGCTCGCTCAAGGAGACCCGGTCCCAGAACTCCACCAGCATCCGGATGATCCGGATCACCTGGTAGCTGCCGGCCGTCGCCCACGCCGGTTCGCCTGCGCCCGCGTCCACCCACACCAGGCGGTCCATCTCGCGGGTGGAGGTGACGTCGGGGTTGGCGATGCCGTCCTTGAAGCCCAGCAGGTTGCGCTGGGCGCCGGTGGGACGCGGGGTGCTCTGGAAGCCGTCGATCCGCCACTTGACCTGCATCTGCCCGCGGGTGTGCTTGGCGATGTCGCGCATCGCGTGCAGCACGGTGTCCTGGCGGTCTGCGCAGATCTGCAGCGAGAGGTCGCCGTGCGACTCCGCGACCTTGAGGTTGTCGTTGGGGAACGTCCGCATCGCGGTGAGCTTGCGGGGCTTCTGCGCGGCCAGCCCGTAGCGTCCGTCGAAGAGGGACGCGCCGACGCCGACGGTCACGGTGAGGTTGTCCGTCGGGACGACCGGGCCGAGGATGCCGTTGTCGGACGGCGGCGCACCGACGCCCAGGTCGGGTGGGGTTCCGCCGGAGGTGAGGAAGCGGATCCGCTCGGTGAGGGTCTGCAACAGGGTCTGCAGGCCCTTGCGGTCGGCCGCGACGACGTCCATGGAGAGGAAGATGGCGTACGCAGGCGCGGGTGTGATGACCCCGGCCTGGTGGACGCCGTGGAAGGCGACCGATCCATTGCTCGTCGAATCGGCTGACGCGGGGGCGGCGGCCGAGGCGGAGCCGGTGCCGAGGACGACCGCGCCGGTCGCTATCGCGGCACCCGCGGCACCCGCGCCCAGCGCCGTCTTGACGACGGTACGGCGCGACGTGCCGGCTCCGCTCCCGAAACCGAAGGGGCAACTTCCCGTCGAAGGCTGGTACTGGTCAGTGTCAGTCATCAGGCGGACTTCCGGATCTCGAGCAGGTCGGGGATGGGCGAAAGGTCTTCCAGCAGCTGCCCGGTGGCGCCGTTGATGGTGGCGCGGACGGTCGGGTCGAGCTGCTCGACGGGCGTCCAGGTGACGCCCTGGTGCTGGGCGTCCAGCAGTCCGGACAGCCGCGCGATGTCGGCGTCGACGGTGCCAATCAGCGTGGGGCTGCGCTTGGTGATGAGCGGGCGGAGCACCGAGAGCAGTTCCTTGGTGCCGGCCAGGTTGGCCTGAGCGGTGGCCAGGTTGGAGCCGCTGCCCTCGTCGGTGTCACCGGTCAGCTCGAACTGGAGCGTGTTCTCCAGGATCTCGTGGGTGCGCAGTGGCAGGTCGGTCGGGTCGAAGTCCTGACTCGGGAAGGCCTTGCGCAGTCCCGCGACATCCGTCGACAGCTGGGCGGCCACGGACGTCAGGCTCTGTGCGGACTCCCCGTGCCACAGTCCGTACTCGAGGCGGTGGAAGCCGGTGAAGTCCTTGTCGTGGACCCCGTCGGTCAGCCCGTCCGCACGACCGTTGATCTTCGAGTCGAAGTCGGAGAAGGTGCCGTACGCGGCACCCAGCGAGGCGTACTGCAGGTGTGCAGTGAGCCAGTCGGCCTTCGCGGCAGTGAGGTTGCCGGCCTTGACGTCGGCCTGCAGCTTGTCGGTCTCGGTGACCAGGGTGGCCAGGCCCGCGTTGACGTAGGCCTTGTAGGCGGCAAGCGGTGCGTCCAAGTCGGCTGCGGCGAGCGGCAGTACGGCCTGGACCGTCCCTCCGCCGCTGACGGTGACGCTGGCCGAGGTGACGGCCTGGCCTCCGGTGGGCACGCAGCGCCAGGCGTAGGTGCCCTTGCCGATGGTGGCGGTGAGCGCGCGGGTGGTGCCGGGAGCCAGTCCCTCGATCTCGCCGAAGACGGCGTTGCTGCTGGGATCGACCAGGTACACCTCGGAGGTGACCTTGCCGGTGTTGTGCATCTGGAAGGTCTGCTGGCCCGGCTTCGGCGCGGTGAAGCCCTTGCCGCACTCAGTGGGTGAGACGGTGACGGTCGCCGCTGAAGCGGGCTTGCCGTTGCCGGTCGCGATCACCAGGCCGGCGACGACCGCCGGGACGGCGACCACGACGACCGGAACGAGCCACCGGGGACGCGGGCGCTTTCCCTCTCCCCCTGCGCCACCTGCCGCGACGGGCTCCGCCTCGGTCGCGGGTGCCGGTTCCTCGGACACTGGTGCCGGTTCCTCGGTCGCCGCCTCTGCCTTGCGCGCGGATCCCGCCCCGGACTCCGCCGTCGGCTCGGACGCTGCCTCGGACGCCGTCGCGGCCGTCGAAACCGAGGCCGAAACCGCCACCGGCTCAGCCGCCGTTGTTGCCGCCTCCGCCACCGGAGCAGCCGCAGCTGCCGCAACCTTCGGTGCGCGAACTCCCCTCAGGAACAGGGTCATCACCACAATCAGGTAGACGCCGTACGCGACGATCTGAAGCCAGGTCATCTGGGTCGTCAGGTTGAACACGCCCTGGACCAGGGTGGCGTACCAGGAGTTGGCGTCGATGCTGCTGCTGACGTCGACGGCCAAGGCGTGGATGCCGGGGAGGATGCCGCCCTCCTGGAGGTCCCGCATGCCGTAGCCGAGGACTCCGGCGGCGATGACGATCAGGCCCGCTCCGGTCCAGGTGAAGAACCGGGTCAGATTGATCTTCAGCACCCGTCGGTACAGCGCCCAGCAGAGCACCACCGAGAGCACCAGTCCGATGGCCGCGCCGACCAGCGGGCCGGTGGACTCCCCCGCCGTCTGCGCGGTGGTCCAGATGAACAGCGCCGTCTCCAGGCCCTCGCGGCCCACCGCGAGGAAGCTGGTCGCGACGAGCATGCCCGAGCCGACCACCAGCGCGGCGCCGATCTTCTCCCTCAACTCGCTGGAGAGGTTCCGGGCGTTGCGCCGCATCCAGAAGACCATCCCGGTGACGAACGCGACCGCGATCACACTCAGGGTGCCGCCGAACGCCTCCTGCGCGGTGGCGGAGAGGCTGTGCGCGGTGAAGGTGAGTACCGCGCCGAAGCTGAGCGAGAGTGCGATCGCCGCCAGGACGCCGGTCCACACCTGCGGGAGACGCGACTTCTGGTCACTCCGGACCAGGGTGGCCACGAGGATGGAGACGACGAGGCCAGCCTCCAGTCCCTCTCTCAGCCCGATGAGAAAGCTCGGGAATGCGTCGTCCCACATGAATGATCCTTCTGCTCGGCCTGCTTAGCTTAGGCATACCTTACCCAGCCGCGCCCCAAGCATTCCAGAGGGGGGTCGTTCTTACTTGCGCATCGAAGGTCTACAACGCGGTAGACGTTAGGTTGTGGCAGTGATCGCACAACCCCACCGGCGCCTCCCCCTCCGCATGCTCACCGCGGCCCTGTTCCTCGTGGGCCTCGTGGGCCTCGCGGCCCTCACAACCCTGACGGCCCTGGTGCTCGCCCGCGACGGCCGTCCGTTCGGCGTCGACAGCGCCTTGCACAACTGGGTGCTGACGCACCGTCACCCCGCCCTCGACCGCTTCGGCGTCGATCTGGCGGTCACCGGCACCGGGGCGCCCGCCTATGCCATCGCAGCCCTCGCAGGCGCCCTCGCCACCGGCACCCGGCGCTGGTGGTGGCGCGGCGCACTGGTCGGGATGACGGCACTGGCACTGGCCGAGCTGCTGCGCATCTCGCTCGCCACGGCGATCGCCCGCCCTCGCCCACCCCGGGCTGACTGGCTCGCGTACGCCTCCGGCCATGCGTTCCCCTCCGGGCACACCACCACCTCGGCGCTGCTCGCCATCGGACTGTCCGCCGCCCTGCTGAGGCGTTCTCACCGCCCGCCAACCCGAGCCGCCGCCGTGCTCGGCCCGGCCCTGTGGGCGGTCGCAGTCGGCGTCGACCGGGTCTACCTCGGGGTGCACTGGCCAACCGACGTCCTCGCCGGGTGGCTGCTGGCCGCGCTGATCGGCTGCGCTCTGCTGACCCAGCTCGGCGCACTGACGCGAGCGCTGAGCTCGTCGCCCGTTGCATGGTGGCCCACACGGCGGTGGCGGCCACGACCGGAACCGTCCGGAGACCGGGACGCGTGAACCGCCCCAGCTCAGCGCCACGCCACGCCATGCCACGCCCATGCGAACGAACGGTGCATACGCCGCATACACCCCATGCGGCACAAGCGGCACTCCGGCGTCGGGAGAGAATGACCCCATGCGGATACTGCTGGTGGAGGACGAGGTGCGGCTGGCCGAGCGCATCGCCGAGGGTCTGCGCGACCAGGGCATGGCGGTCGACGTGTGCCATGACGGCGAGCAGGCCCTGGCCAAGATCGACCTCACCAGCGGCTACGACGTCCTGGTCCTGGACCGCGACCTGCCCGGCCGCAGCGGCGACCAGGTCTGCCGCGAGCTGACCGGACGCGCCGAGGCGCCGATGGTGCTGATGCTCACCGCGCTCTCCGGGACCGACGACCGGGTCGACGGCCTGGCCCTGGGCGCGGACGACTACCTGGGCAAGCCGTTCTCCTTCGCCGAACTGACCCTGCGCATCCAGGCCCTGGCCCGCCGGGGCCGGTCCCACACCGCCGTGCTCAGCTGCGGGGATGTGACCATGGACACCCTCCGCCGGACGGTCCACCGCTCCGGGCAGCCGGTCGCGCTCACCACCAAGGAGTTCGCCGTGCTGCAGCTGCTGATGGCCGCCGACGGCGCCGTCCTCAGCCAGGAGCAGCTGCTGGAACGCGCCTGGGACGAGCACGCGGACCCGTTCACCAACACCGTCCGGGTCACCGTCAACCGGCTGCGCCGCAAGCTCGGGGCTCCCGAGCTGGTGGAGACGGTGGTCGGCGCGGGCTACCGGATCACCGTGTGAGGCGGCCGGCGATGCCCCCGCTCACCATCAGGGCCCGGCTCACTCTCATCTACGCCGCGCTGTTCACCCTCGGCGGCAGCGCCCTGGTGCTGGCCCTGACCACGGCCTTCTACCACTTCATCTTCCAGCCGCTGCCCGCCGACCAGATCCCCAGCAGCCTGGACCCCGACCACGACCACTTCGTCGGCCTGAGCGACCAGATCCGCGACGCCGCCGCCTCCCATCTGCTCCGGGTCGCCCTGGTGCTGCTGGTCCTGGTGGTCGCGGTCTCGGCGCTGGTCGGCTGGTGGGTCGCCGGCCGGCTGCTGCGGCCGATCGCCGACATCACCGCCGCCGCCCGCCGCGCCAGCGGCACCACCCTGCACGAGCGGCTCAACCTGTCCGGCCCCTCGGACGAGCTCAAGGAGCTCGGCGACACGTTCGACCAGATGCTCGAACGCCTGGACGCGGCCTTCGCGGCCCAGCGCCGCTTCGTCGCCAACGCCAGCCACGAGCTGCGCACCCCGCTCGCACTGACCCGTACCGCCGTCGAGGTCACCCTGGCGAAACCGGAGCCGGACCAGGAGCAGTGGCGCAGCATGGCGCATGACGTGGCCGACTCCACGGTTCGGGCCCAGCACCTGATCGACGCCCTGCTCACGCTGGCCCGCTCGGAGCAGCGGGTCGCCGATCCGGAGGAGGACGACCTCGCCGACATCGCCGCCGAGGCGATGGACCGGGTCGCCGCCCGCTCCCGGGACCGGCGGTTGCGGGTGGAGACCGAGCTCGAACCCGCTCCGCTGCGCGGCAATGTCGCACTGCTGGGCATCGCGGTGTCGAACCTGCTGGACAACGCGGTGAAGTACGGCAGCGAAGGCGGCCTGCTGCGGATCATCAGCGCGCGGTCCGGCGCCGACCGGGTCGAGCTCACGGTCGTCAACGACGGTCCTGTGCTGTCGGCCGACCGGATCGGCCTGCTCTTCGAGCCCTTCCAGCGCGGCGGCCGGGGGCTGGGCCGGGCCGCGGTGCCGGAGCCTCCCGAGGGTGCGGGGCTCGGCCTGTCCATCGTCCGCGCCGTCGCCACGGCTCACGGCGGCAGCGTCACCGCCGAGGCCCGTCCGGAGGGCGGACTGACCGTCAGTCTGCTGCTCCCAGCGGTCTGATCAGCCCGATCCGACCGTCAGCCGAAGCGCGGCGGTGCAGCTCAGGAGGGCCATCCCGCCCAGAACCAGAGGACGACGGCCTGGGCGATGAAGAGCATGGCCTCGCCACCCTCCCGGGACTGCAGCCACGACCATGCCTGCTGGGTGTGTCGCATGCGCCTTCTCCTGGATTCGCTGCTGGGTTTGTGTCCGTACCACTGGATCCGCACAGGCTTCGTCTACAGCGGTGTAGACAAAGCTACCCCCAAACCACTCGATCAGGTGATCCACGCCGATCTGACGTGACATCGACCCCGCCGACGTGATGCGGTCATACCAGGTCCGGATCAACTGATCGACCCCATCGACCCCTGACCGGGTCGACCGTCGATCGCGGACCGGTCGATCACTGACTGATCGGGGAATCTTCATGGCTGAATCGTCGCCATCTCGCAGTGAACTCAGTGAACACAGGGAACGCAACCGGCACCGAAAGCCGGGAACCGGAGTACTCGCCCTCATCGCCGCACTCGTCCGGGCACTGCAGCGACAGCTGCTGTGGATCATGTTCGGCGCGTATGCCCTGGCCGCCGTCCTGCCCGGTCCCGGGGAGGCGGTTCGGTCCGTCACGCTCGGACGGATCGGCGCCACCGCGCTCCCCCTGCAGGCGGGGCTGCTGGCCGTGGTGGTCTTCAACGCCGGGCTGACCGCCAAGGCGGAGCAGTTGCCCGCGCTGCTGCGCCGCCCAGGGCCGCTGGCCCTGGGGCTGGCCATCAACGCGCTGCTGCCCAGCGTGCTGCTGGCGCTGGCCTCGATCGGCGCGGAGGGGTGGCACAACCCGCACGAGGCGCAGAGTCTGCTGGCCGGCCTCGCCCTGATCGGGGCGATGCCGGTGGCGGCCGGCGCCACCGTCTTCTCCCAGGGCGACGAGGGCAGTGCCACTCTCAGCCTGGGCCTGGTGCTGGGCTCCACCCTGCTGAGCCCGCTGACCATCCCGCTCGGTCTGCACCTGGGCGGATTCCTCACCACCGGTGGCTACGCCTCCGATCTGCACGCCGCGGCGAAGACGGCCGGCAGCCTGTTCGCGGTCATGATCGTGGTGCTGCCCTGTCTGCTGGGGCTGCTGACCGGACGGATCGTCAGCAGGATCGGCCGGGGCACGGACAGGCCAGGCGGCATGGGTGGCCTGGGCGGCCTGGGCCCGGCCCTGCCGGTGATCCGGCTGGTGAACCTGACCGTTGTGGTCACCCTCAGCTACACCAACGCCTGCGGGGCGCTGCGGCAGGTGATCCGCAAGCCGGATCCGGACTTCCTGCTGCTGGTGGTCGCCGCGGCGGCGCTGATGTGCTCGGTGTCGTTCCTGTGCGGGTGGGTGATCGCGGGCCGGCTCAGCTGCGACCGGGGCGAGGCGGTGGCGCTCACCTACGCCTCGGGAATGAACAACAGCAGTGCCAGTGCCGTACTGGCGGCGACGCGGATACCGGACCACCCGGCGGTGCTGCTGCCGATCCTCGCCTACAGCCTGCTGCAGAAGATCCTCGCCGGGTCGGTGGGCCGCTTCATCGGCAGCAGCCCCGTCCGCCCGCACGGCCTGCCTCCCGGCCCGCCGCCCGGACGGACAGCAGGACAGGCGGCAGGCCGGGGTCACGCCGGACCGGTCAGCGCGTCCAGTTCGGACGCAGGGTCACGCTGAGGATGGTGCGGTACTCGGCAGGCTGCGCCGCCGGGACCGTGTAGAGGCTGCTCGGGTCGGTGCCGACGACCGAGCCGGTGACCGGCAGCGGCTTGGGCGTGGAGTAGCCGGCGAACAGCATGGTCAGCGTGCCGTTGCGGTTCTGCACCACGGTCGGGTCGTAGACCCGGCCCGAGTAGTAGCCGGAGAGGCCGAGCGCGCCGCCGCTGGTCGCCTGCTTCGCCAGGGCGGAGAAGGTGTAGTCGGTCCCGATCAGCCTCTGCGGGGTGCTCCAGTTCTTCCCGTCCTTGGAGGAGGAGTAGAAGATCTGGTTGAAGGCGTCGCTGTCACCGTCCGAGGCATAGGCGCCGGACAGGAACAGGCCGTAGGTCCCGTCCGGGTTGGTGATGACCGTGCCGCGCGAGCCGACCCAGCGCAGCACCGAGTCACTGCCGGAGGTCGGGTCGTTGAGCCCGGAGACCTGGCCGAGGTCGGTGAAGTGCACGCCGTCGTAGGTGTAGGCGGCGCGGACCACCGAGTAGTCCTCGTTGTTGCCGTAGAGCGACTTGGGCTTGTTCTTGCCCTCGCCGATCGCGGCCAGTTGGGCGTAGGGAACGGTGGCAGCGCCGGGGGCGCCGACGCTGCTGCCCTTGGCCACCGCGCCGGTGCCCCCGGTGCAGCCGGTCAGGGCAGGGCCTCCGTCAACCGTGGTGGCGTTCGCGCCGGTGCAGCTGACCTGCACGATGCCGGCCGCGGTGCCCAGGCTCACGGTGACCGAGCCGCCGGTCGGCTGGAGCGCGGTGGTGTCGCCGACCGGGATGGTGGCGGCAGGCAGCGTCACGGCCGCCGTGGTGGTGGTCGGGGTGAAGTAGTTGAGGATCTTCTCGGTGTAGAGCACGGCGACACTGCCCCTGGGCGCGCCCTGGTAGTGCGACAGGGTGCTGATGATGCCGTCGGGGGCGATCAGGCCCGAGGTCTGGTCGGCGCCCGCCGGGATCGCCGCGTCGGCCGTGACCGCGTCGCCCGCCGCGACGCCGACCCCGGCCGTGTCGCGGGTGGTGCACCCGGTCAGCGCGGTGGCCGTGGCGGCGGCGTCGTTGCAGTCCAGGATGTGGCCGTCGACATTGAAGTGGCCCGGCTGCTCGAAGCCGGTGGTCGAGCCGACGTTCACGGTGACGCCCGCACCGGTCGGACCGGCCGGGATGCTGACCGCCGCGGTCGCGGCGGTGCTGCCGCCCTTGCCGACCGGCTCGGTCGCGGGCAGCCCGGCCAGCGGGTCGCCACCCTTGGGCGAGAGCTTGTGGACGATCAGGTTGACGCCCAGCGCGTCCCCGGTGGGACGGCTCAGGGTGTACAGCACCTGCGCGCGCTTTCCGCTGCCCGCCTCGCCGTTGCCACCGTAACCGGGGACGGACAGCACGAAGGCGTGGCCCTGGCCGTCGTCGTTGGTGTTGCCGGTGGCGCACAGGCCGGCGTTCTGCTCCAGCGCCTCGCCGGTGTACTTCCAGGTCTTGCCGTGGTCGGTCGAGGTGGCCGAGACGACCGCCTCGTTCGTGTCCTTGGGCCGGTAGTCGAAGAAGCCGGTCAGCGTCCGGCCGCCGTCGTCACTGGTGACGAAGGGGAAGTAGTACGGCTGCATCGGCAGCACCGTGCCCTTGGGCTGGCGCAGCACGGTGCCGGTCGCCGAGCTGGTGCCGTTGTCGGCGGAGCAGTAACCGGTGAGCGGACCGGGGGTGCCTGTCGATCCGCTCTGCGCGGGCACGGCACCGGTGCCGGACGGGTCGACGGCCACATTGGGGTAGGTCACCCCGCCGACGCTGATGGTGGAGCCGAACGCCGGGTCCCCCTGGGCGAGGGTCCACGGACCGCCCTTTACCTTGTCGACGACCGGGGTGCCGATCGAGTATCCCGCCAGATGCCGGTGGGAGTGGTTCAGGCTGCTCTGCGGCAGGGCAGCGACGCAGGCGAGTGCGGCCACGCCGACGGCTGCTGCCGTCGCGGTGCGGCAACGAGTCATGGTGAAGCCCTTCAGGGGTGGGCGGTACGGGGATTCGGCGTGATCCTGACCCCATGGCGGCAGCGGCGGCAGGGCTCGAAGCGACTGTTCACCCGGTGTTCGGGCGTCCGCATCCAGCCGGGCACCGGGGCGCTGACAAGTCGAGCCTGTTATCCGGGTGTTAGGTGTTTCGTGCGAGGCTTGCGCGGTCCATGTCCAGCACGAGAACGGTCGCCGCCCACATGTCGACAGGCCAGATGGCAAAGCACCGCGCGGCAGCACCCGCACGGCACGCCCTGAGCAAGGTTCCGGAAGTCACCCTGTACTTCTGGATCACCAAGGTACTCACCACCGGGATGGGCGAGACGACCTCGGACTTCCTGGCCCAGCACATCAACCCGGTGATCGCCGTGGGCCTGGGATTCGTGGCCTTCGCCGCCGCGATGCTGATCCAGTTCCGTGCCCCCCGCTACACCGCCTGGATCTACTGGACCGCGGTGGTGATGGTCAGCGTCTTCGGCACCATGGCCGCCGATGTGCTGCACGTCCAGTTCAAGATTCCGTACACGGTGTCCACCGTGTTCTTCAGCGTGGTACTGGCCGTGGTCCTGGTCGCCTGGTACAAGGTCGAGGGGACACTGTCGATCCACAGCATCCACACCCGCAGCCGTGAGCTCTTCTACTGGGCGACGGTGCTGACCACCTTCGCACTGGGCACGGCCGCGGGCGACCTGACCGCGATGAGCCTGCACCTGGGCTACTGGGCCTCCGGCGTGCTGTTCGCGGTACTCATCGCGATCCCCGCGGTGGCGCACTGGCGCTTCGGGATGAACCCGATCACCGCCTTCTGGTTCGCCTACATCATCACCCGCCCGCTCGGCGCCTCCTTCGCCGACTGGATGGCGGTCACCCACGTCCGCGGCGGCCTCGCCTGGGGCACCGGGCCGGTCAGCCTGGGCTGGGCCGTGGTCATCCTGGGCTTCGTGGTCTACCTGGCCGTCTCCCGCAAGGACGTCGCGGAGCGCGAGCTGAGCTGAGCTGGGCTGAGCCCAGAGGTTACGGCGGCGGCAGCGACACCGGCTCACTACTCGACACCGGTGTCGCGCGGCCCGCGCGCCGCCACCACCGCCGTCCCGGCCGCGAAGACCAGACCCGCGCACAGCCATCCCCCCAGGTCGTGCGCCGGTCGGCCGGCCCACATCCACGGCGTCCGCCAGCCCTCCAGCAGCGCGAACTCGGCCACCACGGTGTAGGCCAGCGTCCCCGCCCAGGCGAGCGCGCCGCCGAGCACCGCGGCGGTGAGCAGCCCGACACCCACCAGCCCGGCGACCTCGCGCAGCACCACCGGATCGCCGCCCGGCAACCGCGCGCCCACAGCCCCGAGCACCAGGGCGCCGACCGCGGCCCCGCCCAGCAGCAGGAGGGCGCCGAGACGCAGCAGCGGCAGCCAGTGGCCGGTGGTCCGCTCGCTCTCGCCGAACGGGTTCCGTGCGGCGACGGCGACGACCGAGGCCGCCCCGCACTCGATCAACAACAGCATCTGCTGGGCGGTGGAGGACCCGTCGCCCTGGATCCAGCGCAGCTCCAGGGCGACCCGCAGCAGCACCGCACAGGCCGTCAACGCGCCCATCGCACTCCACGCCTGACGACTGATCAGATGCAGCCGGAACAGCCTGGGTCCGGCCGATCGCGCCGACCGGACCAGCTCCACCGGCGGCGTCACAGCGGTCACGGCAGCTGCTCCAGGGTGATGTTGCCGACCCGCAGCTCGGCCAGGTGCGCGGTCAGCCAGGCGTGCCGTTCGGCCTCTGGAAGTGCGGCGAAGCGGGCGCCCGCGGCGTAGGCCGGCGTACCGGGCTGCGGCACGACCACCGTGGACCCGTCGAGCTGAGCGAAGATCGCCAGGCTGTCCAGCGACACCCCGGCCGCCCGCAGCAGCCCCTCCGACACCGCCTGCTGCGCCTGATCCGCATGGCCGACCAGGCTGTCGACGACCGTCCCGGCGACCGGGGGCAGCACCTCCGCGGTCAGCCGGGAGACGCTGGACCACATCTGCTGCGAGGTGCAGCAGGGCCCCTGCCTCCCGGACGGCGAACCGGCCGACGGACCCGACCCGATCCACATCGCGCCGTCATAGCCGATGTTCAGCGCCAGCTCGACCACCGGTGGCGATCCGGCGACGACCGCACCCGCGAGTGCCACGTGCCGACTCTCCAGGCTGACCTGTTCGAACCGCACCGGCGCCCCCGGCAGTCCGGCCACCTCCCGCAGCAGCGGATCCAGGGCCGCGGCCAGCGTCGGCAGATACGCCCGGTAGACCGGGTTCAGGCACACCGGGACCGTGGACCCACCGCACACCGGGGTATAGGCGATGGGCCGGTCGTCGGCCGCGTCGTGCAGGGCCGGTACGACCACGCCGTTCGCCGCCACCCTGGCCGTCCCGACCAGCCCGATCGCGGTCCCGGACGAGGCCAGCCCGACCGCGACGACGGCCGCGGCCATCCGACGCAGGCCGTGTCCCCCGCACACGGCCTGCACCCCCAGCAGGCCCAGCGCCGCGACGGTGAGGCCGCCGAGGAACAGCAGCTGAGTGATGGACAGATCGGGCAGGTACGGATAGAAGACCCCCGCGTCGGCCCTGGGCGGCGCCAGCGAGTACGCGGGCGAGGCCATCGGCGAGAGCAGGACGTACCGGCCGCCGCTGCGCAGCGTCTCCCGCAGCACCAGGCCGGTGACGATCGCCGCCAGCGGTGCGGTGAACCGGCTGGGGACCAGCACCCCCAGGGCGAAGCCCAGGGCGCTGAACGCCGCCAGCGCCACGGCGCCGACCACGACCGGCCACCACAGCGGACTGCCCGCGGCGCCCTGCCAGGCGGTCATCCCGTAGAGGAATCCCACGCAGGCCAGATAGGTCCCCAGCGTCCAGCCGGCGGTGGCGGCCCAACTGGCCGTCCGGGCCGCCCAGCGCGGCAGTGGGGTGATGTCCACCTGCTCGCCGATCCCGCGTCGACGGTCCCGGCCGCCGACCCAGGCCGCCGCGCCCACCACGAACGGCGCGAAGTCGTCCACGGCCATGCCCTGACGCAGGATCAGCGTACGCGAACCCCACAGGGCCGGGAGCGCCATGCTGCTGCGGTAGGTGTCCAGCCAGAAGGCCACCAGGGCCAGCGGCACCATCCACATCATCGTGCTGCGGCGCAGCTCCAGCCGCAGCAGCCGACCGGCGGAGAGCCTGAGCACAGCCGGAATCCCGGGGATTCGCGGGTTCCGCGGCCCGCCGGGGCTCCGCGCCGGGAGCGTGACGGCGCTCATGCCCGCGCCGCCGCAAGGACCGCGCTGTAGCCGCGCTCCAACGGTGCGTCGCCGGTTCCGTGGCCGACGCCGCGGGCGGTGAGTTCGTCCGGGGTGCCCTGGAAGGCGATCCTGCCCTGGTGCATCAGGGCGACCTCGGCGCAGGCAGCGCCGACGTCCTCGACCAGGTGGGTGCTGACCACAACGGTGGAACGCTGCCCCAACTCCCGGATCAGGGACCGGAACTCCACCCGCTGCTCGGGGTCGAGGCCGGCCGTGGGCTCGTCGAAGAGCAGCAACTCGGGCTCGTTGACGATCGCCTGGGCGATCCCGGCCCGGCGCAGCATCCCCCCGGACAGAGTGCGCAGTTTCGCCTTGGCCTTGTCGCCCAGGCCGACCTGCTCCACGGCGGCGGCCACCGCTCCCGGCACCCTGCCCGGCGGCATCTCCTTGAGCAACGCGAAGTACTCGACGAACTCCACCACGGTGAACCCCGGGTAGTAGCCCAGGTTCTGCGGCAGATAGCCGAGCCTTCGCCGGATCTCCCGGCGCGGTCCGTGCCCGGATGGGTCCCGGTCCAGCAGCCGCAGGCTGCCGGAGCTCGGCGGGATGACCGTGGCCAGCATCCGCAGCAGCGAGGTCTTGCCCGCGCCGTTGGGCCCGAGCAGACCGAACACGCCCGTCCCGGTGCTCAGGTCCACGCCGTCCACCGCCCGGGTGCGGCCGAACCGCCTGGTGAGGTCACTGATCTCGATGTTCACTCGGTCCCCTTTGTGGTCCTGGTGGTGTACAGCACGACGGCGACGCTGCAGACAGCGACGGCCAGATACGGGAGGACGAGGGCGGACCGGGTGACAGCCGCGGTGAGCTGCCCGGTGGCGGACTGGCCCCCGATCACGGTGATGGTCCACACCGCCAGTGCGGCGCCAACCCCCGTGTTCGCCGACTCCGAGACGGTGGCCACGGCCAGCGCGAGCGCCGACACCGCCGCCATCGGCACCAGCCAGCCGACGGCGATGCCCGCCACGGTGGGCGACACCGCCGAGGCGGCCAGGGCGAGCAGGGCGTTGACCGCGAACACCGCGAGGACCCGGGCCAGCAGCACCATCCGGTCGCTGACCGCCATACTGCGCGACAGCTCCCAGGCCGGATCGAGTCCGGGTCCGTAGGAGTAGGCGACGGCGGCCCCGGCCAGCCCGGGGGCGGCCAGCGCCACCATCGGCTGCCCGGTCCCGGCGGTGGCCACGACCCCGGCGCCGAGCACCACGACCGTGGCGAGCAGCCAGGGCAACAGCAGTGACGGCGCGGTCAGCAGCGCCCGGGCCAGGCCGGGCGAGCGCAGCAGCCGGGTGGCCAGACGCTCGACCGGTCCGGGCTCACGCCGCCACACCCGCGCGGCCACGCCCAACCAGACCCGGCCCAGATCCACACCGTCCAGGCCATCCTGGCCGGAATCGCCCAGGCCCGAGCCGCCCAGGCCCGCGCCGTCCGCATCACGCGGCGCCTCCATCACAGTCCCTCCTCCTGCGCCGCACGCCCAACCAGCGCCGTCCGCATCAACCGCCGCACCCGGTGGGCCCGGCTCTTGACCGTGCCCTGGGGCACGCCCATCAGCTGCGCCACCTGCGCGACCGGCTGATCCTCCACATACAGCAGCCGCCAGACCTCCCGCTCGGCACTGCCCGCCGGACCGAGCACCGCCAGCGCGGCGGCCAGATCCGCCCGCGCCAGCACCGCCTCCGCCGGGTCCCGGGCGGATGCCCGTCCCGCCGCCGCCAGCGCGTCGTCCAGAGCCGTCTCGTCCAGTACGGCAGTGTCGACCGCTCCGGCCTCGTGGCCGTGCCGGCGCAGCCACCCGGCGGCCTGCCGACGGGCTATCACCCAGAGCCAGCCGCCCGCCGATCCCTGCGGTCGGTAGCCCTTGGCGCTGCGCCAGACCGCCAGGAACGTCTCCTGCAGCACATCCTCGACGTCCTGGGCCGGCAGCGCCGTGCGCAGCCGGGCCGCCAGCCACGGCGCATGCCGGCCGAACAGCTCGCGGAGCGCACTCTCGTCGCCGCCGGCCAGGCGGGCGATCAGCTCGTCGTCGTCCATCACTTCCTCTATTGCCGCGCACCGGGGTTCGGTTCACCAGAATCGCGGGCCTTCGGAACACCGCCGTCGGGAAAACAGCGGCGGCGGGGCCGGAGCGTCAAGCCCCGACCCCGCCGCTGACCTATCTGTGCGTGCGCGTCAGCGCACCGGCAGCACCTTGGTGCCCTCCTCGCGGACGGCCTTCAGCTGCTGCGGGTTCAGGCCCAGCAGGGCGAGGATGGTCGGCGCGATCTGAGTGGTGTGGACGGTGGCTCCGTCGACGACCCGGTCCGGGGTGCCGGCGCCGGAGACCACCAGCGGCACGTTCAGGTCGTCCGCGTGGCCGCCGCCGTGCTCGGCGACCTTCTTGGTGCCACCGGTGTAGACGACTCCGTACTGGGCGACACCGAAGACGTCGGGGACCCGGGCGTCACCGGGCTTGACTCCGAAGAAGTGCGCGGCGTCAGCACCGGCGTAGACCTTGGTCAGACCGCCGTGGGTGTATGCCTTCGACTTCTTGTTGATGTCGGTGCCGGTGCCGCTCTGCGCCAGCAGGTACGCCTTGGCGAAGTCGGTGGCGGCCTTGGAGCGGTCCGAGAGCCAGAGCAGCATGGCGTCGTCGTCCACCGCGTGTGCCACCAGGTCGGCGGCCTTGGGGTGGAGCTTCTTCCAGGCGGCGTTCAGGCCGTCCAGCAGCGGGCCGTCGTCGATCCGGGTGAGCGCGGCCGGGTCGGTGGGCGACTGGCCGTGCTTGGCGGAGAGGATGATCGTGGTGCTGCCGTCCAGGTGCTGCTTGTGGATCTCCGCGGTGAGCGCGCCGATCTGGGCGTTGATGTAGTCCAGGTTGTTCTGCAGCAGCGGGCCCGGCACGTTCTTGGCGGTGTAGCCGCCGGTCAGCCCGTCCGAGCTGGGGAGCTTCTCGGCGGTGGACACGGACTGGAAGTTCAGGCCGAAGATGGCCGGGGTGCCGACCTTCTGCGAGCGCGAGTGGTCGTAGCCGTCGATCTCGTTGAGGACGGCCTTGACCTTGTAGCTGTCGTACTGCTGGGTGGCCTTGTTGTCGGTGGTCCAGTCGTTGCCGGCGGCGTAGCCGAGCGCGTTCGAGTTGATCTCCGGGGTGAAGAGGTCCTGGACACCCGTTCCCGACGGACCGTCGAGGATGTCGTAGGCGGCGTGCTTGTCCGACCACGCGGTCCGCAGACCGGCCTGGCGGGCCACCTCGAAGATGGTGTTCACCTGGAGGTACTGGTTCGGGTAGACCGGCTTGCAGGTCTTGGGGTCGACCGGGAGCTTGGTCGGGTCGATCAGCTTGGTCGGGTTGCCGGTCATCGAAAGGATGCTGCCGGGGAGGTTCTTCAGGCCCTGACCAGCGTCGATGGAGGCCTTGTTGATGTCCAGGTCCTCGGTGAGGTCCACCTCCACGCCGGGCTTGACGCCCTTGCAGCTGGTGGTCCCGGCCGGCAGCAGCGCCGCGTTGTAGGTGTCGTCGTAGTAGATCCCGGTGGTGCCGGGGCCGCCGCCGGTGGCCTGGGCGACCATGCCGGGAAAACTGTCCGACGGGTTGGTGGTCTTGGCGTCGGTGTACTGGACGCCGCCGCGGACCAGCTTGGCCAGCGCCGACTGCGGGTGCCTGGCGATGTACCAGGTCAGGTCGGATTGGTGCAGGCCGTCCACCGAGATCAGCAGCACATGCTTGACCGCGGCACGGTGTGCGGCCGACGCGGCCGGCACCGCGCCGGCGGGAGTGGCGAGGAAGGCCCCGCCGATCAGTCCGGAGGCGCCGAGGACGGCAGCCAGGCGAAGGTAACGACGGGTCACAAGGATCTCCAGGGAACTCATGGTGCGTGGCATGGGAGCAAGCTGCGAACAGTGCCCGGGCCATGAGTAGTGCGCCGCCGTGTACGAGGAGCAGCGTGCGCATGAACGGCCGACGAATCAACCCGACTCACACCCTTCTCCTGCCTCCACGCGCCCGACTTCGCCAGGATCGTGGGCCGGGCGGCAGCGGTAAGTGGCTTACATGGCGCCACCATTGCCGAGTGACACGCCCGTGGCTTGTTGCTGTTGCTCGCTACGCTCGCGGCGACAGGAGCAGGAGGGATGCGGGGGCCCGCCGTTGCCGGGCGGCGGGGTGGTCGGTGGTGCCTGCAGAAACGATTCGCCAGGTAGGTGCCCTATGCATTTGGGGTCACTCGACCTACTTTGGGGTCACTCGTCCGACAAATCCTGCCGCGTATGTCCGTTATGTCGTCGAGGCAGTGACCCCAAAGTAGATCGAGTGACCCCAAAACGGACCACGCCGACCGACGCACGCCCCCTCGCCAGCCCACCCGCCCCCCGCACGGGCCTACGGCGCCCAACCAGGCCGCCCCCTCCCGCAGTTAGCCCGCGAGCGAAGCGAGCAACAGCAACAAGCCACGGACGGCGGAGGGCGGCAACGAACGCGCCATATAAGCCACCCACAGCTGCCGCGACCAGCGGAAACGCCCCGCCTCCCCCGACCGCCCTCCCCGCCCCTTCCCCGCCCCTCCCGCCCCCTCAGGCCGACGCCCGCACGATCAGCTCCGTCGGCAGGATGACCGAGGCCGGCGGCTCGCCCGCGATCAGGGACTGGAGCACCCGGACCATCTCGGCGCTGATCCGGTCCCAGGGCTGGCGGACCGTGGTCAGCGGGGGGCGGGTGCTCGCGGCGATGGTGGAGTCGTCGAAGCCGCCGACGGCCACGTCCTCCGGCACCCGGCGCCCGGCCTGTTCCAGGACGGCCAGGGCGCCGTCCGCCATCAGGTCGGAGGCGACGAAGACCGCGTCCAGGTCCGGGGCGGTGGACAGCAGCGCGGCCATCGCGGCCTCGCCGCCGGCCCGGCTGTAGTCGCCCTCGGCGACCAGCGCCGGGTCCTGCGGCAGGCCGGCCTCGGCCAGGGTCTCCCGGTAGCCGGTGAGCCGGTCCACCCCGCCGGGGGTGTCCAGCGGGCCGGTGATGGTGGCGATCCTGCGGCGGCCCGTGCCCAGCAGGTACCGCACCATCGCCCTGGCCCCCTCGTGGTCGTCCGCGGCGACATAGGGCGTGGTCGAGGTGTGCCCCAGCGGCTTGCCGCAGGCGACGACCGGCATCCGGGCCTCGTCCAGCAGCTCCACCATCGGGTTGCCGGAGTGCGAGGAGACCAGCAGGACGCCGTCGACATGCCCCGAGGTGATGTAGCGCCCTATCCGGCGGCGCTCCTCCTCGGTGCCCGCGATCATCAGCAGCAGCGGGATGTCGTGCTTGGCCAGGGCCGTGGTGCAACCGCGCAGCAGCTGGTTGAAGTTGGGGTCCTCGAAGAATCGCGTCTGCGGCTCGGTGAGCAGGAAGGCGACCGAGTCGGAGCGCTGGGTGACCAGGCTCCGGGCATGGCGGTTGACGACGTATCCGGTCTTGCGGATGGCGGCGTTGACCGCCTTCAGCGCCTCCGGGCTGACGTTGTGCCCGCCCTGCAGCACCCGGGAGACGGTGCCGCGGGAGATCCCCGCCTCACGGGCGACGTCGTGGATGGTCGGCGGCCGGCGACGGGCCGGCGTTGCTTCGGTCATCTGCGGTGACGGTTCTTCCTCGGGTAAGGGCTGCTGACGGCTCTGCTGATGCCTGATCAGGACTTTACGGCCCCGGAGAGCAGGTCGAGGCGCCAATAGCGCTGGAGCGACAGGAACAACGCGATCAGCGGCAGCACCGAGATCAGCGAGCCGGTGATCACCAGGGTGTAGAGGGCGGGAGCGGCCGCGCCCTGCTTCAGCAGCGTGAACAGGCCCACGGTCACCGGGAACTTGCTGTCGTCGCCGAGCATGATGAAGGGCAGCAGGAAGTTGTTCCAGATCGCGACGAACTGGAACAGGAACACGGTGACCAGGCCCGGCATCATCATCGGCAGCCCGACCGAGCGGAAGGTGCGCCACTCGGAGGCGCCGTCGATCCGGGACGCCTCCAGCAGCTCGTCGGGGATGGCGCCGGCCGCGTAGATCCTGGCGAGGTAGATGCCGTAGGGGCTGAGGATGCTGGGAATCAGCACGGACCAGTAGCTGTCGGCCAGACCGGCCTTGGCCATCAGCAGGTACTGCGGGATGGCCAGCACCACCGGCGGCATCAGCACGCCGGCCAGCAGGGTGTTGAAGATGGCGCTGCGCCCGGCGAAGCGGTACTTCGCCAGGGCGTACCCGCTGATGCCGGAGACCGCGGCCGAGAGCAGTGCGCCGATCCCGGCGTAGAAGGCGGAGTTCAGCATCCAGGTCCAGAACTCGCCGTTCCGGTAGGCGCTGAGGTCGCGGAGGTTGGAGAGCAGGCCGGTGCCGGGGAACAGGGTGAAGGTGGAGAACAGCTGTGCGCTGCTCTTGGTGGCGGCGATGAGCACCCACACCACCGGGATCAGGCAGTAGACCGCCCCCGCCAGCAGGCCGAGGGTGGGCGCCCAGCCGATGCTGCGGAGCCTGGAGGTGAGCGGGGAGCCGCTCAGGGGCACGGTGACGCCGGTGGCGTCCTGGGTCATCGTCACTGCTGCTCCCCATAGGCACGGCTGCCGACCAGCTTCAGGAATCCGAAGGAGATCGCCAGGGTCACCGCCGCGATGACCACCGAGGTGGCCGAGGCGGAGTAGATGTCACCACGCACGAAGGCGTCGCGGTAGACCTTCATCAGCGGGCTCCAGGTGGAGGAGATGCCGTTGGTCAGGGGCGCCAGCGTGGTGGGTTCGCTGAACACCTGAAGCGTGGCGATCAGCGAGAAGAAGAAGGTGAGGACGAGCGAGGGAAGCACCATGGGAATCTTGATCCGTAGGGCGATCTGCAGCTCGGACGCGCCGTCGATCCTGGCGGCCTCGTACACCTCGTTGGGCAGGGCGCGCAGCGAGGTGTAGATGACGACCATGTTGAAGCCGGTGCCGCCCCAGACCGCGATGTTCGCCAGCGCGACGTACATGCCGTTGCCGGAGAGCAGCTGCGGGGCGCTCATGCCGAGCTTGCCGAGCAGGAAGTAGCCCGGGCTGGTGGTCGGCAGGTAGAGGAAGCCCCAGAGCAGGCTGGCCACCACGCCGGGGATGGCGTAGGGGAGGAAGATCGCGATCCGCGAGAAGGCCCGGAGCCGGACCTTGTCGGCGTCCAGCAGCAGGGCGAAGAGCAGGGCCAGGCCCAGCATGACCGGGACCAGCATCGCGCCGTAGACCAGGACCCGGACGGTGCCGTTCAGCAGTTCGGAGTCGCTGAGCGCCGAGGTGTAGTTGGACAGCCCGGCCCAGCCCTCACTGCGCGAACCCGGCCCCAGCCCCAGCCCCTGGATGTGGATCTTGCGGAAGCTGAGGTAGCCCGCGTAACCGATGGGCAGGGCGAACATCAGCGCGAACAGCACGATCGCCGGTGCGAGGAATCCGAACGGCGCCAGTCTGAACGTGCGACGCCTGGGGGGTGGGGCTGCCGTGGCCATGGGGCGCGGCTCCGTTCCAGGGGTTGAGGGGGGTTGAGGGGGGTTGATGGGTGGGAGTTGAGGGGTTGGCCCCCGCCCGGGTGGAGGCACCAGCCCGGGCGGGGGAGTCACAGTGGCGCTACCGGTGATATCAGCCGGCGACCTTGAAGCCCTGCTTCTGCATGTCGGCCAGGGTGGCCTGGTCCATGCTGTTCAGCGCGGCCACGAAGTCGCTCTTGTTCTGGGCGGCCTTGCCGAAGGCGTCCTTGAAGGCGCTGTACGCGACGTTGACGTTGGGTCCCCAGGCGGCCGGGGCCGTGGTCGCGGCGATCTTGGCGGCGGTGGTGTAGAAGTCGGGCTGGTTGCTGAAGAAGTCCGGCGCGGTGGCCAGGGCGCCGCCGGTCTGGGCGTCGCTCGCGGCCGGGTACACGTAGGAGTCCTTGACCAGCGCGGCGACAGCCGTCGGGTCGGTGTTCAGCCACAGCGCGAACTGGGCCGCCGCGTCCTGGTGCTTGGAGTTGTTGGTGACGGCCGTGGACGAGCCGCCCCAGCTGCCGGTGACGTTGGCACCGGCGGTCCACTGCGGCAGCGGGGCCATGGCCCACTTGCCCTTGGTTGCGGGGGCGCTGCTGCTGAGCACACCGGGGGCCCAGACCGCGCTGACCCAGGCGATCTGGGAGCCGTCCGCGAGGGCCTTGCTCCAGGCCGGGGTGTACATCGGCTGGTTGTCGATGGTGCCGTTCTTGACCAGGTTGCCCCAGAAGGTGGCCACCTTCTGGGTGGCCGCGTCGTTGATGCCGACCTTCCAGGTGTCACCGCTGGTGGTCCACCAGGAGGCGCCGGCCTGCTGGGCGAGGCCGGCGAAGAGGCCGGCGTCGTTGCTGGAGAAGGTGGTGAGGTGCTTGGTGGCGTCCGCCGTGTGCAGCTTCGCCGCGTCGGCCGCGAACTGGTCCCAGGTGGTGGGGACGGTCAGCCCGTACTTGGCGAAGAGGTCCTTGCGGTAGAAGAACATCAGCGGGCCGCTGTCCTGCGGGATCGCGTAGACGGCGTTGCCGCCGAGGGTGACCTGCTTCCAGATCCCGGCCGCGAACTTGCTCGACGCGGAGCCGTCCTGCTTGGAGATGTCGGCGAGGACGTTGTTGCTGACCAGGGTGGGCAGCGCCTGGTACTCGGCCTGGACCAGGTCGGGGGCGCCGCCGGCCTTGGCCGCGGTGATCACCTTGGTGAGCAGGTCGTCGCCGGAGGCCTGCTTCTCGACGGTGACCTGGATGTTCGGGTGGGACTTGTTCCAGATCGCGGCGACCTGGTCGAGACCGGGGGCCCAGGCCCAGTAGGTGAGCTTGACCGGACCAGAGGCCGTGGCCGGGGCGGTGGCACCCGAGGAAGAAGTGGAGCTGCTGCTGCAGCCGGCGAGAAGAGCGGTGGCGACACCGGCGGCCGTCAGGCCGAGGGCGATGCGACGGTGCATCGTAAGCATGGACACTCCAACGGACGATGACGTCCGCACCATGCGGACTGTCGTCTCAGTCACTGTGAGCGTTCACAGTACGGAAACCAACACGACACTTGTCAAGAGTTGTTGCAATCCGGTTATCCAAGGGCCTGCAAATCCCGACTTTCCGGCAGTGAGCAGCTCAGATGTGTCGAGTGATCAACAAAATCCAACATGACGCACCACTTGCCAAAGCCCCATACGCATCGGTTAGCGTGTGCACGTTCCCAGCCCTCTCGCTTCCGCAGGAGTCCCGTCATGCCCCCGAAACCCACTCGGCTCCCCACGCGACTCCTGGGACGCGGCCTCGCGTTCGGCGGTGACTACAACCCCGAGCAGTGGCCCGAGGAGGTCTGGGCCGAGGACATGGCCCTGATGCGCGAGGCCGGAGTGAACGCCGTGAGCGTCGGCGTCTTCTCCTGGGCCCTGCTGGAGCCCGCCCCGGGCGTGTTCGAGTTCGGCTGGCTGGACCGGCTGCTGACCATGCTTCACGACAACGGCATCTCGGTGGCCCTGGGCACCCCCACGGTCGTGCCGCCGGCCTGGTTCTACGAGCGCCACCCCGAGGCGCTGCCGGTCACCAAGGACGGCCAGCGACTGGCCTTCGGCGGACGCGGCGCGATCTGCCACAGCTCCCCCGCCTACCGCCAGGCCGCCACCGGCATCACCACCGCCCTCGCCGAGCGCTACGCCGACCACCCCGCACTGGCCCTCTGGCATGTCCACAATGAATACGGTGCGCCGGTCGCCGGCTGCTACTGCGAGCAGTCGGCCGTGGACTTCCGCCGCTGGCTGCGCGAGCGCTACCAGACCCTGGCGGGACTGAACGAGGCCTGGGGCACCGTCTTCTGGGGCCAGAACTACACGTCCTGGTCGCAGATCGAGCCGCCGCGCCGCACCCCCACCGCCGGCAACCCGGGCCACCAGCTCGACTTCAAGCGCTTCAGCAGCGACGCCATGCTCGCCAACTTCACCGCCGAGCGCGACATCCTGCACCGGCTCGCTCCCGAGACCCCGGTCACCACCAACTTCATGACCGCGCTCAGCCAGGGCCGCAATGTCGACTACTGGGCCTGGGGCCGCGAGGTGGACCTGGTCTCCAACGACCACTACCTGGTCGCCGAGGCCGAGCGCACCCATGTCAACCTGGCGATGTCCGCGGACATCACCCGTTCGGTGGCCTCCGGCGCCCCCTGGCTGCTGCTGGAGCACTCCACCGGGGCCGTCAACTGGCAGCCCCGGAACCTCGCCAAGGGCCCCGGTGAGCTGGGCCGCAACAGCCTGGCCCATGTCGCCCGCGGCTCCGAGGGGGCGATGTTCTTCCAGTGGCGGGCCTCCCGCTACGGCGCCGAGAAGTACCACTCGACCATGCTGCCGCAGGCCGGGACGGACAGCCGGATCTGGCGCGAGGTGGTCCAGCTGGGCTCCGACCTGGAACGGCTGGCGGAGATCCGCGGCACCAGGGTGCGCGCCGACGTCGCGATGCTGTGGGACTGGCAGTCCTGGTGGGCCCAGGACCTGGAGTGGCGGCCCAGCGAGGACCACAGCGCCGAGGAGCGCGCCGACAGCTGGTACGAGGCCCTCTACGACCAGCACCTCACCGTGGACTTCGCCCACCCCGAGGCCGACCTGACGGACTACCCGCTGGTGGTCGTGCCCGCCCTCTACCTCACCGAGACGGCGGCCGCAGAGAACCTGCGGCGCTACGTCGAGCAGGGCGGCGTGCTGGTCGTCTCCTACTTCTCCGGCATCGTCGACGGCACCGACACCGTGCACCCCGGCCCTTACCCGGGCGCGCTGCGCGAGGTCCTCGGGCTGACCGTGGAGGAGTTTCTGCCGCTGCGCGCCGGCCAGACGGTCGCACTCGACGGCACGGGAGTCGGCACCGGCACCGGAACCGGCACTGGGACCCCGGCCGGGGCCGAGCCGCTGAGCGGCGACGTCTGGACGGAGACCGTGGTGCCGCGAGGCGCCGAGACGGTGTGGCGCTACAGCGACGGCCCGGCCGCGGGCGGGCCGGCGATCACCCGGCACGCCCTGGGCGCCGGCCACGCCTGGTACGTCTCCACCCGGCTCTCCCCCGCCCAGCTGGCCCCGGTCCTCGCACTGGCCGGCCAGGACGCCCGACTGCCCGACCGCAGCGAGCTGCCGCACGACGTCGAGGTCGTCCACCGCAGCGGCGCGGAGGGCGAGTACCTCTTCGCGATCAACCACACGTCGACCGAGGCCAAGGTCACGCTGCCCGCTCCCGGCACCGAACTCCTCACCGGGGAGCGGGCCTCGGGCTGCCTCCCGCTTCCCCCCGGATCCGTCCGCGTCGTCCGTCTGGAGGGTTGAGGGGCCATACCGGACCCTGACGACCGCGGACGCGGACCGGCCCCGAGCGATCTTCCCCGCTCGGGGCCGGTCCGCGTGCTGCGTTCACGTGACTCAGGTGGGGTCAGGCGGCGAGCTGCTGGGCCTGGCGGATCAGCTGGTCCGCCTGCCACTCCAGGTTCGCGGCCTGGCGCGGGTCGACGCTCCGGTGGTGGAACGCGGCGCCGTCCAGCAGCGCCACGATCTGGTCGGCGAGCCCGTCCCGGGCACTCCCGAGAGCGGTGAGCGTCGCCTCGGTCGCGGTGTACTGCGCGTCACCGGCACTGGTCGAGGAGACCCCGCGGTTGGACACGACCAGCGTCGCGGCCGCGAAGGCCCCGACCCCCGCGTCGAGCTGCTTGTACGCGGCGGCCAGCCGCTGGTAGGCGCCCAGGTGGTCGGCCAGCGAGTCGGGCAGCGCACTGCGGCTGATGAACTCGGTCAGCACCCGGCCGTCGCTGCGGTAGGTGTCCTTCAGCCCGAGCAGCGCCAGCATGGTGGGCCGGATGTCGGTGTGGTCGGACCACACCGTCCCGGTGGTCCCGAGCTTGCGGACGCCCGGACCGACCAGGCCCAGCCAGGTGGTGTTGATGTCGCTCGCGAAGTCCCCGTGGTTCCAGGCGTACGCCGGGCCGAGGGCGACGCACGGTGAGGCGCAGCCGGCCGCGCCGCCGTAGACGTAGTAGTTCGGATCCGCGAACGAGGTGAAGGTCGGCGTTCGCAGCGGGTCTCCGCTGACCATGTGCAGCAGCTTCATCTCGGTCTGGTCGGCGAGATAACTGTTGATGGTCCCCGACGTCCCGGTGATCGGGTTGACCGCGGTGACCTTGGACCAGGCCTGTTCGAAGCTCCGGGTCACCGTGGCGTTCTGGGCCGGATTGCCGGTGAGGTAGAAGTTGGGCGCGGAGTCCGCGTGCACCTTGAACGGGGTGGTGACGCCCTGCTGGGTCGCCAGCAGGCCGGTGGCGTTCGCGTTGACCTCGCCGATCTGCTGGTAGGTGCAGGGAACGGTCACGCCGTCGCAGTTCGCCGGGGTCGGCGCGCCGCCCACGAAGTGGTCGTTCTCGTCCGCGGTGACCACGAACAGGGTGTTCGAGGAGTTGATGCCGTCCTTGGACAGCCGGGTGAAGAAGCTGCCGAAGGCGTCGTCGTAGGACTTCAGCTGCGCCACGTAGCCGGCCTCGCCGGGTCCGTAGGCACCGCTGCCGGCGCCGTGCTGGTCATGGGCGTCGGAGATGTAGGCGTAGGTGACCGGGACGCCGGACTCCTGCATCTGCGCCACGTAGCCGAGCGAGTTGTTCGCCGTCATGCCGTCGAAGCCGGGGAAGCCCGCGTTGCCCTTGGAGTCGGTGATCTGCTTGCCGTCGGTGGAGTTCACCACGCCGTTCGCGGCGATGGCGGGATCCACCGCCTTGGCGCCGAACAGCGCGCTGTAGCCGGTGTATCCACCGGGCTCGTCGGGCAGCAGGTCGGCGCTGGTCGTGCTCTTGGCACAGACTGCTGAGGTCTTGGCACAGTGGATGCCGATCCCGACGTAGTCGGCCTGGGCCTTCGCCGGATTCGCCTTGGCCTCGGCGGCCTCGGGCGAGGCGGTGCCGAACACCTTGTTGATGTCGACGGTGGTGTTCTCCAGGATGGTGTTCGCCGCCGAGACCGAGCCGAAGTCACAGCCGGCCTTGGTGTAGGCGGTCCACGGCGCGGGAGTGTTCTTCCCGGCCTGGGTGGTCATCGTGTAGGCGGAGTCGGTGGGCGTCGGCACCGAGCTGTCGGCCACCCCGTCGGTCCAGTACGCGAAGGTGCTGGCCGAGTTGGTGGTCCCGTCCGGGTTGTAGTACCGGTACGAGTTGGAGACCGGCTGGCCCTGGTCGCTTCCGTAGAGTCCGGTGAGCGAGGTCAGGATGTCGTTGCCGGTGTGCGCGATCAGCGGGGTGTGGTGGTTGCTGTCCACCACACCGTTGCTGTTCAGGAAGTTGAGCAGGTGCGGCATCTGTTCGAGGTCCGAGGGGACATTGGGGTTGTCCCTGGTGAGGTGCACATTGTCGAACTGGAGATAGATCACATGGCTGACATCCCGTCCGCCGGCCGACAGCCGACAGCCGGAGCTGCTGCCGCCGCTGCCTGATCCGTGCTGCGCTCCGGCCGCTGCCGACGCGCTGGTGCCCGAAACGGCCCCCAGCCCCAGCCCGGCGGCCAGTGCCAGCGCCATCACTCTCTTCTTGCGCATCCTGCTCCCTCTCTGGACGCAGTCACGCGTCGCTGATGACGCGCGTAGATGAGGATGGCACAGGCTGCTCGGCGCCGACAGGGGGCACAACCCCATCACAGGTAAGCAATAGGTGAACTGACGGTTACTCATGCCTCCCGGACCCACAGAGGGAGGTGCGCCGAACCCTCGCACGCCCCTCGCACACACCACGCTCGTCCTGGGGCCGCTCGCGGATCCGTCCGCATGCGCCCCATGACTGCCTGCACCACCCGTAGAATCGCCGGATGAGCGCCCCGGAGACCACCGAACCCCTCCTGACCTCCGACGCCGCCGCGACCGCGGTGGCGGAGTCGGCGGCCGAGGACAGTGCTGCGCTGCGCGTACTGCGCCGGGTCTTCGGCTACGACGCCTTCCGCGGCAGCCAGCAGGAGGTCGTCGAGCAGGTGATCGCCGGCGGGGACGCGCTGGTGCTGATGCCGACCGGCGCCGGGAAGTCGCTTTGCTACCAGATCCCCGCGCTGGTGCGGCCCGGCACCGGCGTGGTGATCTCGCCGCTGATCGCCCTGATGCAGGACCAGGTGGACGCCCTGCGGGCGCTCGGGGTACGGGCCGGCTTCCTCAACTCCACCCAGGACATGGACGAACGACGGCTGGTGGAGGCCGAGTTCGTCGCCGGCGAGCTGGACCTGCTCTACCTCGCCCCGGAGCGGCTTCGGGTCGAGGCGACCGTCCGGCTGCTGGAGCGCGGCTCCATCTCGCTGTTCGCGATCGACGAGGCGCACTGCGTCGCCCAGTGGGGGCACGATTTCCGGCCCGACTACCTGGCCCTCTCCTCCCTGCACGAGCACTGGCCCACCGTGCCGAGGATCGCGCTGACCGCGACCGCCACCGAGGCCACCCACGCCGAGATCACCTCACGGCTGGGTCTGGCCGACGCGCGGCACTTCGTCGCCAGCTTCGACCGGCCCAACATCCAGTACCGGATCGCGCCGAAGGACGAACCCAAGAAGCAGCTGCTGCACCTGCTGCGCACCGAGCACCCCGGTGAGGCCGGGATCGTCTACTGCCTGTCACGCTCCTCCGTGGAGAAGACCGCTGCCTGGCTGGTCGAGCACGGGGTCGAGGCACTCCCCTACCACGCCGGACTCGACTCACGGGTCAGGGCCGCCAACCAGTCCAGGTTCCTGCGCGAGGACGGCCTGGTGATGGTCGCCACCATCGCCTTCGGCATGGGCATCGACAAGCCCGACGTGCGGTTCGTCGCCCACCTGGACCTGCCCAAGTCGGTCGAGGGCTACTACCAGGAGACCGGCCGGGCCGGGCGCGACGGGTTGCCGTCCACTGCCTGGCTGGCCTACGGGCTGCAGGACGTGGTCCAGCAGCGCAAGATGATCGACACGTCCGAGGGCGACCAGGCACACCGCCGCCGCCTCGCCGCCCACCTGGACGCGATGCTCGCGCTGTGCGAGACCGTCGAGTGCCGCCGAGTCCGGCTGCTGGACTACTTCGGGCAGAAGAGCGAGCCCTGCGGGAACTGCGACACCTGCCTGGTCCCGCCGGAGTCCTGGGACGGCACGGTGGCAGCGCAGAAGTTCCTCTCCACGATCGTGCGGCTGCAACGCGAGCGCCACCAGAAGTTCGGCGCGACCCAGATCGCCGACATCCTGATGGGCCGCAAGACCGCCAAGGTGATCCAGTTCGACCATGACGCGCTGAGCGTCTTCGGCGTCGGAGCCGAGTTGGCCGAGGCCGAATGGCGCTCGGTGGCACGACAGTTGCTGGCCCAACGGCTGGTCGCGGTCGAGGGCGAGTACGGCACGCTGGTCCTCACCCAAGAGAGCGCCGAGGTGCTGCGCGGCAACCGCACCGTCGCCCTGCGGCGCGAACCCGCCAAACAGCCGCGCGCCGCCAAGGCCGCGAAGAGCGCAACCGGTGGCCGCAAGGCCGCACCGGCAGACCTGCCGGCAGAGCTGCTCCCGGTCTTCGAGACCCTGCGCGCCTGGCGGGCCGCCACCGCCAAGGAACAGGGCGTGCCCGCCTACGTCGTCTTCCACGACGCGACCCTCCGCGAGATCGCCGCCACCGCCCCGACCACCCTCACCGAACTCGCCGCAGTCAATGGCGTCGGCGAGAACAAGCTCGCCGCGTACGGCCAGCAGATCCTCGACCTGCTGGCCGGGGACACGGGCGCGGAGGACGGGGCGCCCGCCGAGGAGGCGGAGTGACCGACCCGCTCGGCACCACCCTCCGGGAGATCTTCGCCGAGGCCGGCGCCGAAGGCTTCGTCCATGTACGCGAGCTCAACGGGGAACGGGACGGGGCCAGCGGCGGCGACGGCGAGGTGGACCTGGGAGCGGACACCCCGGTCGTACTCGCCTCAGTATTCAAGATCGCGGTCGCCCTGGAATACGCACGCCAGGCCGCCGCCGGAACGGTGGACCCCACCGAGCGGCACACTGTCACCCGCGCCCACCGCAGCGGCGGCGGCGCGGGCAGTGACGGCTGCCGGGACGACGTCGAACTCTCGCTGCGCGACGCCGCATTCCTGATGATGAGCCTCAGCGACAACGCCGCGACCGATCTGCTGCTGGAACGGATCGGCGCCCAGAACGTCCGCGACTCCATCGCCGGCATGGGCTTCACCGAATTCCGCCTGGGCGTCGGCTGCCGCGAGGGCTTCGCCGCCATCGAACGCGAACTCGGCATCGACCCGGCCGGGGACTCCGCCGCGCAATGGGCGCGAGTCCCCGAGGACCGCATCCGCGCCCTCGCCTACCTCGACCCCGCACACGGCAGGGCCGGCACCCCGCGCGAGATCACCGCCCTGTTGGCCGCGATCTGGCGCGACCAGGCCGGCCCCGCCGTGGCCTGCGCAGAGGTACGCGACCTGATGAGCCGTCAATTCAATTCCGGTCGCCTGGAATCCGGCTTCCCCGAGGAGGTGCGGGTAGCCGCCAAGAGCGGCACCCACTGGGGTATCCGCAACGAGGCAGGCGTGGTCGAGTACCCGGACGGCACCCGCTACGCCGTCGCGGTCTTCCTCCGCACATGCTCACTGGCCGACCGGCTCCCAGCAGCCGACGCCGCGATCGGCCGGGCCGCCCGCACCGCCGTCGACCACCTCCGCAAGAGCCAGTAACGGGCGCTTCGCTGCTCTGGCGGAATGGGACCCACGCCCCACCCAACCGGATACCCATGCTGCGGCAGGGCAGCAGGCTGCCGGCCCGACTCGGGGAGGGCGGAGCGTCATGGCTGGGACGGCGGCAGCTGTAGGTGGCTTACATGGCGCCACCGTTGCCGCCCTCCGCCGTCCGTGGCTTGTTGCTGCTGCTCGCTACGCTCGCGGGCCAACAGCAGCGGGGGAGCCGGGTCGGGGCCGGGCACCGTTCCCGGGCTGGGGGTCGTGGTTGGGGCGTGCGGAAAGGGAGTGACCCCAAATCCGGACAGCCCCACGGCAGAAGCGTTTCTGCACGCCCCCGTCACCAACCGCCCCGCCGCCCGGCAACGGTGGGCCGCCCGCACCCCTCCCCGGCCTTGTCGCCGCGAGCGGAGCGAGCTACAGCAACAAGCCACGGGCGGCGGAGGGCGGCAACGGTGGCGCCATGTAAGCCACCTACAACTGCCGCTACCAGCGATGACGCCACGCCTCCCCCACCCCCTATCACTAACAACCACTCGCTATAGAGTCGACCCATGAGCAACAGCAACCATGAGGACGAGATCCTTGACTCGGTGGCCGTGCTGGGCGACCCCGTGCGGCGCAGGCTGTATCACGCGGTGGTGGCTGTGCCGACAGCCGTGGGGCGGGATGCGGCTGCGGCGGCGGTGGGGGTTTCGCGCTCGCTGGCCGCGTTCCATCTGGACCGGCTGGTCGAGGCCGGGCTGCTGACGGTGACGTACCAGCGGCTCTCGGGGCGCAGCGGGCCGGGGGCCGGGCGGCCGGCGAAGCTGTATCAGCGGGCTTCGGGGGAAAGGGAGTTGTCGCTGCCGCCGCGCAGCTACGACTCGGTCGCCCGGCTCCTTGCCGACGTCGTCGAACGGGCCGGGCTCGACCGGGAGTTGCAGTCCGCAGCGCGGCAGGCCGGGGCCGAGGTGACCGCGGGTGGCGGCCGCGATCCCGAAACCGAGCTGCGGGAGCGGGGGTACGAGCCGTACTGGGACCAGGCGACCCTGCGGCTGCACAACTGCCCGTTCCGCTTGCTGACCGAGGAGTTCCCCGCGCTGATCTGCGGGATGAACCTGGCACTCGTCGAAGGAATGCTGCCTGGCTGCACAGGAGGTGGGGGCTGGACGGCGGTGCTGGATCCGCTCCCGGAGGAGGGCTGCTGCGTTGCGCTCAGATCTGAAGGCGAGGTCTAAAAACAATTTACATTGACGTTAGAAGGTCGGTCCGGCCATGCTGTCCCTATGGCTGACTTCCATCTCGCCCAGGTCAACGTCGGACGCATCCTCGCCCCACTCGACAGCAACGCCCTCGCCGACTTCGTAGCCCAACTGCCCGAGATCAACGCCGTTGCGGACGGGGCGCCGGGCTTTGTCTGGCGTCTGGTCGACGAGGGTGGCGCGGACTCCACCGGCGTGCGCCCCGACGAACACGACGACATGCTGCTGATCAACCTCTCGGTCTGGGAGTCGGTCCAGGCGCTGAGGGACTTCGCCTACCGGAGCGACCATCTGAAGGTGCTCAGCCGCCGCCGTGAGTGGTTCGAGCGATCGGCCGAGCACCAGTTGGCGCTGTGGTGGGTGCCCGCCGGCCATCTCCCCACCACGGCGGAGGCGATGCAGCGCATCGCCCATATCCGCGAGCACGGGGAGGGACCCGACGCGTTCACCTTTCGCAACCCGCACCCGGCACCGGTGCCGACTCCCCGTTGAGGCCCGGTCAGGCGTCGCGCAGCCGCAGCAGCAGCCCGCCGGTGAGCAGCGATCCGGCTGCCCAGGCAGCGAGCACGCCCAGCCCGGCCCAGGGTCCGATCGGCAGGCTGCGCAGGCCCGTTGTCGCCTGGATCGCGAGTCCGGCCGTCATCGGTGCGATCTGCTGCAGGTGGCGCTGCCAGTGCGGGTCGGTCACCACCGAGGCGACGATCGGGAAGAGGAAGAGCAGCGCCAGGACCACTCCCACCGCCGTGGCCGAGTCCCGTACCGCGGTGGCAACGCCCAGGCTGAGCAGGGCGATCAAGGCGAAGTACAGAACCGAGCCGGCGGCGGCGCGCAGCACCGCGCCGTCGCCCGGCGACAGTTGCGGATACCCGTGGGCGGCGGTGAAACCGTGGCCCGGCAGGATCAGCGCTCCGGCGACCAAACTGCCGAGCACGGCGACGACGCCCGCCGCGGCCGCCGCGCCGGCGACCAGGGTCGCCTTCGCGGCCAGCACGGTCCAGCGGCGCGGCATCGCCCCCAGAGTGGTGCGGATCATTCCGGTGCTGTACTCACCGCCAATCACCAGGACGGACAGGGTCGCGACGACGATCTGGCCGAGGTAGACCCCGGCCAGGGCGAGCTTCGCCGGGTCGGACGCACCGGCCGTGGTAGCCGTCGCGACAACCCCCGTACTCAGCCCGACAGTCAGCACCACCGCGCCGATCAGCAGTGCCGCCGTTCCCGGCTGGGTGCGCAGCTTGGTCCACTCTGCGTGCAGGGCGAGTCTCATACGTCCCTCCTGCGGAGCAGGTACGCGGCGAAGCCCAGGGCGAGCGCGGCCCAGCCGCACATCACCGCGAGACCAGCCCACGGCGACAGCGGGAAATAGCCTGACGACGGCGTGTAGACACTGTCGACCTGAGCAAATGCCCGGAGACTCTGCTGCACGGCGAAACCTGCCGCCGGGGTGACCCGCAGCAGCCACTCCGAAGGACCGGCCGGCAGCACCGATGAGGTCGCCAGGATGTAGGGCAGGACGATCGCCGCGATGACAATGGTGACAGTCCCCGCACCGCGCCGCAGGATCGTGCCGACGGCCAGCGCCAGGACGGCGGCGACGGCGAGCAGCAACCCCGTACCGACCACCAGGCGGAGTTCGGTCAGCAGGCTGACGGGATAGAGCGCAACGCCGTTGGACTTCAGGGTGTGCACGCACAGTGGCATCGCCACCACCGCTGCCGCCACCCCGGTGACGAAGGCGACAGCGGCTGCGACCACTGCCTTGGCCGCCAGCACCCGGCCGCGCCCCGGGCTCGCGGTGAGCGTGGTGCGGATCAGGCCGCGCCGGTACTCGGCGGTGATGAACAGCGTCCCCAGCACAATCACGACCACCAGCCCGGCGAAGGTGCCGATCAGGGTGCGTTCGACGGCCTGGCCGTCCCCCATCGGGCCGCCGACTGCCGGGGCGATGTCGCCCGCCCCACGGACGCTGAAGGCGCCTGTGGACTGGTCCTGCTGGAAATCCCCGGATGTCTGAGGGCCCTGCCCTCCACGGCTTGATCCGACGTCATCACCCTTCCAGGCCGCGCCGACTGTCCCGCCCCCCTGGAGGGTGACCCGGTCGATGGTGGCGGTCGCGCTGGCGGGGGTTCCCGTTCCACTGCCGCTGCCGAATCCCGATGCGGTCGTCTGCACCGCGTCGGGCGAGGCGGCGAACATCCCGATCTGGACGGTGGACGGCAGCCCGGCCAGGTGCGCGGTGCCGATCCGGCTCCAGTTGCTGCCGTCGCCGGAGTCGTAGCCGGTGAGCGTGTCGCCGGAACGGGTCAGCCGGAGCCAGCGCGGGGAGCTCGGGGAGACGGTACCGGAGAGCCCCGCGACGTCATGGGTGAAGTCGTACTGCATCCGCACCCCGTGGGCGCCGGTGACCATGACCGCCGCGTAGGCCGAGCCCCGCCCGGTGCCGTTCTTGACGATGACTCCGGCTTTGGCCCAGGCCTCGGAAGTCGACAGACCGGTGACCCTGACCGTGATGCTGCCGTCGCCCGCCAGCGCCTGGTGCACGAAGTAGAAGGAGTCGGTCACCGACCCTCCCTCGGGGCCGACCGGGGCCGTGGGGCAGGCGATGGGACCGTTCGGGCCGCCGCAACTGCGGTGACTGCTCAGGGCGCTGAGCAGCCCGACCCCGATCAGCAGCAGCGCGGCTACGACCAGGCCGACCACCCAGCTGCGAACGGTGCGGAACTTGGTCCACTCGGCGCGCAGCAGTTGCGGGAAGCCGGCCCGGGCGCCCTGCGCCTGGGAGCGGTACGGCGCAATCGTCGCGCTCATCGCGCCACCTCCTCGGCCGAGGAGCCACCCACGACGAAAGCGGTTCCGGCATCCTCGCCCTGGAACTCCACCGCGTCCCTGGTGAGTTCCATGTACGCCTCTTCCAGCGTCGCCCGGTGCGCGGACACCTCCGAGAACGGCACGCCGTCGGCCGCGAGCAGGGCGACGATGCGTTCCGCCGCCAGTCCCGACACGGTGAGCGTCTCCCGGTCGGTGGCCGCCACCGTGGCGCCGGCCCGCGCGAGCAGCGTCATCGCCGCCGAGCGCTCCGAGGTGCGCAGCGTGACCCGGTCCCCGGACGCGGCCGCGACCAGCTCGCGGACGCTGGTGTCGGCGATCACCCGGCCGCGCCCCAGCACCAGCAAATGGTCTGCGGTGTCCTGCAGTTCGCTCATCAGATGGCTGGAGACCAGGACGGCCCGTCCCTGCGCGGCCAGCGAGCGCAGCAGCCCGCGCATCCACACGATCCCCTCCGGGTCCAGCCCGTTGAAGGGCTCGTCCAGCATCAGCACCGGCGGGTCGCCGAGCAGCGCGGCGGCTATCCCGAGCCGCTGCCGCATCCCCAGGGAGTAGCCCCCGGCCCGGCGGCGGGCCGCCGTCTCCAGCCCGGCCAGCCGCATCACCTCGTCGACCCGCTTTCCGCTCAGCCCCTGGGAGTGGGCGAGCCACAGCAGATGGTTGCGGGCGGTCCGGCTGGGCTGCAGCGCGGCGGCGTCCAGCAGCGCACCGACGTGGCTCAGCGGGTGCCGTAGGGTCCGGTACTCGTGTCCGCCGATGAGTGCGGTGCCCGCGTCCGGCGCGTCCAGGCCCAGGATCACCCGCATCGTCGTGGACTTCCCCGCGCCGTTGGGTCCCACAAAGCCGGTTGTCTGACCCGGCGTCACCGTGAATGTCAGGCCGTCCAGGGCCTGCGTCGGCCCGAAGCGCTTGCGCAGGCCGGTTACCGCGATGGTTGCTTCCATGACAGAAATCATGGCGACGGGCATGACCACGGTCGTCGCGCCGTGGAGCCATCTTGCCCGTCACCGATGCCAGGGACTCCTCCGCCCGCGCATCCCCCACAGGGGGGATCCCGGCGTCCCTGACCCGAGGGTCGCCAACGCGCCCTGCCGACAGTGACAATGATCGACGTGAGCCGAGCGGACGAAAGCAGGCAGGAGCGGCGCCGACGGGAGGGACGGGCCCTCGCCGTGGTCACCGCCCTGCTCGCGCTGGCCGCGACGGTCGAGTGGGCCGTCCGCACCACCGCCGCTCCGCCGACCTTCCAACTCGGTCTGCTGCTCTGCCTGCTCGCGCTCGCCGGGACGCTGCCGCTGGCGCTGCCGCGTCCGGACCTCTCCGCTGCCGCCGTCACGTTGGCCGTGGTGCTGTCGCTGGTGCCCTTCCACACTCTGACCGGCGCCGGCGCATGCGCCCAACTGGTCGCGCTGTACCGGCTCGGCCGCAGCGGTGCGCAGCCGACAGCCGCGGTGCTCGCCCTGCCGCTCCTGGCGCTGGCGCTCAGCGATCCCGCCGACACCGGTACCAGGGTGCTCACCGTGCTGCTCGCGGCCCTGGCCCCGACGGCGGCCTGGGCCGGCGCCGCGCGGCGGGCCAGGGACGAGGCGCTGGAGAGCAGCGCCGCCCGACAGGTGGTCGTCGGCACTCTGCTGGAGCACACCGCACGCGGCGAACGGGCCCGTATCGCACGGGAGTTGCACGATGTGGTGGCCCATCACATCTCGATGATCTCAGTGCAGGCCGAGACGGCCCGGCTGACCACCCCCGGCCTGCCCGCCGCCGGTGCGCAGCGGCTGTCGGCGATCGGCGACACCGCTCGCGCCGCGCTGACCGAGATGCGCCGACTGCTGGGCGTGCTGCGCGAGGACGCCGGGACGGACACCGCCGCCGCGCCCGCGGAACGCCGCCCTCAGCCCGGCCTGGGCCAGCTCAACGACCTGCTGGACGACGCCCGGGACGCGGCGGGGACGGGCACCCGGCTCATCCTGCGGGGGCTGCCCGACCGGCTCGACCCCGGGGTCGAGCTGGCCGCCTACCGGATCGTCCAAGAGGCCCTCACCAACGCCCGGCGGCACGCGCCGGGCGCCGCCGTGGACGTGGAACTGCACTACACCGACGACTCGTTGCGGTTGCGCATCCGCGACAACGGACCGGGCCCGGCCCCCGAGCCGGCGGTCGGCGGCCACGGACTGCTGGGCATGCGCGAGCGGGCCGCCGCCGTGGGCGGCGAGCTGCACACCGGCCCCGCGCCCGGCGGCGGCTTCCTCGTCGAAACCGTACTGCCGACCAGGTCGGAGGCCGTCCGATGACCACCCCCCAGCACACGCCCGGGACGCCCGGGCCGGTCCGCATCGTCGTCGCCGACGACCACCAGGTGGTCCGTACCGGCTTCGCCGCGCTGCTCGACACCCAGCCGGACTTCACCGTCGTCGGCACGGCCTCCGACGGGACCGAGGCGGTGCGGATCTGCCGCGAACTGCGCCCCGACGTCGTGCTGATGGACGTCCGGATGCCGGGCACCGACGGGATCGAAGCCACCCGGCAGCTCACCGGCTCGGGAGTGGAGACAGACCGTCCACGCATCCTCATCCTGACCACCTTCGACCTGGACGAGTACGTCTACGACGCGCTGCGCGCCGGCGCCAACGGCTTCCTGCTGAAGGACGTCACCGCGGAGCGGCTGTTCGACGCGGTGCGGATCATCGCCGACGGCGAAGCCCTGCTCGCACCCACTGTCACCCGCAGGCTCATCAGCGAGTTCACCCGGCATAGGCCCACCCACGCGGACGACCGTCCAGCCGCGGCGCTCACCTCCCTCACCGACCGGGAGACCCAGGTGCTCCGACTGCTCGCCGAGGGCCTGTCCAACTCCGAGATCGCAGTCCGGCTGGTGGTCACCGAGGAGACCGTGAAGACCCATGTGAGCCGCATCCTGAACAAGCTCGGCCTGCGCGACCGGACCCAGGCCGTGGTCGCGGCCTACGAGACCGGACTGGTGGTCCCCGGCGCCCACGACCCGGCCTGACACCCGACTCCGTACTCCTCCGGGGCGCCTGAGTCGGCGACCGCTCCCTCGTGCACGGTCGCCGACTCAGGCGTCCCGGAGGTTGTTCCCCGCTCGGTCAGTCGGTGCTTGCAGCGCCGGCCTCGGACGCCGCGTCGGCCGCCTGGTAGAAAACGGTGGCGCCCTGCTTGGCCTTCTCGACCTGACCACGCTTGACCAGCGCCTCGGCAGCTCCACGGGTCAGGTTGGTCTGAACCGTGGTGACCTCGCCGCCGAAGAGCTCCTGCGCGATCTCGCTGGGCTTCTGCGGTCCCGGCTTCGCGCTCAGAAACGCCAGCACCCGCGAGGGCAGGCTCGGCGTCGCTCCCGTGGCGGCAGGCGCCTTGGCCGCCGCCTTCCGCTTCGGGGCCTTGGGCGCCCGGGCCGGCTTGGCCGCCTTGGCCGGCTTCGCCTCCCGCCGCGGTGCCGGCACAACCGCCTCAGCGGCGACCGGCTCCGGGGCCGGGCTGGCTTCGGTCGGCCCCGCGGTGGGCTCCGGGCCGACCGCGGCCAGGACTCCCTTCAGCCAGGCCTCGGTCTCCCGCAGCGCCGGCAGCTGCTCCTCGATTTCCGCGATCCTTGCCTGGACCGCCTCCAGTCGGGCGGCGATGTCGGTCGCCAACTCGGCCGAGACGGCGGACTTGCTCAGTTCCTCAGCATGCATACGTGATTGCCTTTGCCCAGTGCGGGCACTGGTTCGCCCGCGTGACTGCCGAGCATAGACACTTCACCCAATAACCGGTCACAGGAACGCTGCGGCAGCCACGGCATAATTCGGCGAAACACGCACAGGGAGAGTACAGATGACGAGCGACAGCACGGCAGTTCGGATCACTGAACTGGGCTTCGAGCACGCCGACGAGGTTTTGACGATCTATCAACTCGGGATCGACGAAGGCAATGCCACCTTCGAGACCACCGCCCCGGAGTGGGAGGCTTTCGACAAGGCCAAGCTCCCGGCGCACCGCCTGGTGGCCCTGGACGAGGACGGGCAGGTGCTCGGCTGGGCCGCGGTCACAGCGGTCTCCGAGCGCTGTGTCTATGCCGGGGTCGTGGAGCACTCGGTCTACGTCCACCCGGACGCCCGGGGACGGGGCGTGGGCGCCGCACTGCTGGACGCCCTGATCTCCTCCACCGAGGCCGCAGGCATCTGGACGATCCAGTCCGGGATCTTCCCGGAGAACACCGCCAGCCTGGCACTGCACCGGCGCGCCGGTTTCCGCGTGGTCGGCACCCGCGAGCGCATCGGCCGCCACCACGGCACCTGGCGCGACGTCGTCCTGCTCGAACGCCGAAGCTCCGCCGTCAACTGACCCCCGGCGGGAGCTGCCCGGGACCGATCCCGCCCGATCTTGACCTGCCCGTACGGTGCTCGTAGTCTTCGCTTGGGAAAGCGCTTTCCACTCAGGCGCTCCACCACTCCACACGCCGTCCCCGGAGAGCACCCACCCATGTCCACTCCGCCTGTCCCCGTCCCCGTCCCCGGGCTGACCGTCGTCGCGGACTCCTTCCTCAGGGACGGCCGCCCGCACCGGATCGTCTCCGCCGCGATCCACTACTTCCGGATCCGCCCCGAGCTCTGGCGCGACCGACTGCTGCGGCTGCGCGCCATGGGCGTCAACACCGTCGAGACCTACGTCGCCTGGAACGTCCACGAGCCCGAGCCCGGCAACTTCGACTTCGACGGCCCGCAGGACGTGGCGGCGTTCATCGCCACCGCCGCCGACCTGGGCCTGGACGTCATCGTGCGCCCCGGCCCGTACATCTGCGCGGAGTGGGAGTTCGGCGGACTGCCCGGTTGGCTGCTGGCCGACCCGCTGCTGCGGCTGCGCCGCAACGAGCCCCGCTACCTCGCCGCCGTGGACGCCTGGTTCGACGTCCTGCTACCGGTCCTGACGCCGCTTCAGGCCGGACGGGGAGGTCCGATCGTCGCCATGCAGGTCGAGAACGAGTACGGCAGCTACGCCAACGAGACGGCCCACCTGGAGTACCTGCGCCAAGGACTGCTGCGGCGCGGCGCCACCGACTGCCTGCTGTTCACCGCGGACGGCGCAGGCGACGGCTTCCAACTCGGCGGCAGGCTCCCCGGGGTGCTCTCCACCGCGACCTTCGGCTCGCGCCCGGACGCCTCGCTCGCCACGCTGCGCCGCCACCAGCCGAACGGCCCGCTGTTCTGCTCCGAGTACTGGCACGGCTGGTTCGACCACTGGGGCGAACCGCACCACGTCCGCGACGCCGAGGAGGCGGCCGAGGTCCTGGACAGCCTGCTCAGCGCAGGCGCGTCGGTGAACATCTACATGGGCCATGGCGGGACCAACTTCGGCTGGTTCAACGGCGCCAACCACAACGGCACCGCCTACCAGCCCACCGTCACCAGCTACGACTACGGCGCGCCGGTCGGCGAAGCCGGCGAACTCACCGAGAAGTTCCACCGCTTCCGCGAGGTCATCGCCCGCCACCTCGGCCCCAACGCATACCCTCTGCCCGAACCCGCCCCCCCGCCTGACGCCCCGCCGGCTCCGCCCCGAAGCCGTCACCGCCCTCCTCGACTCGCTCGACCTGCTCGCGGCAACACACCACCGTCCCGAGCCCGAACCCATGGAGGCGCTGGGCCAGTCGCTCGGTCTGATCCACTACCGCACCCGACTGCGCGGACCGCTACCGCAGGCAGAACTGGCCGTCGACGGCCTCGCCGACCGCGCCCAGGTCTTCCTGGACGGCGCCGAGTTGGGAGTCCTCCACCGCGACCACCCCCGACAGACCCTGACCATCGCCGTCCCGGAGGGCGGCGCGGTACTCGACCTACTGGTCGAGAACCAGGGACGGATCAACTACGGCCCACTGCTCACCGACCGCAAGGGCATCAGCGGCGGGGTACGGCTGGACAACCAGTACCAGTTCAATTGGGAGATCCGCCCTCTCCCCCTTGCCGACCTCACCCCGCTCAAGTTCCCACCCACACAGGCCTCCTCGTCCACCGGCCCCACGTTCCACCGACTCCGCCTGAATCTCGACGCCCCGGCGGACGGCTTCCTCGCCCTCCCCGGCTGGACCAAGGGCACGGTCTGGCTCAACGGCTTCGCCCTGGGCCGCTACTGCGACCAGGGCCCGCAGGAAACCCTCTACGCCCCGGCGCCGCTCTGGCGGACGGGGAGCAACGAGATCATCATCTTGGAACTCCACAGTCCCGGAGCACACGTTGAACTGACGGACACTCCACGCCTGGGAGTGACCGACAACGCACCGATCCCCGAGTGGTAGCAGGTAGGACAGGGGCGGCAGCGCCCCACGTATGCAACGGCAACGTCCGTGCCACGACCTGGCGCACCGTCTCCCGGGCTCGCGCCCGGAAAGATGCGGCTTCGCCGCGCGACAAGGGCCGAGGGCGGGGCGCTCCGGCGCGGAGCGATTCGCGGTGGACGGGGGTGACGCCCCACGCCTGCAACGGCAGCGTGTGGTGGGGCGCGTTACCCGCCGTTTCCCGGGCTCGCGCCCGGAAGGAAGCGGCTTCGCCGCGCGACAAGGCCGGGGGCGGGGCGCTCCGGCGCGGAGCGATTCGCGGTGGACGGGGGTGACGCTCCACGCGTGCAACGGCAGCGTGTGGTGGGGCGGGTTGGCCCCCGTCTCCCGGGCTCCGCCCGGAAAGATGCGGCTTCCTCCCCAAGCACTTCGTGCAGGGGTACCCCATGCGCGACAAGGGCCGGGGGCGGCCCGGGTCCGGCGCGGAGCGCTCGCCCGGGGCGCGGGGCGGGGCCTTTCACGCCCACCATTGCGGGGGTTGGGGAAGTCCAGCCTCGCCTTGGGGAGTGCTGGACCCGCTCAGCGAGCCGGATCCACCCCAGGATGAGCCCGGACCTCCCCAACAACCCCATCCGTGGGCCATTCGAGCGGTTTGGCCGGCTGCTGGGGGGAGCTACACCCACGCTGGGTGCCGTAGCAACCATATATGGGGGTAATTCACCCCAGCATGGTTGTAACTCCCCCCAGCACAGGCAATCCGGCCTGGAGAAACGTTTCTGCAGCCCCGGCACCGGCGCGCACCCGGCAACGCACGCCCCACCAACCACCCCGCTCCTCGTGGTTGCCGCGAGGCGGAGCCGAGCCACCCCAGCCCGGGACCGACCATCGCGCCCCACGGAGGCGACGGAGAATCACCGGGAGCAAACGCGCACGTCAGAGACGGCGTCGGGACGGTGGCTCGGCCGCGAAACGGACCCCGCTCCCGCCTCCCGACGGCGACGCCCCGCCTCCCCCAACCCACGACCCACCACCCGCACCGACTTGTCAGTGCCGGCTGCCACGATGTGCCCATGGACACCGTGGATCAGAAGCTGAGCAGTAAGCAGGCGTCGGACGAGGTCGGCGAGGAGGGGTGGCGTTTTCTGCTGGGTACCCTGCGTGCCTCCGTGCCGGTGGGGTCGCTGGGGCAGGGGGTCGAGGTTGCGGCACGTGCGGTTGCCGCGTGTGGGGATGACGCCGATGGTCACCTGCGTGTGGATGTCCGTCCGGAGCGGGTCGTGCTCACGCTGCAGTCACTGGTCCAGGCCGCTGTGACCAGGCGTGATACCGATCTCGCGCAGCGGCTCTCCGCAGTCGTGCGCGAGGCCGGGCTGCGGACGGAGCCCGAGCTCGGCACGGCGGCAGCACGGTCGGCACCGGCAGTGCGATCGGTGCAGATGCTGGAGATCGGGATCGACGCGCTCGACATCCCCGCCATCCGGCCGTTCTGGAAGGCGGTGCTGGGCTACACCGACGAGGCGGAGTCGACGGGGCCCAGCGATCCCCTCGTCGACCCGGTCGGGCAGGGGCCCGCGATCTGGTTCCAGCAGATGGACCAGCCTCGTCCGCAACGCAACCGCATCCACTTCGACCTGTGCGTCCCCCACGACGAGGCGCAGCACCGGATCGACGCCGCTCTGGCGGCAGGGGGCCGGCTCGTCTCCGCGACCCGTGCGCCGGCCTTCTGGGTGCTCGCCGACGGCGAGGGCAACGAGATCTGCGTGACGACCTGGCAGGGACGGGACGACAACGACACCCCTTAGCCGGGGGGACGGTGCGTAGGATCTGCTGCCATGGAGATCTGGATCAACCCCCGCTGCGGCAAGTGTCGAGTAGCCGTGCACGCGCTGGACGACGCCGGAGCCGAGTACACCGTGCGCCGCTACCTTGAGGACCCGCCCAGTTCCGCCGAACTGGAGACCGTCCTGCAGCGACTCGGCCTCGAACCCTGGGACATCGCGCGGACCGACGAGCCGGTCGCGAAGGACCTCGGCCTCAAGGACCAGGCCGCTTGGCCGCGTACCCCTGAGACCCGTATCCGTTGGATCGCCGCACTCGCACAGCACCCGATCCTGATCCAACGGCCCATCATCACCGCCGACGACGGCCACGCCGTTGTCGCCCGCACCGAGGAAGCCCTGCGCGGTGTCCTGCCCGGACGGAAGCAGCGGAAGTAGCCACGGCGACGCAACAGAGTGACGTCCGCCGACCCATCACATTCCGGCAACATGGCGTCAGCAACCGTCCCGGGGTGCCAATCTGACGCAAAGGAACACCAATCACGGGGGCACCGCCATGGCGTTCACCAGTTCGTCCGAGCCGTTCCAGGAGCCACCGCCGCGCCGGTCGCGCGGCCACATGGCGATAGGGGTCGCGGTTCTGCTGATGTTCTGCGTGCCGCTGCTGATCCTGGTGTCGACCGGGCCCGGCGCGGCGAAGAACGCCGCCGACCCGCCCGCCTCCCCCGGAGCCTCGGGTTCGGCCTCGGCCTCAGGTTCGGCCTCAGGTTCGCCGTCGACCGCGAAGACGCTCCGCCCCGTCGGCGCGGTCGACCCCTCCGGTGCAGCGGTCCCTGCATCCCCCGGCATCCCGCGCCCCTCCGGGTCCCGCCCGCTGATGCCCCCGCTGCCCCCGCCCGGGGCGCCCTGGCCCCCGCCGCCGGGGGCGCCCGTTCCCCCCGTCTGCACTCTCGAGTACCGGGTCGACTCCCACGGCGGCACCGTCTGGACCGCGATGACCGCTGTGAAGGGCGAGCTGACCGTCGAGGCCGTCTCGGCGGGGGCCACCCACCGCCAGGAGCTGCAGGCGCTGAAGGTCCCCGCCGAGGTGGGTGAGCTCCCGCTGACGGCCGCCATCGCCCAGGACCGCCAGCTCCACGCGACCCTGTCGGCCGCCGACGGCACTATCTCCACCTGCCTGGTCGGCCCACAGGCCTGAGCCGCCGGACTGCGCAGCTCGTTCTCCCCGCATATGGTCGATGACAGGTCAGCCTGTGCGCGGGTCGGGGAGGATCGGCGCACGGGGCCACCCTCTGCGGAATGAGCCCGTATGGATGCCGTCCTCAACGCCTCCGTCCTCGCCGAGCTGCGCCGGCCGCGCCCCTATCCCGCGGTGTCCGTCCTGGTGCCCACCCATCGCCGCGAGCCGGACAACGCCCAGGACCCGGTGCGACTGCGCAATCTGGTCGCAGAGGCGAAGGAGCGGATCCAGAGCGACCCGGCCGTGTCCCGGGCCGTCCGGATCAATGTGATCGAGCAGCTGGACCGGGCCGTGGCCGAGGTGGACCTGGTGCACGCCAAGGACGGCCTGGTGCTGTTCGCCGCCCCCGGGGAGCACCAGGTCTGGAGTCTCGCGCGGCCCGTGCCGGCCCGGGTGGTCCTCGCGGACACGTTCGTGACCCGCAACCTGGTCGCCTCCCACATCGCCGAGCAGCCCTACTGGGTGCTGGCGGTGGCCGCCGACCATGTCTCGCTCTGGAACGGAGTGCTGGACCGGCTGACCGAGCACCGGGCGGACGCCTTCCCGCTCACGCGCAGCCTGGAGGACCCGGACTCCGAGCGCAAGGAACGCATCGGGGACCTGCCCAGCATCTTCCGCGACGAGCAGACCCGCCAGTTCCTGCGCCAGTCGGCCGAGGCCGCGTCCGCCGTGCTGGAGGCCAACCGCCGCCCGCTGTTCCTGGTCGGCGAGGCAGCGGCGCTCTCGCTGCTGGGCGAGGCGTCCACCGGCCATGTGATCACCACCTTCAACGGGGCCGCCCAGATCACCCAGGGCGGCCTGGCGAAGGGCCCGGCGCAGTCGCTGTTCAAGGCGGTCGGCCCGGTGCTGGAGTCGCGGCAGCGACGGCGTGTCTCCGAGGTGCTCGCCGCCCTGGACCAGGCCCGCAGCCGCCGCGAGTTCGCCGCCGGACTCGACGAGGTCTGGCAGAACGTCACCCAGGGCCGGATCGCCTCCCTCAGCGTCGAGGAGAACTACCGGACCATCGTCCACGACGACGGCGAGCACCTGGTCCCGGCCGCAGACCCCACCCATCCCCATGCCCGCGAGGACATCGTCGACGAGATCATCGAGCGGGCCCTCGACACCGGCGCCGAGGTCACCTTCGTCCCCGACGACAGTCTCACCCGCATGGAGCACATGGCCGCCGTCCTGCGCTACTGACCGCCGGGCACCGCCAGCGGCCCTGCCACCAACACCGACACCGACACCGACACCGATCGTCGAGAATCCTCCCGTGACGAGATCCCAGGCCTATCGCGACAGGCTGGTGGACGCGCTGGTCGCGCAGGGCGCGATCAGCACCGCCGAGATCGAGGCGGCGATGCGGGCGGTGCCGCGCGAGCTGTTCCTGCCGGGCGTGCCGCTCGACCTGGTCTATGCCGACGACGTGGTGGTGACCAAGCGGGACGCGAGCGGCATGGCCCTCAGCTCGGCGTCCGCGCCGGGCCTGGTCGCCGAGATGCTGCGGATGACGCGGGCACGCGCGGGCCGGCGGATCCTGGAGATCGGCACGGCCACCGGGGTCAACGCCGCCTACCTGTCCCGGCTGGTGGGCCCGCAGGGACGAGTCGTCACCATCGAGATCGACCCCGACTTCGCCGCCGGGGCCCGCCGCGGCCTGGCGGCCACCGGGGCGGACAACGTCGTCCCGCTTCTGGGCGACGGAGAGTACGGCGCTCCCGACGCCGCACCCTTCGACGCCGTCGAGGTGACCGCCCAGGCCGGTGACATCGCCACCGCCTGGCTGGACCAGCTCCGCCCGGGCACCGGACGTCTCGTCGTCCCACTGACCCTGCGCGGGATCTCCCGCACCTTCGCCTTCGAGGCCGAGGAGGACCACTGGATCGCCACCGAGCAGCTCCCCAGCGGTTTCGTGCCCATCCGCGGCGACGGGGCCCGGCCCCAGCGCACCGTCGCGCTGCTCCCCGGGGCCGCCGGAGCCGATACGGCGCGGCTGCGCATCGACGACGACCAGCCCGCCGACGCGGCCTCGCTCAGGGCCGCCCTCGCCACTCCGGCGTACCGGCTGTGGACCGGGACGACCCTGCCGGGCGATGACGGAACCCTCTCCCACCTGGACATCTGGCTCGCCGCGTCCCTGGACCTGTACGGACGTTTTGTCAACGTCGGCCCGATCGTGGAGGCCGGTCCCGGCCCGCTCGGCTGGACGCCGCCGTTCGGGACTCCGGCCAGCTGGGACCGCGACACCGTCGCCTACCTGGCGCTGCGCCGCTGCCAGGGCTTCGCGGCCGGCTTCGAGCTGGGCGTCTGGGCGCACGGTCCGCACCGGGAACAGCTCGCGGCAGAGCTCGCTGACCAGATCCGGCACTGGGACCGGCACCGGCGCGGCGGCCCCGAGCCGGTCGTCCGCGCCTACCGGGCAGGCACCCCGGACCACCGTCTCGCCCCCGGCCGGATCGTGGACCGCCCGCAAACCCGCATGGTCATCGGCTGACCGGAAGCCCCGGCACCCGTCTGCCGCTGCCTCCGTTCAGCCCAGGGTCGCCGGGCAGGTCAGGGCGCGGGTGTGGTCGACGCGCCGTTCCGGTCCGGTGAGCAGGAGCGGGATGCGGGCGCGGATGTCGGCCTCGGCGCTGGAGGCGGCTAGGCGGAGCTCCAGGCGTCCGGGTTCGACCAGGCGGTGGCCGTCGCGGCCGGTGAAGGAGGTGGTGTCGGTGTGCAGCCGGAAGGTCACCCGGCGCTGCTCACCCGCCGGGATCTCCACCTTGGCGTAGCCGATCAGCCGTGACTCCGGACGGGTGACCTGGGCGACCAGGTCGTGCAGGTAGAGCTGGACGACCTCGGCGCCGTCGCGCGGGCCGGTGTTGCGGACCTGGAGGCTGATCTCGACCTCGCCGTCGGTGGGGACGGTGGCCGCCGATGCCTCGGCCCGGTCCCAGGTGAAGGCGGTGTAGCTGCGGCCGTGGCCGAAGGCGTACAGCGGGGTCGGGTCGAGGTTGCTGACCTCGTTGGCGCGGCCCAACGGCGGCTGCAGATAGGTCCAGGGCTGTCCGCCCGGGCCGACGGGAATCCCGACGGGGAGCCGCCCGGAGGGGTTGACCCGCCCGGAGAGCACTCCGGCGACCGCCGGTCCGCCCTCCTCGCCGGGGAAGAACGCCTGGACGACGGCGCCGAGACGGTCCGCCCAGCGCCCGAGGGCGTACGGGCGGCCCGTCAGCAGCACCAGCACGACCGGGGTCCCGGTCTCCAGCAGCGCGTCCAGGAACTCGCCCTGGACGCCGGGCAGGGTCAGGTCGTCGGCGTCGCAGCCCTCGCCGGAGGTGCCGCGGCCGAACAGGCCGGCCCGGTCGCCCAGCACAGCGACGCAGACCGACGACGCTTGCGCGGCGGCCACAGCCTCGGCGAAACCCTCCCGGGAGGGGGCGGAGACGTCGCAGCCGCGCACGTGCCAGAGCTCGGAGCCGGGCAGCTCGGCGCGGAGCGACTCCAGCAGCGTCGGCACCTCCACCCCGGTCGGTGTGCCCGGGTGCAGCACGCCCACGTGGGCGGGGAAGGAGTAGCAGCCCATCATGGCCATCGCCTCGTCGGCGAGCGGGCCGACCACGGCGACGGAACCCGGCAGCACGGCGTCCTGTCCAGCGGCGTCCTGTCCGGCCGGGCCGAGCGGGAGCACGCCGGCGGCATTGTCCAGCAGTACGACGGCCTGCTCAGCCAGGCGGCGGGCCAGCCCGCGGTTGTGCGGCGGGTCCAGGTCGACGCTGCCGCGCTCCTGACCGGCCCCGACCAGGGCGGCGGGTTCCGCCGACCAGTCCGGGTCCAGCAGCCCCAGTTCGCACTTCTGCAGCAGCACCCGGCGCAGCGCCCGCTCTACTGACGCCTCGTCAATATCACCACGGCGGACCGCGGAGACCAGCTCCTCGCCATAGGCCCGTACCGTGGGCAGCTCGACGTCCACGCCTGCGGTCAACGCCAGCCGGGCCGCGTCGGCCCGGTCGGCGGCAACGCGGTGCAGGGTCTCCAGGAAGCCGATACCGAAGTAGTCGGCGACCACCGTTCCCTCGAACCCCCAGGTGTCACGCAGGAGTTCGGTGAGCAGTCGCGGGTCCGCCGCGGCCGGGACGCCGTCGATCTCGGAGTAGGAGTGCATCACCGAACGGGCGCCGCCGTCCCGCAGGGCGTGCTCGAACGGGGGCAGGATGACATCGGCGAGCTCGCGGGCCCCGGCCCGGACCGGGGCGAGGTTACGGGCGCCGCTGGACGCCGAGTAGCCCGCGAAGTGCTTGAGCGTGGCGACGATCCCGGCCGACTCCAGCCCGGCCACATAGGCCGCGCCGACGGTGCCCACCAGGTACGGGTCCTCGCCGATGGTCTCCTCGACCCGGCCCCAGCGCAGGTCGCGGACCACGTCCAGGACCGGCGCGAGGCCCTGGAGCACGCCGACCGAGCGCAGGTCGCGGCCGATCGCGGCGGCCATCTCCCGTACCAGCTCCGGGTTCCAGGACGCGCCCCAGGACAGCGGCACCGGGTAGATGGTCGCGCCCCAGGCGGCGAAGCCGGCCAGGCACTCCTCATGGGCGACGGCCGGGATGCCGAAGCGGTTGGCCTCGGCTATCCGCTGCTGCGCGCGGGCCAGCGAGCGGGCGCCGAGCGCCGGGTCGACCGGCGCGGTGCCGAACGGCCGGGTCAGCTGGCCGAGTCCGGTGCTGATGAGCTTGTCCAGGTCGACCGGGTCGGCCAGGTTGTCGTGCATGTGCGGGGCGACGCCGCCGCCCTCCGCGTCCGCACCCACCCAGACGCCGTAGAGCTGGGCGACCTTCTCCTCCAGGGTCATCCGGCCCATCAGGTCGGCGACTCTGGCCCCGGCGGGCAGGGAAGGGTCCCGCCAGGGGTCGTGAGGGTTGCTGGGGTCGTGCTCGGTCGCCATCGGAGGAGGCGTCCTTTCGTGGATGCGGTGCTGATGGGCTGAGGGGCTGGTGGAATGAAGGCCCGGGAGGCCGGTGGGTCACTTGCCGCCGACGCCCATCAGGCCGCTGATCAGCGCCTTGCGGGCGAGCAGGTAGGCGACGAACATCGGGATGCCGGACAGCACCACGGCCGCCAGCGTCGCCGGGATGTTCACGCCGTACTGGCTGCTGAGCGTGTAGAGGCCGGTGGTCAGCACCCGCTCGTTGTCGGACTGGGTCAGGATCAGCGGGAAAATGAAGCCGTTCCACGCGTTCAGCGCGGTGAAGACGGCCACGGTGCTCAGCCCGGACCGGGACAGCGGGACGACCAGCTGCATCAGGATGCGGGCCTGGCCGGCGCCGTCCAGCGCCATCGCCTCGTACAGCTCCTCGGAGATGTCCCGCATGCTGCCGACCAGGATCAGCAGGGTGACCGGCATCGCGAAGGCCGCGGTGGGCAGGATGATGGCCGGCAGCGAGTCGTACAGGCCCATCTTCCCGATGATCACGTACAGCGGCACGATGGTGACCGGCGCCGGGATGGCCAGGCCGAGCAGGAAGATCCGAAACGCGAAGTCGGCCCATCGGCCCGCGCTGCGTACCACCACATAGGCGACCGGTACGCAGAGCACCACCACGGCGGCCACCGTGAAGGCGGTCACCAGCACGTTGTTGACCAGGAAGCCCCAGAAGCCGCTGTCGAGCACCAGCTTGTAGTTGCTCAGCGTCAGAGTCCTGGGCCAGGACAGCGGGTTGCCGCCGAGGGCCTCGTCCTGGGTCCGCAGCGAAGTGGTGACCAGGATGTAGAGCGGGACCAGGACGATGACCAGCCAGACGCCGGCGCCGAGGCCGGCCAGCGGGTTGGCCTTCAGCCGCAGACCCTTGAACCGGATTCCGCCGAAAGATTGACTCATCGTCACATCCCCTCCCGGGTGGAGCGCATGGACCCGAAGCCGGAGAACTTGACCATGAGCAGGGACAGCAGGGTGGAGACCACGACGAGAGCGGTGCCGAGCGCGCTCGCGTAGCCGAAGTCGAAGCCCTGGAAGGCCTCCCGGTACATCCCGTAGGACAGCGTGGTGCTGGAGGTTCCGGGGCCGCCCTGGGTGAGCAGGAAGACGGTCTCGAAGGAGGTGAGCGAGCCGACGATGATCAGCACCGAGGAGGTGGTGATCGTGTGCCGCAGCTGCGGCAGGGTGATGTGGAAGAACTGGCGCCAGCGGCCGCAGCCGTCGATGGAGGCCGCCTGGTACAGCACTTCGGGGATCTGCCGCGCCCCGCCCTGGTAGATAAGGGTGTGGAAGGGGATGAACTGCCAGCCGCCGACGAAGGCCACCGCGATCAGCGCACCGTTGGGCGAGCCGATGATGTTGCCGTCGGGGAAGCCGATCCACGGTCCGATGGTGGTGGCCAGACCGAAGTTGGGGTCCAGGATCGCCTTGAAGAGCAGCGCGATCGCGGTGGTGGACAGCACCAGCGGGATGAAGAAGACCGCCGACAGTACGGCCCGGTTCCTCTCCCGACCGGCCGCCCAGACGCCGAGCAGCAGGGCAACCGGAGTCTGGAAGGCCCAACTCAGCACGGTCAGCACGACGGTGGTCGCGGTCGCCTGGCGGACGTCGCTGTCCTGGAACAGCCGGGTCCAGTTGGACAGGCCGGAGAACTGCGGCGTGCCGAGGCCGCCCCAGCTTCCGCAGAAGGAGAGGTAGACCGCGTAGACCATGGGGACCACGGCGAAGACCGCGAAGAACAGCACGCCGGGCACCGCCCAGCCGGGGCTGGGCCGCCCGACCCGCGCGGCCGCACTGCGGCGGCCCGGCGCTGCCTCCCGGGCGTCCTGAACCATGGCGTCCTGGCCCTGCTCACCGGCCTGGGCCCGGCCCGGCCCGCCGTCCGTACCGGCGGGCCGGGCCTCTGCTTGACGGGACATTACTTGAGCGCCTTCATGTCGGTGACGAACTGCTCGGGGCTGACCTGACCGGCGAAGAGCTTGCCGATCTCGGTGGTCATCCGGGTGGCCTGGGTGGCCGGCAGCGCCTGGTCCCACGACAGCTGGAAGGACGGGGCCTTCTGCACCATGTCGTACTGGAACTGCGCGAACGCGGGGTTGGGCGAGCTGCCGAGCAGGCTCTTGGCCGAGGTGGTGGCCGGGACGTCCCCGTTGGCGACCAGCTTGTTCGCGTAGTCCGAGGAGGCCATCGCCTTGAGGAAGGCGATCGCGGCGTCCTTGTTCTTGGTGTGCGCGTTGACGGACCAGTAGTTGGTCGGGTTGCCGACCACGTCGGCCGCGTCACCGGTGCCGCCGTCCACCGTCGGGAAGTTGACCCAGCCCTCGTCCTTGGTGGCGAAGTCCTTGTGGTTCGCCAGCTGGTTGGAGTAGTCCCAGGTGCCCATCAGCTGCATCGCGGCCTTGCCGGTGCCGAGCAGGGTCGGTGCGGCGTTGTTGGTGTAGCTGGTGGCGGTGAAGGTCTTGCCGAAGGCGCCGTCGTCGATGAGCTGCTTGGCGATCTGTGCGGCCTTCAGCACCGCCGGGTCGCCCCAGGCGGAGGAGTCGCCGGCGGCGATCTTCTGGAAGACCGTGGGCCCGGCGATGCGGTCGAGCAGCTCCTCCAGCCACATCTGCTCGGTCCAGGCGTCGGCGCCGCCGAGCGCGACCGGGGTGATGTTCTTGGCCTTCAGGGTGGTGATGGCCGTCTGCAGCGCCGCCCAGGTGGTCGGGGCCTGCAGGCCGTTCTGGGCGAACAGGGTCTTGTTGTAGAAGAGCACCACCGGCTGCATGCCGCGCATGGGTATGCCGTAGTTCTTGCCGTCGAGGGCGCCGGCCGCGAGGACCGAGGGGAGGAAGGAGCTCTTGAAGGAGGCGTCCTGGGTCAGATAGGGCGTCAGGTCCAGCAGCTCGCCCGCGTCGACGAAGGACTTGATGCTGCCGCCGCCCCAGTTGTAGAGCAGGTCGGGAGCGTTGGGCGAGCCCATCACCGCGTTGAGCTTGTTCTGGTAGGAGTCGCCGGGGACCTCGACCAGCTTGACCTTGACCTTGGAGGTCTTGTTGAACTCGGCGACCGCCGCTTCCTGGACCTTCACGGCGCCGTCGCCGTAGACGTACGCGGTCAGCGTCCCACCGCCGGAGCCCGAGCCCGATCCGGAGCCGCAGGCAGCGGTCAGCAGACCGAGACAGACCGCCCCCACCATCGCGGTGGTTCTGACAGCCCGCCGACTCCCCTGCCGAGCACTGTTCGACCTGATCGCCATTGCACACACCTTCGTGTCGAATGTTTCGAAGCAAAGTCCGAATGATTACGGGGAACTTAAGCGGCAGTTGCGATCGACGTCAAGAGATCACCGAGAGGATCTCGTTCCCGTTCCGGTCACGATCGGCTAGCATCTCCGCCATGAGCACCGCCCGAGAACCCCATCTGCGCAGCGAGAACGGCTCCTCGTCCGGTGGAGCGACGCTCGCTGAGATCGCCCGCGCCGCGGGCGTATCAGCTCCGACAGTTTCGAAGGTTCTCAACGGACGTTCGGACGTGGCCCCCGCCACCCGGCTCCGCGTCGAGGAACTCCTCCAGCAGCACGAGTACCAGCCGCGGCGGCGCAGCGGCCCGGCCCCGTCGTCCCTGCTCGACCTGGTGTTCCACGAGCTGGAGAGCCCCTGGGCGATGGAGGTCGTCCGCGGGGTGGAGGCCGTCGCCCGCGACGAGGGCCTGTCGCTGGTCGTCTCGGAGTCGGCAGGGCGGCTCAGCCCCGGGCAGAGCTGGGTCGACGCGGTGCTGGCCCGGCGGCCGGTCGGGGTGATCCTGGTCCTCTCCGACCTCGACCAGGCCCAGCGCGACCAGCTGACCAGCCGCGGCATCCCCTACGTGGTGATCGACCCGGCCGGCGACCCGGGTTCCGACGTGCCCGCCATCGGCGCCACCAACTGGCAGGGCGGCCTCAGCGCCGCCCGCCACCTGCTCGAACTGGGACACCGCAGGATCGGCGTGATCAGCGGACCGGCCCGGATGATGTGCAGCCGGGCCCGGGTGGACGGCTACCGGGCCGCGCTCGACACCGCCGGGGTGCCCTTCGACGAGACCCTGGTCTCCGAGGGCGACTTCCACCACGAGACCGGATACACCGCCGGACTGGAGCTGCTGGCCCGGCCGGACCGGCCGACCGCCATCTGCACCGGCAACGACCTCCAGGCGCTCGGCCTCTACGAGGCGGCCCGCGAGCTCGGACTGCGCATCCCGCACGACCTCAGCGTGGTCGGTTTCGACGACCTCCCGCTCGCCCGCTGGGTCGGCCCGCCGCTGACCACCGTCCGCCAGCCGCTGGTGGAGATGGCCGAGTCCGCCGTCCGCTTGGTCCTCGACCTTGCCCGCGGCAGCACCCCGGCCACCCGCCAACTCGACCTGGCCACCCGGCTGGTCGTACGCAGCAGCACCGCTCCCCCGGCGGGAGACCGGTCGTAGCCGCGCGCCTACGAGGTCTCCGGGACCATCCGGTGCAGGCCCTTGCGGTCGTAGTAGGAGGTCGCGGCCAGGCCGAAGGCGAGGGCGACCGCCACGCCGATAGCGATCATGATCCAGGCGCGGGTGAGGCCGGCCTCGGCGCGGGCGTCGAAGTAGAGGATGGCCCGCATCCCCCCGCTCAGCTGCCGCATCGGCTCGAACACGGCCAGCCAGCGGTAGAAGCCGGGGAGTGCCTCCAGCGGGATCGTGGCGCCGGAGGAGGGCAGCGCCAGCACGATGAAGACGAACATGCTGACCAGCTGGCCGATGCCGCCGAAGGCGGCGTTGATGGACTGCACCCCCAGACCCACCGTGGCGCTGGCGCAGAACGAGAACACCCACAGCAGCCACAGATGCGAGGCGTCCATCCCCAGCAGCGCCACGCACATCAGCATGATCAGCCCGGATGTCAGCGCGGCGACGACCACGGACATGACCCACTTGACCAGCAGGGTCCGGGTGCGGTTGATCGGCACCGCCGGGCGGCGGGTGTGCCAGGGGCCGATCTCGCTGTCCGCGTAGCCCAGGCCCACGTCGACGCCGTTGCTGATGACGTTGCCGCCCATGAAACCGGCGAGCACCAGCAGCAGGGTGTAGTAGAAGGCGGTCAGGCCCAGTCCGCTGTGGGTGCCGATCGGGTGGCCGACCTGGACCGAGACGGTGATCGGGTCGGCGAGCAGCAGCCGAGCGGCGCTGCTGGCGCTGCCGTCGGCCACCGTCGGCGCGGCGGCGGTCAGGGACTTGCCGAGCTCCCGCGAGGCCTGGTGGGCGGCGGTCTGGTTGATGGTGCTGGCGAAGGAGGAGGCCAGGCTGCCCACACCCGGATTGGTGAGCACGTTCAGGGTGGGCCGCGCCGGGCTCGCCGTACCGGTGCTGCCGAGCGCGGCCACCGCCGCGGTGAAGCCGGCCGGCACCTCCAGCACTCCGTCGAGCCTGCCCGAGGCCAGCTGCTGCTGGGCCTCGGACTGGTCCAGCCGCCGCCAGGAGGCCTGCCGCCTGGGGTCGGCGGCGGTGGCGATCGAGTCGGTGATCTGCGCGCCGAGGTTGGTCTGCCGACCGGCCACCACTCCGCCGCGGTCGGCGTTGACCAGCCCGACCGGCAGCCGGTGCAGGTTCCCGTTGGGATCGACGATGCCGCCCATGTAGAAGAGCGAGAGCAGCAGCACCACCAGCGAGACGATGGCCGTGGGGAAGATCCAGATCTTGGGATTGCGCAGCACCTGGAGCGGGCGCACCTGCCCCGGGCGTGCCCGGTCCTCACGGGGGAGAGGGGAAGACATGGCACTCCAGGGGCTGGGACGGTCGGCCTTGGGCAACGTAACCGCTGACGCCGCCCGGACCGGGCGGCCCGCCCGCCCGCGCACCGCGGTTCTACCCGACTGGCCGAGCGGACGTCTGATTGGATGGGCCGCCGGACCCACTACCCGACACGGAGCTCCGTTGACCGGCCCCACCGAGCACCCGCCCCACTCCCCCGCCGACTACCCGCCCGAGATCCGCGCCGCGCTCGCCGCGCACACCACGCTCACCCTCGCGTATGCCGACGCCGAGGGCCCCGGCGCCTGCGCCGTGCTCTACGCCTGCGCGCCGGACGGCTCACTGGTGCTGGTCACGGCCCGCACCACGCGCCACGGCAGCGCGCTGGCCGCCGACGGCTCGGTGGCCTTCACCGCGCAGGCGGACGGCCAGGACTGGCAGTCGCTGACGGGCGTTCAGGGCCGGGGGCGGTGCCTGCTGCTGACGGGTGACCAGCGGGACACCGGCTGGGCGGCGTACGCCGCCCGGTTCCCCTTCGTCGGCGCCGATCCGCGCCTCGGCGAGGCGCTGCGACGCACCGACCTGTGGACCCTGCGACCCGACTGGCTGCGGCTGATCGACAATGGCAGGGGTTTCGGACACAAGCAGGAGTGGCCCGCCTGACCGCACCCCGCAGCGTTCCCGAACCCGCCGCAGGGCCGCCACCTGCGGCGTCTCACCAGCTGACATGTTGCCCGGGCGTTACCGAAACGTAGCCGATGCGATTGACAGGGCACCGCACTGACCGAAATGCTCGACGAATGTCCGGAACCACCCCCCTGATACGCCGCCGTCACGTGGACCACGAGCGCTGCGCCGCCGACCTGTGTAGCTGAGCGCATCGCCCTCGCCGCTTCGACCGTGCCGTTCTTCCGGACCCCATCGCAAAGGAACATCCTCGTGTCCCGTGCCCGTACAGCTCTCGTCGCGTCCGTCGGAGCCGTCCTCGCCCTGACGGCCGCCGCCTGCGCCCCGCAGTCCACCACGTCCTCGTCGTCGGCGTCTTCGTCGTCAGCGACGGCGTCCGGCAGCGCCTCGGCCGGGGGCAGCGCCACCGCAGTCGCCGCCTCGTGCTCGACGAGCAGCCCGAGCCTGTACAAGCAGGGGCAGCTGACGGTCGCCACCGACTCGCCGGCCTACGCGCCGTGGTTCGACAGCAACAAGCCGTCCAACGGCAAGGGGTTCGAGAGCGCCGTCGCCTACGCGGTGGCCGGGAAGCTCGGCTTCAGCGCCGCCCAGGTGAAGTGGGTCGTCGAGCCCTTCGACAACTCCTACGCCCCCGGCGCGAAGAACTTCGACTTCGACATCAACGAGATCTCCGCGACCGCGCAGCGGGCCAAGGCCGTGGACTTCTCCACCGGCTACTACACGGCCGACCAGGGCGTCCTGGTGCTGAACAAGTCGGGGTACGCCACGGCAACCTCGCTGAGCGCACTCAAGAACGCCAAGATCGGTGTCCAGGTGGCCACCACCAGCTACCAGGCGGTGGTGAACGAGATCAAGCCGACCAAGGCGCCCAGCGTCTACAACACCACCAACGACGAGGTCCACGCGCTGCAGAACGGCCAGATCGACGCCATCGTCACCGACATGCCGACCGTGTTCTACCTGGCCAGCGCGGAGCTGACCGGTGGGAAGATCCTCGGCCAGTTCAACTACTCCGGCGGCACGCCCGAGGAGTTCGCGCTGCTGCTGAAGAAGAACAGCGGGCTCACCGGCTGCGTGAACCAGGCCATCGCGGCGCTCAAGGCCGACGGCACCCTCACCAAGATCACCGACCAGTGGCTGTCGGCCTCGGCCAACGTCACCACGCTGAAGCAGTAGCGGGCCCGGGCCATGGACGTCAGCACCGAGGACAGCGGCGGCGGCACCGAGACCGGCGAAAGCGGCGACGCCGACGCTCACATGGAGTACCGGCCCAGCGCCGGCCAGCTGGAGCGGGAACGGTTCCGCCGTTCCCGCAAACGGCGCGACCAGTGGATCGCCACCCTGTGCACGGTGGCGTTCGTGGTGCTGGTGGTCGTCGGCATGGTGGCCTCCCCGGGCTGGGAGCGGGTGCACACCTACTTCCTGGACCACTCGGAGTTCACCAAGACGCTTCCGGCGATCCTCCGGGGCTTCTGGCTCAACGTCCAGATGTTCCTGATCGCCGAGGTGCTGATCCTGGTCTTCGGGCTGCTGATGGCGGTGGTCCGGGTCACCCGGGCCCCCGGTCTGCTGCCGCTGCGGCTGGCGGCGACCCTGTATGTGGACGTGTTCCGCGGGGTGCCGACGCTGCTGCTGGTGTTCCTGGTCGGCTTCGGCCTGCCGGCCCTGCAGCTCCAGGGCACACCCTCGCAGCCCTGGGTGCTCGGGGTGATCGCCCTGGTGCTGTCCTACACCGCCTATGTCGCCGAGGTCTTCCGGGCCGGCCTGAACTCGGTGCACCCGGCGCAGCGCAACGCGGCCAGGGCGCTCGGGCTGAACGAGACCCAGACGCTGCGGCATGTGATCCTGCCGCAGGCGGTGCGCACCGTCATCCCGCCGCTGCTCAACGACTTCATCTCGCTCCAGAAGGACACCGCGCTGGTCGCCGTGCTCGGCCCGCTGGAGGCCCTGCGGGTCGCCCAGATCAACGCGGACTACGACTTCAACTACACCCCCTACCTGGGCGCCGCACTCTTGTTCATCGCCATCACCATCCCCATGACCAGGTACGCCGACCGACTCCAGCGCAAGGTGGCGCAGCGCACCTGGGCGGAGGCGGGACGGTGAGCGAGCCCCTGCTGCGGATCCGCGGCCTGCGCAAGCAGTACGGCGAGCGCCTGGTGCTGCGCTCCATCGACCTGGACGTCGCCGAGCACCAGGTGGTCTGCCTGATCGGCGGTTCGGGCTCGGGCAAGTCGACGCTGCTGCGCTGCGTCGACCTGCTGGACACCGTCGACGACGGCACCATCCACCTGGGCGGCACCGAGCTGACCGATCCGCGCCTGGACGTCCACGCCGCCCGCCGCCGGATCGGCATCGTCTTCCAGGCCTACAACCTCTTCCCGCACCTGAACGTGCTGGACAACATCACCCTCGCCCCGCGCAAGGTGCACAAGGTGCCGCGCGGGCAGGCCGAGGAGCGCGCCCGGGAACTGCTGACCCGGCTCGGCCTCGCGGACAAGGCGCGGGACTATCCGGACCGGCTCTCCGGCGGCCAGCAGCAGCGCGCCGCGATCGCCCGCGCGCTGGCCACCGAACCGGAGGTGCTGCTCTTCGACGAGATCACCTCCGCGCTCGACCCGGAGCTGGTGGGCGAGGTGCTGGACGTGGTGGCCGACCTCAAGCAGCGCGGCCTGACCATCCTGATGGCCACGCACGAGATGGGCTTCGCCCGGCACGCCGCCGACCAGGTCTGCTTCCTGGAGGACGGCGTGATCCGCGAACAGGGCACCGCCGAACAGCTCCTCACCGACCCGCAGCACGAGTCGACCCGCCGCTTCCTGACCCGCGTACTGGACCGCTGACGGACAGCGCGCTCACTCCTGCGGCGGGTGCCAGCGGGTCAGTCCCGTGCCGCGGTCCAGCCGCAGCCAGCGGGTGATGCCGAGGCCGCGCAGGAACGGCAGGTCGTGGCTGGCCACGACCAGAGCCCCCGGGTAGGAGGCCAGCGCCGTGGAGAGCTGGCGGACGCTGGCCAGGTCCAGGTTGTTGGTGGGCTCGTCCAGCAACAGCAGTTGCGGGGCCGGCTCCGCCAGCATCAGCGCGGCCAGCGCCGCGCGGAAGCGCTCGCCGCCGGACAGGGTGGCCGCCTGCTGGTCCGCCCGGGCTCCGCGGAACAGGAAGCGGGCCAGCCTGGCCCTGATCTCGTTGTCCGTGGCCGAGGGGGCGAACCTGGCGACATTGCCCACCACCGACAGACTGTCGTCGAGCGTGTCCAGCCGCTGCGGCAGGTAGCGCAGCGGCACCGCCGGGTCGACCTCGCCGGCCAGCGGGGCGAGTTCGCCGACCAGGGTGCGCAGCAGCGTGGTCTTGCCCGCGCCGTTCGCGCCGACCAGGGCGATCCGCTCGGGGCCGCGCAGGTCCAGGTCCAGTGACATCCCGTCGTCGGCATACCGGGTTCGCAGCCCACGGAGCGTCAGCACCGTTCGTCCGGCCGGGACCTGACTGGCCGCCAGGTCCACCCTGATCTCCGCGTCGGCACGGACCGCCGACTCCGCGCCGGCCAGGCGCTCCCTGGCCTCGGCCACCTTCTCCTGCTGCTGGATCCGCAGCTTGCCCGAGGAGACCTGTGCCTGCTGCCTCCGCGCGTTCATCACGATCCTGGGCTCGCGCTTGCTGTCGTACTGCTTCTGCCCGAAGCGTTTCCGCCGCGCCAGCGTGATCTGAGTGTCCACCAGTTCCCGCTGCTGGCGGCGTACATCGGCCTCGGCGACCCGCACCATGCGTTCGGCCGCCTCCTGCTCGACGGCCACCGCCTGCTGGTAGGCGCTGAAGCCGCCGCCGTACCAGTGCACGGCGCCGTCGCGCAGATCGGCGATCCGGTCGACGTGCTCCAGCAGCTCCGGGTCGTGGCTGACCACGACCAGCGCGCCGCGCCAGGAGCCGACCACCTCGTGCAGCCGCTGCCGGGCGTCCAGGTCCAGGTTGTTGGTGGGCTCGTCCAGCAGCAGCACATCGGGCTGCCGCAGCAACTGCCCGGCCAGGCCCAGCAGTACGGCCTCACCGCCGGAGACCTCGCCGACGGTGCCGTCGAGGCGAACGGCCTGCAGCCCGAGCCGGTCCAGGGTCGCCCGGGCCCGCTCCTCGACGTCCCAGTCGTCACCGACGGCGGCGAAGTTCTCCTCGGTGGTCTCGCCGCGCTCAATGGCCAGCAGCGCGGACCGGACCTCGGCGATACCCAGCACCTCGGCCACCGGCAGGGTCGCGTCCAGGACCAGGTTCTGCGGGAGGTGTCCGAGTCTGCCGGTGACATTGACACTGCCGGCGTCCGGCAGCAACTCCCCGGTGAGCAGCCGCAGCAGGGTCGACTTGCCGGAGCCGTTCAGCCCGACCAAGCCGGTGCGGCCGGGGCCGACGGACAGGTCGAAGCCCTGGAACAGGGTGCGGCCGTCCGGCCAGGTGAAGCCGAGCCCGGAGCAGACCAGCGAGGCCGCGGGGGCGGTGGGGGTGTGGGCATGGGTCGGATGAGACATGGAGCAGCTCCCGTTGTCAGTGCGGATGCGGACCTCTCTCCTGGAGGTCCGGTGACAGCGCGGAGGGAGACACCGACAGCACCACCGCAGGGATCGACACTGCGGGAGCACCCGCGAAAAAGCCGCCCAGGAACAGGGCATGGCCGATCGCCGAGGTCGGACGGGGCACGCGAGCGCACAAGGATGACCAAGCGCTACGGTGTCTCCGAGCTCAGACGGACAACGGCCTTCTCCTGTCGGGCGGCATCAGGTACAGCGGGAGCTTAGGCGGGCCCCCGTCGCGACCACAACCGGTTTTCGTCGCGACGGGGGACGACCGTCAACCGACCCTGGAGGACGGCGTCGCGGAAGCGGGCACCGGGGATCCCGTCCTGACCGCCGGCGCCTTGCTGGGCGGCATCGGCGTGGCGGTCACCAGCACCCTGGCGTAGGCGCCCATGGCCGCCAGCAGCACGACCAGGATCACCAGCCAGCGCAGGTGCATCCGGGCCGGCAGGCTCAGCATCCAGGGCAGCACCCCGCCGGAAGGGGCCCGTCCGGTGCGGCGGTTGCGACTGCGACGGCTCATCGACGCCTCCTTCGGCTCGCGATACGCGCGTGCGGACGGGTACGGCCGATCTCGTCCCGGTAGGCCAGCAGTTCCAGCGGCATGTCGAAGGCGACCACCGCGACCGTCTGCGGGCCGTACTCGGTCGGGCGGGTGTAGCGGGCGAGGAAGCGCTCGGAACGCAGGGAGCCCTCCACCACCTCGACCTCCTTCCCGAGCGCGGGGCTGCCCACCGCCTGGATGCGGGTGCCGTGCTGCTCCGACCAGAAGCGCGGCACGGGGGTGAAGCGGGCCGCGCGGTCGGGGCCGCGCAGCAGCGAGTCGGCGGCGTGCTGCCCCATCTCGACGGCGTGAATCAGGTGTTCGACCCGCCGCGGCTGGGCGTCGAACCGCGCGTTGGGCCAGCGGGCCACGTCGCCGGCCGCGACGATATTGGGGTGGGACCGGCCCCACTGGTCGACGGCATGGCAGGTGGGGTCGCAGAGCACGCCGTCGGAGACGTCGAGGCCGCTGCCGCGCAGCCACTCGGTCCGCGGCTCGCTGCCCAGCCCGAGCACCACGAAGTCGCAGTCCAGGACCGCGCCGTCGTCCAGCCGCAGTCGCAGCACGTCGCCGTGGTCCAGCCAGTCGGTGATCTCGGTGCCGAGCCGGACGTCGACGCCGGCCCGCCGCTGGATGTCGCCGACCACGGTGCCGACCTGCTTGCCGAGCACCCGGCGCAACAGCGGGGCGCTGTGCACCACCAGGGTGACGTCCATCCCGTGTTCCCTTGCGGTGCAGGCCAGTTCGCAGCCGACGAAGCCGCCGCCGAGGATCACCACATGGTGGGCGCGGGCGGCGTGCATGGCCCGCCGGACCGCCTCGGCGTCCTCCAGGGTGCGGATGGTGCGTACCCGGTCGCTGAAGACCGGCGCCTCGGGCAGGCGCTTGGCGTCCACGCCGGTCGCCAGGACCAGTCCGTCGTAGGGCAGCCGCTCCCCGCCGCGCAGTTCCAGGGTCCGGCGCTCGACGTCCAGTCCGACCAGCCGGGTGTCCAGCAGCCAGTGCGCGTCCAGCGTCTCGTCGGCCCGGAAGGTGAGGTCCGCACCGCCCAGCGCACCGGCCAGGTACTGCTTGGACAGCGGCGGACGGCTGTAGGGGCGGCGGGCCTCCTCGCCCACCAGGACCAGCTCGCCGTCGAAACCCCGGTCCCTGAGCCTGGTCGCGGCGCTCAGGCCGGCCAGCCCGCCGCCGGCCACGACGATGCGTCGGCGGCTGGTCCGCGCGGCGGCGCCACTGCGCAGCGGCCGCACCGGGCTCCGGCCGTCGGCGGAACCGCCGCCCGGCGCGTCGCCGCCGCGGATGGCGATGGCCTGCATCGGGCAGCAGCGCACCGCCTGCCGGGCCTGGGCCGCGAACTCGGCGGGCACGCTCCGGGTGTAGTGCAGCGACCCGCCCTCGGAGATCCGGAAGACCTCCGGCGCCTCCTGCTGGCAGATGCCGTAGATGTGGCAGCGGTTGTTGTCGACGCTGACCCGGACCGGCTCGGCCTCCGCGACCAGCGCCGGGTGCACCGGCTCGAAGGAGTCGGCGGGGACCGGCGCGGGCCGGTGCTCGACCGGCACGGGCTGCCGGCTCTGCGGGACCAGGAGGCGCCCCGGCTGCTGGTACTGGTACGCCTGCTGGGGCTGCACCGGCACCGGGTACCAGTGGCCGGTCGGCGGATCCGGCAGCGGGCCGGTGAGTGGGTCGGTCAGGGGATCGATCAGCGGATCGGTCATCGGACGGCCCCCGGGCTACCGGGGAAGGCCCGCTGCCTCAGCCTGGAGCGTGAGGGGAAGGCCCGGATCAGGAACGCCAGCAGGCACGTCCCGGCTCCGGCGGCGATGCCGATCGCCACCAGGTTGTCGTGCCGCGGCTCGGGATGCACCAGGAAGATGTGCAGCCAGATCAGCCCGAAGGCCACATAGGCCAGTTGATGGAACCTCAGCCAGCGGTGGTAGCCGAGCCGGCGCTGCAGCCAGACCGAGCAGCCGACGGCGATGGCCAGTTCGGTGCCGAGGATGCCGAAGCCCACCGGGATCCGCTGCACCCCGCCGACGAACGGGACGGTCAGTTCGCGTGCGCCGATCTGCCAGATCGGCTGGTAGAGGAAGGTGAAGCCATGCAGGGCGCCGAAGATCAGCGCGGACAGCGCCAGCACCATGTGGGCGCCGTAGAAGGTCGACCGGTTGACGGCGCGTTGCATGAAACGGAGCCGCAGCACCACACCGAGCACAATGGTGGCGACCATCAGCACATACGCGATCAGGGCGAACACCCTGGCGATCAGATGGACACCCTGGTCGTAGCTGACGCCCTTGTCGTAGGCGTCCAGCGGCGAACCGGGTATCGGCGCGACCGCAACGGCGGCGGTCGGCGCGAACAGAGCGGGGACGACGAACCCCAGCAGCACGAGGACGAGTACGGCCGTGCCGGCCCGGGTCTTCCGTCGGCGGTTGCTCGGGGGTGCAACCGTGGTCATGTCCTGGACTCCTTGCGTCGGCGCGCCCCCGGAAGCCCGGCAGGTAAAGGCCCGGATTAACACCCAGCGGGGATCCGAATGCGTATTCACGCTTTCTGCACAATAACTTGACACGGATCCGGGCAAGGTATCTCCGACCCCTTTCCCCGGAAGGGCGCGCTACTTCGGGGGAGGCTACACCACAGGCTCACACCTGGTCGATCGGCAACGGACAGGCCCGATCCAAGCAGGAGAAATGGGATATAGGCAATTATTCGAGAGAAATCAACAAATGGCTCCGACGCCCCCACCAGGTACTTTTCAGAACAGGTTCGGCGCCTGCAGCGCAGACAAATAGTGATTCACCGCACACCTATTCCCAGCTCCCACTCCGGAATTTGTCAGGTACGCACGAGACCCCCGCCGGAGCACCCTCGCGGCCCCGTGCGAGACTCCCTCGCATGCGTCCACAACCTCCGCACAGCCGCGCCCACAGTCCCCGGGCAGCCGTTCTCGCCGCGGCCGTGGCTGGGGCCGTCGCCCTCGGCGCAGCCGGCTGCTCCGGCGGCACTACAGGTGGCGAGTCCGCGGAGAGCACGGGCTCCCATCTCCTGCCCGGCATCGGCCAGATCACCGCGATGAAGGACCGGGGCGCGCCACTGGACCTCGCCGGAACCACCCTGGACGGCAAGCAGATCGACCTCGCCGGCTACCGGGGCAAGGTCGTGGTGCTGAACATCTGGGGCTCCTGGTGCGACAGCTGCCGGGCCGAGGCGGACGGCCTGGCCGCGGCCGCCACCGCCGACGCCTCCCGAGGCGTTCAGTTCGTCGGCATCAACACCCGCGACCTGCAGACCGCCCAGCCGAAGGCCTTCGTCGCCGACCACCACATCGGCTACCCCAACTTCTACGACCCGTCAGGAAGCCTGCTGCTGCGGTTCCCCAGGGGCGCCCTCGATCCGCAGCTCATCCCGGACACCTTGGTGCTGGACCGTCAGGGCCGGATCGCCGCCCGCGCTCTCAAGGCCGTCAGCGCCGCCCAGCTCGCGCAGATGCTCGCCCCGGTCCTCGCCGAGAAGTCCTGACCCCGGCGCGCCCGCGATCCTGACGAACGGTCATATGGGATAAATGGGTGCAGCTGCGGGGTGTGTCGTGGCCCCCGCCCGGAACCGCGAGGAGTACGGACACATGGCGGATGTCGGCGACGTGATGAACCTGGTGCCGTCCTGGCAGCGGCAGGTCGGGGTGTCGGCGGCGGCGCTGCCCGCCGAACTGCTGGACGCCGTGGCGGTGGGCGAGGTGCTGGGGGTTCCGGTCCCGACACCGGTCGGCGACCAGCCCTGGCTGGGGCTGAGCGGCGCCGGGCTCCAGGCGGCGGGGATGGACGGCAGCGTCGGCCGGACCCTGGCCTGCCCGGTATCCGGCGGCGGCGTTGCTCTGCTGTACGGAGTCGGCGCCGCAGACACTGCTGACGCACGGTCACTTCGCGACGCCGGTGCGGCCCTTGCCGCAGCAGCTGCCGACTACGGCCGACTCGCCCTGGTCGTTCCCACTCCGACGGTTGAGTCGGCCGCGCAGGCGCTGGTCGAAGGCGTCCTGCTGGCCCGCTACCGGTATCCGGTGCTCAAGCAGCCCGCCGCCGAGCCCGCCCTGGAGTCGCTGGTGCTGCTGGCGGCCGGGGAACGGCTCGACGCGGTGGCCCGTGGCGCCGAGCGCGGCCGGGTGCTGGCCCGTACCCAGGGGCTGGCCCGGGACCTGGCCACCTGTCCGCCGAGCATCATGACCGCCGAGGTCTTCGCCCGGATCGCCCAGCGGCTGGCCGCGGACTGCGGCTTCACCGCCGAGGTCTTCGACCGCGCGGCGCTGCGACAGCTGAGCTGCGGCGGCCTGCTGGGAGTGAACGCCGGCAGCACCGACGAACCACGGATGGTCAAGGTCCGCTACACCCCCGCAGCCGCCCGCGCGGAGGCGGCGACGCTGGCGCTGGTGGGCAAGGGCATCATGTACGACTCCGGCGGCATCAGCCTCAAGCCCAGCGACGCCGTGCACGCCACCATGAAGAACGACATGTCCGGCGCCGGCGCCATCCTGGCGGCCATGACGGCGCTGGCCGCGCTGGACTGCCCCACCGCCGTGACCGGCTGGCTGATGTGCACCGACAATATGCCCTCCGGCAGCGCGACCAAGCTCGGCGATGTGCTGACCATCCGCGGCGGCGCCACCGTCGAGGTGCTCAACACCGACGCCGAGGGACGGCTGGTGATGGCCGACGCCCTGGTGCTGGCCACCGAGGAGCCCTGCGACGCAATCGTCGACATCGCCACCCTCACCGGCGCCAGCCTGCGCGCTCTGGGCGCGGAGATCGCCGGGCTCTTCGGCAACGACCAGCCCCTGGTGGACCAGGTGCTGGCGGCCGCACGGCGCACCGACGAGCCCTGCTGGCAGCTGCCGCTGGCCCGCCGCTACCGCGCGGAGCTGGACTCCGACGTCGCCGACATCAAGAACATGGGCGGCCCCAACGGCGGCGCGATCCACGCGGCGCTGTTCCTGGAGGAGTTCGTCGCCGGGCGCCCCTGGGCGCATCTCGACATCGCCGGACCCGCGCAGAACGACACCCCGAAGTCCTGGCGCCCCCGCGGCTGCACCGGCTTCGGCGCCCGGCTGCTGACCGAGCTGGCGCTCGGCTTCACCAAGCCCTAGGCGAGCACATAGGCGGCCAGGTAGCCGAGAGCATTGGTGGCCCAGTGCAGGCCCATCGGAGCGAGCAGGCTGGTGCTGCGGCGGCGCAGCTCGCAGAAGACCACCCCGGACGCCGCGGTGAACAGCACCGCGCCGGCGTCCGCCAGGACCGCTCCGACGACGGAATGGCCGAAGAGCGAGCCGAGGGCGGGCTTGTCGCTGGCCAGGTGGAGCGAGGGCAGGATGTGCCACAGACCGAAGAGCAGTGAGGACACCCCGGTCGCCCAGTAGACGCCGCGGATGCGCAGCAGCAGTCCGTAGAGCACCCCGCGGAAGGCGACCTCCTCCAGCAGAACCGTGCCCAGCGCCACCTTGACCAGTACCCGGAGGGCGACCTGAGCACCGGTCAGGGTGTCGGTGCGCTGGTCGGCGAAGAGCCCGCGGGTCGGCGGGAACAGCGCGCCGACCAGGTAGACCGCGGCCACGATCCCGACCAGCGCCAGCGCCCAGCGGGCACCGCGCGGCAGGCTGTCCCGGGTCAGCCCGGCCAGTTCGGCCCCGCCGCCGGCCGAGTGGGCGATGCCGAGCAGCGCGGCGACCACGACCACCGCGGTGAGCAGCCCCCAGGCGGGCAGCCAGCGGTTGTTGACCAGATTGGTCAGCACCAGCAGCACCACGGTGCCGCTGAGCGCGGCGACGTCGCGCACGGATGCCTCCCGATGGGTGGGTCGGAGGACACCGATGCTGCCCCGAACGGTCGGACCCGGCCGAACAACACGCGGAATATATCAGTCAAATATGGATGAAAGAGCCTAAAGTCGACACATGTCGCAGCAGGTGCCCGAAGCGCAGCCCCCTGCCGAGCCCCCCGCCGCACCCCCCGCCGGTGCGCACCCGGTCGCGCCGCACCCACGGTTCGTGCGACGGGGGCCGGACTGGGGCGGGCTGCTCGCCGCGACGGTCTTCTACTGGCTCTCCTTCACTCCCTCGCTGCTGCCCCGGCCCTGGTGGCTGCAGGTGCTCGCGGCGGCGGTCACCGCCACCATCGGCTATGCGCTCGGCGCGCTGATCGCCCGCGTGGTCCGGATCTGGTTCACCCCCTCCGAGCGGCTGCGGCAGCCGGCCTGGTGGGCCCTGGCCGTGGCGGCGCCGGTGGCCGTGATCGTCACCACCGCCTGGAGCGTCACCTGGCAGGGCGACTCGCGCCGCGCGGTCGGCATGGACCCCCGGGTCACCTGGTGGCTGTGGGCCCTGGTGCCCCCGATCGCGGTGCTGCTGTGCGCGCTGCTGGTGGTGATCGGCCGCTCGCTGCGGCTGGCCACCCACGCCGCGGCGCGCGGGCTCGGCCGGATCCTCCCGCCGATGCTGGCGGCGGCCTGCGCGGTGGTGCTGGTCACCGTGCTGGTGATCGGCCTGGGCCAGGGCTTCCTGCTGCGCGGAGCGCTCAGTGTCGCCGAGAGCAGCGCCAGGCTGGCCAATGACGCGACGTCACCCGGCATCGTCCAGCCCACCCTGCCCACCCTCTCCGGCAGCCCGTCCTCGCTGGAGTCCTGGGGCAGCCTGGGGGCCAAGGGCCGCGACTTCGTCGGCCAGGCCCGCACCCGGGCCCAGCTCACCGCCTTCAGCGGGAAGCCGGCCGAGGACCCGGTCCGGGTCTATGTGGGACTGCGGGCGGCTCCGACCCTGGCCGAGCGGGCCAGGCTGGCGGTCGCCGAACTGCAGCGGACCGGCGCGTTCAAGCGCAAGGTGCTGGTGGTGATCAGCACCACCGGAAGCGGCTGGGTGAACCAGAACCTCGCCAACCCGCTGGAGTACATGTACGACGGCGACAGCGCGCTGGTGGCCATCCAGTACTCCTACCTGCCCAGCTTTGTCTCGGTGCTGACCGAGGACGAGGCCGCGCACGCCGGCCGGGCCCTGTTCGACGCCGTCTACGCCCAGTGGTCCTCGCTCCCGGCCGCCACCCGCCCCAAGCTGCTGCTCGCCGGCGAGAGCCTGGGCTCCTACGCCACCGAGCGGGCCTTCGACGGCAGCCTGGACGAGATGACCGCCCGCGCGGGCGGCGCCCTGCTGCTCGGCCCGACCGCCGACAACCTGATCTGGCAGGCCGTCACCAACGGCCGCGACCAGGGAAGTCCGATGTGGCTGCCGATCTACCAGCAGGGCCGGAGGGTGCGCTGGGGCCAGGTCGCCGCCGACTTCGCCCGACCGGCGAGTCCGTGGCCCGGCCCCAGGGTGCTCTATCTGCAGAACGGCGGGGACCCGATCACCTGGTGGACCACCGACCTGATCGTGCACCGCCCCGGCTGGCTCAGGGGACCCCGTGCCCCCGACGTGTCCAGCGGCATGCAGTGGTACCCCTTCGTCACCTTCTGGCAGGTCACCTGCGACCTGCTGGGCGCGGACAGCGTCCCGGTCGGCCACGGCCACCGCTTCGGCACCCTGCCGGTCGCCGGCTGGGCCGCCGTCGCCCAGCCGCCCGACTGGAGCGAGCAGCAGAGCACCAGGCTGGCAGCCCTGCTGGGACAGCCCTGACCGTGCGTCAGGCGGGTCGGTTGCCGCACTCCGTCCACGGACGGTCCATGATGGAGGGACCGCGATTCGACGACGGAGTGGATGACGACATGCCTCTTGAGGGTGAGTACGAGCCGAGCCCGGCGAAGTGGGTACGCGATCAGGTGGAGCTCTACGAGAGCTCCGGCGGCACCGAGGGGACGACCCTGCGGGGCCTGCCGGTGATCGTGCTGACCACCAAGGGCGCGAAGAGCGGCAAGCTCCGCAAGACGGCGCTGATGCGGGTGGAGCACGACGGCAGCTACGCCGTGGTGGCCTCGCAGGGCGGCGCCCCGACCCACCCGGTCTGGTACTACAACGTCACCGCCAGCCCGCAGGTCGAGCTCCAGGACGGCCCGGTCCGCCAGGACATGACGGCCCATGAGGCCACCGGCGCGGAGCGCGAAGCGTGGTGGGCCCGCGCCGTCCAGGCCTACCCGGACTACGCCGACTACCAGAAGAAGACCGACCGGGTGATCCCGGTCTTCGTGCTGACCCCGTCCGCATAAGCACAACGGCGCTCAGCAGCAGTGCCCCCTTGTGCATGCACTGTCATTTGGTGCATGGTCCTCCGAAGAGCTGGTCATGATCGGCGGAGGGCTGTCGGATGCACGCGTGGGGCCTGCTGCACAGACTCGGAGTGCTGGGCGGCGCCGCCGTCCTGCTCGCGACGACCGCGCTGGGAGCGGGGGTCGGGGCGGGGACGGCGGCTGCCGACGGGCCGGTCGAGACCGGGTACCAGAACCCGGTCACCGCCCTGCCGCCGGTGAGCCGCCCGCCGACACCGCACTGCACCGTGACCGTGATGCAGAACGACTTCGGCAACACCATCAGCTCACCGCCCTGGACCGGGACCGCCACCCCGCCCGCCGACTGCCCGGGGCCGTGGAACAAGGTCGTGCTGGACTGGTCCGGAAGCGTGCAGGGCCGCCAGTACGACCGGCTGGCGGGGGTCTGGATCGGCGGCGCGGAGGTGCTGCGCACCAGCACGCCCGAGCCGACCGCCGCCGGGATCAGCTGGCACCTGGAGAAGGACGTCAGCAGCTTCATCCCGCTGCTGCGCACCACCCAGCCGCTCGCGGTCTCGCTCGCCAACGTGGTGAACTCCACCTACACCGGCGTCTACCACATGACGCTGACGCTGACCTACTACCAGGCCGACCACCGCTACCCGGCCGCGCACACCGCCGACCAGGTGCTCCCGCTGTCCGACGACCCGTCCGGGACCGCCGGCCGCACCGGCTGGTACTCGCTCAACCCCGGGCAGTCCGCGACCAGCACCGTCACCCTGCCCCGCAACCTCACCGGCGTCCAGCTGGAGGTCTACGCCCGGGGCGGCGGCTGCGACGAGCAGTGGTTCGACTCGGTCCCGGACGACCTCGCCGCGAAGTACCCGGACTACCTCTGCGGCGGCGGCTCCTACCGTGAGGTGCAGGTATCGGTGGACGGCCGGCCCGCCGGGATCGCCCAGCCCTACCCGGTCGTCTACTCCGGCGGCATCGTGCCGACGCTGTGGCGGCCGATCCCGGCGGTGGACCAGTTCGTCACCCAGGCCTACGACATCGACCTGACCCCCTTCGCCGGCACCCTGGTCGACGGCAAGCCGCACACCTTCACCATCACCCCCTACGGCGCCGCCGACACCTGGACCGTGGACGGAACCCTGTTCCTGGACACCGACCACGGCGCGGCCGTCACCCACGGCGCGCTCAGCACCGACACTCTCGGCCTGTCCCCCGCCGTCAGCACCACCGAGACCGCGGGCAGCGGCGACAGCACCGAGGTCAGCACCACCGCCCGGCGCGACTGGCAGACCTCCGGCTGGCTGCAGACCTCGCACGGACGGGTGGTCACCACCGTGACCCAGCACGCCGGCTACAGCAACAGCGACGCGGTCTCCTCGGGCGGGCAGAAGCAGCTGATGACCCAGCAGGAGTACGGCAGCACCACGGTCCGCACCAGCGGCCCGGGCCGCGAGGACGCCGCCGTGCGGCACGCCTGGTCGTACCCCGTCACGGTGGACTCCGACGTCCCGCTCTACACCGACGGCAACAACTACTCCCTCTCGGCCACCGTCGCCCAGGCCCGGATCCTGGTCGACAGCGTCCGCACCGGCGCGGGCTGGCGCCCCACCGCGGTCACCGACGACCGGGTCGACGCCAGCGGTGTCCTGGCCCGCACCGCCGGCGTCACCACAGCCGCCGACGGCACCGACTCCGAGCACTACCTCGGCACCACCGACACCGGCGCCTGCTACGACCGCACCGTCACCGCAGCTCACGGCTATGTGACCGCGGACCTGCAGTCTCCGTGCGGCTGGGGCAGACTGGAGGCGATCCGCCCTTGACCCTGACACCGTGTGAGGGCCGAACCTCGAAAGCGTCATGTTCACCATCGGAGACTTCGCCGGGCACGGACGGGTGTCGATCCGCATGCTCAGGCACTACGACGCCATCGGGCTGCTGCGGCCGGCCCGGGTGGACCGGTCCAGCGGCTACCGCTTCTACGAGGCGGCGCAGCTGTCCCGGCTCAACCGGATCGTCGCGCTGAAGGACCTCGGCTTCACCCTGCAGCAGGTGCAGACCATCCTCGACGAGGACGTCAGCGCCCAGGAGCTGCGCGGGATGCTGCGGTTGCGGCGGGCCGAGCTGGAAGCGGCCATCGCCGAGGCGGCGTCGAACCTGGTCCAGGTCGAGGCGAGGCTCCGGTCGATCGAGAGTGAGGGCGCCATGCCCCAGGAAGACGTCGTCATCAAGCGCCTGCCCGCGCTGCGTCTGGCCGAGCTGAGCGGAACGGCCGCCAGCTTCAGCCCGGACGCCATCGGGCCGCTGGTCAACCGGCTGTTCGACGAGCTGTGCGCACAGACCGAGGCGGCCGGGATCACCCCGGTCGGCCCGAGCACCGTGTACTACGAGACCCCTGATTCCTCCGAGGCCCTCGATGCCGGGGTCGTCGTGCACGCCGGCCTCCCGGTCGCCGAGGGGGTCACCGGCGGACCGGGCTTCCAGGTGGTCACCCTGCCCGCCGTCGAGCAGGCCGCGACGATCGTGCACCGCGGCTCGATGGACGGGGTGCTGGCCACCAGCCAGCTGCTGGCCCGCTGGGCCGACGCCAACGGCTACCGCTTCCAGCGGCATGCGCGGGAGATCACCCTGAACTACTCGGAGCAGCCGGAGGAGTGGGTGGCCGAACTGCAGGCCCCGGTCGTCATCGGCTGACCCCGGTCGGCGTCAGCGTGCTCACCCGCCCGGTCGGGCGCGTTCCGCGGCCGAGCGCAGGGCGTGCAGGACCGGGCGGATCAGCGGGTGCTGCTCCGCCCCGCGCCGGACCGCCGCGAACACCCGCCGGGTCGCCGGGTTGCCGGCCACCGGCAGGACCACCACCCCCGGCAGGTCCACCCCGCGCAGCGCCGAGCGCGGCACCAGGGCCACCCCGGCCCCCGCCCCGGCCAGCGCGGCTACGGCTCTGAAGTCGTCGGAGGAGTGCGTCACCCGGGGCTGGAAGCCGGCGAACTCGCAGGCCAGCATGACGACCTCATGGCAGGGGTTGCCCGGATAGGGGCCGATCCAGGGCTCGTCGGCGAGATCGGCGACACTCACCCGCTCACCGTCGGCCAGCCGGTGGCCCCGGGGCAGCACCGCGTCGAACGGTTCCGCGTAGAGCGGGACCCGGGACAGCCGCTGGTCGTCCTCGCGCGGTGCGCCCCGGTACTCGACGGCCACCGCCAGGTCCGCGTGCCCGTCCAGCACCATCATCAGGCTGGCGTCGCCCTCGGCGTCCCGCACCCGGATCCGAATGCCCGGGTCGGTCTCCCCGAGCGCCGTCATCGCCGGGGCCACCACGGCGGCGATGCCGGTGGCGAAGGAGGCCACGGTCACCTCGCCCGCATCGCCTGCGCTGTAGGCGGCCAGCTCGGCCTCGGCCCGCTCCAGCTGGGCCAGGACGGTGTTGCTGTGCGCCACCAGGATCTCCCCGGCCGCGGTCAGCCGTACCCCTCGGCCGTCGCGCACCAGCAGCTGATGGCCGACCTCGTGCTCCAGCGCGGCCAGCTGCTGGGACACCGCGGACGGGGTCAGATACAGCGCGGCGGCCGCGGCGGTCACCGTCCGGTGGTCCGCCACGGCCCGCAGAGTACGCAGCCGCCGGGTGTCGATCACCAGGTCAGTTTGCCAGGGATGCCCGAGCCATCACGAATGCCCCGACCGCGTGCTCGACGTCCTCGGTCGAGTGGGCCGCCGACAGCTGGACCCGGATCCGGGCCTTGCCGTGCGGCACCACCGGGTAGGAGAAGCCGACCGCGTAGACGCCGTGCTCCAGCAGCTGCTCGGCGATCCGTCCGGCCTGCTCGGCGTCGCCGACCATGACCGGGGCGATCGGGTGGTCGCCGGGCGCGATCTCGAAGCCCTCCTCGGTCATCCGCCGACGGAACAGCTCGGTATTGGCGTAGAGCCGGGTCCGCAGCTCGGCGCCCCGGCCGGTGGTGTCGTCCTCCAACAGGTCCAGCACGGTGATCGAGGCGGCCGCGATCACCGGGGCGAGCGAGTTGGAGAACAGGTACGGCCGCGAGCGCTGCCGCAGCAGGGCCACGATCTCGGCGCGGGCGGCCACATAGCCGCCGGAGGCGCCGCCGAGGGCCTTGCCGAGGGTGCCGGTGAGGATGTCCACCCGGTCCGTCACTCCGTGCAGCTCAGGGGTGCCGCGGCCGTTGGGCCCGACGAAGCCCACCGCGTGCGAGTCGTCGACCATGACCATCGCGCCGTAGCGCTCGGCCAGGTCGCAGATCTGCTCCAGCGGGGCCACATAGCCGTCCATGGAGAAGACGCCGTCGGTGACGACCAGCTTGCGCCGGGCGTCCCCGGCCTCCTTGAGCTGCTGCTCCAGGTCGGCCATGTCGCGGTTGGCGTAGCGGAAACGGCGGGCCTTGGAGAGCCGAATGCCGTCGATGATGCTGGCGTGGTTGAGCGCGTCGGAGATCACCGCGTCGCGCTCGTCCAGCAGGGTCTCGAAGACACCGCCGTTGGCGTCGAAGCAGGAGCTGTAGAGGATGGTGTCCTCCATGCCCAGGAAGCGCGACAGCCTGGCCTCCAGCTCCTTGTGCACCTCCTGGGTGCCGCAGATGAAGCGGACCGAGGCCATGCCGTAGCCCCAGCGGTCCAGCGCCTGCTTGGCGGCGGCCACCACCTGGGGGTTGTCGGCAAGGCCCAGGTAGTTGTTGGCGCAGAAGTTCAGCACCTCGCCGGGGCGGCCGCCCGCGGTGACGTCGACCGACGCGCTCTGCGGGGTGCCGATGACCCGCTCGGGCTTGTGCAGTCCGGCGGTGCGGATCTCGTCGAGGGTGGCGCGGAGGTCTGCGCGGACCGAGTCGAGCATTCTGGAGTCACTCCTTGGGTCTTGGTGCGGAGAGTTGGGGAGGTGGTCCGGTCCGGTCACACGGTCCAGTCGAGGATGACCTTGCCGCAGCGCCCACCGGCCGCTTCGTCGAACGCCGCGTCGAAGTCCTGGTAGCCGTAGCGGCCGGTGATCACCGGGCTGAGGTCCAGGCCGCCCTCCAGCAGCACGGACATGGCGTACCAGGTCTCGAACATCTCCCGGCCGTAGATGCCCTTGAGGGTGATCATCGAGGTGACGATCCGGGCGAAGTCGACCGCGAACTCCTCGGCCGGCAGGCCCAGCATCGCGATCCGCCCGCCGTGCGTCATATTGGCGATCATCTCGCGCAGCGCCTCGGGGCGGCCGGACATCTCCAGTCCGACGTCGAAGCCCTCGCGCAGCCCCAGCTGCCGCTGCCCCTCCTCGATCGTGGCGGTGCTCACGTCCAGGGCCAGGCTGACGCCGACCTTCTCGGCCAGCGCCAGCCGGTACGGGCTGACGTCGGTGATCATCACCTTCCGGGCCCCGGCGTGCCGGGCGACCGCCGCCGCCATGATGCCGATCGGGCCCGCCCCGGTGATCAACACGTCCTCGCCCACCAGCGGGAACGACAGCGCGGTGTGCACGGCGTTGCCGAACGGGTCGAAGATCGCCGCGACGTCCAGGTCCACCGGCACCCGGTGCACCCACACATTGGAGGCCGGCAGGGTCAGGTACTCGGCGAACGCCCCGTCCCGGCCGATGCCCAGGCCCACCGTGCTGCGGCACAGGTGGCGGCGGCCGGCCAGGCAGTTGCGGCACTTGCCGCAGACCAGGTGGCCCTCACCGCTGACCAGGTCGCCCGGCGCGATGTCGGCGACCCCGGTAGCCACCTCGACGACCTCGCCGACGAACTCGTGGCCCAGCACCAGCGGGGTGCGCACGGCCTGCTGCGCCCAGCCGTCAAAGGCACGGATGTGCAGGTCGGTCCCGCAGATGCCGGTGCGCAGCACCTTGATCAGCACCTCGCCGGAACCCACCTCGGGCTCCGGCACGTCCATCAGCCACAGTCCCGGTTCCGCCTTCGCCTTCACAAGTGCTTTCACGGCGGGAGCCTCCTGTAGTGCAGCGACTGGGGTGCAACGACGTACGCCGGCAGCAGGCGCGACCGACGCTGACAAACCCTGCCGCCCGCCCCGCCGCAGGTCCATCGAGGCTTTCTTAAGCACGCCTCCACCGGAGCTTCATGGTGCCCCGAACCGGCCGAGCCCGCGATCGGCGGCGTTCGGCGGTGTTCAGCGGCGTTCGGACGCGCCACGCGTTCGGGTGACACTCCGTGTCCCGGCGTTGCCCGCCGGACCGGCGGAGCGTTGGAGGTGCTGAGCCTCGTGTCCCGATCGGCTCGCACCACCTCATGTCGTTCGAAAGGGTCCCATTGTGAACCACCAGCGCAGCGCCTTCGTCGCCGCCGCCGCTCTCGGCCTGCTCGCCGCCGGCGCGGGTGTCGCCTCCGCCTCCAGCACGGCGGCGGGCGCGGCTGTCGGCTCCCCCGGTGTCGTCTCCGGCAACCTCGTCCAGGTCCCGGTGCACGTCCCGGTGAACGTCTGCGGTGACAGCGTCAACGTCATCGGCGTTCTGAACCCGGCCTTCGGCAACGAGTGCTCCAACTGGGGCTGATCGCTCCCGCTCCCGCGGGCAATGTGTGAACCCCCGGCACCCTTCCGGTGCCGGGGGTTCACACGTACAGGCGTGGTACTACTTCCAGGTGTCCGAGAGCGTGACAGTTCCCGAACTGCCGGTGGTGTAGCTGCGGTTCGCCCCGGATTCCCAGGTCACGTTCCCCGAGGCGTCCTTGACGATGTACTTGTACGTGAAGTACGTGTTCGGAGTGATGCTGATGGTCTTCGACCAGACCGGGTAGCTGCTGGAGGACAGCAGGATCGCACCGTTGGGGTCCCAGTAGCCGAGCCCGGCGATGCTGCCGACCACGTACACGTTCTGGCCGGTCACGGTGGACTTGGTCTCGTCGAAGACGACGCCGACGGAGCTGGTGGCGTTGGCCCCCCAGGTGTTGCTGAGCGTCGCCGCCGCTGTGGTGGTGGTCGCGGTGTGGTTGTCACCGGACTCCCAGGTGACGGTGCCGTCCGGGTCCTTCTTGATGAACTTGTACGAGAAGGCGGTGTTGGACGGCAGGCCCACCGTCGCCGACCAGGTCGGGTAGGAGGCGGAGGAGAGGGCCACCGCGTTGGCGGTGTTCCAGCTGCCGAGCGCGGGGATCGAGCCGACCAGGTAGACGTTCTGGCCGTACCAAGTGGTGGCGGTGTCGTTGAAGGTCTCCGCCACGGTGGTGCTGGAGCCGTTGAAGGTGTCGGTGAGGGTCGCGCTGGCGCCAGAACCGGTGGTGGCGCTGTGGTTGGAGCCCGGTTCCCAGGTGACATTGCCCGCGGAGTCCTTGGCGATGTACTTGTACTGGATCGCGGTGGACTTCGGCAGGGTGACCGTGACCGTCCAGGTCGATCCCGACTGGGTCATCGGCAGCGCACTGGCCGGGGCCCAACTGCCCAGGTCGCTGGTGGAGCCGACGAGGTACAGCGGGGCGCTGGTGGGAGCGCCGCTGACGGTGAAGGTCTCGTTCACGGTCGAGCTGCTGGTGCTGGTGCTGGTCGCCGTGGCGGTCGCTGTGGCGGTCGCCGTCGCCGTGGCGGTCGCGCTGGCACTGGCCGAGGCGGTGGCGGTAGCGGTGGCGCTCGCCGAAGCGCTGGCGCTCGCCGTGCTGGTGCCGGTGCTGATGCCGTACAGCGCCACCGAGTCGTCGGCCGCGATGGACACCGTCGCGTTGCCGGAGCTGTCCACGGCCACCGTCGGCCCGGAGCAGGCGCCGGTCGAGGCGGTGTAGTTGCCGTGGATCACGTCGCAGTAGGTGCCCGCGGCGAGGCCGGTGGCGAAGGTCTTGGTCTGGGTGCTGCTCTCATTGTTGATCGCGATCCAGGCCTTGGAGCCGCGGGAGAAGGCGATCAGGTTGGAACCGTCGTCGTACCAGTTGGCGACGGCCGCAGTGCCGGCCGCGTTGTGCCAGCCCACCATGTTGGCGACGCCGGTGACCCGGTCGGTGCAGTTCCACGTGGTGGCGCAGTTGGTGTCGGTGACGTAGCCGTTGGAGTCGGCGGGCGGGGAGTCGTCCGAGGAGCTCCAGTTGAAGCCCGAGTACACCTGCGGGGTGCCGTAGCCCCAGGCGAGCATGAACTCGGTGGCCAGGTTGTAGGTGGCGCCGTTCTTGTAGGTCAGGGTGGAGCCTGCCCGCTCGGTGTCATGGTTGGTGACCATGACCTCCTCCTTGGCGCTGGGCTCAAGGCCCCAACTGCTGCCGAAGGTTTTGAGGTTGGCGATGCTGCCGGTGAACTGGCCCTTGATGTCGTAGGCGTAGTCGAAGCCGATGATGCTGCCGTTGGTCTCGAACGCCGAGGGGGCCAGGCTGCCGCTGCCGCCGGGGTAGACCTCCTGGATGACGTACGGGGTGTTGCCCCAGGTGGTGGTGGTGAGCCGGGATTCGATGTTCGCCAGGTCGGCCTGGGCGATGTGCTTGGCCGCGTCCACCCGGAAGCCGTCGACGCCATAGCTGATCAGCTTGTTCATATAGCCCGCGATCTTGCTGCGGGTGTCGTCGGTCTCGGTGTAGAGGTCCTCCAGGGAGAGCAGCTGGCACTCCTGGACCTGGGTGACGCTGCTCCAGTCGCTGATCACATTGGTGGAGACCGGGCAGTTGGTCGGGTAGGTGTGGAAGTTGGCCGAGGTGTACGGCACTTCGCTGTAGCTGGAGGAGGACTCGCTGAAAGTGTCCCCGCCGTAGGAGTCGGTGCTGGTCTGGTTGGAGCCGGCCATGTGGTTGATGACCGTGTCCACGATCACCTTGACGCCCGCATTGTGACAGGTCGTCACCATTGCCTCGAACTGCGCCTCGGTGCCCATGCGGCTGCCCAGGTCGTAGCCGACCGGCTGGTAGATCTCCCACCACGGGTGGGTCCCCGCCAGCCGGATCGAGTCCTCGGGCGGGGCGACCTGGACGGCCCCATAGCCCTTGGGGCCAAGGATGTTGGTGCACTCGGCGGCGACTGAAGTCCAGTTCCACATGAACAGGTTGGCTATCACGTCACCGCCGTTGCTGCCGCTGGCGTGCGCGGCTCCGCCCAGCGTCAAGGGCAGCAGGCCGCCGGTGAGCATGGCGCCCGCGAGCAGCAGCCCACCGGAGCGGGAGCGGAGGCGAAGCCGACCGTTGCGGCGCGAGCCACCGGGCGGTGGGGCCGTGGATGTGGATCTGCGCGTGGATCTACGCAATGACTGCATCGTGACTGCTCCCAGGGGGGTGGATGGGAAGGTCGTCATGCGGGCCCGCACGAAGCGCGCTACGGCATCCGCAACCCACAGCGAAAGCCGTCTGACGAACCGTCCAACCCCGGTGACCACCGGGGACTTGACGGCTGCGCGAGATGACGATCCCGCCGCCGACGGGGGGCGGTCAAGGCTTGCGTGCAAACAATTTCAGCATCTTTCGAAAATTTCATGCGCCCTTGCAGTCGCTCGACCGTCACCCGAACGTGGATTCGATCCATCGGGCGTCGGTGAGATAGCGACGATCGTGCCCCTCTTCGACATGCCGGGAGAAGGCGGGATGACCCGCCGCAGCGTGCTCGCGCATCCAGGCGACCAGCGCCCGAAGCCGCTCGGCGGCGACAGCCGGCAGCGCGGCCCGCCCCGCCTCCGACAGCCCATAGGCGTCCGCGAACAGGCCCAGCCGGCGCCGGGCTTCCGGCACCGGCAGGGTGTGTTCCTCTTCGTCCGGCGCGTACAGCGGGACAAACCGGTACGCGGTGTAGGCCACGTCCCAGAGCCGAGGCCCGGGGTGGGCGGTGTCGAAGTCAATGAAGGCGACCGGGAGTTGATCGCGGAACACCGTGTTGTACGTGGCCGCGTCCCCATGGCAGATCACCTCCGCCGGCTCCCGCGGCGGGAGTTGCCACACATCGCCCGGCTCGCGCACGAAGTCAGTCGTGGCGTCATGCAACCCACGCAACAGTCGACCCGCAGCGATCAGCGAGGCATCGCTTCGAACCTCCGGCGCACCGAAGTCATGGCCGACCTCCCCCGGCAGAAACTCAACGAGTTCCTCGGCGCCGTCCACGCTGAGTCCGTACGGCTTCGGAGCTCCCGAGAATCCGACATCCGCCACATGCGCGAGCAGGCGCTGCACCGTCCCACTCCAGGGCCCGGCCGGCCGCCGGACCACGGCCCCCTCCCGAACGACCCGATTCACACCGCCGACGAGTACCTCTCGATCTTCCATCGGAGCAGGGTAACGACCGCGCGCGGGGGGCGGGGCGGAACGGCACCGCTGGTTGGCGGCAGCTGTAGGTGGCTTACATGGCGCCACCGTTGCCGCCCGCCCCCGTCCGTGGCTTGTTGCTGTTGCTCGCTGCGCTCGCGGGCTAACTACGGGAGGGGGCGACCTGCTGGGCGCCGTAGGCCCGTGCGGGGGGCGTGCGGGCTGGCGAGGGGGCGCGCGGCGATCGGCGTGGTCCGTTTTGGGGTCACTCGACCTACTTTGGGGTCACTGACTCGACGACATAACGGACATACTTGGCAGGATTTGTCGGACGAGTGACCCCAAAGTAGGTCGAGTGACCCCAAATGCATAGGACACCTACCTGAAGAATCGTTTCCGCAGGCACCACCGACCGCTCCGCCGCCCGGCAGCGGCGCTCCGCCCGCGCCCCTCCCCCCCCTTGTCGCCGCGAGCGAAGCGAGCAACAGCAACAAGCCACGGGCGGCGGAGGGCGGCAACGGTGGCGCCATGTAAGCCACCCACAGCTGCCGCCAACCTGCGACGGCGCCACCACCCCCCGAGCCGCCAGCCGGGTGTACTCGGCCGTGGGGTCCGGGGAACCGGTCCGGGCCGGGAGAGAATCGGGGCTATGCCCCTCGCTCCCGTGCTGCCCGCAGACCCTCAGGTGCCGTCCGACGGCGGTGGCGCGGGGTTGCGGCGGGCACCGGCCTCGCTGGTGCTGCTGGCGCCGGTCGAGGCGCTGGTCGGCGGGGTGCTGCTGCTGGTGACCTACTGGGTGCTCGCCTCAGCCGGGTACGCCGGGCTGCTGCGTTCGTGGCAGCTCCTGCTGCTCGGCGGCCTGGCCCTGCTGCTGCTCCTGGCGCGGCACCGCTTCCCGCAGGCCGCGATGATGGCGCTGGCCGCGCTGCTGGGTGTGATGCCGTCGCTGTCGATGCTCTGCGCGGCGGTCAGCTACAGCACGGCCCGGCGGGTCGGCTCCCCGCGCAGGCGGGATCTGGTGCTGCTGGCCTCGGCTGTGCTGCCTGTGCTGGCCAGCCTGTTGCGACTGGTGCTCTGGCAGGGTGGCCGCTGGCAGTACGCGGTGGAGCTGGGTGGGGTGCTGGCCGCCGTGGGCGTGGTCATCCCCGGCCTGGTCGGCTCCGCCGCCGGCCAGCAGGACCGGCTGGTGCGCGCTTTGCGCGAACGCACCGTGGCGGCCGAGCGGGCCAAGCAGTTGGTGGAGAGCGAGTCACGGACCGAGGAACGGTCCCGGATCGCCGCCGAGATGCACGATCTGGTCGGCCATCGGCTGAGCCTGATCGCCCTGCACGCGGGCGGCCTGGAGATGGCCCTGGCCGAGCAGGCCCCGGATCTCGTCGACGAGGCCGCCCAGGTACGCCTGGCCGGGCGGGACGCGATGGACGAGCTGCGCCAGGCCCTGGGCGTGCTCGGCCCGCTCGGCCGGGACACCGGCACCGACGCGCTCACCGACGCCACCGGCACCAGGGCGGACCTGTTGGCGCTGGTCGAGGAGTCCCGTGCGGCCGGGGTCAGGGTCGCGTTCTCCTGGGAGGGCGACGATCTGACAACCTCCCAGCCCCGGGTGCGCCGCGCGGTGAACCGGGTGATCCGGGAGGGGCTGACCAATGTGCACCGCTATGCCTCTGGCGCCGCAGTGACGGTGACGGTTCGTCATGAATCCGGCCGGGTGTGGGCCGAGGTGCGCAACGGTGCGCCGCCGTACCCGCCGGCCGCGACCACCGGGCTGGGAACCGGCCGCGGCCTCGCCGGGCTGCGTGAGCGAGTGGCGCTGCTGGGCGGCGAACTGACGGTCGGTCCGCAACCGGGCGGCGGATTCCTCGTCCGCGCCGCGCTGCCGACCGACCCGGACGCCGGCCCCGGCCCCGGCCCCGGGAGCGAAGGCGGGAGCGAGGGTGAGGGAACGGTCCCAGCTTGGGAGCCACTCCTCTCCCCCGAGGCGGTCGAGCGGCCCAGCACCGACGAGGTGGTGCGCAGCCGGCTGGCCGGGGCCGTCGCCGCGGTGCTGGGCCTCGCCGGGCTGGGCGCGGTGCTGCTGGTCGGGCTGAGCCTGTTGCAGCAGGCCCGCCCGTTCTCGGGCGAGCCGCCGCAGAGCGTGGTGCACCTCGGCATGACGCCGAGTCAGCTGCAGCAGATCGTCGGCCCGGACAGTCCGGCGGTACGGTCTGCGGCGTACGGTCGCGAGCCCGCGCGGCCGTCCGGGGCAACCGAGTGCATCTTCCCGGACACTTCCACCACAAACGAAAACAATCAGCTGATAATCACCCGCTACTGTTTCAATGATGGCGAATTGACGAACATCTCCAATTTCGCAACGCCGCTGGCTCCCTGAGTCCGAGCGGCCCCGCCCGGGAGCCCGAATGACCGAGAGCAGCGCCACCGCCCCGATCCGCGTCCTGCTGGCCGACGACGAGGCGACCGTCCGCGCCGGGGTGCGGCTGATCCTGCGGCATGCCGAGGGCATCGAGGTCGTCGCCGAGGCGTCCAACGGGGCCGAGGCGGTGGAGCTGGCGGCGCGCGCACCGGTGGACGTGGCCCTGGTGGACATCCGGATGCCGGTGCTCGACGGTCTGGCCGCCATCGAGAAGTTGCTCGCGCTGGACCCCCACCCGGCGGTGGTCATGCTGACCACCTTCGGCGACGAGGCCAACGTCATCCGGGCCCTGCAGGCCGGGGCCGGTGGCTTCCTGCTCAAGGACGACGGCCCGCAGGAGCTGATCAGCGCCGTACGGGCGGCCGCGGAGGGCGACGCGGTGCTGTCCCCGGGGGTGACCGGCATGGTGGTGCGCCGCATGCTGGACGGCAGCCTCCACGCACCCCGGGGCGGGGCAGAGCAGGAGGCCGACGCGACGCCGGAGCAGCTGGTGGCCGCGCTCTCCGAGCAGGAGCGCCAGGTGCTGTCCATGCTGGGCCAGGGCATGCCCAATCTGGAGCTCAGCCTGCGCCTGGGCCTCGGCCCTGACGCGGTGAAGACCCTGGTCAGCGAGGTACTGGCGAAGACCGGTACGGAGAGCCGGGTCCAGGCGGCACTGCTGGCGGCCAGGGTCGGGCTGGCTGACTGAGGGCCGAGGACCCGGGGGGCTCGGGCCCGGACCGCTACGATCCGACCGTGCTGAAGATCGGTCTCATCGGTATGGGCCGGATGGGGACCCCCATCTGCGCCAATCTCGTCGACGCCGGGTACCGGGTGGCCGTCCACGACGCCCGGCCCGACCTCGCAGCAGCCGCGCGAGACTGCGGCGCCGTCTGGTGCCGCTCCGGTCGCGAGTCGGCGGACGGCTCGGATGTGCTGATCACCGTTCTCCCCGGTCCCGCCCAGGTCGCCGCCGCGCTGGACGACGCCGTTCTGGACGCCCTCGCGTCCACACCCGGTGCCAGCTGGATCGACATGAGCAGCAACTCCCCCGCCGCAGCCGCCCCGGTCCGCGAGCGCGCGTCGGCCCGGGGCGTCGGCGTGCTCGAAGCCCCGATCGGCGGCGGCCCCGAGGACGCCCGGGCCGGCATGCTGCGGCTGTTCGTCGGCGGGGACGCCGACCTGCTCGCCCGGCACCGCCCGCTGCTGGAGGTGGTCGCCGACCCGCACCGGATCACCCACCTCGGCGGCCCCGGCACCGGATACACCGTCAAGCTGCTGGTCAACCTGTTGTGGTTCGGTCAGGCCGCCGCCACTGCGGAGGCCCTGCTGCTCGGCCGCAGCGCCGGGGTCGACCTGGCCGCGCTGCACGACACCCTCGCGGAGTCCGCCGCGAGCAGCGAGTTCATCCGCCGTGACCTGCCCTCGCTCTTCGCCGGCGACTATCTGGCCTCGTTCGGCCTGGACCACATCCACGAGCAACTCGCCATCGTCACCGCGCTGGCCCGCGAACTCGGCACCCCGCACACCATCTCCGAGTCCGTCCTCAGCCTGCACCAGGACGCGCTGGAGCGCTACGGCCCGGCCGACGGCGAGCTGCTGGCGGTGGCGCTGCTGGAGGAGCAGGCCGGGATCCAGCTGCGCACCGAGCCATAACCAGGACTTCTGGTTTCCAGGCAATCCTGCTCTTGGACTTATGATCCCGGGCGCTGGAGCACCCGGGCGCAGGTGGATCGCCGTCAGGCCGACGGCAGTTGGCTGCGGGTGCTGGACCAGCCGGAGTTCAAGCCGCCGGCGAACTGAGACGGACTCCGGTCTCAGCCCAGCACGAACCGCATCAGTGCGGTGGCGACCACGGCCACCAGCACCACCACCAGGAACGGCGCCCGCCGCCACAGGGCGATCCCGGCGGCGGCCAGGCCGAGGGCGCGCGCGTCCAGGGCCAGGCCGTGGGCGCCGTGGCCGAAGGTCTGCAGCGCGGTGAGCGCGGCCAGCAGGGCGACCGGGGCCAGGGCCGCGAAGCGGCGGACCGCAGGGCGGTCGAGCAGGCCGGCGGGGACGGAGAGGCCGATGAGCTTGAGCAGGTAGCAACCCGCGGCCGTGACCAGCACGGCGGTCCAGACGCTCACGACTCCTCCTTCGCACGAGCCCTGCGCCACAGCCCCACGATCGGCACCGCGGCGACCGCAAGCAGCACGGGTATCCCCGCCGGAAGGACGAGGGTGGCGGCGAGTGCCAGCACCGCGCCCAGCAGTGCCACCGAGCGCGGCTCCCCCGCCTCCCGCAGCCGGGGGCCGAGCAGGGCCAGGAAGACGGCCGGGCCGGCGGCGTCCAGGCCGAGGCGGGTCGGGTCGCCTAGGGCGCCCGCGCCGAGGGCCCCGGCGAGAGTGGTGAGGTTCCAGGTCAGATAGAGGCTGACGGCGGTGACGGCGAAGCCGATCCGGGTGGAGCGCCGGTCCGGCTGGACCATGGCGACCGCGGTGGTCTCGTCGATCACCGCGTGGGCGGCGAGCGGGCGCAGCAGCCGCGGCAGCTCCAGCCGGGGGCCGAGGCGCAGCCCGTAGAGGGAGTTGCGGACGCCGAGGAACAGTGCCCCGGCGATCGCGGCGAGCGGGGCGGCTCCGGCCGCCAGCGCCGCGGTCAGCGCGAACTGCGAGGCTCCGGTGAACACCAGCAGGCTCAGCACGCAGGTCTGCCAGACCGTCAGATGCGCTGCGGCACCGGCGACGCCGAAGGCCAGCCCGGACGCTCCGACGGCCAGGCCGACGCCCAGGGCATCGCGCACGACCGCGCGGTCCGGCACCGCGGTGTAACGGTCCGTTGCGGGTGGTGGCAGGGGGGCCGCCGCTGCGGCCGGTCCGTTGCGTTGAGGGGCGATCATGTGGACATGCTGGCCCCGGTCAGGGCGTCAGGGCTTGTACGTTCCTGCGCGCCCGCTGGTAGGCCCCGGGCGGCACGCCGACGATCCGCCGGAAGTGGCGGGTGAGGTGCGCCTGGTCGACGAAGCCGACGGTGACGGCGGCGTCGGCGGGCGCGGTCCCGGCGTCCAGCAGTCGGCGGGCGGTGCTGACCCGGTGCTGGGTCAGCCAGGCGTGCGGCGGCAGCCCGTACACGCTGCGGAAGGCGCGCAGCAGCGGGAAAGGGCGGGCGCCGACCGCGGCGGCGAGTTCGTCCAGGGTGGGCGGGTCTGCGAGCTGGACTACCAGCAGGTCGCGGGCGCTGCGGGCGGCCCGCAGCCCGTCGGCGGCGGGCTGTCGGTCCGGGCTGCGGCCCCGGACATGCGTGCGGACCACCCGGGCGAGGGCGAGTCGCAGCAGCGTGCTAGCGGCGAGGACCTGGTTCTGGTCGGCGGCCAGGTGCACCTGCTGGACCAGCCGGGTCAGCTCCGGGTCCACCGCGACGGCGCTGTCGAAGCCCAGGGTCCCGCCGGTGGCGCCCAGGTCGGCGGCGACCGCGGCCATCGAGGCCACGCTCGGGTAGAGCACCTGGTAACTCCAGCCGCCGGGATCGGCCGCGTGCCCGGTGTGCAAGGTGTCCGGGTCGACCAGGGCGAGGCTGCCCGCCACGGCGCGCTCCAGGCTCCCCCGGCAGTGGAACAGCTCCACCCCGGAGGTGATCGCGGCGATCACATAGGTGTCATGGGTGTGCTTGCCGAAGGTGTGCCGGACGTACCGGGCGTCGAGCAGGTCGACCTCGGGCAGCGCCGGGTGGGTCCAGTAGTGCGCCCGCTCCTCGTTTCGCATCGATGTCGCTCCTACTCCGTCTCCGATTCTCCGCTACTCCGCCTCGCCGGCGAAGGCCGTCAGCTGCTCGACCGACCAGACCGGCCGGCCCGCGCGGAGGTCGTCGACCACGCCGTCCAGCCAGGCCGGCTCGGCCGCGGTGACGGCCTGCAGGTACTCACTCTCCAGCATGGTGATCCGGGGCAGACGGCGCGCGCCCTCGGTCGCCGCCGTGGTGTCCAGTGCCCGGAGCGAGGCCGCGAGCTGGTCGCGGCGATCGTCCAGGGCCGCCAGCATCTCCGCCGGTTCCAGCAGCAGCTGCGACAGCGCGGCGGGGGACTCCGGGAACTCCTGCTTGGGGGTGCGCAGCATCTCGATCAGCCAGGCCCGGGCCGCCGCTCGGCCCTGGTCGGTGATCTCGTAGACGGTCCGCTCAGGGTACTGCTGGTCCCGGCCGGTCTCGCTGACCGGGACGCGTGGTCTTCGCCCTGCTGATGCGGATCTTCGACAAGCTGGCGAAGCCCGAGAAGATGGCCTGGGTGTTCGACCACCGGATCGACTGGGACGCCCCGGTCGGCTGACCCGGGCCGCCGCTCAAGCGAGGGACGCGGGCCAGACCGTGCTCCGGTGGACGAAGGCCGGGCGCAGGTCCGGGTCCGGGGCGTCGTAGTAGCGGTGGAAGACCGCCGTCGCGGATCCCGACAGCGGCGGCACGATCCAGCTCCAGTCGACCGGGCAGCCGCGACCGCGGGCATGTTCGCGTTCGACATGGGTGAGGAAACGCGCCGACTCGGTGTGGTGGTCGGCGATGGTCACCCCGGCCTGCTGGAAGGAGTGCAGGACGGCCAGGTTGAGTTCCACCAGGGCCCGGTCCCGCCACAGGGTGCGCTCGTTGCCGCTGTCGAGGCCGAAGAGGTCCGCCACCGCCGGGAGCAGGTCGTAGCGGTCGGTGTCACCGAGGTTGCGGGACCCGATCTCGGTCCCCATGTACCAGCCGTTGAACGGCGCCGCGGGGTAGGTGATCCCGCCGATCTCCAGGTTCATGTCGCACACCGCCGGCACCGCGTACCAGCGCAGGCCCAGCCTCGCGAAGCCCGGTTGCTGAGGATGCGTCAGCGGCACCTCCAGCACGGCGTCCTCGGGCACCTCGTAGAACTGCGGGTCCTGGTCCGGGGCGGCCTGCACCAGCAGCGGCAGCACCTCGAACGGCTCCCGGCCGCCCTTCCAGCCCAGGTCGGCGGCGAGTTGGGCGCGCGAGGCGCTGCGCGGGTCGTCCGCGTAGCGCACCAGCTGCTCGCCGAGCAGCCTGGGCGCCGGGCGGCCGGGCCGGTCCGGGGCGAAGACGGTGATGACCGGGCGTATCCGGCCGTCGTTGGTGGCGGTGCGCAGATGCTCGAAGCAGTGCCGGGCGATGTCGTCGGGGTGCTCCAGATGGCGCAGGTCCCGCACGGTCAGGTTGTTCCAGTACAGCCGGCCGATGCAGCGGTCCGCGTTGCGCCAGGCGAGCCGCGCGCCGAAGGCCAGTTCCTCGGGCGTGTGCTCGTAGGTGCCGAACGCCTCGACGGCCGCCGCGATCTCCTCGATACGGCGCTCGGGTCGGGCGCCGTCCGGGTTCTCCTCGGCGAACTGGCGGACGAAGGCCGCGGCCTCCCGCAGCAGGGTGCCGCTCTCGGCGGTGCGCGTGTGCGCCGCACGGACGGAGGCCGCACCGACGGAGGCCGCGCGGGCGAGGGCAGTTCGGGGGCGGGGGAACGGCAAGGGTGTTTCTCCTGCTCGGGGGCGGGTGGGGCCCTGCCGCGGACGGCTGCGGGGAGGGGGCGTCCGGGCGGCGTGAGGTCGGGTCAGTGGGCGACGAGGTTCGCTGCCGTGAGCTTGGGCAGCAGGGCGGCTTCCAGCGCGGGGACGTCGAAGGGGTCGTGGTGGATGCGCTGCTGCGGGACGCCCTGGCGCAGCAGGGTGTCGGCAGCCTGGGTGACCATGTCGACCGGGCCGGAGAGATACGCCTCATGCCGGTACCACGGGCCGAACTGACCCAGGACATGGGGCAGGTTGCCCTCCAGGCCCGCGATGCGCTCGTCGGAGACGGCGGCCCGCACCGAGAGCCAGTGGTGGCGCTGCGACATCCGCAGCATGTCGTCCAGGCCGTAGAGCTGCGTCGCGGTCCTGGCGCCGACGAAGACATTGGTGTCGCGTTCCGAACCGGTGCGCACCATGTGTTCCACCAGGGCCCGGATGGGCGCCAGCCCGGTCCCGCCCGCCACGCAGACCAACGGGCGGCTGCTGTCGGGGTCCAGGGTCATCTGCCCCTGGGCCGGGCCGAGCCGGACCATCTCGCCTGCCGTGGCCCGTTCCACCAGGGCCGGGCTCACCTGGCCGCCTGGGACGGCCCGTACATGGAAGGTCAGGGTCCCGTCCGGGCGCGGGGCGTGGGCGGGCGAGTAGTAGCGCCAGGCCCGGGGAGCCCAGGGCGTCTCCATGCTGGCGTACTGGCCGGCCAGATAGGGATAGGGGGTCTCCGGACGTACGGTGATCTCGGCGATGCCGTGGCCTCGGTGCACATGGCGGGTGATCTCCGCGTACCACACCGCCGGGCCCAACAGCGCGTCGTCCTCGGCCGCCTGGGACATCACCTGGGCGACCAGCCCGTAGGCCCGGGTCCAGATCTCGGCGAGCTCCGGGGTCCACGCCGGGCCGGCGTAGCGCTCCAGGGAGGCGAGCAGACATTCCCCGACAGCGGGGTAGTGCCCGGTCAGAGCTCCGAACTTGCGGTGGTCCCGGCCCAGATGGGTGCAGAAGCGGACCAGGTTCTCGGGGTCGTCCACCAGGTCCACGATCCGCAGCAGTCCCCGCAGCAGGCGATCGCGCTGCACATCGAGGTCCACCGGGAAGAGCTCGCGCACCGCCGGGTAGCGGGCGAAGAGGATGGCGTAGAAGTAGACCGTCAGCTCACCGGCCAGCGGGCTCACCGCCGCCACACTGGCACGCAGCAAGGCGATCTGATCCGGCGTCAGCGGGCCGGGCTCCGGGGGTGGGGTCGCACGGACGGGAGGCGGCGCCGGGTTCGGGGCCGGGGCCCTTCGGTTCAGCGGGGTGGGGCGCAAACCGGAGAGCCTCAACGGATCTCCCGGTGACGGATGTGCCCGCTCGGGAACAGCGGGCATCCGAAGGACGCGGGTCTGTGATGCACGGTCAGAACCTGAACAGGCATGGCGATCCCCTGGGTCGGCCGCCCTCACCGACCGGAGGGCACGATTCCGATCACCCTATTTGATCAACCTTATATGTCAAGTTCCCATCAATCGGCCCAAAACACACCCCTTCGCGCCCGCTCACCGGGCCGGCGGCGGCGCGGTGCTCTCGCGCACCACCAGCTGCGGCGTGACCATGCTGTGCACCTCGCCGCCGGGCCGGTGGCCCTGGGCGAGCTGGTCCAGCAGCAGCGACACGCACAGTCGTCCGACCTGCTCGAAGTCCTGGTGCACGGTGGTCAGCGGCGGGTGGAAGAAGCCCGACTCCGGGGTGTCGTCGTAGCCGATCACGCTCACGTCGCGGGGGACCTCCCGGCCGGCCTCGCGCAGCGCCTTGATCAGGCCCAGTGCCATGTTGTCGTTGGCGACGAAGACCGCGGTGACGTCCTTGTCCTCGGCCAGCCTGCGGCCGACCAGATAGCCGGAGTCCGCCGACCAGTCGCCGTAGAGCACGGCCGGGACCGGCGCCCCGGCGCGCTTGAGGGTGCTGAACCAGGCGGCCGCGCGGCGGCGCGCCGAGTAGGAGTCCTGCGGTCCGGCCAGGTGCCACACGGTGCGGTGGCCCAGGCCGAGCAGATGCGCGGTGGCCTCCTCCGCGCCCGCGGCCTGGTTGTTGTCCACCGAGGGGTGGCGCTGGTCCGGGTCGCCGTCGGCGACCACCACCGGGACCCCGGTGGGCAGGCGCAGGTCGGGGTGGTCCAGGATCTGCGCCTCGATCATGATGATGCCGTCCACGCCCTGGCCGGTCAGTTTGGAGAACGCCTTGCGCATCGCTCCCCCGGTCTGGGACTCGGGCCCGACCAGGTTCACCGAGTAGCCCGCGGTCTGCGCCGCCTCCGAAATCGCTTGCAGGGTACGGCTGTTGCCATGGGCGCTGAGGCTGAAGCTGATCACGCCGATCATGTGGAACTGGCCGGTGACCAGGGCCCGCGCGGCGCTGTTGGGCCGGTAGCCCAGCACCTGCATCGCGGACAGGACCCGCTGGCGGGTCTCCTCGTCCACATTGCTGCGGTCGTTGGCGACCCGGGACACGGTCTGACTCGAAACCCCGGCCAGCGCCGCGACGTCCGCCTGGGAGGGCGGCTTGTAGGTCTCGGTCACACGTCCCACCTCTCGTGATGTTTGCGCCAACATCGTAACCAGGGCGGCCAGCCGCAAGCAATGCTGGTGCGCGACCCCTACTGGACCTTGAGCGCGAGATCACCGTCGGCGATTGGTCCGTAATCGGCCGGTTCTTCCTGGAGTTTTCCTGGACTGACTCCTGCCGGAAATTTTTCGGCAACGAGCCTTGACGCCTTCGATGCAACTGACACACACTCATCGACACACGGACCGTGTTTGCGTAAACATGACTGCGAAATGGACCGAGCTGTGACCAGCCAAACCCTCCAGCCCCGGCTCAGCCGCCGAAGGGCACCACGCCCGGGCAGGTACGGAATCCTCTTTGTGAGCCCGTTCCTGCTGGCCTTCGCCTTCGCGATCGCCGCGCCACTGCTGTACGCGGCCTACCTCAGCCTGTTCCGGCAGGGGCTGGTCGGCGGCAATGTGTTCGTGGGGCTGGACAACTACCGCCGCGCCCTCTCGGACGCGCTGCTGCACACCGGGCTGATCCGGGTGGCGCTGTTCCTGGCGGTCCAGGTCCCGATCATGCTGGGCCTGGCCCTGGTCGCCGCGCTGGCGCTGGACAGCGGCCGGCTGCGCTGGTCCGCGCTGTTCCGGATCGGGATCTTCATCCCCTACGCCGTGCCCGGCGTGGTGGCCGCGCTGATGTGGGGCTACCTCTACGGTCCGCGCTTCGGCCTGTTCCACCAGGTCAGCACCGATCTCGGCCTCGGGCTGCCGGACCTGCTCTCGCACTCCTGGATGCTCGCCTCCATCGGCAACGTCACCACCTGGGAGTACACCGGCTACAACATGCTGATCCTGTACGCGGCGCTGCGCTCGGTCCCCTACGAGCTCTACGAGGCCGCGGAGGTGGACGGGGCCGGCGAGATCCGCAAGGCGGTCAGCATCAAGATCCCCGCACTGCGGCAGGCGCTGCTGCTGTGCACGATCTTCTCGATCATCGGCAGCTTCCAGCTGTTCAACGAGCCCAACGTGCTCCAGGCGCTGGCCCCCGGCGTGATCACCACCAACTACACGCCCAACATGTACGCCTTCAACCTCGCCTTCAACGGCCAGGAGTTCAACTACTCCGCCGCCATCGCCGTGGTCCTGGGCGGCATCACCGCCGTGGTCGCCTACGCCGTCCAGCTCTGGACCAACCGACAGGAGCGCGCGTTGTGAGCACCGCGACGACTGCCCCCGACCGCTCCCCGGACCCGGACCACCGCCCCCGCGCGACCCCCTCCCGGCGCCCCCGTCAGCGTCCGCACCGGCCCCGCAACAGGGCCAGCACCGCGCTGACGGTCGCCATGGCGCTGATGCTGGCCTACACCCTGCTGCCGCTGCTGTGGCTGGTGATGAGCAGCACCAAGAACAGCGACTCGCTGTTCTCCAGCTTCGGCCTGTGGTTCGGGCACGGCTTCTCCTTCTTCCACAACGTCCACGAGGTGCTGACCTACGACAACGGCATCTATGTGCGCTGGCTCGGCAACACCGTCCTGTACGCCGTGCTGGGCGCCGGGGGCGCGGCAGCGCTGGCCGCGCTCGGCGGATACGGGCTGGCCAAGTACGAGTTCCGCGGCAAGCGGGCGGTGTTCGGCGCGGTCATCGGCGCCATCACCGTCCCCACCACGGCACTCGCGGTGCCGACCTATCTGCTGTACAGCAAGATCGGCATCGTCAACACCCCCTGGGCCGTCATCATCCCGGCGCTGGCCAGCCCGTTCGGGCTCTACCTGATGCGCGTCTACGCAATGGAGGCGGTCCCCGACTCGCTGCTGGAGGCCGCCCGGATCGACGGCGCGAGCGAACTGCGCACCTTCTTCACCATCTCGCTGCGGCTGCTGGCCCCCGGCTTCGTGACGGTGCTGCTGTTCACTCTCGTGGCGACCTGGAACAACTACTTCCTCCCGCTGATCGTGCTCAACAACCCCCAGTGGTTCCCGCTGACCGTCGGCCTGAGCCAGTGGAACACCCAGACCATGGGTCCGCAGACCGGCGCCACGCTGGACCTCTACCCGATGGTGATCACCGGCAGCCTGCTGGCGATCATCCCGCTGGTGGTCGCCTTCCTGCTGCTGCAGCGCTACTGGCAGTCGGGGCTCGCCGCCGGCAGCGTCAAGCAGTAGCCCCCAGTCCCCCACCCGGCCCTCGCCCCATCCGGTTCGCACCGGCACGGGCGGTCGCCGGTGTGGTCAAGCACGCCCTGACGCACCATCAACAACCCTCACCCGCATTGACAGGAGACAACTCCCCCGATGGAAACCTCGCGCAGATCCCTCCGCCCCACCGCCCGTACGGCGACCCGCACCGCACTGGCGCTGTCCGCCGCGCTGGCCCTCTCGCTCACCGCCGCCTGCAGCAGCTCCGGCAGCAAGGCCGCGAACCCGGCCGGGGGGCAGACCTCTGCCGCCGACGCGCTGAGCACGCCGACCACGCTGACCTTCTGGACCTGGGTGCCGAGCATCCAGACGACCGTGGACGCGTTCGAGAAGAAGTACCCGAACATCAAGGTCAACGTGGTGAACGCGGGCCAGTCCGCGGCTGAGTACACCAAGCTGCAGACCGCGATCAAGGCCGGCAGCGGCGGCCCGGACGTCGCCCAGATCGAGTACTTCGCGCTGCCGCAGTTCGCGCTGTCCAAGCAGGTCGTCGACCTGACCGCGTACGGCGCGGCCTCCCTGAAGTCCGGCTACACCCCCTCGGCCTGGAACCAGGTCGCGCTGCAGGGCGGCATCTACGGCTACCCGCAGGACACCGGCCCGCTGACGATGTTCTACCGCACCGACATCTTCAAGAAGCTGGGCCTGACACCCCCCACCACCTGGGACGAGTTCGCGACGGACGCCGCGAAGATCCACGCCGCCGACCCGACCCACTACATCACCTCGATCGACCCCGGTGACGCGGGGGGTGTCGACAGCCTGATCTGGCAGGCCGGCGGCAAGCCCTACCAGACCACCGGATCCACCTCGGTCACGGTCAACCTCAAGGACACCGGCTCCGCCAAGTTCGCGACGCTGTGGACCTCGCTGCTGTCCAAGAAGCTGGTCGACCCGACCCCCGGCTGGACCACCGACTGGTGGAAGAGCATGGGCAGCGGCAAGTACGCGATGTGGATCGCCGGCGCCTGGGCCCCGGGATCGCTGGAGACCACCATCGCCGCCACCAAGGGCGAGTGGGCCGCCGCACCGGTGCCGCAGTGGACCGCGGGCGCCGGCGCCTCCGCCGAGAACGGGGGCTCCTCCGACGCGGTGGTCTCCACCAGCACCCACAAGGCCGCCGCCGCGGCCTTCGCCGCCTGGCTCAACTCCAGCACCGAGGGCGCGGCCTCGCTCAACAGCATCGGGCTGTTCCCGGCCACCACGGCCCTGCTCGACAGCCCCACCTTCCTGGACCAGACCTTCCCGTTCTTCAACGGGCAGAAGGCCAACCAGGTCTTCGCCGCCTCCTCGAAGGCCGTCACCGCGGGCTGGCAGTACCTGCCGTACCAGGTCTACGCCAACTCGATCTTCAAGGACAGCGTCGGCCAGGCCATCGCCAACGGCAGCGACCTGACCAGCGCACTGGGCACCTGGCAGTCCGCCATCTCGCAGTACGGCACCCAGCAGGGCTTCACCGTCGCCAACGGCTGAGCGCCGCACCACCGCCCATCGCTCCGGCCGCCCGACCCCGGGCGGCCGGACCCCGTACCGACAGCGGAGCCAGACAACCGTGGCCATACTCGACATCACCGACGACGGATTCCAGCTGGACGGCGAGCCGTTCCGGATCCTCTCCGGCGGTCTGCACTACTTCCGGGTCCACCCCGAGCAGTGGGCCGACCGGCTGCACAAGGCCCGGCTGATGGGCCTCAACACCGTCGACACCTATGTCCCGTGGAACCTGCACGCCCCGCGCCGGGACGTCTTCGGCCTGGACGGCATCCTCGACCTGCCCCGCTTCCTGGAACTGGCCGCCGCCGAGGGCCTGCACGTCCTGCTGCGTCCCGGGCCCTACATCTGCGCCGAATGGGAGGGCGGCGGGCTGCCGTCCTGGCTGCTGGCCGACCCCACCATGGAGCTGCGCACCACCCACCCCGGCTTCCTGGCCGCGGTCGACGAGTACCTGGACCGGCTGCTGCCCGCCGTGCTGCCGTATCTGGCCACCCGCGGCGGGCCGGTCCTCGCCGTTCAGCTGGAGAACGAGTACGGGGCCTTCGGCGAGGACGCCGGCTATCTGACCCGACTCGCCCAGGCCCTGGTCAAGCGGGGCGTCGACGTCCCGCTGTTCACCTCCGACCAGCCCGGGGACCTGGCCAGGGGCGGCCTGGACGGGGTGCTGCGCACCGTCAACTTCGGTTCCGGGGTGGCCCGCGGGCTGGCGGCCCTGCGCGCCCAGCAGCCGGCCGGACCGCTGATGTGCACCGAGTTCTGGAACGGCTGGTTCGACCGCTGGGGCGGCAAGCACACCGTCCGCCCCCCGGCCGACGCCGCCCGGACCCTGGACGAACTGCTGTCGGCCGGCGCCTCGGTGAACTTCTACATGTTCCACGGCGGCACCAACTTCGGCTTCACCAACGGCGCCAACGACAAGGGCAACTACCGCGCCACCATCACCTCCTACGACTACGATGCCCCGCTGGACGAGGCCGGGGACCCCACCCCCAAGTACGAGGCCTTCCGCACGGTCATCGCCCGGCACTCCGCCGAGCCCGCCGAGCCGGTCCCGGTCCGCTCCCCCAAGTTCGCCCTGTCCGGCATCGAACTGACCGAGCAGGCACCGCTGTTCGCCGATTTCGACGCGCTGGGCACCCCGGTTGTCGGCGACCGCCCGCTGACCATGGAGGAGCTCGGGCAGGACTTCGGCTTCGTCCTCTACACCACCCGGCTGCAGACCCCCGGGCCGACCCGGCTCGCCGTCGGCGCCGTACGCGACCGCGCCCAGGTCTTCCTGGACGGCCAGCCGGTCGGCGTCCTGGAGCGGGAGAACCACGAGCACACCCTCACCTTCACGGTGCCGCCCGGCGGGGCCGAGCTGCGGGTGCTGGTGGAGAACCAGGGACGGGTCAACTACGGGGTCGCGCTGCACGACCGCAAGGGCCTGATCGGCCCGGTCACCCTCAACGGCGCGGCAGCTGACACCTGGTCAAGCCTGCCGCTGCCGCTGTTGGACCTCACCCCCTTCAACTTCGCCCACACCGACGTACCCACCCCCGGACCAGTCCTGCACCGCGGCACCTTCCACGCCGACCTGGCCGCCGACAGCCATCTGCACCTGGACGGCTGGACCAAGGGCAACGCCTGGATCAACGGCTTCAACCTGGGCCGCTACTGGTCCCGCGGCCCCCAACTCTCCCTCTACGTTCCCGCACCCGTACTGCGAGCCGGGGCCAACGAGGTCGTGCTGCTCGAACTCCACGGCTCCACCAGCCAGACCGTCGACCTGCGCGAGGACTCCGACCTCGGCCCCACCGAGGAGTAGCGCCCGGACTTCACAGCGTCCCCCGGTCACCGACCCCCTTGCCCGGGCCGGTGACCGGGCCCCGGAGCGGCGGCGACCGTGGCGACCTGCCGGGAAACTCACCGCACCGAGTGGCCGCGGATTCAGATGGTGTTTCCCCCGGGGCCATCGGGCCCTCCTAGCGTCCGCAGCATGACGAAACAGGGCATGACCCCCGAGCAGGCCGCACAGCTGAGCCTGGCCGAGCAGCACGAGTGGTTCCGTCGGGCGACGTCGCGACGGGCGATGCTGCGCGGCGGCCTGGTGGGCGCGGGGACCGCGATCGCCGGCACCGCGATCGCGAGCGCGGCCGGGCTGACCGGCACGGCCTCGGCCGCACCCGTGCGGTCCGCAGCGTCCCTGCTGCCCACCGCCGACCGTCCGAACGGGTCCACGGTGGTCCCGTTCGGACGGCACATCTCCTACGGCGCCGACCCGACCCGGCAGATGTCGGTCGCCTGGCAGGCGACGGCGGCGGTCCGCAACCCCTTCGTCCGGATCGGGCGCTCCCCTCAGGACCTCGGCGAGAAGCACCACGCCGAGGTGCGGGCGCTGTCCACCCTGGCGAGCGACACCAGCCCGATCGACTCGGTGGCCCTGGTCTCGCCGAGCACGATCGAGCAGTACTACCTGCACGCGGCGCTGGACGGACTGCGTCCGGGCGAGACCTACTACTACGCGGTCGGCCACGACGGCTGGGACCCGGGCTCCAACCTGGCGGTGGTGAAGTCCTTCACCACCGCGCCGAGCAAGCGCGGGCCGTTCACCTTCACCGCCTTCGGCGACCAGGGCATCAGCTACGACGCCGTGGCCACCACCCATCTGATCGCCGGTCAGCACCCGGCCTTCCACCTGCACGCGGGTGACGTCTCCTACGCCGAGGGCACCGGGCACGGCCTGATCACCGACTCCTACGACCCCAAGGTCTGGGACTCCTTCTTCCAGCAGGTCGAGGCGGTGGCCGCGACAGTGCCATGGCAGGTCGCCTCGGGCAACCACGAGATGGAGCCCTGGTACTCGCCCGACGGCAACGGCGGCCTGGCCGCTCGGTTCGACTTCGCCGGACAGCAGAACACCTACTACTCCTTCACCTACGGCAACGTGGGTGTGATCACCCTGGACGCCAACGACGTCTCCTACGAGATCCCGGCGAACAACGGCTACAGCGGCGGCAAGCAGACCGCCTGGCTGGAGCAGGAGCTGGCCGCCCTGCGCAAGCGCGCCGACATCGACTTCATCGTCGTCCAGTTCCACCACTGCGCCTACAGCACCTGCTCCTCGCACGCCTCCGAGGGCGGTGTGCGCCAGTACTGGGTCCCGCTGTTCGACAGCTACGGTGTCGACCTGGTGATCAACGGCCACAACCACGTCTACGAGCGCACCGACCCGCTCAAGGGCGGCAGCGTGACCACGGCGGCCCCCAGCGGCTCCACGGTCACCCCGGCGACCCAGGGCACGACCTACGTGGTCGCCGGCGGAGCGGGCAACAGCCTGTACTCCTTCCCGGCCAAGGACAGCTACGACGGCGCGGTGGACGACGTCTCCCCCATCGCGTCCTTCGTGAACGAGCCGGGCAGGACCAAGACCCCCGAGACCGTGGCCTGGTCCCGGGTCCGCTACACCGGCTACTGCCTCCTGGCCATCGACAGCGCCCCGGCCCGACACGGCGGCACCTCCAAGCTGACGGTCCGCGCGATCGACGGCTTCGGCGCCGAGATCGACCGCGTGGTCCTGACGCGGACGGCGAAGTAGCCCTCCGGGCGCGGGGTCGACGCGGGACGGGGGTTTGTTGTCTCCCCCTCACCCCAGCGCCTTCCCCAACCGCGTCAACCCGTCCGCGATCTCGTCGGGCGTGTGCGTGGTGAACGACAGGCGCAGCGTGGCCGGGTCGGGGTGGCGGGCGAAGAAGGGGGTGCCGGGGACGTAGGCCACGTTGTGGGCGATCGCGCGTTGGAGCAGGGCGGTCGCGTCGTGGCCGGTGGGGAGGCGGGCCCAGAGGAACATGCCGCCGTCGGGGCGGTTCCAGCTGCTGCCGGTCGGCAGTGCGTCCGCGAGCCCGGCCAGCAGGGCATCGCGGCGCTCGCGGTAGGCGGCGCGGACGGTGGCGAGGTGGGCGTCCAGGTCGCGGTCGGCGAGGTAGCGGGCCGCCGCGGCCTGGTCGACCGTGGAGGTGTGCAGGTCGGCGGCCTGCTTGGCGATCACGCAGGCGCGCCGGAGCGCGGCCGGGCCGCGCAGCCAGCCGAGGCGCAGCCCGGGGGCCATCACCTTGGAGAAGCTGCTCAGCAGCACCGTGCGGTCCTCGGCGCCGGCGCAGCCCGCGATCCACTGCACCGGTTCGCCGCTGAAGCGCAGCTCGCCGTACGGGTCGTCCTCGGCGATCCAGAGTCCGCGCCGTGCCGCGATCTCCGCGACTGCCTGGCGGCGTGCGAGCGGCAGCGTCCGGCCGGTCGGGTTCTGGAAGTTGGGCACCAGGTACAGCAGCTTCGGACGTTCCGCCGCGACCAGGGCGTCCAGCTCGTCCGGGATGATCCCCTCGGCGTCGGTGGGGACCGGGACGACGCGTGCGCTGGCGAGCGCGAAGCACTGCAGCGCGGCGAGGTAGGTCGGGTCCTCCACCAGGACGGTGTCGCCGGGCTCCAGCAGGGCCGCGGTCAGCAGCGACAGGCCCTGCTGGGAGCCGCCGGTGATCAGCAGCTCCTCCGGGTCGGTGGGCAGGCCGCGCGTGGTGAGCCGAGATGCGACGGCAGCGCGCAGCGACGGGTCGCCCTCGGTGGTCGAGTACTGCAGCACTCGCTGGGGCGACTCGCGCAGCACCGCGTCGTAGGCCGCGCGGATGCCCTCCGCGTCGAACAGCTCGGGAGCGGGCAGGCCGCCCGCGAACGAGATCACCTCGGGGCGGGCGGTCAGCGCCAGGATCTCCCGGACCGGTGACCCGCCCACCTTGGCGGTACGGGCGGCAAGAGCAGGGGCGGGGGCTGGGGAGTGGGCAGCGTCGGTGCCGGTGTCGGCTGGGGTCGTCATCGACCCACCCTACGAACACTCGCCCTTTCGTCCCGGGAGATTTCACGATGCGGTCGCGGCGTTCAGGCCGGGTGGATGTGCTCCACGACGCTGCGGAGATCCTGCCCGGCGGCGCCCTCGGCAGCCGCGATGCGCAGCCAGTCGCGGGCCGCGGTGAGTTGGGGCAGCGCGGCCGCGTCGGTGGCCAGGGTCAGGTCCTTCGCGGCGAGCGAGACGTCGAAGTCGCTGTCGGCGCTGCGGATGCGCTGCACGGAGGCGGCGAGCGGACCGGCGGCGAGGCCGTCCAGGGCCGTGTCGCGCGGAACGCCCAGCGCCTGCGCCAGCGCGAGCACCTCACCGACCAGGGTGACCCCGGCCAGCGCCGCGCTGATGAGCACCAGCTTCCGCGCCGCCCCGGACCCTGCCCCACCGCAGTGCACCACCCGGCCGAAGGCGCCCAGCAGTTTCTCCACGCGGTCGACGTCGCCGCCTGCGAGGACGGTCAGCTCCCCGTTCGCGGCCGGGCCGACGCTGCCCATCACCGGCGCGTCCACGAAGCCGATCCCGGCAGGCAGTCGCTCCCGCAGCGCTGCCACAGCTGCGGGCCCGACTGTCGACATCTCCACCAGGCACGCAGTCGGGCGAATGCTCCCGGCCACGCCGTCCGCGCCGAAGAGGACCGTCTCCAGGCCGGCGGGGTCGGCGAGCATGGTGATCACGACGTCGGCCTCGGCGGCGGCCTCGGCCGGGGTGGTCGCGGCGCGCGCGCCCGAGGCCACCAGCGGCTGCGTCCGCTCGACCGTCCGGTTCCACACGATCAGGTCGTTCCCGGTTCCGAGCAGACGCCGGGCCATCGGCGCACCCATCCGGCCGAGCCCGAGAAAGGCGATGGTGCTCACGGGGTCCTCCATCCTGGTACTTCACGTGGTGCGCCCAGCCGGGCGCTGATCTGCCAGGCGGTACGTCGCACCGCGTCGGCGATCGAGGGAATGTGCGGTTCGTCGATGCGTGAGTCGGGCCCCGAGACGCTGATGCCGGCCACGACCGCACCGGTCCGGTCGAAGACCGGGGCGGCCACGCAGCACAGGTGGCGCTCCAACTCCCCCCGGTCCACTGCGTAGCCGCGTTCGCGGACGCCGGCGAGTTCCTGCTTCAGCGCGGCCGGGTCGGTGATCGTGCGATCCGTCCGGGCTTCGAGCCGCGGTCCCGGGCAGCGTGCGTCGAAGGCGGCCTGGTCCAGCCCCGCCAGCAGCGCCTTGCCCATGGAGCTGCAGTGCGCAGGCGAGCGTTTTCCCACCCAGGAATGCATTCTGACGGTCTGCCAGCCGTCGATGACCTCCACGGTGACCGCCTCGTCGCCCTCCAGTACCGCCAGGTGTCCGGTCTCGCCGAGGCGTCCCACCAGGTCCTGCAGATACGGCAGCGCGGCCCGGCGTATCTCCCCACCGGAGACCACGAGTTCACCCAGCGCGGCGAGCTTGCCGGACAGCCGGTACCGTCCCGGGTCTCCGGCCGGCTCCAGGTATCCGGCCGCGGCCAGCGTGGCCGCGAGGCGGGAGGTCGTGGAGCGGTGCAGCCCGAGTTGCTGCGCCATCTCCCCGATGCCGATCTCGGTCCGGTCGCGCCCGTACATGTCCAGGATCTCCAATCCGTGGAGGAGCGAGCCGACCAGTCCTTTCACCGCGTCCGTCGTCATAGGGCTCAGCGTACGGATCGGGCGGCCGCCCCCGCGTGCAGCCCGGCCCGGTAGCCCATGGTCATGGCGACGGCGAGGGTCGCACCCGGGCCCGGATATCCGTCGGCGGTCCAGAACGCCGCGGTGTTGCCCACGGCGTAGAGACCGGGGATCGGGTTGCCGTCCCGGGCCAGGACGACTCCGTCGGTGTCGGTGACCGGTCCGCCCTTGGTGCCGATGGTCCCGGCCAGCACCTCGACGGCGAAGTAGGGGGCTTCGTCGATGGGCCCGAGCGAGCGGTTCGGCCGTACCGCCGGGTCGCCGCAGAAGCGCTCGTAGGCGTCCTCGCCACGGCCGAAGTCCGGATCGGTCCCGGCCGCGCAGCCCTCGTTCCACTGACGGACGGTGTGCTCCAGCGCGGCCGGATCGACGCCGATCCGGGCAGCCAGCTCGGCCAGGGAGGCACCCTGGGCGACCCAGTCCGGCACCGGCCCCTCCCGGCCCAGGCCGGGCAGCGGGTAGCGGGCCCGGTACCCGGCGTCGAAGACCAGGTGGACCGCTCCGGTCTGGGCGTTCAGTGCCTTGCCGATCTCGTTGTACGGCAGCGCCTCGTCGACGAAGCGCCGACCGGCGGCATTGACCATGATCTGCCGTGGCAGGCCGCGTTCACGGATGAGCGAGCGGTAGAACTGCTCACCGCCGAGGGTCTCGCCGGGGATCGCCGTCATCGGCATCCACCAGCCCTCGGACAGGTTGTCGAGGCGCGCTCCGGCCCGCTCGGCGATGCGCAGTCCGTCGCCGGTGTTGCTGGGCGGCGCTCCGCTGGCCCGCTGCGCGCGAGGGTGGAGCCGGGTGCGCAGTTCGCGGTCCCAGTCGAAGCCGCCGGTGGCGAGGACCACCGAGCGTGCCGCGATCCGGGGCGCCCCGCCGTGCTGTTCCAGCTCGACCGCGAGGGCAGGGCCGGTGAACTGAGTGCTCGTCAACCGGGCTCCGGTGACGATCCGGACACCGGCCCGCACCGCGCCGTCGAGCAGCGCGGCCACCAGCGCCACTCCGCCGGTCCGGACACCGGCCCGCTCCCTGCTGTCCAGCAGATCCCAGTCGTAGCGATCCGGGTAACGCCAGTCCGCCCACTCGGCGAAGGTGATCGGCAGATAACCCGGTGGGACGAGGATGTCCCGCACCAGTGGGGTGAGCCCGGTGGTGTCGAGGGGTTCGGAGTCCAGGGCACGGCCGCCGAGGGTGGCCCCGGGCCGAGAGGGGAAGTAGTCGGGGTAGGTGGGGCAGCGCACAAATCTGTGCGGGCTGTGCTCCTCGACGAAGCGTGCCATCGTGGGCGCAGTACGGAGGAAGACCTCGGTCATCTCCGGATGGCCGTCGCTGAACAGGCCTTTGAGGTACGCGGCCGCGGCCTCCGGTCCGTCGTCCCCGTCCTTGGCTGCCGCCTGCAGGTGGTTGCCCGGCACCCAGACCCGACCGCCGGACAGCGCCGAGGTCCCTCCCAGCCGATCGGCCCGCTCGACCAGCAGTACCTCGGCCCCTTGGACGGCGGCGGCCAGTGCGGCGGTGAGCCCGGCCGCTCCACTGCCCGCGACCAGGACGTCCACCGAATCCGGGAGCGGAGCCGACCCCGTCACAGCGTCCACCCCGCCGTCGCGAGCGTCGCGAGATCGGCAGCCAGTCGGGGCTCCGGATCCTCGCCGTCGACCAGCTCGTAGACGGTGGGACCGCGAAAGCCGATGGACTCCAGCGCCCGGGCGAAGCCGCCGAAGTCCACTTCGCCGCGCCCGACCGAGGTGTGCGCCCAGCGGTTCCGCCAGGAGTCGCTGATGTGCGCCAGGGCCAGGTGTCCGCCGATCGTGCGCAGTCCCTCGACCGGGTCCTCGACACCCAGCGCGTTGGCCACGTCATAGGTGATGCGCAACTGCGGCGACTTCCAGTACTCCACGATCCCGACCAGTTCGGCCGCGCTCCCCAGGTAGCCGTAGGGGCTGTTCTCCAGGGTGATGGTGACGCCGAGTTCCTCCGCCCGGGGCAGCAGCCGGCCGAGTGCCTGGTCGAGCACGGCCCGTGCGGAGTCGTCGGGCGCCGGCGCGAGGGCGTGCCGGCGGCCCGGGATCAGCACCGCGTAGGACGCGCCGAGGTCGGCGGCGAGTTCCAGCTCCGCCCGCAGCTGCCGCTCGCTCAGCTCCCGGATCTCCGGATTGGTGCTGACCAGGTTGATGTCGGCGAAGCTCGGGTTGACCGAGACGACCTCCAGGCCGAGCCTCTGCAACAGCCTGGCCAACTCCTGGCGCTCGTAAGGTCCGAAGCCTCGCGCGAACAGGTGCGGCGGCGCGGTGGTGAGCTCCAGCGTGCGGAAGCCCTGGCGGGAGAGGGCCCGCAGTGCGTCCGGCAGCGGAGCGCGGTGCAGCCAGCCGAAGGTGCACCCCGACAGTGTCAACGCCACGTTCCCTCCCGGAGGTTGAAGACGACGATGCGCGGGTCGGTCATTTCCTGGACCGCGTAGCGGGGGCCCTCCAGCCCGTAGCCGCTGCCCTTGACCCCGCCGTAGGGCATGGCGTCGGCGTGGTAGCTGGAGGTGTCGTTGACCATGACGCCGCCGACCCGCAGCCGCCGCAGGGCATGGAATGCGGCGTCCAGGTCGCGGGTGAACAGCCCCGCCTGCAGCCCGTACGGGCCGCTGTTGACCAGGTCGATGGCCTGGTCCAGGTCGGCGGCGCCGACGAGGGCGACGGCCGGCGCGAAGATCTCCTCGGTCATGATCCGGCTGTCGGCCGGCGGATCCAGCAGCAGGGTGGGGGTGAGCACGGCCCCGTCGCGCTCACCCCCGGCCAGCAGCGCCGCCCCGCCGTGCACCGCCTGCCGGATCCAGGAGTGCGCGCGCTCGGCCTCCGCCTCGGCGATCAGCGGGCCCACCTGGACGTCAGGGCTGCGAGGATCGCCGGACCTCAGCGCACCGACCCGCTCGGCGAGCAGGGCCGCGAGCTCGTCCACGACCGAGGCGTGCGCGATCAGCCGCTGCACGCTGGTGCACACCTGCCCGGCCTTGCGGTAGCCGGCCCGGGTGACCTGGTCGGCGACGAGTTCGAGGTCCGCGTCGGCGGCCACGATCGAGGCGCTGTTGGAGCCGAGTTCGAGGTGGGTCTTGGCGATTCCGGAGTTCTGCTTGATGGAGAGGCCCACCGCCGTCGAGCCGGTGAAGGTGAAGAAGCGGATTCTGCGGTCCGCCACCAGCGCGGCTCCGACCGTCGAGCCCGGCCCGCAGACCAGTTGCAGTAAGCCCGGCGGCAACCCCGCCTCCAGCAGCAGCCCGGCCAGCAGCACCGAGCAGAGCGGGGTCTGCAGGGCGGGCTTCAGCACCACCGCGTTGCCCGCCGCGAGTGCCGGCGCGACCTTGTGCACGACCGTGTTGAGCGGGGCGTTGAACGGCGTGATCGCACCGACCACGCCGACCGGGACCCGGATGGTGAAGGCGAGCCGGTTCTCGCTGCCGGGGGTGGCCGCGACCGGGACCTCCTCCCCCGCGATCCGGACGGACTCCTCGGCCGACAGGCGCAGGATTGCCACGGCACGGGTCAGTTCGGTGTCCGCGTCGGCCGGAGTGAAGCCGGTCTCCGCGACATAGACGGCAGCGACCTGCTCCCGGCGCTCCTGCAGCAACTGCGCGGCCGCGCTCAGGATCTCGTGGCGACGGGCGGGCGGCAGCGGATGCTCGGCGGCGGCGACGGCCCCGGCCACCGCCTCGTCGACGTCGGCCGGCTCGGCGTACTGGACGGTCGCGATCGACCGCCGGGTGTACTTGTCCTCCACCGCGAACGCGGCCTCGCCGGAGCGCCAGACGCCATCGACCAACAGACCTGTCATTCCGTCACATACGTTGCTGAGCAGCTCATCTGATGGAGCGTCTGATAATCCAGGCATGTACCCTCACCCCTCTTGACGCGTGCCACAGGCTGCCATAGCGTCGCGCATCACGCAATGCCTTGCCTTATACGCAAAGACTCCTAGGCGAAGAGGGTTGCCGTGAAGGGCGCAGAGATCATCACCGAGTACCTCGTTCGCGAGGGCGTCCCGTATCTGGTCGGCACCTGCGGCCATGGAGACCTGGGCCTGCTGGACGCCCTCTACGACCGGCGGGGGGAGATCCGCACGCTGTCGGTGCACCACGAGTCGGCGGCAGGCTTCATCGCGGACGTCTACTACCGGATCAGACACCGGCCGCTGGCGACGTTCACCTCCGTCGGCCCCGGCTCGGCCAACCTCCCGGTCGCCCTCGGGTCGGCGTTCATGGACTCGTCGGCGTTCCTCGCCATCACCGGCAATGTGCCCACCACGCAGTTCAACCGCAGCCCCTTCCAGGAGACCGGGCGGCACTTCCAAGCGGACGCCCCCGGCGTGTTCCGTCCGTACGTCAAGCGCAGCTTCCAGGCGACCCGCGCCGACCAGCTTCCCCTGATGCTGCGTCAGGCGTTCGCCACCATGCTCGGCGGCCGGCCAGGACCGGTGCACCTGGACGTTCCGCTCGACGTCTTCGTCGAGACCTCCGAGGAGCCGGTGCCCGACCCGGTGCTGTGGCGGCAGGGCATCTCACGCCGGTCGGCCGCCGCCGCCGAAGACATCGCGCGCGTGCTGGAGCTGCTGCGCGGCGCCGAGCGACCGGTGATCGTGGCCGGCAACGGCGTCCAGAACGCCGAGGCCGCCGAGGAGCTCGCCGCGTTCGCCGCGACGGCCCGGATCCCGGTGGCCACCTCACCGCTCGGCAAGATCCTCGGCCGTCTCCCTGCAGCGCTGAACCTGGGCGCGACCGGGCGCAACGGCACCTACCAGGCCAACCGGGCGACCCGCAACGCCGATGTGATCCTCGCCCTCGGCACCCGCTTCGACGACCGCTCGACCAGCTCCTGGCTACCCGGTTACACCTACCGCATTCCACCCACCCGGCTGATCCAGATCGACGCCGACCCGGCCGAGCTCGGCCACAACTACCCGGCCACTCTGGGGATCGCGGCCAACCCGAAGGACGTCCTGGTCCAGCTGCGCGACAGCCTGGGAACCGTCTCCGACACGCACCGCTGGCTGGACGCCATCGCAGCCTGGACCCGGGAATGGGAGCAGCACGTCGCGCCGAACCGGGCCTCGGACGCCGCCCCGCTGCGCCCGGAACGGGTGCTCGCCGAGCTGCGCGGGGCGCTCCCCCAGGACGGCATCCTGCTGAGCGACGTCGGCTCGCACCACAACTGGATCGTGCAGGAGTGGCAGCCCGGAGGCCCCGGAACCCTGCTCCAGTGCTGGGGCTTCGCCTCCATGTGCTTCGGCATGGCCGGAGTGCTCGGCGCCAGGCTGGCCGCCCCGGAGACCCCCGCCGTGGCGGTGGTCGGCGACGGCTGCTTCCTGATGCTGCCGAGCGTCGTCGCCACCGCGGTCGAGTACGGACTGCCCGCGGTCTGGCTGGTCTGGAACAACGGCGGCTATGTCTCGATCCGCGACCAGCAGCGCGGATACTTCGGCGCCGGACGCGAGCTGGCCACCAGCTTCCGCTACGACGCCGGCGGCGGGCCCTACTCGGCGGACCACGCGGCGATGGCCCGGTCCATGGGCGCCGAGGGACTCCGGGTGGAGACCCCGAGCGACCTCGCACCGGCGCTGAAGACGGCGCTGAACTCGGGCCGGCCGACCGTGATCGACGTCCTGGTCGAGCCGGAGGCCGTACAACCGTCGTCCGCCACCTGGCAGTTGCCGCCACTGCAGCATCCGGAACCCAGCTTCGGCTGGCCGGACATCTGAACCACCGACAGCACCCGTGCGCCGCATCGCAGAGAAGTCAGCCCACCAGAACAGTCAGGAGATGTCGATGACCGAACTGTCCCACCCCGATGTGCCATCGCCGGAAGCCCCGCTCACCACGGGCCACAGCGACCGCAGCCCGTGGAACTGGCTGCTGCTGATCCCCGTCGTCCTGCCGCTGCTGACGTTCGTCTACAACCGGGAGACACCCCGCCTCCTCGGCTTCCCCTTCTTCTTCTGGTTCCAGCTGCTCTTCACGCTGCTCGCGGCCGCGGTGACCGCCCTGGTCTTCCTGCTGACGAAACCGAGGAGATGACATGCACGTCCACGGCACCGAACTCGCCATCACGGTCATCCTGTTCGCACTCGTCAGCGCCATGGGCTTTGTGGCCACCCGCTGGCGCCGGGCGGCCCACCTCAACTCGCTCGACGAGTGGGCCCTGGCCGGCCGCGGGTTCCGCAGCTGGATCAGCTGGTTCGTCATGGGCGGCGACCTCTACACCGCGTACACCTATGTGGCGGTACCGGCCCTGCTGTTCGGCTCCGGCGCCATCGGCTTCTACGCCCTGCCGTACGTCGCGATGGAGTACCCGCTGGTCTTCCTGCTCATGATCCGGCTGTGGTCGGTGTGCAAGACGCACGGCTATGTCACGCCGGCGGACTTCGTCCGGGGCCGCTTCGGCTCACCCACGCTCGCGCTCGCGGTCGCCGTCACCGGCATCGTCGCCACCATGCCCTACATCGCCCTCAACCTGCTGGGCATCCAGGCGGTGTTCACCACCATCGGCGTCACCGGGCACTGGCCGCTGATCATCGCCTTCGCCGTACTCGCGGCCTTCACCTACCGGTCCGGGGTGCGCGCACCCGCGCTGATCGCGTTCGTCAAGGACATCCTCGTCTATGTGGTGATCGGGGTCGCGATCTTCTACATCCCGATCAGACTGGGCGGTTGGACGCATATCTTCGACGCCTACAACGCCCACTTCAAGGCCGCCCCGCCGCACACCGCGACCCTGCTCACCCACGCCAACCAACTGCAGTACGTGACGCTGGCGCTCGGCTCGGCCTTCGCCATCTTCCTCTACCCGCACTCCGTCACCGGCGTGCTCACCACCAAGAACCGCTCGGTGGTCAAGCGGACCCTGGCCGGGCTGCCGATCTACAGCTTCGTCCTCGGCCTGATCGCCCTGTTCGGGGTGATGGCGATCGCCGCCGGAACCAAACCGCTGAAGGGGGCCAACGGGAAGGCGGACACCAACACCGTGGTGCCCAACATGTTCGAGCACATCTTCCCGCACTGGTTCACCGGACTGGCGTTCGCGATGATCGTGATCGGCGCGCTCGTCCCGGCCGCCTTCATGTCGATCGCGGCGGCCAACCTCTTCACCCGCAACATCTACAAGGAGTACCTGCGGCGCAACGCCTCGGAACGGGAGGAGACCGAGGTCAGCAAGATCGTCTCACTGGTCGTCAAAGCCGGTGCGCTGCTGTTCATCCTGCTCATCGACCCGCAGTTCTCGATCGACCTGCAACTGCTCGGCGGGGCGATCATCCTGCAGACGCTGCCCTCGGTGTTCGTCGGCCTCTACACCTCCTGGCTGCACCGTGGGGCGCTGATCGCGGGCTGGCTGGCCGGCATCACCACCAGCGTCTGGACCTTCTACCTGACGCCCAACGTCGCTCTCAAGCAACCGCACTGGGGCGGCACCGCGTTCGCGCTCAGCCACCTCGGCCTGCACACCCCGATCCTGCTCTACATCGGGTTCATCGGGGTGGTGGTCAACCTGGTCGTCGCCTTCGCCGGCACGGCCCTGCTCAAGGCGTTCAAGGTCAGGGACGGCATCGACCGCACCGCGCCACCGGACTACTTCACCGATGTCCCGGACCAGCGGCAACCAGTCGTCTCCCCGGACCTCGTCGCGTGAGCGCAAGCACGGACAGCGGCGCCCGCTGGGACGTGGTGGTCATCGGCGGCGGCAACGCCGGTCTGGTCGCCGCGCTCTCCGCTCGCCGGCACGTGCCCCGGGTACTCGTCCTGGAGCGCGCGCCGGCGGCGATGCGCGGCGGCAACACCCGCCACACCCGCAACATCCGCTGTGTGCACGAGAGCGCGGACGCCTACAACTCCGGCGCCTACCCCTTCGACGAGCTCTGGCGGGACCTGTGCGGGGTCGGCACCGGACCGAGCAACGAGAAGCTCGCCGAACTCACGGTGCGCGAGTCCGAGACCGTCCCGCAGTGGATGAGCGACCACGGCATCCGCTGGCAGCCGCCGCTGGCGGGGACCCTGCACCTGGGCCGCACCAACCGCTTCTTCCTCGGCGGCGGGAAGGCCCTGGTCAACTCCTACCACCGGACCGCGGCCCGGACGGGGATCACCGTCGCCTACGACACCACGGTCGAGGACCTGCGGATCGAGGACGACCGCTGCACGGCAGTGATCACCGGGAGCGGCGAGATCCGCGCCCGGGCGGTGGTGTGCGCCAGCGGTGGCTTCGAGGCCAACATCGCGTGGCTGCGCCGGTACTGGGGCGCGGCGGCCGACAACTACGTCATCCGAGGCTCCCGCGACAACGACGGCCGGGTGCTCGCCGCGCTGTACGCGCACGGGGCCGACCGCGCCGGGGAGGAGCGGGGCTTCCACGCGGTCGCCGTCGACGCCCGCTCCCCGCGCTTCGACGGCGGCATCGCCACCCGCCTGGACTCCATCCCCTTCGGCATCGTCCTCAACCGGGACGGGCGCAGGTTCTACGACGAGGGCGAGGAGATCTGGCCCAAGCGCTACGCGATCTGGGGACGCAACATCGCCGGGCAGCCCGGCCAGATCGCCTACTCACTGTGGGACGCGAAGGTCCGGCGGCTGTTCCTGCCACCCATGTACGGGCCGGTCCGGGCCGACACCGTCGCGGAACTCGCCGGGCGCCTCGGGCTCGACCAACGGTCCGTCACCGAGTCGGTCAGCGCATTCAACCGGGCGGTCACGCCCGGCGGGACCTTCGATCCCACGCTGCTCGACGGCTGCGCCACCCGGGGCATCAGCCCGCCCAAGAGCAACTGGGCCCAACCACTGGACACCCCGCCCTACTTCGGGATCGCCATGCGCCCCGGCATCACCTTCACCTACATGGGAGTCGCAGTCACCGACCGGGGCCGGGTGCTGCGCACGGACGGCACGGTCTTCGCCAATGTCCTCGCGGCCGGCGAGATCATGTCCGGGAACATCCTGTCGACCGGCTATCTCGCCGGATTCGGCCTCACCATCGGCAGCGTATGGGGACGCATCGCCGGGACGGAGGCCGCACGGCAAGCCCTCGAATCCGACGACCCCTGGTGAAGGAGACCCATGACGGACGCTCAGGAGACACCCGCCGATCCCTTCGGCCTCTTCGCCGAGGCCGAACGTCAGCTGAACATCTGCAACTCCTGCCGCTACTGCGAGGGTTACTGCGCCGTCTTTCCCGCGCTGGAGCGCCGTACCGTGCTCGGGACCGGGGACATCACCCAGTTGGCGAACCTCTGCCACGACTGCCGTGCCTGCTTCCACGCCTGCATGTACGCGCCCCCGCACGAGTTCGCGGTCAACCCGCCGGAGATCCTCACCCATGTCCGGCGGGCCGGCTACCAGAGTTACGTCACGGCCAGCCTCCTGCCGGCCCGACTCCGCGGCCGGAACCCGCTGGTGACCGCAGCCGTGCTGGTCACCGCGGCGCTGCTGCTGCTTGTCACCGTCGGCGGATCCGTCAACGCCCTGGGCCGCCACGACGGCCCCTACCGGGTCATCGCCTATCCGGCCCTGCTGACGACGGCACTGCTGCCCGCCGCCTGGAGCGTCACCGTCATTCTCCGTGCCGCCGCGCGCTACTGGCGCGACATCCACGGCCCGCTGCGGCACCTCGCCGCACCGGCCGCGCTCGGCCGAGCGCTCGGCCAGGCGGCTCGGCTCAGTTATCTGCGCGGCGGCGGCGAGAACTGCTACCAGGCCGGTGATGATCCGTCACCGGCCCGACGTCGATGGCACCATGCCGTGTCCTACGGCTTCGCGGCATGCTTCGCCTCCACCGTGTCGGCAGCGGTGCTGCAGGACGTGCTGGGATCCCCGCCGCCGTACCCGCTGCTGTCCGTTCCCGTGCTGCTGGGCACGGTCGGCGGCGCAGGCATGATGGCCGGATGCTCCGGCCTCGCCGTCCTGAAGCGACGCGGCGACACTACAGCGACTGTCGGCGACTACAGCCTGCTGATCGGGCTCGGACTGCTCGCCGCCACCGGCATGCTCACCCTGCTGCTGCGCAGCACTCCGGCCTACGGCACGGCCCTGGTCGTGCATCTGGCCACGATCGTGGTCTGCTTCGGCGTCGCCCCGTACAGCACCTTCGTCCATGGCGTCTACCGCTTCCTGGCCCTGGTCCAGGACAACCTGGAACAGGTCGACGGCAACTCTAGATACTGAGTGTATACATGCGGTATCTATACCCTGCGTACGGTGGCGGCATGAGTGTTCCGCTGACCCTGCCGGGTCTGCTCGACGGTGAGCCGAGCCATGGATACGACGTCAACTTGACCCGGCCCTGCAGGACCGGGCTTGGAGGTAGGGCGCGGCTGGCTGTCACGTGGCCTCCTCCGTCTAAGCACCTATGCCGGTGCTGGGACGCGTGACTCACGCCCCGCTGTCCACACGGCCTCGCCCTTGCGGGCGATGTTGTAGGACGCGTTGGTGTCCGCGTGCAGCATGGTCCCGCAGGACCTGCATGCGAACCTCGCCTGGTCGACGCGGTTCTTCCGGTCGACGTGGTGGCACTGGGAGCATTCCTGGCTGGTGTACGCCGGATCGACGTACACAAGCGGGACGCCGGCGCGCCTGGCCTTGTAGGCGATGTACTGGCCGAGCTGGTGGAAGCCCCACGAGTGGAGTTGGGTCCGCTGTCCCTTTCGGAGCCGTACCCGGTCGCGGATACCCGTCAGATCTTCCAGGGCGATACCGTGGCCGGTGCGTTCAGCGGTGGTGACAATGGTCTTGGCGATAACGTGGTTGACGTCGGCGGTGTGGCGGGCCTCGGTGCGCGAGCGCTTCTTCAACAGGCGCTTGGCGGACTTCGTCCCCTTGGCCTGGAGCTTCCTGCGCAGGTCGGCCTGCCGCTTGCGGTGCCGGTTCAGGCCCCGTCCGCCAGCCCGGTAGCCGGTGCTGGTGGTGGCGATGTTGACGATGCCCAGGTCCACACCGACGAATCCGACGGGGTTCTCGTTGACGGGGTTCTCGGGCACCTCGCAGGTGGCGATCAGGTAGAAGGCGCCGTCGCGCTCCACCAGGTCCGACTCGCCCCTGCGATGCTCGCGCAGCCGCTTGAGCGCACCCCGGGAGCCGGTGAAGCGCACGCTCTTGAGTCGTCCGGCGGTGGTCCAGATCGACACCGTCCCCGCGTCGTACTGCCAGGACAGACACCGCTCGTCATACGGCTGCGCGGCCTGGGGACGAAACGTGATCGGCTTCGACTCCGCCCTGACCCTGCGTCTGGACCCCGGCCTGCCGAGGTTGCCCGCGCGGATGTTCGCCCGCAGGGCGGTGTAGGCGTCGCGGACCTTCTTGATGGTGTGCTGTGCGGCCTGTGCTCCCAGCCCGCGTACCTTCAACTCGGTGTAGGTGTGCTTACGCAGCTCGTACTCGCGCGGGACTCCGTGCTCGAACGCCACGGCGGAGACCCAGCAGGCTGCCTCGTTGACCGTGCGCAGGGTGGCGTGCAGCGCGGCCGCCTGGTCGGCATCCGGCAACAGCTTCACCCGCACCACGAGCTTCACACGGCCACCGTAGCAGTGATCTATGTCACCACATCGGGAGTCAAACCCGGGTATCCGTAGAGGTCGAACGACTGTCTCTACCCTGCATGCCCACTTGGTCTTCACCCCCAGGTACCGGCGGACCGTTCACCGACGAGATACATCAACGCTGCGAAGAGGTCATGTGCGCCGAATTCGAGACCGAACTGGTCGAATTCAACGGCGAGAAGGACCATATGCAGCTGCTCGTGCACTATCCGCCCAAGGTCGCCCTGTCCCAGCTGGGCGGCTCGCTCAAGGGTGTGTCCGACTCCGGGTCCGCCGGATCGCTGGCCCGGGTACTGCACGCCGACTTCGCCACCGGGAACTGCAAAGGCAGCAGACCGCCGACATTGCTCGGACGGCTGCGCTCCTTCCCAGGAGTCTCCGTCGTACCCATCTACTCGTACGCGACCGGTGGCGCTGCCGGCGGCCTGGTCGCCGCCTGCGCCGACCTGGCGGCGCTGAGCGCGATCGGGCAGTGCGCGCCGGGTGCGCAGGACGTCAAGGCGGACTTCGGAGCGCTGTACATCGACGACCTGCTGTCCCTGGAGCGGCAGTTGCCGCTGGTCACCACCGCGAGCACCACCGGCTCTATCGACCTCTCGACGCTGGACCTGCAGACCGTCCTGGTCAGGGTGGACAACACCGGCACGCTCGAACAGATCCGCACCCTGCTCTCGACCTACTCCTCGGCCAACGGCGTGACCCAGCCTCCGCAGACCTTCGGCGAGGTCGGCGACGCCCGCGCGTCCCTGCTCAAGGCGGCCGAACGGGTCATCGAGGTCCTGGTCGGCCTGACCGTGCTGGTCGCCGGCTGCAGCCTGGCCGTGTCCGTCGGCGGGAGCCTGGTGGAGCGCAGACGGCCGTTCACCCTGCTGCGGCTGAGCGGGACACCGACACCGACGCTGTACCGGGTGGTGGTCCTGGAGTCGATGCTGCCGCTGCTCACCGCGACCGTGGTGGCCGCCGTAATCGGCTTCGGCACCTCGCTGCCGCTGGTGCTGGCGGTGGTCCCGCAGCGCGCCCACCTCGCCCCGCCGGACGGCACCTACTTCGCCCTGATGGGCGCGGGGCTGCTCGCCTCGGTGGCCGCGATCCTGACCGCCCTGCCCCTGCTCGGCCGGATGACCGCCCCTTCGAACGCGCAGTTCGAGTAACGGCGACCTTCAGCGTGCCGGTGACCTGACCGGTCACCCACCGGACATAGCATCACCATGTGGAACTCCGTCAGCTGCGCTACTTCGCGGCGGTCGCCGAAGAGCTGAACTTCGGGCGGGCCGCCGGGAAGCTGCTCATCGCCGGGCCGTCACTGTCCCAGCAGATCAAGTCGCTGGAGCAGGACCTGGGAGTGCGACTGTTCGACCGCGACCGCCGTTCGGTCCGGCTGACGTCGGACGGCGCGGCCCTGCTGCCGCTGGCCCGGGACCTGCTGGAGCGGGCCGACGGCCTGCGGCGCCGGGCCGCCGAGCTGTCGGGTTCCGAGCCGGTCCGGCTCGGCTTCGTCAACTGGCTCCCGCCCGACCTGTCCTCGCGCCTGCTCGGCGTCGCCCAGCTGCATGTCGACCCCTGGGTGGCGCCCTCGCACGCGCAGGCGGCCCGGGTCGCGGACGGCAGTCTGGACCTGGCGGTGTGCTGGGTGCGCGAGGAGGACCTGGAGCGGCACGGCCTGCGGGCCCGGCTGATCGGCGCGGACCGGCTGCACTGCGTCGCCAACGGCGACGACACCGGCCCGGTCCCGGCCCGGAACACGGCCGTGCTCGTCGACGACGACACCGTCTCCTGGTCGTCCTGGAACGCCTACGCCGAGCAGTTGGCCCACGCCACCGGGGCCCGGGTGGTGCGCATCGGCGACGGCGGGATCACCGGCTCCGCCTTCTTCGACCACGTCCGCCGCTGCCGACGGCCCGTCATCAACTCGCCCAAAGGGCAGACCACTCCGCTGCCGCCGGACCTGGTCCGGCGCCCGGTGACCGACCCGCAGCCGTACTGGACCTGGTCCCTGGTCCTGCGCGGCGACGAGTCCCGTTCCGCCGTGCTCGCCGCCGCCGACGCCCTCACCGCCGGAGTCGGCGTCGGCGACCTCGGGCTGCACGAACCCGGGGCCTGGCTGCCCGACTTCGACCCGCACCGGCGCCGCCAGTAGCGTCCGGCGTCGTGCCTCAGCTGGTGCACCACCAGAGGAACTGACTCTTGCAACTGGCCGAGGCCGACGGCTTGGGACTGGCCGAGGGCGAGGTGGAAGCGGACGCGGAGGTCGTGGACGCCGGGGCGGTCGGCGAGGGCGTGGTGGGCGAGCTGTCCACCGTCCGTGAGGTCGGGGTCGAGGTCGATCCGGCCGTGTGCGAGGACGACGCCTTCGACGAGGTGGTCGCGCTGGGGCTCGCCGAGGCCGAGGCCGTGGCGGAGTGGCCGGCCGAGGCGCTGTGCGAGGACGAGGTGCCGGCTGCGGCGCCACCGGTGTCCGCACCGCTGCCCGAAGCCGAGGCCTGCGGGTCGGAACTGCCCGCGACGGGCGCGCTCGTGGAGCCCGCCGAGGCCGGGGCGGTGCTGTTGTCGGTGGTGAGCGCGAGCAGCCCGAGACCGGCGACGGCCAGCACGCCGGCGGTGCTCAGCGCCATCACCCTGGTGCCGCGGGAGCGGTTGCGCCGACGCCCGCGTCGGGGCGCTGTGGCGCGCAGCGGCACTGGTGCGAGGCCGTCGGCGGCTGAGGGTTCGCCGTACAGAGCGACCGCCGTGGGCTCCCGGATCACCAGCTCCGCCGTGGGGCGGTCGCCCGTCGGCTGATCACCCCCGGGCCGGACGCCCGCGGACGGGTCCGCCGCGGCCTGTTCGCTGGGGGCCTGCTCGGTGGCGGCTGCCTCCGGGGCCAACTCCTCCGCGGGGCGGCCGCATCCTGGACAGTTCAACGCACCGTTGAGCCGGCGCCGACAGGTCGAGCAGTAGTTCATGGGGTCTTCCGGGCAGGGTGCTGGGCCCACGGCCCAGAGGGTATTCCCGCAGCCTAGAGTGATGAGGACATGATCGAACAGGTGACTGGTGTGTGATTAATGCGGAGAATCGGTGTCGGGCCCGATGTCGGTCCCCGTGTCGACCGCATGCCATCCTCCTGACCGGCCCCGGTTCCGGGCCGTTCAAGGTCTGTCCGGACCACGGCGCGCATGCCACACTCGCGCCATGGCGGCCGTGCAACTCCCACGGGTTGCCTGGCGCCGCGTCCTGCCTGTGCTGGCCGTTCTGGCCGCACTGCTGGAGGCCACCGCCGGGCGCTACGGATACCACCGCGACGAGCTGTACTTCCTGGTGGCGAGCCATCATCTGGCATGGGGCTACGCCGACCAGCCGCCGCTGGTGCCGGTGCTGATCCGGCTGGAGACCGCCGTCCTGGGCGACTCGGTCCGGGCCCTGCGCACCCTGCCGCTGCTGCTGGCGCTGTGCACGGCGCTGCTCGCGGCGCTCTGCGCCAGGGAGTTGGCCGGGCTGGACGAACCGCGCAGCCGCCGCGCCCAGCTGCTGGCCGCGCTGGCCACCGCGGCCTCCGCGATGGCACTGGTGGGCGGCCATCTCTTCGTCACCTCCGGAGTGGACCTGTGCGTCTGGGCGCTGCTGCTCTGGCTGGTGCTGCGCTGGCTGCGCACCCGCGACGACCGGCTCTGGCTGCTCGCCGGACTCGCCGCCGGGGCCGGACTGCTCGTCAACAACCTGGTGGCGCTGCTGGCCTTCGCGCTGGTGCTGAGCGCGGCTGCGGTCGGGCCGAGGGCGGTGTTCCGCAGTCCGCTGCTGTACGCGGGGGCCGTGATCGCGCTGCTGCTCTGGGCGCCCGACCTGATCTGGCAGTGGCGGCACCACTGGCCGCAGCTGACGATGGCCCGGCGGATCTCGTCCAACTCGCAGCGGGTGCAACTGCTTCCCTTTCAGTTCGAGGCGTCCTTCCCGCTGCTGTGGATCGCCGGCTGGTGGGCGCTGAGCCGCCGTCAGGAGTTCACCGGGTACCGGATGCTGGCGGTGGGCTATCCGGTGACGCTGGTCCTGGTGCTGCTCACCGGCGGCAAGCCCTACTACGCGACCGGCTGGGCCCCACTGCTGCTGAGCGCGGGGTCGGTGGCCACGGTGGACTGGCTGTGGCGGGCGGACCGGGCGCGCACCGCGCGGCACACCGGCGCGGTGCTGCTCGCGGCGGTGCTGGGCGTGGTGTTCTCGCTGGTGGAGGTGGTCGCCGCACTCCCGGTGCTGCCGGTCTCGGCCTACCACGTCGTCCAGCCCCTGAACGGCGAGAACGGCGAGACGGTCGGCTGGCCCGAACTGACCGCCACCGTCGCCGGGGTGTACCGCGCGCTGCCCTCGGCCGCAGACCGCTCCAGCGCCATCCTGATCGCCGAGAACTACGGCGAGGCCGGGGCCCTGGACCACTACGGCCGCCCGCTCGGCCTGCCCGCCCCGTACGCCGACCACAACGGCTACGCCGACTTCGGCACCCCCTCGGGCGACGGCCCCTCGATCCTGGTCGGCTTCGATCCGGCCGACCTGACCGGCTACTGGGGCAGTTGCGCCCCGGCCGCCCGGATCGACAACGGCCGCGGGCTCGACAACCAGGAGCAGCACAAGCAGGTCCTGGTCTGCCGGAACCGGCTGCTGCCCTGGCGGGTCCTCTGGAAGCGGCTGCTGCACTACTCCTGATGCCGCACTACTCCTGACAGCCGCTCGGTACGAAGCTCATGGGCCCTCGGCGAGGGCCGACTCCTCCCGGTCCAGGTCGTACTGGAGGTGACGCCGGGTGGTGTCGCTGATCTCGTGCTGCTCGTACAGCCGGCGGAGCTCGCCGCCCTGCAGGGCTATCACCTCGCGGCGGATCTGCCGGTAGGCCGCGAGCACCGAACCGCCGCCCTGGCCATGGCCCTGCCCCTGCTCGCCGGGCTCCTGCTGATCGTGCTGGAGCCGGGCGTCCAGCGCTCGGCGGGCCTGTTCCAGGGCGGCGGTGGGGGCGGCGTCGAGGTCGGCGAGCTGGTCCAGGTGCTCCAGGCCGACGCCTGCCAGCCGGCGCCGGGTGCGGGCCTCCTCGCGGGCCGTGTGCTCGGGCTCCAGGGCGATGCCGGAGCGGTTGACCAGCGGCGCCAGGCTCAGCCCCTGCGCCACCAGGGTGGTCACCACCACGGCGGTGGTCAGCACCAGCACCAGGGAGCGTCCCGGCAGTGCGGTGCCGTCGGCGGCGACCAGCGGGATCGACAGCGCGGCGGCCAGCGGCATCACCCCCCGGGTCCCGGCCCAGGTGACCACGGCCGCCACCCGCCAGGACGCGGCGCCGCCGACGGGTTTGACCACTGAGGTCAGCGGCAGCATCCAGAGGATCCGCAGGCCGATCAGCAGCGCGGCGACGGCCAGCGCCTGCAGCGGCCACCAGCTGGTGCCGCCGGGCAGGTCCCGTACCAGCGTGGGCAGTTCCAGACCGACGATCGCGAAGACCACGCTCTCCAGCAGGAAGACCACGACCCCGTACACGGCCTGCAGCTGGAGCCGGATCCTGGCGTCGCTCAGCTTGTACCCCGAGCGTCCCAACACGACGCCGGCGACGACCACGGCAGTCACTCCGGAGGTGTGCACGCCCTCGGCCAGCACATAGGCGGTGTAGGGGGTGACCAGGGCGATCACCGTCTCCAGCACCGGGTCCGCGGTCCGGCGCCGGACCACCGCCACCCCGGCCGCGACGGCGGCGCCCACCGCGCTCCCGCCACCGGCCAGCAGCAGGAACTCACCCCCGGCGTGCGGCCAGTCCACCGCTGTGCCGGCGACCGCCACCCCGATGGCGACCTTGAACAGCACCAGCGAGGTCGCGTCGTTGAACAGGCTCTCGGCCTGCACCAGCACCTGCACCCGGCCCGGCAGCGCCAGCCGACGCCCCAGCGCGGTGACCGCCACCGGATCGGTGCTGGCCAGCACCGACCCCAGCACGAACGCCATCGGCACCGGCAGCCCGGTCACCGCGATCGCCAGCACGCCGACCGCCGCCGCGGAGGCCAGCACCAGGCCCAGCGCCAGCACCGTCACCGGCCGCCAGACCAGCCGCAGGTCGCGCATCGACAGATCCTCGGCCGAGGCGTACAGCAGCGGCGGCAGCACGACCAGGGCGATGGTCTGCGGAGCGATGTGCAGCGGCGGGGTGCCGGGGATCAGGGCCACCCCCAGCCCGGCCAGGACCAGCAGCGAGGGGGCGGGAATGCGCAGGCGGCGCGCACCCGTGGCCACGACGGTCGCCAGGACCACCAGGACGAGGATCGTGCCCACTGCGCGCATTTCGGGAACTCCGGCTCACCACCGGGGCCACCGCGGCGGAACGCGCGGTCCATCCCCGGGCCGACCAGACTTCCCGGCACACCGCTGCCAGCCTATCGTCCCCGTCCGACTCGCTCCCCTGCCTTCGTCAACCGAAGCTGGTCAGCAGGACCACCACCAGGGCGAGCAGCCCACCACCGACGATCAGCGCGAACGGCAGCACGACCAGCGCCAGCACCGAGAGCTGGGCGGCCCGGACCGCGAACGCCCGGGCGCCGCGCGGGGCGGGCGCGGCCGAGGAGGCGGGCGCGGCCGGCTGCCGGGGTCCGCGGTCGCGTCCCGCGGCGCGGCGGGATCCGCCCGCGGCGCGGGTGCCGGTGGCGCGGGTGCCTGTGGAGCCGCTTCGGTTGCTGGATATGTCGGGCATGGCCTTGCTCCGGGGTCAGCGGTCGGGTGACGAGAGGTCCCGTGTCGTGGGTCAGCGGGCCGCGTGGGCGGCCCGCCGTGACGCGGTGAGCACCGATTCCAACGCGCCGGTACGCAATCGCGCAACCACCGGCAGGCCGATCCGGCCCAGCAGCAGGCTCGCGACGAAGGCCACCGGCAGGGCCAGGACGGCTGCGGCGACCACGTCATGGGGGTAGTGGGCCCCGACGTAGACCCGGGTGAACCCCTCCAGCACGGCGAAACCGGCGGCGATCGCGCTCAGCCGCCGGTCGAGCAGGAACAGCGCGGCCACGGTGGCGGCGGCCGTGGTCTCGTGCCCGCTGGGGAAGGCGTAGTCGGTGCGCACCGGGCAGGCGGCCACGTAGTAGTCGTGCGGCAGCGAGTAGCACGGCCGCACCTCGGCGACCAGCTTCTTGACGACCTCGGCCACCGCGAACGCCGCCACCACGCACACCGGCGCGGCCAACGCGAGGGTCATCGCCCGGGCGTCCCGTCGGCGGGCCTGCCACCAGCCGACGGCCATCAGCACCGCGAACACGCCCAGGCCGGCGTTGGTCCAGAGCTCGACCGGACTGTTGAGCCACTTGGTGTCCCGGGCGAAACCGGTGACCGAGCCGAACAGCGAGCCGTCGATGTGCGAACCGTCGAACGCCAGCAGCACCGGGGAAGCAGTGGTCATGGAATCTGGTCTCTCGCTGTCGGTCGGAGCGGTGCGCGGCGGCGGGCAGCGTGACACACTCAGCTTCTACGAACTCGTAGAAGTTCTTGTGGACTGTAGACGATGAACGGCAGGGAACCAACTGGTGAACAGCGGAGACGATACCGGGACCGCAGGCGAGCGCAGACGCCTGGGGGCGCTGGAGGCCGAGGTCCTCGACCTGCTGCTGGCGTCCCGGGAGCCGCTCATCCCCGGCGAGGTGCTGCGGCGGCTCGACGACACCCTGGCGTACTCGACGGTGGTGACCGTGCTCTCCCGGATGCACGACAAGGGGCTGCTGACGCGCGGCAAGCGCGGTCGGGCCTACGCCTACGCACCGGTCGCCGACAGCCACGGGCTGACCGCCCGTCGGATGCGCCGGGAGCTGGAGTCCGATCCGGACCGGGCGGCCGTGCTGTCCCGCTTCGTCGAGTCGCTGTCGGCCGGCGACGAGGCGCTGCTGCGCCGCCTGCTGGCCGGCGAACTGGCCGGCGAACCGTCCGGCAACCCCTCCGACGTTCCTCCTGGGAGCACCGCGTGAACGCCTGGATCCTCTTCCTGACGGTCTTCCTCGCCTGTGCGGTCGAGGCCGTGGAAGCGCTGACCATCGTCCTCGCGGCCGGCACCAGCCGGCACTGGGGCTCCGCGCTGCAGGGCACCGGCGCCGCCCTGCTGGTGCTCGCCGCCACGGTGGCCGCGCTGGGCCCGGCGATCGGGCTGATCCCGCTCGATCCGCTGCGCCTGGTGGTCGGTGCGTTCCTGCTGGTCTTCGGCCTGCAGTGGCTGCGCAAGGCGATCCTGCGCGCCTCCGGCCACAAGGCCCTGCACGACGAGGAGGCCGCCTACGCCAAGCAGGTCGCCGCCGCAACCGCCGCAGCCACCGACAGCCGCGGCATCGTCCAGGACTGGTACGCCTTCACCCTGTCCTTCAAGGGCGTCCTGCTCGAAGGACTCGAAGTCGCCTTCATCGTCGTCACCTTCGGCAACAACCAGCGCGACGTCCCGGTGGCCGCCCTCGGCGCCCTGGCCGCCGCCCTGGCCGTCGCCGCGGTCGGCGTCGCCGTGCGGGCGCCGCTGGCCAGGGTCCCGGAGAACACCATGAAGTTCGTGGTCGGCACCATGCTCACCGCCTTCGGCCTGTTCTGGTCGACCGAGGGGGCGGGCGCGCACTGGCCCGGGTCCGACACCGCGCTGCTGGTCCTGGTCCCGGCCGTGGCCCTGCTGGCCCTCGGCTACACCGCCCTGCTGCGCCGCCCCGAGACCCCCGAACGGCCGCTCCCCCGAACTCAGGCCGAAGGAATCGTCCGATGAACAGGCTCCGCGCGTTCGGCGCGTTCTGGTACGACTTCCTGGTCGGCGACGACTGGCGGGTCGCCCTCGGTGTGGTGGTCTCGCTGGCCGCCTGCGCCGGCCTGGTCCAGGCCGGGGTGGACGCCTGGTGGCTGCTGCCGGTCGCCGTCGCGGTCCTGTTGGGACTGTCGCTGCGCCGGGCCGTGGCCGCCGCGCGCAAGGGCTGAGCCGTCTCCCCGTTCTGTCCCACCAGCCCATTTAGTCACCTTGACGATAACTGGGTTCCTCGATATCGTCTACCTGACGACAAGGGGGGCCTGTCATGGCCGACATCAACAAGCGCTTCGGACTGCGACACCTGCGCGCCGCACCCACCTCGCACATCCGCCACCTGCGCCGCGGCCAGATCGCCCACGAGGGTGCCGGGATCGCCTTCTGGTTCCGGCCGCTGGTCGCCGCGCTCTCCGAAGTGCCGGTCGACGACCGCGAGTTGGCCATGCTGTTCCACGGCCGCACCGCCGACTTCCAGGACGTGACCGTGCAGGCCACGGTCACCTTCCGGATCACCGACCCGGCAGCCGCCGCCACCCGGCTCGACTTCGGCATCGACCCGGACACCGGGGTGTGGCGCGCCGCGCCGCTGGAGCAGATCGGCTCGCTGCTCACCGAGACCGCCCAGCAGCACGCCCTGCACCTGCTCGCCCGCACCGCACTGGCCGAGGCGCTGGTCGACGGCGTCGCCTCGGTACGGGCCCGGATGGCCGAGGGCCTGGCCGCCGAGCCCCGGCTGGCCGAGACCGGTCTTGAGGTCATCGCGGTACGGGTGGTCGCGCTGCGGCCCGAGCCCGAGGTGGAGCGGGCCCTGCGCACCCCCGCCCGCGAGCAGATCCAGCAGGAGGCGGACCGGGCGACCTTTGAGCGCCGCGCCGTCGCCGTCGAGAACGAGCGCGCCATCTCCGAGAACGAGCTGGAGAGCAGGATCGAACTCGCCCGCCGCGAGGAGCAGTTGGTCGCCCAGCAGGGCGCCAACGCCCGCCGCCTGGCCGAGGAGGAGTCCGCCGCGGCGGCCGTCCGCACCGAGTCCGAGGCAGCCCGGCGAACCACCCTGGCCACCGCGGAGGCCGAGGCGGTACGGACCATCGGCGCCGCCACCGCCGCCGCCGAGGCGGACCGGCTCGGCGCGCACCAGCAGGTCGACCCGGCTGTGCTGCACGCGCTGGCGCTGATCGAGCTGGCCGGGAACCTGCCCAAGGTGAACCAACTGACGCTCACCCCGGACCTGCTGACCGATCTTCTGGGCAGGCTGGCGCGATGAGCCTGGCCCCGCGCGCCGTCCTGGTCCACCGTCGCACCGAGTACCAGGAGTTGATCGACCGTCACAGCACGCGTGGCCAGGCCGAGTTCTTCCTGCACACCCGGGGCCGGGAGATCGGCGAGGTCGAGCGGCGGCACCACCTGGCCGAGGCCGCCCTGGCCCAGGTCGCCGGGGCGGTCCCGGCGGACTGGCGGCACGCCCGGGTGGAGCGCACGGACCTGTCCCGCTTCCTGTTCGCGCCCGACGACGTGGTGGTCGTCGTCGGCCAGGACGGCCTGGTCGCCAACGCCGCCAAGTACCTCGAAGGACAGCCGGTGCTGGGCATCGACGCCGAACCCGGCCGCAACCCCGGCGTCCTGGTCCGGCACCGGGCCTCCGACGCCGCCAAGCTGCTGCGGGCAGCCGTCGAACCAGGGGTCGAGGCGCGGCTGGACCAGCGCACCATGGTGGAGGCGGTCGCCGACGACACCCAGCGGCTGCTGGCCCTCAACGAGATCTACCTGGGCCAGCCCGGACACCAGACCGCCCGCTACCGCCTCCAGCTCCCGACCGGGGCCGGCGACGCGCCCGAGCCGCAAGCCGTGTCGCAAGCCGAGTCGCAAGCCGAGTCGCAAGCCGAGTCGCAGGCCAGCTCCGGCGTCCTGGTCGGCACCGGCACCGGGGCCACCGGCTGGTGCCGCTCCGCCTGGCTGGAGCGGCACAGCACGCTCCGGCTGCCCGCGCCGGACGGGCCGGAGCTGGCCTGGTTCGTCCGCGAGGCCTGGCCCTCGCCCACCACCGGCACCGACCGGGTCCAGGGCCTGCTCGGCGCGGACCAGCGGCTCTCCCTCACCGTCGAGTCCGACCGCCTGGTCGCCTTCGGCGACGGCATCGAGGCCGACGCCCTGGAGCTGACCTGGGGCCAGGTCGTCCAGGTCGGCGTCGCCGCGACCCGGCTGCGGCTGCTCGGCTGAGTCCGGCGCCAGGCCGCCACGGTTCCTGCGTCACGCCGGTTGCAGCTCGGCGACCGGTGCCTCCCGGTTCCTGACCGGCCGAGTCACCTGCTTCGCCAGGCACGACGGCATCCCCGCCGTAACGCCCGCCTCGCGGCGCTGGTAGGCGCTGGGCGGCACGCCTACCAGTTCGGTGAAGCGGGTGCTGAAGGTGCCCAGCGACGAGCAGCCCACCGCGAAGCAGACCGCGGTGACGCTGAGGTCGCCACGGCGCAGCAGCGCCATCGCGCGCTCGATGCGACGCGTCATCAGATAGGCGTACGGTGGCTCGCCGTACGCCAGCCGGAACTGGCGGCTGAGGTGCCCGGCCGACATGTGCACGCCCCGGGCGAGCGCCTCGACGTCCAGCGGCTCCGCGTACTCGCGGTCGATCCGGTCACGGACCCGGCGCAGCCGCGCGAGATCGCTCAGTCGCTGGGCTTCGGCACGTGCGTGCGCCCATCCGGGACGGCACATGGGACTACTCCCTTCCTCGATCTTCCTCGATGTCCGCGAGCACCTCAGCGAAGCTCCTGGATACGGACCAGGTTGCCCGCCGGATCGCGGAAGGCGCAGTCGCGGATGCCGTACGGCTGCTCGGTCGGCTCCTGGACCACCTCGGCGTCACCGGCCTGCACCTTCTCGAACGTGCCGTCGAGGTCCCGGGTGGCCAGCAGAATCCAGCCGTAGGTGCCCTTGGCCATCATCTCGGCGATGGTGCGGCGCTCGTCCTCGGTGATCCCCGGGTCGACGGCCGGCGGCGCCAGCAGGATGGAGGTGCTGGGCTGGCCCACGGGGCCGACCGTGATCCAGCGCATCTTGCCCTGCCCGACGTCACTGCGGACCTCGAAGCCGAGGACGTCGCGGTAGAAGGCGACGGACTCGTCCGGGTCGTCGTGCGGGAGGACGCTGGTGTGAATGGTGATATCCATGCCTGTCACGTTAGCTTCGGCCCGGCGCCGGCACTTCTCGATTCCTGACCGGTTCGGCCAAACGGTCCCGGCCTGCACCCCCGGTTGACGGGGGCGCAGGCCGGGACGGTTCCGGTTCCTTCAAGACCTGACGGTCACAGCTGTCGTACCGTCAGGACGGACCCGTCCACTGCTGGTTGGCGCCGCCGGTGCAGTCCCAGATCTCCGCCTGGGTGCCCGCCGTGGTGGACCAGCCGGTGTCGTCCAGGCACTTGTTGGACTGCGGGTTGTAGAAGGACCCGTTGGACTCGTGCACCCAGACCTGGGCCCCGGTGTTGTTGCAGTCGTAGAGGTCCACGACCGTGCCGTTCGCCGTGCCGCCTCCGTTGATGTCCAGGCACTTCCCGAGGACGTGCAGGGTGGTGCCGGCCTGGACGTAGGTCCACTGCTGCGCGGCGCTGCCGTTGCAGGTGTAGACCTGGACCGGGTTGAAGTTGGCGGTGCTGGCGGAACGGTCGTCCAGGCACAGGCCGCCGTAGCCGGTGATCGCGCTGCCGGTCGTGCCGCCGCCCCCGCTGCTGCCGGTGGTCGTGTAGGCCGCGACGTAGCCGACGCTCATGGTCGCGCCGGAGCTGGTGGAGGAGGTCGGAGTGGTGCAGTTGCAGACGCCGTTGGGGAATCCGCCGCCGATGGCCAGGTCGAAGATGATCGACAGGTTGTGGTCGAAGGCCGCCTGCCAGGTGCTGGCGCCGACCTGACTCTCACTCACGCTGAAGTACTGGTTCCCGTCGAGGTACCAGGTGATGGTCTCGGCCGAGGTGTTGGTGCGGTCGAGGATCATCGAGTAGGTGTGGTACCCGGTCTGGCAGCCGGAGCATGCGCGCAGCCCGCTGCCGATCCCGTTGCCCTCGTTGCAGACGCCGCCGGGGTAGGTGCCGCAGTGGATCGTTCCGGCCACCTGGGACAGGGCGTTGACGTCCTCCATGATGTCGATCTCGCCGTTCTCGGGCCACTGGCCCGGGCCCAGCATCCAGAACGCGGGCCAGTAGCCGAGGCCGCTGCCCGGGTTCGGCTGCTGGATCGAAGCGGTGACCTCCAGCTTGCCCCCGGCCGGTGCGCCGACGTTGGCGCTCGGCGTCTGGATCCGTCCCGAGGTCCAGCTGCCGCCGTTGTTGATCGCGGTGATGTCCAGGTGACCGCTGCCGTCGAGGTGCACGTTGCTGGTCGAGTTGGTCATCGTCTCGATCTCGCCGGTCCCGAAGTTCGACCCGGGGCCGGTGTCGTAGATCCAGTTCGAGGACGACGGCGCGCTGCCGGACGCACCGGCGAAGCTGTCACTGAACACCGTCGACCAACCCGACGGCGGCCCCGGCACGGTGACCGCGTTGGCCGTACCGGGAAAGGTCATGTACGCCGCGACCAGCGCGACCGACGCCAGCAGCACCCCGGCGCGGGTCCGGCGCAGGAACCGCAGGAGAGAGAGCCCGCGCCGTGGGGGGCGCGGGGTTCGTGCATGTGTACCGGTCATCTACGACTCCCAAGAGTGCGCCGCGAACTGCCGTGTGGGGACGGGAGTTCCAGCACGGTTCCGAAACAGGGACGGCAGGACGTGCCGTCGTGAGAGCGCTCTCACATTAGATCTGAGGGAACTATCGACCTTGGCATGGACACGAGTCAATGCCTGCGTCACAGATTGGTCTAAACAACGGTGGCGGGAGGTGGGGGCGTGGGTGGGTGCGGGCGTACTGCGGGTGGCCGGGAGCGGGACGGCGCCGTGGGCGGCGGGGCAGGTCGGCGACCGAGCCCCCTTCCTGCGGCCGTCGAACCGGTGCGCGATTGCTCCCGATGGCTCGCCGTACTCCTCCGTGGGGCACGCCGGTCGATCCCGGGCTGGGGTGGCTCGCTCCGCTCGCGGCAACTACGAGGAGCGGGGCGGGTGGTGGGCGTGCGTTGCCGGGTGCGGGTGCGGGGGTGGTAGCAGAAACGTTCCTGCCGGTGTGACCTGCATGAACCGGGGTCACTTTTGGGACGCCGGGTCACTTTCGGTACGCCAACATCGGGGCGAATCAGGCATATCGGCATGATCAAGTGACACCTTGTCCCGAAGGTGACCCCAGTTCCCCCCATTGCCAGGGTTTTTGGGTCACTGGCCCTACTTTGGGGTCACTCAAATTCGGGCATATACGACATAGCGGACAGGATCTGTCGGACGAGTGACCCGAACGTATAGCCAGTGACCCGAAAACCCCGCGCCACCGGCTGCAGAATCGTTTCGCCACCCGCCCGGCCGGGAGGGCACCGCCCGCCGCCCGGCAACGCACGCCCGCCGCCCTCCCCGCTCCTCGTGGTTGCCGCGAGCGGAGCGAGCCACCCCAGCCCGCAACGGCGGAACGCGCCCCACGGAAGTGACGGGCAGTCACCGGGAGCAAGCGCGCACGCCGAGGCCTCCACCGGTCGGGGGCTCGGTCGCACCACGGAGGGCACGTACAGCAGACCGGTCAGTCGTCATACCCGACCGGGCGTCAGCGCACCGGCTGCGTGACGTCGGAGCCGGCGGCAGCGGACCGACCCTTGGCGTCCCCGTCGGCCGTGGGCCTTGCGCGGCCGGGGAGGAAGGAGGCGACGGCGAGGGCGAAGAGGGCTGCGCCGCTGCCGACGGCCATGACGGTGCGGAAGCCGGTGAGGGTGGGGACGGCGAAGCCGTGGAAGCGGACGGTCATGTGGGCGAGGATCACGCCCGCGACGGCGCTGGCGACGGAGGTGCCGAAGGCGCGCATCAGGCTGTTGAGGCTGTTGGCGGCGGCCGTCTCGCTCGGCGGCACGGCGGACATGATGAGGGACGGCATGGCCGCGTAGGCCAGCCCGATCCCGGCTGCGACCACGGCGGAGACCAGGATGAGCTGCCAGACCGCCGACGTCAGCGCGATGCCGATGCCGTAGCCGGTGGCGATCACCACGGCGCCGGCCATCAGCGTCGTCTTCGGGCCGGCGGTGGCCGTGATGCGTGCGGACAGCGGCGCCACCGCCATCATCACCAGCCCGGACGGGCCCAGGCACAGCCCGGCGACCAGGACGGTCTGGCCCAGGCCGTAGCCGGTGGCCCGGGGCAGCTCCAGCAGTTGCGGCAGTACCAGCGACATGGCGAACATAGCGAAGCCGAAGACCACAGACGCGAGGTTGGTCAGCAGCACCTGGCGGCGCGCCGCGGTGCGCAGGTCCACCAGCGGCTGTGTGCTGCGCAGTTCCCAGCGGGCCCAGACCAGCAGGACGACCACCGCGGCGGCGAAGAGTCCGCCGGTCCTGGCGCTGCCCCAGCCCCAGTCGGCGCCCTTCGATATCGCCAGCAGCAGGCACAGCAGCCCGGCCGAGAGTCCGACCGCGCCCGGCAGGTCGAAGCGTCCGCCGCTGCGCACCGGGGACTCCGGCACGAAGGTCAGCACGAGTGCGGCGACGACGACGCCGAGACCGGCCGCCGTCCAGAAGAGCGTGTGCCAGTCCGCGTGTTCGGCGATGAAGGCGGCGGCGGGCAGACCCAGGGCGCCGCCCACGCCCATCGAGGCGCTCATCAGGGCGACTGCGGCGCCGAGCCGCTCCGACGGGAGTTCGTCGCGCATGATGCTGATGCCCAGCGGGACGACGCCCAGTGAGATCCCCTGCAGCGTACGGCCGGTCACCATCGGCGCCAGGGTGCTGCTGGCACCGGAGATGAGCGAGCCGGTGATCAGCAGGCCGATGCTGATCAGCAGCATCCGGCGCTTGCCGTACATGTCCCCCAGTCGGCCGAGGACCGGCGTCGCGACGGCGCCCGCGAGCAGCGGGGCGGTGAGCACCCATTCGGCACCCGAAGCCGAGGCGTGCAGCAGCGTCGGGAGTTCGGTGACGAGCGGGATCACCAGGGTCTGCATCAGCGAGGCGACGATCCCGCCGAAGGCCAGCACGCCGACGACGACGGCCACGCGTGTCGAGCGGGCGGCATCCGGCCCGGCGTCAGGCCTCACTGCGGGTTCGGGAGAAGCGGACGGAACAGGCATGCGGACAACGCCTCCGGCATAAGGGCTGCGAGTCGGTCGGCGTCATGATGGCATATTTTATGTACGGCGTACACTAAATTGAGGCAGAACGGTGCGGGATAGCCTGCTCCCGGCCGCCCGGACACAACGGACACGCGGCGGACGAAGGGAAGCTCGCGGATGGCACCGGCAGCAGCACAGGAGAGCGGCCGCGGCAGGGGTCGGCCGGCGCGGCTGTCCGCCGAGCAGATCACCCTGGCGACCGTGGAGCTGCTGCGGCAGGAGCCGAACGCCGCCGTGACCGTCAAGCGCGTCGCCGATGCCGTCGGTGCGGCGCCGATGGCGCTGTACCGGTACTTTCCGGACCGCGAGGCCCTGCTCCAGGCGGCGGCGGACCATGTGGTGGCCACCATGGCGCGGATCACGCTCGACGACGGCCCCTGGCAGCAGCGGCTGAGCACCTGGATGCGCGCCGCGCACGAACGGCTGCTGCCCTATCCGCAGTTGCTGCCCTACATGGTCTCCACCCAACAGCCCGCCTGGCTGCCCATGCTCCTGCGCTGCTCGGAGCTGCTGGCCCCGCTGGAACTCGATGAGGACGACCTCGCCCTGGCCGCGGTGCTGATCGGTTCGTCCATGATCGGCCATGCCGTGTACGAGAGCCGGCGGCGGTCCGCCGAGCAGACCACCGCCGTGCTGTACCAGGCACTGGAGGGCCGTCCCCCCGCCGAGCGGGACGCCGTCCGGCCGCTGGTCGACGGCCTCCCGGCCGCCTATGCGCGGCTGCACGACACCGTCCTCGGCCAGACCATCGCCACCGTCGAGGCCCTCGCCCGGCGCCGAGAGAGCTGATCAGACCTGGTAAAAGGCCTGATCAGGCCCGGTCGCGCTGCTTCGCCGCCTCCTGCTTGTGCTTCTCCTTGATCCGCACCGTCTCCTTGCGGACCTCGGCCTGAGTGGCACGCTCGCGCTGCAGCCAGTCCGGGGCGGCGGCCTTCAGCTCGTCGATCTGCTCGGTGGTGAGCGCCTCGGTGACGCCGCCGCGGGCGAGCCCGGAGATGGAGACGCCGAGCTTGTCCGCGACCACCGGACGGGGGTGCGGACCGTTGCGGCGCAGGTCCGCGAGCCACTGCGGCGGATCGGCCTGCAGGGCGTTGAGCTCGTCACGGGAGACGACCCCCTCCTGGAATTCCGCAGGAGTGGCCTGGAGGTGGACACCCAGTTTCTTCGCCGCGGTCGCGGGCTTCATCGTCTGAGGGGTCTTCGGCTTGAGCGTCGTCATGGGGTCAAGAGTAACCAGCGCGCGGGCCCGCCCAGGTCACGGCCGGTAGCCTGGCCCCGTGACAGACACCCAGGCGATCTCCCCGTTCCGGCTCGTATTCGTTCCAGGGGTGACCCCCACCAAGTGGGTGAAGGTCTGGAACGAGCGGATGCCGCAGGTCCCGCTCACGCTGTTGGCGCTCGCCGCGGCGGAGGGGGGCCCGAGCCTGCAGCAGGGCGGAGCCGACGCCGGGCTGGTACGGCTCCCGGTCGACCGGACCGTCCTGAGTGCCATCCCGCTCTACACCGAGACCACGGTCGTCGTGCTCCCCAAGGAGCACCGGCTGGCCGAGGCCGCCGAGCTGACCGTCGGCGACCTGGCCGAGGAGATCGTGCTGCACCCCCTGGACGACGTCCTGGAGTGGGAGCAGCGCCCCGGGGTGCCCGCGAGGGAGCGCCCGGCCACGACGGCGGACGCCGTCCAGCTGGCGGCCGCGGGGATCGGGGTCCTGGTCGTCCCGCAGTCGCTCGCCCGGCTGCACCATCGCAAGGACCTGACCTACCGCCCGGTGACGGACGCGCCCCAGTCGCAGGTGGCGCTGGCCTGGCCGGAGGACCGGACGACCGACCTGGTGGAGGAGTTCATCGGGATCGTCCGCGGCCGGACGGTCAACAGCTCACGCGGTCGCGCCGAGACGCCCCCGCAGCCGAAGAAGCAGCGCGCCAAGGCGGGCGAGAAGACCGGCCAGAAGGCGGGCGACAAGCGCCAGCCGAAGGGCGCGGCGGCCAGGACCGGCGCCGGCGGTGCCGCTGGCGGACGGGCCCGCAGCGGCTCGGGCAAGGCCGGCAAGCCCAAGCCCGGCAAGCGCGGCAAGCCGCAGCGCCGCTCCTGAACCCGGGGCGGAACCCCGGCGTAGGACCTTGTGCATACCCGACTCACAAGGAGGGCGCACATGAACGTACGACGGAGTACAGCCCTTGCCGGTGCGGCGACCATGGCGCTGGCCATGGCGGTCGCGATCCCGGTGGGCAGCGCCGCCGCGGACGGGTCCTTCGTCGGAGCCGCACACCGGGTCTCCACGATCGCGTCCACGGTTCCAGCGAACGGCGACGTCAACCCGTACGGGGTGGCGGTCGTCCCGACGGACCAGGGGCGGCTGTACCGGGGCAATGTGCTGGTCAGCAACTTCAACGACTCCGCGAACCTGCAGGGCACCGGCACCACCCTGGTCCAGGTGTCCCCGGGCGGGAGGGTCACCCAGTTCGCCCGGATCGACTCCGCCAAGCTGCCAGGCTCCTGCCCCGGCGGGGTGGGCCTCACCACCGCGCTGTCCATCCTCCCCGGCGGCTGGGTGGTGGTCGGCAGCCTCCCCACCAAGGACGGAATGTCGGCCACCGCGAAGGCGGGGTGCCTGCTGGTGCTCGACAGCAGCGGGAAGGTCCGTGAAACCCTGTCCGGCCATGGCATCAACGGGCCGTGGGACATGACGGCCGTCAGCCGGGGTCCGGTCAGCGACCTGTTCGTCACCAACGTCCTCAACGGGACGGTGGCCGCCGGCGGCGCGACCGTGCACAAGGGCACCGTGCTGCGACTGACCCTGGTCGCCGGGCCGGACGGCCGACCGCCGCGCCTGGTGTCCAGCACCGTGATCGGCTCCGGATTCGCCGAGCACAGCGATCCCGCCGCGCTGGTGGTGGGCCCGACCGGCGTCGGCCTCTCCCGGAACGGGACGCTGTACGTCGCCGACACCGCCGGCAACCGGATCACGGCCATCCCGGACGCGGTGCGCCGCGACTCGTCCGCCGGCACCGGACGGACCGTCACCGGCAACGGCAGCCTGAACAGCCCGCTGGGGCTGACGGTGGCACCCGGCGGCGACATCCTGACCGTGAACGCCGCGGACGGGAACCTCGTGGAGACCACACCGGGCGGCCACCAGGTCGCGGTGCGCCAGCTCGACAGCTCCGGCAGCCCGGCGGGCGCGGGCGCCCTGTTCGGCCTGGCCGTCCAGCCGGACCGGCACGCCGTCTACTTCGTCGACGACGCCACCAACCAGCTGGACCTGCTGCACTGAGCGAGTAACGCTCGCGGGCCCGGACCGAGGAAAGCGGTTCCCCGGTCCGGGCCTTCTGCGTGCGGCGACGCCGGGCGGTCAGATCTATTGACGCTGGGGCAGGGAGGTAGGTACAACGATGGCACCGCATGGGCGCGCCGGCGGGTGATCCTCGTCCCCGCGCCCCTTCCGGTGCGGCTGGTGCTGTCCGCCGCCCCCCGCAGTGCGGTTCCGCCAAGGTCTCGTCAAGGTCTCGCCACCCACCCTCCGAGGATGTCGTATGCGCCTGCTCGAACGTCCACCCCTCCGCCCCGGGCGCGCCGCCCTGCGGGCGTTCCTCCTGCTCATGTCCTGCCTGGCGCTGGTCGCCGTGCCCGGTACCGCGCACGCGGTCACCACCGGCAACGGCTCGCTGGTGTACTCGCCCGCCGCGAGCAGTTCCTTCGACCCGGCCGGCACGACCTACGCGAAGATCGTCGTGCTGAAGCACAGCGGCACTGCCAACGGGCGCATCCTGGTGACCTACGACCAGCTGGTCTGGGTGAACGGGAAGCAGGTGTACCCGATCTACTCCAGCAGCGACAACGGTGCGACCTGGACGCACCTGACCGACGTGGTGCCGGGGAACGACTTCTCCACGCTGATCAAGACCTCGCAGCCGTCCCTGTACGAGGTACCGCAGGCCACGGGCGGTCTTGCGGCCGGAACGCTGCTGCTGGCGGGGAACATCATGCCCTCGGACAAGTCCAGCACCCGGATCGTGGTCTACAAGAGCACCGACCACGGCGCGACCTGGTCCTTTCTGAGCACCGTCGACAGCGGCGGGCCGGCCGTCTACGACCCGAGCGCGACCTCGACCACCACCGCGGTGTGGGAGCCGTCGCTCGGCCTGGACTCGGCTGGGGCGCTGGTCTGCTACTTCTCCGACGAGCGGCAGAAGGCGAGCGGCATCCTGCAGGCGGTCTCCTACCATGTGTCCACCGACGGCGGGGCCACCTGGGGCGCCGAGGGCAACGTCACCGCGATCGCCAATGACAGCGACCGCCCCGGCATGATCACGGTCACCGCACTGCCCAACGGGAAGTACATGGCGACCTACGAGGTCGTCAACCGCCCCTCGACGACGCTCAACACCGCGGTGGTGTACTACAAGTTCTCCAACGACGGCATCACCTGGACCGCCTCCGACCTGGGCACGCCGATCAAACTCGCGAACGGACGGGGGCTGGGCTCCTCGCCCTTCGTGAAGTGGGTCGCCGGCGGCGGCCCCAACGGCATGGTCGTGGTCTCCGCGAAGTGGGCGCTGGACTCCTCAGGGAGCATCAGCGGCGGCCAGAACTTCTACGTCAACTACAACCTCGGCCAGGGGCCCTGGGAGCGGCTGCCGTACGCGGTCACCTACGACGCCGGCGACACCCAGGGCGGCTACTTCGCCGGCTTCGCCCAGGCCTTCGACACCAGCGTGGACGGGAACACGCTGTACCAGGCGACCGACGTGGAGAACCTGACCACCACCTACAACGACATCCGGGTCGGCTCGATCCCGCTGAACGCCCACCACTACGAAGCTGAACGGGCCACCCTCACCGACGCCACCGTCGTCACGCAGATCGACGCGGACAACGGCAGCAAGGTCGGGAACATCAACTACTCCGACAGCAAGGTCTCGTTCACCCACGTCAACGTGCCCACGGCGGGGACCTACACAGTCAACGTCCGCTATGACAACGGGACCGGCGCCGCCAGCAGCCAGACCGTGAGCGTGAACGGGGGAACCGCCACCACGCTCAGCTATCCGGCCACCGTCGACTGGAACCGCTACGGCTGGGCACAGTTCACGGCGACCCTGAACGCCGGGGCCAACACGATCACCTTCGGCTACAACGGTACCTACGCGGAACTCGACGCCATCGACGTCTACCAGGCCGGGGTGGCCGCGGACGGGGAGTTCAAGCTGGTCAACCGCAACAGCGCGAAGGACCTGGAGATCACCTCCGCGCTGACGACCGAAAGCGCACCCGCGGGGCAGTGGGGGGACACCGACAACCCGGCCCAGACCTGGCGGATCAGCGCCTCCTCCTCGGGGGGCTACACGCTGACCAACCTCAACAGCGGGAAGCTGCTGACCGTGAGCGGGGCCTCCACCGCGAACGGCGCCGCGGTGGTGCAGAACGCGTCGAGCGGGTCCGCGTCGCAGCGCTGGACCCTGACACCGACCGACTCCGGGTACGCGACCTGGACCAACGCCAACAGCAGCAAGCTGCTGGAGATCTACGCGAACTCCACCGCCAACGGCGCGATCGCCGACCAGTGGGCCAGCACCGGCTACAACTGCCAGCAGTGGCTCCTGGTCAAGGAAGGCATCCAGTAACAGCAAGCAGCAGCAGTCGAGGTGGCGGGCCGCACGCCGGCCCGCCGCCGGGCTGTGGCACGTCCAGGCCCTGGAACGCCCCCTGGCCGAGTATTGCGAAGAGACGTCGGCCAGATGACAAACAGGCCATTGACGCGACAGCCACGCCAGGGGTACAACGATAGAACCTGATCAGCCGACCGCCGCTACCAGCGGCCGGCGGACGGCGAACCCCGCAGGTACGGGCCGGTGCTCCGGGTTCGGAGCCGCACTACCCCAGGACCTTCGCCGGTACGGTACCTGCCCGCTCCCCAGCATTCCCCTGCCCCACCCGCCGGCGCTGCCTGAGCGCGTGCCGTCCGTCCGCTCGCCCTGCCCAAGCCAGCAGCAGTAGTCAAGGGAGACTCCTATGTCATCGAACAGCTCCGAGCACAGATCCGCAGCCGCAGCCGCAGCCCAGCCCGCGGCCGGCCCCACCCGCCGTTCCCTGCTGCGTGTGCTCGGCGCGGCCGGGGTCGGGGCCGCCGCCGTCGGTGCGCTCAGCGCCTGTGCTCCCGGTACCTCCGCCGCCCCGAAGGCCCTGGGCTCGGTCGTGCCCTCCCAGGCCAAGGGCAGCACCACCCTCTGGTTCAAGGACGACGACCTGCTGAAGGTCTTCCGCGGCGTGGTGCCCGCGTTCACCAAGAAGTACCCGGCCGTGACCGTGAACCTGGTCGGCGTCGACATCGACAAGAAGCTGGCCCCGGCACTGATCTCCGGCGCGGGCGTGCCCGACGGCGCGTTCCTGGGCGACGGCAGCGTGCTCGGCCAGGCCGAGCACCTGACCGACCTCACCACCCAGATGGCCAAGTACCGCGCCGACACCGTGCAGTACAAGCTGGACGTCAACACCGACGGCCAGCGCCTCGTCGGCATCCCCTGGGACACCGACCCCGGCCTGCTCTACTACCGCGAGGACATCCTGGCCGCCGCCAAGGTCGACCCCGCCCAACTCACCTCCTACGACGCGCTCCTGGACGCCGCCCGGGAGATCAAGGGCCGCGATCCCAAGGCGCAGCCGATCCCGCTGGAGCAGGACCCCGACCTGGCCATGCAGTGGCTGATGATGCTGGTCAACCAGCAGCAGGGCACCGGCATGGTCGACTCCGCCGGAAAGCTCACCATCGACACCGACGCCTTCCGCACTGCGCTGACCTGGATCAAGAAGGTCGCCGACGAGGGCCTGGGAGCCCGCAGCAAGTTCGCCAGCACCGCGCAGATCGCCCAGGCCGACGGCGGTACCGTCTCCCTGGTCCCGTGGGCGATCTGGTACAACTTCCTGGTCCAGGGCACCTTCAAGAAGAGCGTGGGCCACTGGCGGGCCGCGCAGCTGCCCGCCTGGACGACCGGCGGGGCGCGCTCGGGCGTGATGGGCGGCAGCTCCTTCGTCATCCCCGCCAAGGCGGCCAACCCCGACCTGGCCTGGCTCTTCTACGAGTACGCGGTCTACAGCCCGGAGGGCTACCAGGCCGTCTTCGGCAGCAACAGCGTCTACCCCAACGGCCTGAACACCGCGCTGCCCTCGGTCAAGTCCGCACTCAGCGCGCAGAGTTCGCTGTTCAAGCCACTGGCCGGGCTGGGCAGCGAGAACCTGTGGGAGGTCGGCACCCAGGCCTCGCTGGCCATCCCGCCGGGCTACCGCATCCCGACCTGGTTCAACCAGGCCGACGCCTACCTCGGCGCCAACCTGCAGAAGCTGATGGACGGGAAGATGAGCGTGGACGCCGTCATCAAGCAGTCCGCGGCCGACATCCAGACCAACCTCGTCAACCGGGCCTGACCACCATGGCGAACCTGACCTGGAACACACGCGCGCCGCAGACGGCGCAGCAGGATTCGCCGGCCGCCCGCCGGGGCTGGGGCCGCCGCCCCGGCCCCGGCGGGGCCCGGGCCCGGCAGGAGCGGTGGTGGGGCCTCGCCCTGATCTCGCCCTTCCTGCTGATCTTCGTCGCGTTCACGGCCTACCCGCTGGCCTACGCCCTGGAGCTGAGCTTCAGCGACTGGCACGGCGCCGGCGTACTGCGCTGGGTGGGCTGGTCGAACTACAGCTATCTGCTCACCAACAGCGACTTCTGGGCCTCGCTCGGCAACACCGGGGTGATGTGGCTGCTGATCGTCCCCGCGCAGACCCTCGGTGCGGTCGCGGTCGCCAGCCTGCTGACCCGCTCGCGCCTGAGGTTCAAGAAGACCCTGCGCACTGTCGTCATCCTGCCCTATGTGACGCCGCTGGCGGCGATGGCGCAGGCCTTCGTGCTGCTCTTCGACGACCACTTCGGCGCGGTCGACCGGGTGCTGACCGCGCTCGGCGGGCCGAACATCGGCTGGCTGACCACGACCACCTGGGCGAAGCCGGCCATCGCCCTCTTCGTGATCTGGAAGACCAGCGGCTTCGCCCTGATCATCATGCTCGCCGCGGTCCAGGGCATCACGCCCGAGGTCTACGAGGCGGCGGCGCTCGACGGAGCAGGTCCGGTGCGGACCTTCTTCTCGGTCACGGTCCCGCTGGTGCGCCATGCCGTCGGCTTCTTCGTCGTCATCTCCACCCTCGGCATCTCGCAGATGTTCCTGGAGCCGTTCATGATCACCCAAGGCGGCCCCTACAACTCCTCGACCACCTCGGGGATGTACCTCTACAACCACATCTCGGCCTCCGACCTCGGCACCGGCGCGGCGAACTCCTTCCTCCTGGTGGTCCTCGTCCTGCTGCTGTCCCTGGTCGCGGTCCGCGTCCTGCGCTCCAGGGAGGACTGAGCCGTGACCTCCGCTCTGACCGAACGCCCGCCCACCGCCGCTGTCGCGGCCGCCGGATCCGGCTTGCAGCGCGTCCGTACCACCGCCGGCTATGCCTGCATGGTGCTGGCCGCGGCCGCCTTCCTGTACCCGATCGTCTGGATGGTCGAGTCCTCCTTCAGGCCGGGCGCGAGCATCCTCAACGACCCGCTGGGCTTCGACCCGTCCGCGGCGACGCTGCGCAACTGGACCGGCATGTTCGCCAACACGCCGATCCTGCACGCCCTGGTCAACACCGCGATCGTGGTCGTCGGCAAGGGCGGGCTGCTGCTCGTCCTCAGCCCATTGGCCGGCTACGGGTTCGCCAAGTTCGACTTCCCGTTCAAGGATGCGTTCTTCGGGCTGGTACTGCTCACCCTGATGCTGCCGACCATGGTGCTGATCATCCCGATGCTGCTGGAGATGAGCCAGCTGAACTGGGTCAACTCCTACCAGGCACTGATCCTGCCCGGTGCCGTGGACGCCTTCAGCGTGTTCTGGATGCGGCAGACCATCAGTCAGATCCCGGACGAACTGCTGGACGCCGCGCGGATCGACGGCTGCGGGCCGCTGCGCGCCTTCTGGTCGGTGATCGTCCCGGTGCTGCGGCCGAGCCTGGCCGCCCTCGCGGTGCTGTCCCTGTTCAACATCTACAACGACCTGGTCTGGCCGATCGTCGCCATCAACGACCAGCAGCACGAGACCGTCTCGATCCTGCTGGCAGGCATGTCCTCGAACATCCACGGCGGCCAGGCCGGCGTCAGCAGTGCCGACCTGTGGGGTCAGCTGATGGCCGCCTGCACCTTCGCGACCATCCCCACCGTGCTGCTGTTCGTGTTCCTGCAGCGCCACTTCATCCGCGGTCTGCTCGCCGGCAGCAGCCGCTGACCCCGCTACCAGGCCCCGGACGCCGGGCCCCAGGAAGCCGCGACAGTCCCCCTGCCCCACCGCCGAAGGAATGACGCCAACGTGACCGCACGGCAGCAAGCCCACCTCACCGTCCACCCCCTGTTCGACATCGGCGAGATCGATCAGCGCATCTTCGGCAGCTTCGTGGAGCACATGGGACGCTGCGTCTACTCGGGCGTCTTCGAACCCGCTCACCCCACCGCCGACTCGGCCGGCTTCCGCGGCGACGTCACGGCCCTGGTCCGCGAGCTCGGCGTCGGCCTGGTGCGCTACCCGGGCGGCAACTTCGTCTCCGGCTACGACTGGCGCGACGGCGTCGGCCCGGTCGGCGACCGCCCGACCCGCCTGGACCTGGCCTGGCGCTCCCTGGAGCCGAACACGGTCGGCATCGACGAGTTCCTGCCCTGGGCCCGCAGGAACGGCCTGGAGCCCATGATGGCCGTCAACCTCGGCACCGCCGGTCCCAAGGAGGCCGCCGAACTGGTCGAGTACTGCAACCTCGCCGAGGGCACCGCCACCGCCCGCGAGCGCGCCGCCAACGGGCATCCCACCCCCCACGCGGTGCGGACCTGGTGCCTGGGCAACGAGATGGACGGCCCCTGGCAGATCGGCCACACCACCGCCGCCGAGTACGGCCGCCGGGCGGCCGAGGCCGGCAAGGCCATGCGCCTGGTCGACCCCGGCATCGAACTGGTCGCCTGCGGCTCCTCGTTCCGCCACATGCCGACCTTCGGCGCCTGGGAGGACACCGTGGCCGAGCTCACCCTGGACGTCGCCGACTACATGTCCATGCACGCGTACTACGACGGCACCGCCGACCGCCGCGACTACCTCGCCTCGGGGCAGCGGCTGGAACGCTTCATCCGGGACGTCGTCGCCACCTGCGACGCCGTCAGCGCCAGGCTGGGCTCCTCACGCCGGATGATGATCTCGCTGGACGAGTGGAACGTCTGGTCGTCCGCGGCCGCCTCCTCGCCCGTCGGCGAGGGCCAGGACCACGAGATCAGCCACGCTCCCCGGATCACCGAGGACCCCTACCAGGCCCTGGACGCCGTCGTCCTGGGCGACCTGATCATCGGAATCCTCAACCACGCCGACCGCGTCAAGATCGGCTGTCTCTCCCTGCTCGTCAACGTCAGCGCGCCGATCCTCACCGAGCCCGGCGGCGGGGCGAGCAAGCAGGCGATCTTCCATCCCTTCGCCGCCGCCGCACACACCGCCCGCGGACGCGCCCTGAGCACCCGTCTGACCGCACCGGCGTTCCGGACCCCCTCCCACGGCGACGTCCTCCAGGTGGCAGCCGCCGTCACCCATGACCCGGCGACCGGCCAAGCGGCGGTCTTCGCCACCAACCGGGGCAGCGAACCGGTCGAACTCACCATCGACCACAGCGCGTTCGGTGCCTTCGACCTCAAGTCCGCGCACACCCTCACCGCAGCCGACCCCCGCTCTCCTGGAGACCTCGGCCTGGTTCCGCTGGACCGGATCCACCCAGGAGCCCGCACCTCGACGCTGCTCCTGCCGCCCGAGTCCTGGACCCTCGCCGAAGCCGTCACCCGAAGCTGAGCCCACGCAACTGATCCTGCTCGCCTGCTCCAACCTTTCAGTGAAAGGCAGTTCATGTCGCACGAACGCACCGCCCCCGCCCGCTTCACCCTCGACCCGGCGTTCACCGTCGGCGAGGTCGACCCGCGCCTGTTCGGCTCCTTCGTGGAACACCTGGGGCGCTGCGTCTACACCGGCATCTACGAGCCGGGCCATCCCGCCGCCGACGAGGCGGGGCTGCGCACCGACGTGCTGGAACTGGTCCGCGAGTTGGGAGTGACCACGATCCGCTACCCGGGCGGAAACTTCGTCTCCGGCTACAAGTGGGAGGACAGCGTGGGTCCGGCGGACGCGCGACCGCGCCGGCTCGACCCGGCCTGGCGCGCCACCGAGACCAATGCCTTCGGCCTGTCCGAGTTCATGGGCTTCCTGCGGAAGCTCGGCGGCGAGGCGGAACCGATGATGGCGGTCAACCTCGGCACCCGAGGCACGGCGGAGGCGATCGAACTGCAGGAGTACGCCAACCACCCGTCCGGCACCGCGCTTTCCGACCTGCGCGCGGCGCACGGGGACAAGGACCCGTTCGGGATCCGGCTCTGGTGCCTGGGCAACGAGATGGACGGCCCCTGGCAGATCGGCCACAAGAACGCCGAGGACTACGGCAAGCTGGCCGCCGCCACCGCCCGCGCGATGCGCATGATCGACAAGGACGTGGAGCTGGTCGCCTGCGGCAGCTCCAGCCAGAGCATGCCGACCTTCGCCGCGTGGGAGGCGACCGTTCTGGAGCACACCTACGACCTGGTCGACTACATCTCCATGCACGCCTACTACGAGGAACTGGGCGACGACCGCGACTCCTTCCTCGCCTCGGCGGTGGACATGGAGGCGTTCATCGAGAACGTGGTGGCCACCTGCGACCACGTGGGCGCCCGGCTGAAGTCCGGGAAGCGGATCAACATCTCCTTCGACGAGTGGAACATCTGGTACAACTCCCGCTTCCAGCAGGACTTCGACGAGAACCCGCCGGACTGGCCCGAGGCGCCGCGGCAGTTGGAGGACAGCTACTCGCTGACCGACGCGGTGGTCTTCGGCTCGCTGCTGATCGCACTGCTGCGCCATGCCGACCGGGTGCGGGTGGCGTGTCTGGCACAACTGGTCAATGTGATCGCCCCGATCATGACCGAGCCGGGCGGGCCCGCCTGGCGGCAGACCACCTTCTTCCCCTTCGCGCAGGCCTCGCGGTACGGGCGCGGACGGGTGCTGCAGGTCGATCCGAAGAGCCCTGTGTACGACACCGCCAAGTACGGCCGGGTTCCGCTGCTGCACGCCACAGCGGTGCTGGACGAGCGCAGCGGGGAGGTGACCGTGTTCGCGGTGAACCGCAGCCGGACCGAGGTGCTGCCGCTGGAGGTCACCCTGCACGGCACCGGTGTGTCCGAGGTGGTCGAGCACAGCGTGCTGGCGGATCCGGACCCGGACGCCCGCAACACCCTGGCCGAACCCGACCGGATCGTCCCCCGCCAGGTCGCGGGCGCCACCATCGACGGCGAGCTGTTCCGCTGCGAGCTCCAGCCCCTCTCCTGGAACATGATCCGGCTGACGCCGGGCGGCGCGTGACGACGGCGGGTTCCTCCGTTGTACCTTTGGCTGTGTGAGCCGGTTGACGGCGGCCCGACAGCTGCCCGACTCGATTGGGTAACGTCGCACCGGAAGCACGCACACGAAATGCGCAGCCGCGCCAAAGTCTCAGTGGAACGACTTCTGGAGGAACCCCGTGGGCGAACCCACCCTGCACGATGTCGCCGCCCGGGCCGGAGTGTCGATCAAGACAGTCTCCAATGTGCTCCGCGGGGTGACCGGCAAGGTGTCCGCCGAGACCGCGGCCCGGGTGCTGCAGGTGATTGAGGAGATCAACTACCGCCCCAACCTCTCCGCCCGCCGGCTGCGCAGCGGCCGGTCCAACGTTGTCGCCCTCGCCGTTCCGGACCTGCGCAATCCGTACTTCGCCGAGGTCGCCACCGCGATGATCAGCGCAGCCCGTCGGGCCGGCTACACCCTGCTGATCGAGGAGACCGGCGGCAACGCCGAGGACGAGCTGAACGCGGCCGAGGGACTGCGCGACCCACTGATCGAGGGCGTCATCATGGCTCCGCTGGCCCTGGACCCGCGGCAGTTGGACCGGCGCGGCCGTACCGTCCCGCTGGTGCTGCTGGGCGAACACGACTACGACGGGGACTGCGACCACGTCATGTTCGACAATCTGACGGCGTCTCAGCAGATGACCGCGCACCTGGTCGAGCAGGGCTACCGGCGGATCGCCGTGATCGGACGTCAGGACGCCCCGCCGCAGGCCGCGGCCATGGCGGCGATGAGGTTCAACGGCTACCGCCGGGCGCTGGGCGAGGCCGGCCTGGCGTACGACCAGCGACTGGCCCCGGTCATCCCCACCTCCGCCTACGGCAAGGCGGCCGGCGCCGAGGCGGCGGAGCAGATCTTCGAGCGGGGGCTCAAGCCCGACGCCCTGTACTGCTTCGCCGACGTGCTCGCCATCGGCGCGCTGCGCGCCGCGCACTGCCGCGGCCTGCACGCCCCCGAAGACTTCGGGCTGGCCGGGTTCGACGGCATCGAGGAGGGCCGGTTCACCATCCCCACCCTGACGACGATCGCCCCGGACTACGTGGACATGGCCTCGCTGGCGGTGAACGCACTGATCGAGCGGATGGAGTCGGCGGTCCCGATCGGCCACCGGGACATCCTCTGCCGCTACGAGCTGGCGGTCCGCGAGAGCACCCAGCCGGGGCTGCGCACGGGCGCTCCGAGCGCGGGAGCGAGCGCGGGGGCGAGGGTCGCCGCCGTCTAGCGTTGCGCCCTCGCACCCCGGCGCAGCTGCTTGAGGCGGTCGATGTCGCGGGTGTGCAGGGCGCCCTCGACGCGGTCCGGGGCGTGGCGGTCGTCCGGGGTCTCGATGATCAGCGGGACGCCCTCGGTGGCCGGGTGGGTGAACAGCTCGGCGAAGGGCTCGGCGCCGATGTGGCCGGCGCCGATGTTGGCGTGGCGGTCCTTGCGGGCTCCGGCCACGTCCTTGGAGTCGTTGGCGTGGATCAGCCGCAGCCGTCCGGGTCCGGTGGCGGCCACCAGCTCGTCCAGCATCAGCGCGGTGCCGCCCGGGGCCGCGAGGTCGTGGCCGGCCGCGAAGGCGTGGCAGGTGTCCAGACAGACGCCGACCCGTGGGTGGTGCTCCAGCGCGTCCAGGTACTCGGCGAGGTCCGGCATCCGCGAGCACAGCGAACTGCCCTGTCCCGCCGTCGGTTCGAGCAGCAGCCAGGGCGGGGACTCGCCGGAGCCGTCCAGCTCGTCCAGCTCGTCGAGGAGCGGCAGCATCCCCTCGTGGACCTGACGCAGCGCCTTCTCCCGGCTGCCGCCCATCGCCGAGCCGGTGTGCACCACGACCCCGGCCGCACCGATCGCATGGGCCCGGCTGAGTGAGTGCCGCAGCGACTCGCCGGAGCGCTCGCGGGTCGCCGCGGAGTCGGAGCCGAAGTTGATCAGGTACGGGGCGTGCACATAGGCGGAGACCCCGCGCTCGACGCAGCCCGCGCGAAAGGCCCGGTCCTGCGCCGGATTGCCGGTCGGGGCCGCCCAGCCGCGCGGATTGGCGACGAAGACCTGCACGCTCTCCGCCCCTACCTTGTCGGCGTAGGCCAAACCGGTGCCGGCCAGCCCCCGGCCGGCGACCGGGACATGTGCGCCGACGGGATTGCGGAGGGCGGAACGGATCACGGCCCGAGCATCGCACACCCGGGCCCGGCGGGGTCCGGCACACCGATCCATGTGGTTATTCCTGTGTTCCATGCCCGAATCTGTGCTTTCTTGCCCGAGTGTCTTGACAGCCCTCGTAACCGGGCGTAAAACCATTCGAAACAAGCTTCTAACGGCGGTGAAACCACATGTACGCGGAGGAGCGTCACCAGCTCATCGTGGAGCAGGCGCGGCGGGACGGCCGGGTCGACGTCACAGCCCTCGCATCGGGGCTCGACGTCGCCACCGAGACCATCCGGCGCGACCTGACCATGCTGGAGCGGCAGGGCCTGCTGCGCCGGGTCCACGGCGGGGCCATCCCGGTCGAACGCCTCGGGTTCGAACCGGGTCTGGCCCAGCGGGCGTCCGCCCTGATCGGGGAGAAGGAGCGCATTGCCAAGGCGGCGGTCGCCGAGCTCCCCGACGAGGGAACGATCCTGCTGGACGCCGGGACCACGACGGCGCGGCTGGCCGAGCAGCTGCCCGCCGACCGCGAACTCACCGTGGTCACCAATGGACTGGCCATCGCAGCCCTGCTGGCCAACCGCCCCAACATCACCCTCTTCATAGTCGGCGGCCGGGTGCGTTCGCGTACCCACGCGGTGGTCGGCGAGTGGACCCGGAACCCGCTGGCGGACACCTATGTCGACGTGGCCTTCATGGGCACCAACGGCATCTCGGTCCAGCGCGGGCTGACCACACCCGACACCGCCGAGGCCGACGTCAAGCGGCAGATGATGGCGAGCGCCCGGCGCACGGTCGTCCTGGCCGACCACACCAAGTTCGCCGCCGACCACTTCGCCCGCTTCGGCAAGGTGGACGAGGTCGACGTGGTGATCACCGATTCGGGCCTGGACTCCGAGGTCGCCGACGAACTGGCCGACGCCGGCCCCCGGGTGGTGCGCGCATGATCGTCACGCTGACTCCCAATCCGAGCCTGGACCGCACCCTGGAGGTCCCGGAGCTGCATCGCGGCGCCGTGCTCCGGGCGACGGCCCGACACACCGACCCCGGCGGCAAGGGCGTCAACGTCTCCCGGGCACTGGCCGCCAACGGCCGCAAGACCGTGGCCGTGCTGCCCTGCGGCGGAATCGTCGGCAGCCGGCTGGCCGAACTGCTCGCGCCGCAGGGGGTGGAGGTCCTCGCCGTGCCCGTACTCGGCGAGATCCGGGTCAACATCAGCGTGGTCGAGCCCGACGGCACGGTGACGAAGATCAACGAACCGGGCCCTGTGCTCACCCCGGAGGAACTGGACGCGCTCGCCGAGGCCGCCGTCCGGGCCGGCCAGGGAGCCGCCTGGGTCGCCCTCAGCGGCAGCCTGCCCCCCGGGACGCCGAACGACCTCTACGCGCAGCTGATCACCCGGATCCGCAGCACCGGCGGACCGCTGGTCTCGGTGGACTCCAGCGGCGTGCCGCTGGTCGCCGCCCTCGCCGCCGGTCCCGATCTGATCAAGCCCAACCGCGCCGAACTCGCGGAGGCGTCGGGGCTGCCGGTCACCACGCTCGGCGAGGCCGTCGCCGCCGCCCTGGCCCTGCGCGACCGCGGAGCCAGGACCGTGCTGGCCAGCCTCGGCGCCGACGGCGCCCTGCTGGTCGACGGATCGGGCGCGGTGCACGGCCGGGCCCACGTCGCCGAGCCCCGCAGCGCCGTGGGCGCGGGCGACGCGCTGCTCGCCGGGTACCTCTCCGCCGGCAGCGGCGGAGCGGAGGCCCTGGCCGAGGCCGTCGCCTGGGGCGCCGCCGCGACCTCGCTGCCCGGCAGCCGGATGCCCGGGCGCGACCACCTGGACCGGGCGAGCGTCCGCCTCGACCCGTACTTCGACCCCAACCACCCGCTCACCGAACGGAACTGACGCCATGTCCGATCTGATCACCCCCGATTTCGTGGATCTCGACCTCAGGGCCGCAGATCGCCATGAGGTGGCCTTCACCCTGGCCTCCCGGCTGGCGTCCGACGGCCGGGTCACCGACCTCGCCGGTTTCCTCGCCGATGTGCGGGCGCGCGAGGAGCAGATGCCCACCGGCATCGAGGGCGGCATCGGCATCCCCCATGCCCGCTCCGCCCACGTCACCGAACCCTCCCTCGCGTTCGGCCGCAGCGCCGCCGGAATCGACTTCGGCGCCGAGGACGGCCCCGCCGACCTGGTGTTCCTCATCGCCGCCCCGGCGGGCGGGGACACCGACCATCTCACCATCCTGGCCTCGCTGGCCCGCCGCCTGGTGCACGCCTCCTTCCGGCAGGCGCTGCGCGACGCAACCGACCCGCAGACCGTCGTCGATCTCGTCAACAAGGAGGTGCTGGGCAGATGAGACTCGTAGCCGTCACCGCATGCCCCACCGGCATCGCTCACACCTATATGGCCGCCGAGGCCCTGGAGCAGGCGGCCAAGGACGCCGGCCACCAGATCACCGTGGAGACCCAGGGCGCAGCGGGCGCAGTCCCGCTGACGGCGGATCAGATCGCCGCCGCCGACGCCGTGATCTTCGCCGTCGACGTGGAGGTCCGCGGCCGGGACCGGTTCGCGGGCAAGCCGACCGTCGAGGTACCGGTCAAGAAGGCCATCAGCGGCTCGGCCGAACTGCTGGCCCGCGCCGAGGAGGCGATCCGGCAGGCCGGACCCGCAAACGCTGCGGCGGGAGTTGCTTCCGGTAGCGCCCCGGCTCCCGTGAGTGCGCCCGCGCCGTCGGACCACGGCTCCTCGGCCGCGCGCTTCGGCACCCACCTGCGCCAGTGGATGATGACCGGCGTCAGCTACATGATCCCGTTCGTCGCCGCGGGCGGCATCCTCATCGCGCTCGCCTTCATGTTCGGCGGCGCCGAGGTGGCCATGAAGGTCAACGGCGGCGTGTTCCAGGGCCACACCTACCCGGGCGTGACCGACCTGTCCAAGCTCATCTCCCAGGCCGGGTTCGCGGGAGTGCTGTTCAAGATCGGCGCCACCGCGTTCTCCATGCTGGTGCCCATCCTCGCCGGCTTCATCGCCTACGCGATGGCGGACCGTCAGGGCCTGGTACCCGGTATCGTCTCCGGGCTGCTGGCCTCGGCGATCGGCGCCGGCTTCCTCGGCGGCCTGGTCGGCGGTCTGCTGGCCGGCGCCCTGGTGCTCGGACTGACCCGGTTCAAGCCGCCGCGTGCGATCGCCGGCATCATGCCGGTGGTGGTCGTCCCTCTGGTCTCCACGCTGATCATGGGCGTGCTGATGCTGGTGGTCATCGGCGAGCCGATCGCGGCGGCACAGCGCGGGCTCACCAACTGGCTCGGCGGGCTCACCGGCACCAACGCGATCCTGCTGGGCGCGCTGCTGGGGCTGATGATGGCCTTCGACCTCGGCGGCCCGGTCAACAAGGTCGCCTACACCTTCGGCGTCGGCAGCCTCGCCAGCGGCGAACTGAAGGTCATGGCGGCCGTGATGGCGGCCGGCATGGTGCCGCCGATCGCGATGGCGCTGTCCACCGTGGTGCGGCCGAAGCTGTTCGGCGAGAGCGAGCGCAAGGCCGGTGAGGCGGCCTGGCTGCTCGGCGCCTCGTTCATCACCGAGGGCGCGATCCCCTTCGCCGCGGCCGACCCGCTGCGGGTGCTCCCCTCGCTGATGGTGGGAAGCGCCACGACCGGCGCCGTGTCCATGGCCTTCGGCGCCACCTCGCGGGCCCCGCACGGCGGGCTCTGGGTTATCGGCCTGATCGGCCGACCGGGGCTCTACCTGCTGGCCATCGCCGCCGGCGTGCTGGTCGCAGCGGCCTGCGTCATCGGAGCGAAGCAGATCGGCCGCTCCGACGCCGTCGACGAGGCGACGGACGCACCGGAGGCCGGGACCTCCGAGGCCAAGCCCGTCGTGAACCACGAGGCACTGGTCGGCTGAGCCCAGCCCCTGCCCCACCCCGAACCGCCCGGCCCCGCGCGCTCCCCCGGCCCGCGGGGCCGGGCACCAGTCCGGTGCACCGCTCCCCCGTTCCCCTGTCTGTCCCCGAATTTGTCCCTGGAGGGATTCCCATGCCCCAGCGCTCGGTCGCCGTAGGTTCCAGCAGCGGCCTGCACGCCCGCCCCGCGTCCCTGTTCGTGCAGGCCGCCGCCCGCCAGCCGGTCCGGGTCACGGTCGCCCGGCAGGGCGGCGACGCGGTCGACGCCCGCAGCCTGCTCTCGGTGCTCGCACTCGGCGCGCGCCACGGCGACACCGTGGTCCTCTCCGCCGAAGAGGGCCCGCAGGCCGAGGACGCGCTGGAGGAGCTGGCCACGCTGGTCGCCCACGACTTCGACGCGCCGGAGCAGCCGTGACCGCGGTACTCACCGGCATTGCCGTCGGCACCGGCAGCGCCACCGGGCCGGTGGCGCGGATGGCCCCGATGCCGCCGCTGCCCGAACCCCGCACCGTCGCCGACACGGCCGCCGAGGCGGAGGCCGCCCTCGCGGCGCTGCGCGAGGTCGTCGCGGACCTGGAGTCGCGCGCGAGGACGGCCGGAGGCGCCGCCGCCGAAGTCCTCGAAGCCCAGGGCATGATGGCGGCGGACCCGGTACTCGCCGAGCGCGTGGAGAAGCTGGTCCATGAGGGCCGGGACGGCGCCCACAGCCTGGACGCCGCCTTCGGCGAGTTCCGCGCCGCGCTCAAAGCGGCGGGCGGGTACTTCGCCGAACGCACCGCGGACCTGGACGACCTGCGCGACCGTGCCGTCGCCCGGCTGCTGGGGCTGCCCATGCCGGGACTGCCCGCTCCCGGCCATCCGTTCGTCCTGGTCGCCGAGGACCTCGCGCCCGCCGACACCGCGCTGCTCGATCCGACACAGGTCCTGGCCCTGGTCACCGGGCGCGGCGGGCCGACCAGCCACACCGCCATCCTGGCCAAGGCTTTGGGGCTGCCGGCCGTCGTCGGCTGCGGCGACACGGACGACCTCACCGAGGGGCGCCTGGTCCTCGTCGACGCCGCAGCCGGCACGGTACGACTCGACCCCGCCCCGGAGGCAGTGGCCTCCGCCGCCGCCCGCGAGCAGCAGCGACGCCAACGCGCCGGCCGCGTCCACGGCGCGGGACGCACGGCCGACGGCCACCCGGTCAAACTCCTCGCCAACCTCGGTGCGCTGCAGGAGCTTTCGAGCGCCGCGTCGGCCGACTGCGAGGGCGTGGGTCTGTTCCGCACCGAATTCCTCTATCTGGACCGGGCGGAGGCACCCGGCCTGGACGAGCAGACGGCCGCCTACCGCCAGGTCTTCGACGCCTTCGCGGGACGGCGGGTCGTGGTCCGCACCCTGGACGCGGGAGCCGACAAGCCGCTCCCCTTCGCGAACGCCGACGACGAGCAGAACCCGGCGCTCGGCGTGCGCGGGCTGCGCACAGCGGCCCGCAACCCCGAACTGATCGACACTCAACTTGCCGCTGTGGCAACTGCGGCAGCGGCGAGCAGTGCCGAGGTGTGGGTCATGGCGCCCATGGTGTCCGTGCCCCGCGAGGCGGCGGACTTCGCGGCGCGGGTTCGCGCGCACGGGCTCACGGTCGCCGGAGCGATGGTGGAGGTCCCCGCGGCCGCGCTGCGCGCCGAGGCGATGGCCGACTCCTGCGACTTCCTCAGCATCGGCACCAACGACCTGGCCCAGTACACCTTCGCGGCGGACCGCACCCTCGGTTCCCTCGCCGAGCTGCTCGACCCCTGGCAGCCCGCCCTGCTGGACCTCGTCCGGATGACGGCGCAGGCGGGCGAACGGCGCGGCCGCCCGGTCGGCGTCTGCGGCGAAGCCGCAGCGGACCCGCTGCTGGCTCTGGTCCTGGTCGGGCTCGGCGTGACCAGTCTCTCGGCCGCCCCGTCCTGCCTCGGGGAGGTCCGTGCCGCCCTGTCGGAGCACACGCTGGAGGACTGCCGGACCCTGGCCGACCTGGCCCGCGCCGCCGAGGACGCACAGTCGGCCCGCGCGGCCGTGCTGGCCCGCACGGGCTGACGCCTCGGCCCTGAGGCAGGCGGCCTCAGGCGGGCAGTGTCAGTCGCCGGGTCGCATGATCAGGCAGCTGCTGGTCGCCGTCGCGCAGACCCTGCCCGCGGCGTCCACCAGCCGGGCCTCGGCCAGCGCGGTACGGCGGCCGAGGTGGACCACCGAGCCCACCGCGGTGATCGCACCGGTGGCGACCGAGACCGGGCGCAGGAACTTCACCGAGAGGTCGAGACTGGTGTAGAAGACACCGGCGGGGAGTCGGGTGTGCACGGCGCAGCCGCAGGCCGAGTCCAGCAGGGTGGCGAACACCCCGCCGTGCACCGAGCCGATCGGGTTGTAGTGGAACTCCTCGGGCGTGAGCCTGAACTCGACACGGCCCTCGTCGAAGGAGATGCAGTCGAAGTCCAGCGTGTTGAGGATCGGCGGCGGCGGGACCAGCCCCTGCTGCATCGCGGCGAAGAACTCCATCCCGCTGAGGCCGGCAGCGATCCCGGCCGTCTCCATCGGATCGGACCAGCTGTACGCACGCTCCCGGACGGTCCGCGGCGCCTGCGCCTGGGGCGCCTGGGGCGCCTTCTCCGTCTGCTCGGTACCGGTCATCGTCGTGGCCCCTCGTTCGTCCGCTCGGTGGTCGGGCTGCACGGCCACGCTAGGCCAGCTGAGTTCTTAACCGCAACCCAGCTTGGTAGCATCACACCATGAGCAGCAGCACGGGTTGGGCAGTTCCGGAGTACAGCGCCTTCGACAGCGAGACCTGCTCGATCGCGCGCACGCTGGCGCTGGTCGGCGACCGCTGGACGCTGCTGATCCTCCGCGACCTGGCGAACGGCGTCGGCCGCTTCGACGACCTGACCTCGCACCTGGGCATCGCCCGCAATGTGCTGTCCAAGCGACTCACGGCTCTGATCGACGCGGAGCTGGTGGTCCGCTCCGCCTACCGGACCGAAGGCTCCCGCGAGCGCCACGAGTACCGACTCAGCCGCGCGGGGCGGGAACTGATGCCGATCCTGCTCGCCTTCATGGGCTGGGGCGACCGCCACCTCGCCGACCCGCAGGGGCCACCGGCCGTCCCCGTCCACGCCGACTGCGGCGCGCCGGTGCGCGTGTCGGTGACCTGCGAGGCCGGGCACGACCTCGGCGACCGCCCGCGACTGCGCGTGTATCCCGGCCCGGGCAGCCGCCGACGGGAGGGCTGACGCGGGGCGCCTGGCGACAGGTGGTGCAGTGGAACCTCCGTGGTGCGGCCGAGCCCCCGACCGGTGGAGGGCTCGGCGTGCGCGCTTGCTCCCGATGACTGCCCGTCACTTCCGTGGGGCGCGTTCCGCCGTTGCGGGCTGGGGTGGCTCGCTCCGCTCGCGGCAACCACGAGGAGCGGGGAGGGCGGCGGGCGTGCGTTGCCGGGCGGCGGGCGGTGCCCTCCCGGCCGGGCGGGTGGCGAAACGATTCTGCAGCCGGTGGTGCGGGGTTTTCGGGTCACTGGCTATACGTTCGGGTCACTCGTCCGACAGATCCTGTCCGCTATGTCGTATATGCCCGAATTTGAGTGACCCCAAAGTAGGGCCAGTGACCCAAAAACCCGGGCAATGGGGGGAACTGGGGTCACCTTCGGGACAAGGTGTCACTTGATCATGCCGATATGCCTGATTCGCCCCGATGTTGGCGTACCGAAAGTGACCCGGCGTCCCAAAAGTGACCCCGGTTCATGCAGGTCACACCGGCAGGAACGTTTCTGCAACCACCACGCCCGCACCCGGCAACGCACGCCCCACCACCCGCCCCGCTCCTCGTAGTTGCCGCGAGCGGAGCGAGCCACCCCAGCCCGGGATCGACCGTCGTGCCCCACGGAGGAGTACGGCGAGCCATCGGGAGCAATCGCGCACCCGTTCGCCGGCCGCGGGAAGGGGGCTCGGCCGCACGACGAACCCCGGACCTGACGGAGCGACACCTCGAGCGGGGAAGCTGGGACGCATGGTGCTGGGACGGATGGTGCTGGTGTGACGGATGAGGCGACGCCGTCGCCCGAATGGTTCACGCCGGTGGCGCTATCGGGTGACGATCGCAGGCTGGTGAATGGAGGCCGCGTCAGTGCGGGCTCCCGGCCAGGCGGTGGATTCCCCCCAACTGTCAAGCGGGGCAAAGGACTCCGCCAGGCGACAGACCAGGATGACCCCTCCTGACGGACCGTCAACCGATCCCGCCCAACCAGGCGGCTCATCCCATCCAGCACCACCCACATCAGGAGGAATCTGTGGCACGCGCCATTTCCGCCAACGCCAACGCCAACGAAGAATCGTCCGAACTCCACCCCCAGAGCGGTCCCGACGCGACCCAGGCTCCCCGCAACGACGCCGGCCGGCTGCTGCGGACCATCGCCCTGCAGCGACCGGTCCCGGAACTGCTGCAGTTGGTGACGCTCCTGAGCGCGGCGGACCAGCGCTGCCACGCGCAGGAGATCCTCACCACCGCTGCGACGCTGCGCCCCGTCGCCGATGTCGCCATTCTGGTCCCGCTGCTGATGGGTCCGCAGGCGGCCAGCACCCTGAACGCCGTGGCCCAACGGCCGGTCGAGGAGCTCGCCGAGCTCGTCGAACAGCTGGACACGCCCAACCCGACTCCCCCGCAGCAGGACCAACCCGGCCGCTGGAAGCTGCTCCGTTAGCGGAATAGCCGAATAGGCGAACAGCGGACAGCGAAGGCCCCCGCACGCCCGCGGGGGCCTTCGCCGGGTACCGGTCACCCGAAGGCGAGCGGCGCAAGGCCGCCGGAGCGTCGGTCGCGCGGCGACAGCGGCACGCGGAGAATGGACAGGAATGGGAACGGGAACGGGAACCGTCTCCGGTCGAACGAAGGAGTCCGCCATGGCGACCGCCCTCCGCCTCGCCCAGAACCAGGACGCCGACGCGCTGCTCAGCCGCAGCCCCCTGGCGGCGCTGATCGGCATGCTGCTGGACCAGCAGGTACCGATGGAGTGGGCGTTCAGCGGCCCGTACACGCTGCTGGAGCGTCTCGGCGGCGACGACCTGGACGCACATCTGATCGCGGCCTACGACCCCGACGCGTTCGCGGCGCTCTGCTCGCTGAAGCCGGCGGTGCACCGCTATCCCGGCGCGATGGCCAAGCGGATCCAGCAACTGTGCGTATTCCTGGACGAGCACTACGACGGCGACGCGACCGCGGTGTGGCGGGACGCCGGCAGCGGGCCGGAGCTGCTCGACCGGCTGGTCGGCCTGCCGGGCTTCGGCAAGCAGAAGGCGCAGATCTTCCTGGCTCTGCTCGGCAAGCAGCTCGGCGTCCGGCCCAGGGGCTGGCGCGAGGCGGCCGGGCCTTACGGGAGAAGGGCAGCTTCCGCTCCGTCGCGGACATCACCGGGCCGGAGTCCCTGGACCAGGTCCGGGCCTTCAAGCAGGCGGCGAAGGCAGCAGCGAAGGCCGCCAAGGCGTAGCGCAGGGGCACCCATGCCCAGCACCGCCGTCCAGCACCGCCGTCCCGCACCGCCGCCCAGCACCGCCCCCCCAGCACCGCTCAGTGCAGGGCCACCCGACCCGACTCCCGGTGGACGCGGTCCAGGAGGGTGGCGTAGGAGGAGACCATGCGGGTGCGGCTGAAGCGCTCGCGGCTGCTGGCCAGGGAGGGGGCGAGTTCGGTGCGGCGGGCCGCCGCCTCGGACCAGGCGGCGGCGATCGCCTCGGGGTCGGGCTGGGTGACGAAGCCGTGCCCGGCCACGATCGACACGCAGTCGCCCACATCGGTGGCGACCGGTACGGCGCCGCACATCATGCCCTCGATCAGGCACAGCGGGGCGGCCTCCCCGTTGGACGAGGTCAGCGACACCACGTCGGCGGCCGCGTAGACGGCCTCCATGTCCAGGCGCACGCCGAGCAGCGACAGCCGGCCCGCCAGCCGGGGACGGTCGGCGAAGGCCGCTGCGATGTCGGCGAGCAGCCCCAGGTTCTCGGCGGTCATCCCGGCGCCGCAGAGCAGCAGCCGTGCGCGGGGCTCGCGCCTCAGGTAGGCGCGGGCGGCCCGGAGGAACAGCGGCACGTTCTTCATCTCCGCGTAGCGGGCAGCGAAGACGATCACCGGTGCGGTCGGCGGGATCCGCAGCGATGCCCGCAGCAGTACCCGGCGAACCGGGTCCGGCCGGAACCGCAGTAGGTCCACCCCGTTGGGGATGACGTGCATCAGCCCGGCCGGGACACCGGCTGCCACATAGGCGTCCCTGGTGGACTCCGCGCAGCAGACGCAGGCGGCGACCCGGCCTGCGGCGACGGCGGCCCGCAGGTCGTCCAGGGCCGGTCCCTGGTTCTCCGGGTCGGAGCGGTGCAGGCAGACCACCACCGGGCGGTGCGCGGGCACGGCCTGGTTGAGCAGGCCGAGGGGTTGCTCCTTCAGCGAGAGCACGACGTCGGCCTCGGCTGCCAGGCGGGCGGTGGCGGCCAGCTCCGCCGTGCTGAACTGCGGACCGGCGGTCAGGGGTAGACCGGCGCTCGGCTGCAGCCCGCCGCCCGGATCCGCGTGCCGGCCCAGCGAGGTGACCGGTACACCGGCGGCGGTCAGCCTGGCGTAGCAGGCGTCGTCCTCCATCCGCTGGCGGGTCGCCTCGCGGTGCATCTCGCCGTGCATGCTCAGCACGCTGTGGCGCTGGCCGCCACCCTCGTGCAGTCCGATCACGGCGTCGGTGTGCAGCATCCGGGCCCCGCCCGAGAAGAATCCCTCGTAGACCGACAGCACACGCAGTCTGTCCTTCTCCTGCACCCCATCACCCGCCGTTCTGTACGCAACCGGTCCGCGAAAATCACGGGCCAGCCGCCATCAGGACTCATCGAGCTTGCCGGTCTGTGACGAACGTGTTGCCGACATATAAAAGGTCGGTGAGCAGACTCCGTTCTTCGTTGATCAATCGTCAGTTCAGGTGCCGGTCACGCAACTGGAGGGCGAACCGGCCGGTGAATCCGGCGATCCGGTCGGCCACCTCCGACGTCGCGAGTCCGGCGAAGGCGCCCCAGGTGCGGACCCAGTACTCCAGGGTGACCAGGGTGGTGATCACGGCCTGGACGGTGGTGGAGGGCTGCGACTCCAGGCGTCCCCAGCCACCGCTGCCCGGGACGGGGCCGCCGTTGGCTGCGGCGGCCCAGGTGCGGCTGTGCGCGGCGGCGGACAGAACCGTGTAGACGCCCAGGCTGGCGTTGGCGGGCAGGAGCTTCCCGATGGTCCGGGTGAGGTTCACCCCGGTCTCGTCCAGGGTGGTGCGTTCGAGCCGGAGCGCCAGCGGATGGCCGCGACGGTCCTCCAGCAGGCTGATGCCGGCCCGGTCGAAGGTCTCGACCATCTCCCGTCGGCGCGCCAGCGCACCGGTCGCGTCCTGCGGCGAGACTGCGGTCGTCAGATCCACCTCATAGGCCGCCTCGGTGGCCCAGAGTCCGGCGGCGCGGGCCAGTCTGACGGTCAGCGGCTCGGAGCTGTCCTGCAGGTGGAACGCCAGCGCCGCGGCCTCCAGGACGGCCCGGGTGAGCGTCACCGGGGGGAAGGCCGGCGGCTGCCGGGTCAACAGCCCGGCCAGCGCCTCGACATGGCCGCGGGCGTCCTCCCAGGCGAAGTTGGTGCGGACGGTGCCGGTGCGGTAGACACGGGTCCGGGCGTCGGCGACCCCGGTCGGCATCCGCCGGATCTCGTCGAGGTCCACCTGGAAGGCCGACTGGTCACCGCTCGCCCGGTGCAGCACCGCATCTGCCGTCTCCAGCGCCGCGAGCAGCGCGGCCCGGGCGTCGGCGAGCAGCTCTTCCGACCACGCCAGATTCGGGACAGAGGACTTCGGTTGCGGAGAAGTTGTGTCCATGCCACAGCACGCTAGGGCGTCCCACCTGCTCTTGCAGCCCTTTCCGCGCAACCCGGCACACCGCAGCCCCGGCGCCTGGGTCGTCTGGACATGTCACGAAGCGTCCACTCGCCTGTCACAGCCGTGTCCGGGTGTCCCGTACCTGGCAACTGCGCTGGTGGCGACCGGTGTCCGGAGGGACAGAAGGACGGACAGACGGAAAAGCCTGCTCGCCACGGGCAGGCACCGGTTCAGGAGGAGACACGATGCGCGTTCGGAAGATCTCGGCAGTCGCCCTTGTCAGTGTGGCCGCCGGCCTTGCGCTCACGGCCTGCGCCGGCACGGGCAGCGGCGCCGCCGCCGGAGCTCCGAGCGCCGGCGCTTCCGCAGGCGCCCCGCAGGCGAGCCCCACCTCCGCCGGCAGCTCCTCCGGCGGCCAGGCCGCGACGGACCCGAGCGCCTCCGCCACCGCCGCGGCGGGCGCTCCCGTCGCTGCCACCGCGCCCGCCGCCTGCCGGACCGCGCAGCTGTCCTTCTCCGCCTCGGGCGGAATGGCGGAGGGCGAGGTGCTGATCAATCTCACCAACACCGGTTCCGCCGGCTGCACCATGCACGGCTTCCCCGGCGTGGACCTCAAGGGCGCGGACGGCACGATCAGCGCGGCGCGCAGCAGCGTGGCCGTGCCCACCGTCGTCCTGCGGCCCGGTCAGGCCACCCGCTTCACCCTGCACTACCCGCCGAACAACTCCGGCGGCAGCGGCGTCACCTTCCACAGCCTGGTGGTCACCCCGCCCAACGAGACCCACTCCCACACCCTGTCCCTGAGCATCAACATCCCCGTCGGCAGCAAGTCCGGCTCCGTCGTCACCGTCGACCCGGTCGGGGCGGGCAAGTAACCCAGGCCCGCGACCCAAGACGCCGATCCGCGCCGCCGGCCAGATGGCCGGCGGCGCGGCACTGCCGATCACTTCATGAACTGAAGACATCCGAACCGCCTTGGCCCACCTGCTTACAGACCATTGACGGTGCACACCCCAGCTGCTTGACTTCCCTCCTGAGAGCGCTCTCTTGTTGCTCAGGGAACAACCGCACCATCCTCCCCATCCACCACGTCAGGGAGAGCCATGTCCGTCAGACCCAACCGCCGTACCGTGCTGCGCAGTGCGGCCGTCGCCGCCGCGATCCCACTGGTCGGCAACCTCGCCACCGAAGCGGCCTTCGCCGCGTCACCCGCCCGCGGAGCCGACGACCTGGGCGCCAACGTCCTCGTGTTCGATCCGTCCATGGGCGACGCGGCGATCCAGGCCCAGGTCGACGCTGTGTTCAACACTCAGCAGTCCAACCAGTTCGGCACCGAGCGGTACGCCCTGGCCTTCAAGCCGGGCACCTACAACGTCGACGTCAACGTCGGCTTCTACACCCATGTGCTCGGGCTGGGCGACAGCCCCGACGATGTGGTGATCAACGGTCATGTCACGGTCGACGCCCAGTGGTTGGGCGGCAACGGCACCCAGAACTTCTGGCGCGCCGCCGAGAACCTGTGCATCGTCCCGCCGGACGGCCTGGAGCGCTGGGCGGTCGCCCAGGCGGGCCCGATGCGCCGCGCCCACATCAAGGGCAACATGACCCTGTGGCCGAGCCCGCCCGGAAACCGCTGGTCCAGCGGCGGGTTCCTCGCCGACAGTGTGGTGGACGGTCAGGTCGACTCCGGTTCGCAGCAGCAGTGGCTGTCCCGCAACGACACCTTCGGCAGCTGGACCGGCTCCAACTGGAACATGGTCTTCGTCGGCACCCAGGGCGCTCCCGCCCAGCACTTCCCCAACCCGGCCTGGACCGTGGTCGATCAGACCCCGGTCGTCCGCGAGAAGCCGTTCGTCACGGTGGCGCAGGACGGCTCGTACCTCGTCTTCGTCCCCGCGCTGCGCCGCGACTCCACCGGGACCACCTGGGCCGGCGGCCGGGCCGCCGGACAGAGCGTCCCGCTGTCCCGTTTCCATGTGGCCCGGCCCGGCGACTCCGCCGCCGCCATCAACCGGTCCCTGGACCGGGGCCAGCACGTGCTGTTCACCCCCGGCGTCTACGCTCTCTCGGCCCCCCTGCGGGTCAACCGCCCGGGCACCGTCGTCCTCGGCCTGGGACTGGCCACGCTCCAGGCCACGAACGGCAATTCGCTGATCGAGGTCGCCGACGTCGGCGGCGTCACCGTCGCCGGCGTGCTCCTGGAGGCGGCCTCGGCCGACTCCCCCGTCCTGCTCCGGGTCGGCCACGGTTCCTGCCGCAGCAGGCACAGCGAGAACCCCACCGTCCTCTTCGACGTCTACGCCCGCATCGGCGGCGCCCTCGCGGGCGGCGCCACGGTCAGCATCCAGATCGACAGCAACGACGTGGTCTGCGACAACCTCTGGCTCTGGCGCGCCGACCACGGCAACACCGGCACCGTCGGCTGGTCGGTCAACCCGGCCGACACCGGTTTCCTCGTCAACGGCGACCGGGTCACCGCCTACGGCCTGGCAGTTGAGCACTACCAGAAGTACGAGGTGCTCTGGAACGGCAACCACGGCCGGACCTACTTCTTCCAGAACGAGCACCCGTACGACGTCCCCACCCAGTCCGCGTGGGTCCACGGCTCCACCAACGGCTACGCCTCCTACAAGGTGGCCGACCAGGTCACCGACCACCTGGCCTGGGGACTGGGCAGTTACTGCTACTTCGACCTGTCGGCGAACATCTACACCGACCGGGCCTACGAGGTCCCGGACACCCCCGGCGTCGTCTTCACCGACCTGATGACGGTCTGTCTGAACGGCCCGGGCGGCGGGGGCATCCTGCACTGCATCAACAACACCGGCGATCCGGTCGAGAACGGCTTCGGCACCTTCTACATGAAGAGCTACTCGAACGGCGTGGGGACGGCCTGAGCCGACCGGTATGGAACGGTGGCTTCTTGACGAACAGTCAGGAGGCCACCGGCGGCTCAGGTTCCGGCGTGGGTCCAGAGGTAGTCGAGGACCAGCGCCCACTTGAAGGCGGCGGCCTGCCGACCGGACTGCGACCGGTCAGCACTGACAGCGGCCCGGACCGACTTGACGCCGGTCGCCCCTCACAAGGAACTCAGCGGGTGCCGTTGCCTCGCCATCGGACCGCGAGGGTGACGGCCCCCGTCAGTATCAGGACCAGGCCGAGCGTCACACAGCTGGCAGTGAGCATCCAAAATACCTGCCGACAGCGGCTGGCGCGCGGTCCGGGAGGAGTTTCCGAACGGTGACCCGACAGTCCAAGGGGACGCTCTGCCTCTTGTCGGCGGTCTCCTGAGCGGGGCCGTTCCTCTCAGCCTGGTGTCCGGAGCAAGTGCATGTTGTCCGAGTTCCGCGACCACTGAATGACCCCAGGGCCAGCCGGGACCTCCACCGCGACCCAGCCCTCGACGTACTGCCTCGGAGCCGGGTTCGGCTGCAAAACGATGTCCTGGCCCTGCTTGCCAACGCCAAAGTCACTACAGTCCACCGTGGCGATCTGCGGCTGCTGAGTCTGGCCGTTCGCGCCGATCCACTGGCCATAGATCTGGTGGAGGTCTGGCGTGCTGGTCCCCGTGTTCCGGAACCGGTAGTTCTCGCACACGAACAGCATGCCCGGATGGGCCTGCTCCACAGTGCCGTAGCTAGTGTTCACGGACATCGCTGTGCGTTCACCGAGCAGGGTGATGGTGAGCTGTGTCCTCGGGGCTCCGTACATCGTCTGGTCGGCCATGACGGTCACGCTCTGCCCGACCGAGAGGAGGGGATTCGGCGATGCGGTCGGGCTGCTGCTGCTCGCCGACGCTGATGACGGGGACGTTGGCGGCGAACTGCTGGCTGGTGCCGCGGCGGAAGGCGTCCCCGCGCTGGTCGTGGGTGTCCCGATGGAGTTCTTCGTCGTGGAGCTGCACGCGGTCACCAGAAGGGGCACGATCAGCAGACTGCCGATCACGGTCCGACGCATACGTCATCGCCTCCCACGCTCAGCCCCCGAGCCGGAACGCACCGCATCTCCACGCTAGGCCGACCACACGTACGGCGCAGAACGAGGGCCGACGTCTCAACCGATCGGGGCCTCGCCAGTTCGGGCATGCGGTCTTCGCCGTGTCCGTGATTCTCGCTACGGTGCGGAGCAGCCCGGTGACCGATCCGGGATCGAGCGAAGGGTGACCACCATGAAGCTCACGTTCCTCGGCACCACGTCCAAGGACGGCGACTGCCCCACCCTGTACGAGACCGAGACCGGCGACATCGTCGTCCAGGGCGATCGGCTCACCGACCCCGAGGCACTTGAGCAGCTGCGCCACGTCAAGGACTCGGAGACCTTCGTCGTCATCCCCCGCGCGCTGCTGACGCCCTTCGCGCCCAAGGAGTAGCCCGCGTGCTCGACCTGATCAGTGGCCCGGCCATCACCGAGTTCTTCCGCGACGGCTTCCAGCACACGGCCTGGCGCTGGGAGACCCGGCGAGCCTACGGCGTAGCCGCGGAGAGCGAGGCGCTGCAAGCCTTCCTTCGCGGCGAGGACGTCTCCGACCCTGGCCGACCCTGGCTCGCGCTGATGCGGCAGCTGGCGGGCCAGCGGAAGACGGTGGGCCGGGTACGCCTGGTCGACACCCCGCCGTCCGACTACCAGCGGTTCCTGCTCGCCGACGTGCTGGACAGCGTCGACGCCGGCGAGGACATCCGCTACCTGCCCCGCACCGAGGCGCAGCGTCTCGGACTGCCTGAGTACGACTTCTGGCTGTTCGACTCCCGGACCATCGGCATCTTCCACTTCGACGGCGACAACTCCCTCGGCATGAGCCTGAGTGAGGATCCCGCCGAGGTCCTCAAGGGCTGCCAGATCCGTGATGCAGCCCTGCACTTCGCCATCCCCGCCCGCGAGTTCACCGCGCAGGTACCGTCGTCGGTGTGAGCACCGACTTCCAGCAGGCCAGGATCACCCTCGGTGCGCGGCTACGCGAGCTGCGCACCGAGGCCGGGCTCACCGGCCGCGAGCTCGCCCGCGCCCTGGGCTGGCTGCCTTCCAAGGTGTCGAAGCTGGAGAACGCCAAGCAGACGCCGAGCATCGCCGATCTGGAGGCCTGGGCCCGCGGGGTCGGCAACCCGGACTCCGCAGTCGAGCTCAAAGGCCGGCTGCGCGGCTTTGAGACCCGGTACCGCTCCTGGCGCCGCCAACTCGCCAGCGGCCACCGGGCCCGCTAGGAAGCGGGCATCGTCGAGCTCTCCCGTACCCGGGTGATGCGCGGCGCGGAGTTCGGCGTGATTCCGGGCATCTTCCAGACCGCCGAGTACGCCCGCGCAGTCCTGAACCGCTACGTCGAGCTGCGCGGCACACCCCGGGACGTGGAGCCCGCGGTGAGCGCGCGGATGCGCCGCCAGGAAGCCCTGTACGAGCCGGGCCGCGAGTTCCACGCCCTGATCTGGGAGGGCGCCCTTCGCGTCCTGATCTGCAGCCCGGACGTCCTGGTCGGCCAGCTGGACCGGCTCACCGGACTGCTCGGGCTGGGCACCGTCTCGCTGGGGATCATCCCCTTCGAGGCCCCGATGCGAATCGCCCCGGGCGACGGGTTCTGGATCTACGACGACCGACTCGTGATCTCGGAGAGTTGGAACACCGAGATGTGGCTCGACGACGCTACGGACGTCGCCCTGTTCGGGAAGATCTGGGACACCCTCAACGAGTCCGCTTTCTACGGACCGCAGGCCCACCGGCTGATCGCCCGCGCACGGGCCGCTCTGAACCTCGCGTGAGCAACTCCCGGAAGCAGCAGCCCCCGCGAAAGCAATTCCGAGCAATCGCGGCACATTGCAGCAATCCTGATCCCTACCGTCCGTTACATGGCGAACACAGCCGAAGCACCCACCCTCGCCCTACCCGTCGACGACCAGGTTCTCGTCCGGCTGCACGCCTTGGCGTGCTTCTCCTGCGGCGCCGCCTCCCGGCCGCTGATCCCGGCCGGCCACGTCTACACCGGTGACGGGGACGGAGGCCGGTACGGCTGGCCCGTCGTCGCCTGCCCCGAGCATGTCGGCGACGAGCCTTCACGGGCGGACCAGCCATGACCGCCCCCGCCGGGGCCACCGGCAGGATGCTGCCGCATCCGTGGGACCTGCACATCGACCAGTGCCGCGGCCTGCGCTGCGCGTGGTGCAAAACGACCCTCACCGCCGCCCGGGTACCGGTCGGCACGACCGAGAGCGTGCACCAGCACGGCCGCTACCGGCGTGTGGTGACGTTCCGCCTGTTCTCCTGCCCGGACTGCCCCGAGGAGCCCACGCCATGACCGATGACCCGCACCCCGACGATTCGGCGCTCCTCAACAATCTTGCGTTCACCTCGACGTACCTGCGCCGGTACTGCGACCGCTGCAAGAAGGAGCGCCACACCGTCATCGTCGGCGGCATCGAGGCCGGCACGGGGCCAGGCTGGGACATCCGGTTCTGCAGGCCGTGTGTTGCCGCGGTGCTCGCGGACGCGCGCGCTCTGGCGGGCGACGGCGAACACATTTCCGTGCTGCCCGCCTACTACTGAACTCCCGCCCCGCTGGCCAATGCCTTGGTGTCGCAACCGGGCGGGGCTCGACGGCCGTCTGGGCGTCCTGGTCCAAGGTAGCCGTGACGGTCACCCTAGGGCCCCGGCGGTGATCTACGTCGCCGCCGGGGCCACCATACCCCTGCGACTGGCCTGCAGCGTGATGGCCTGGCAATCACGGTCATGACTGCCGTGGCCGAGCCCTGACGGCCCCGGGGACAAAGGTCTACGATGCATGCCGTTGACACCAATCGGGGGCGGGCATGGACAGACGATTGATCGCGTGGCGCGTCCTCACGTTGGGGGTCCTCCCCGTTGCCGTCGCCCTTGAGGCGCTTCTGATCTACACCGCGGGAAGCCCGATGGCGGGGGGTACAGCCGAGGGTGTATGCGGCTTCGCGCTTGATATCGGGATCCTCGTCGCTGTGCGGCGCAAGCTGGCGCTCAGGCAGCAGACCGAAGGAACGCCCCGGCAACCGCGCCGGTCGTGACCCTCTTGGTCACGACGGCGCGGCAACCGGTGCAGGCAGAAGCCCCGGAGGACCTTGACACTGCTGATCGCCGTATGAGGAGGTCGGCCCGGCAACTTTGCCCAGGGCGAGGACAGGTCACGTGACCTCGTACATCGCGGCGGCGCAGCCGCATGCGACGATCGGAAGCGTCATGGGGACCGCCGTGATCTCCCTGGCGATGGGGCTGATCATGCTGATGGCTGACAGGCATCATCGCAGGATGGTCGGCTCGGGCTCGGCGGTGCAGGTGGGCGACCAGCTGGTCGAGCGTCCATCGATGAGCGAGACCCGGCGCATCACCGGCCTGATGGTCATCGTGGTGAGCGTGCCCTTCCTCGCCGTGGGGGTGCTCGGCCTGCTGGACGCGCTGCTGCTGGGAATCCGTTGAGGCCCCGCGTCCAGCACATCGGTGGCGGGATCACCGCACCGGGATGAGCCTGGTCGTATGGACGACACGCCGACCGAGCCGCAGCGCAGCCATCGCGCGCATGTCGTCGTGTACCCCGTCGTCAACGCCAACCCGCGGTACCGTCGCGTCCACATCCTGGGCAGGCGGGTCTACGGCCGCAGTCTGCCTGCCGCGCGGGGCCGTTGGCCCCCGCTGTAGAAGCGGTGGACCTCTATCCACGCCGCGCTCACTGTGTTCCGTCGTGGCGGAGCCGCCGGGCTCGGGTGTGGAGTCGCCGGCCGAGGCGGACACGGTGACCGACTCGACACGGACGGAGGAGTCGTACGCTTGTCCACAGTCGGCTACAGGGTGTGAACAGCCGTTGTTGTCAGTCTCCTCGGATCGTCCTGGTCGCACTGGCGAGATTGTTCAAGGCTGCGCCGAAGTCGGCCTGAGAGGAACTGCCAGGCGTATCGGGCGCTTCCTTCGCGATCCTCTTCGCTGTGGCTGAGACAGCCGCGAGGACGGCCATCTCTGTTTCTTGGATGGCGGTGTCCTTCTGTACCCGCTGTTCTCTGTCGGTGGTCATGACCCCAGTTTCAGCCTGCCCCCAGGGAGGCGCACGGCGGGCTGCCCCGAAGGGCTCCAGGGCCTGCTCGGGATCGGATGCGGTCCGGCTGCGGTACTCGGCTGGATTGCGCTGCGCCAGGTGCTGGCGGACCTCGTCGGTACCGCCGATTACGGCGGCGATGTCGGCGAGGTGGTCGACCGGCGTGGCCGGCGCGGCTGAGCCCCGAGTCGCCACCGCGGACCGGAGGGCCTTGGCCGCGGTCGGTCACTCGACTGACAGGCCCGGGCGGCGGGGGCATCCCGCACTGCATCAACAACACCGGCGATCCGGTCGAGAACGGCTTCGGCACCTTCTACATGAAGAGCTACTCGAACGGCGTGGGGACGGTCTGAGCCGACCGGTATGGAACGGTGGCTTCTTGACGAACAGTCAGGAGGCCACCGGCGGCTCAGGTTCCGGCGTGGGTCCAGAGGTAGTCGAGGACCAGCGCCCACTTGAAGGCGGCCTGCTCGTTGTTGGAGGCGCCGCCGTGGCCGCCCTCGGTGTTCTCGTAGTAGTGGACGGTGTGGCCCAGGTCCAGCATCCTGGCGGCCATCTTGCGGGCGTGGCCCGGATGCACCCGGTCGTCCCGGGTGGAGGTGGCGAACAGGACCGGCGGATAGCCGGGCTCCGCGCGGAGGTTGTGGTACGGCGAGTACTCGCTGATCCAGGCCCACTCGACGGGGTCGTCCGGATCGCCGTACTCGGCCGTCCAGGAGGCCCCGGCGAGCAGCCGGTGGTAGCGCCTCATGTCCAGCAACGGGACCTGGGCGGCGACCGCGGCGAACAGTTCGGGGTAGCGGGTGAGCATCACGCCCATCAGCAGCCCGCCGTTGCTGCCGCCCTGGATCACCAGCTCCGCAGGGGTGGTGACGCCTCGTCGGACCAGGTCGGAGGCGACGGCCGCGAAGTCCTCGTAGACCTTGTGCCGCCCGGCCTTGACCGCCTGGGTGTGCCACTCGGGTCCGTACTCGCCGCCGCCGCGGATGTTGGCCAGGACGTAGGTGCCGCCGCGCTCCAGCCAGCCGCGGCCGATCACGCCGAGGTAGTCGGGAGTGAGCGACACCTCGAAACCGCCGTACCCGGTCAGCAGAGTGCGAGCGCCGCCGGCGCCACTGCCTTCGCTTGGGCGAACGACGAAGTAGGGGATCTGCGTGCCGTCCTCGGAGGCGGTGAAGTACTGCTCGACACTCATCCCCTCGGCGTCGAAGAAGGCCGGCGCCCGCTTGAGCACCGCGACCTCGCCACCGACGACGCCCCGGCTGAGGGTCGGCGGGGTGGTGAAACCGCTGGTGACAGCGTAGAACTCGTCGTCGTCCTCGGGACTGGTGTCGACGATCGCGGCCGCACCCAGCGGCACTGTCCCGGGGAGCGACGCGGAGGCCCACGGGCCGTCGGCGGCGGGGGTCAGCACCCGCAGCTCACTGGTGACATCGCGCAGGACGGTCAGCAGCAGGTGGTTCCGGGTCCAGCTGTAGCCCTCCAGGGAGGTGCGGGCGTCCGGCTCGAATACGGTGGTGAAGTCCCGGCTGCCGGCCAGGAACTCCTCGAAGCCGATGGCCAGCAGCGCGCCGGCCGGATGCTCCCGGCCGCCGGTCTGCCACGCTGAACGGGGCCGCACCAGCAGCCACTCCCGGTGCACCGACGCCTCCGCGTCCTCGGGGACGTCCACCCGCACCAAGTCGCCTTCAGCCGGGCGCAGATAGAGCTCGCTGCGGTAGAAGTCGATCGACCGGTACACGAAGTCGCGCTCGAATCCCGGCGTCGGATCGTGGTACGCGCCCACGGAGACGTCGTCGGACCGGCCCTCGAAGACCGTCACCGCCTGGTCCGGCGAGGTTCCTCGGCGCCACTCCTTCGTCAGCCTGGGATAGCCCGAGTCGGTCAACGAGCCCTCGCCGAAGTCGGTGCCGACGTAGACCCGGTCGGCGTCGATCCAGCCGACCCGGCTCTTGGCCTCGGGGAGGGTGAAGCCGTCCTTGACGAACCGGCGCTCCTCGATGTCGAACTCCCGGACCACGGAGGCGTCCGCGCCGCCGCGGGAGAGCTCGACCAGGGCGAGCCGGTGCCCCGGCCGCAGCACGGTGGCGCCGTGCCACACCCAGTTCTCGTCCTCGTCCCGGGCGAGCGCGTCGACGTCCAGGACCACGTCCCAGGCGGGGGCGTCGGAGCGGTACTCGTCCAGGGTGGTGCGCCGCCACAGGCCGCGCGGATGCTCGGCGTCCTGCCAGAAGTTGTAGAGGTGCCCGCCGCGCCGCGTCACGTAGGGGATTCTCCCGTCCGCGTCCAGCACGTCACGCAGGCTCTGACGCAGAGCGTCGAAGGCGGGGCCGGTGGCGAACCGCCCGGTCGACTCCTCGTTGCGGGCGCGCACCCAGTCCAGGGCCCGCTCGCCGGTCACGTCCTCCAGCCACAGGTACGGATCATCGTCAGCCATCCCCAGAGTCTGGCACGTCAGGCGACGCCGCCGGCGGAGAACAGGACCTGGCCGGAGTCAGTACCCCATTTCTCGCAGATCCGAATATGGCCGTCGTGCGGGTGGCACCTCGCGGACGGACGATGGGGTCATGGGTCGGCCGGCGCTACAGCGGACCCGACGTGTGGGCGTGAGCAGGGAGATGAGTGCCATGACGGGACAGGTACTGACCGAGGTCAGCGCCATCGTCGCAACCGACCGCGCAGGAGACCTCATCGCCGCCTATCGTGAGGTCCTCGCCCGCCCGCTACCCGACGGGCTGCTGCGAAGCGAGCTGTTGAGCGGACCGGACGGACACTGGCGTATCCAGACGCTGTGGCGGGACCGCGCCGCCCTGGACGCCATGCGCGCGGCCCCGGAGGGCCCGGCGGCACCCCGGCTCTTCCGCAGCGTGGGCGCTGACCCCGAACTGAAGCTCTTCGACATCGCAGCCGGCACCGTCGCCAGCACGGCCTGAGGAGACTCGAACGCTTATCGGTCGGCAGCCGATGCCGTCACCGCCTGGTCCGCCGAGGTGCCGCGGCGCCACTCCTTGTCGGGCGGCGCCACTAAAATCGCTCAGATGTTCTATTCTTGAGTTCGGGGGCCAGACACACAGACTCGAGGAGACGCCATGCGCTGGCAGAATCTCAGTGCCGACGGCACCGGCGGCACCGCCGCGGCGGCGCTCTTCGGCCTCGACACGGTGACGCGTACCTTCGACACCCCGGAGTTCCGCGGCATCACCTTCCACGAGGTGCGCGCCCGGTCGATCATCAACCGGGTACCGGGCGCCTCCCGGATGCCGTTCGCCTGGACCGTCAACCCGTACCGGGGCTGCAGCCACGCCTGCGTCTACTGCTTCGCGCGCAGCACCCACAGCTACCTCGACCTGGACACCGGGCACGACTTCGACAGCCAGATCGTCGTCAAGGTCAACGCCGCCGAGCTGCTGCGCCGCGAGCTGGCCGCGCCGCGCTGGGCGGGAGAGCACATCGCCATGGGCACCAACGTGGACTGCTACCAGCGCGCCGAGGGCCGCTACCGGCTGATGCCCGGCATCCTGACCGCGCTGCGCGACCGGGCGAACCCGTTCTCCATCCTGACCAAGGGCTCGCTCATCCTGCGCGACCTGCCGATCCTCGAACAGGCCGCCCGGGTCACCGAGGTCTCCGTCGCCGTCTCCATCGGCCTCACCGACCAGGACCTGTGGCGCAGCGTGGAACCCGGCACCCCCTCCCCCGCCAAACGCCTGGAGGTCTGCCGCACGATGAACGACCACGGCATACCCTGCGGCGTGCTGATGGCCCCGGTGCTCCCCTTCCTCTCCGACTCCCCCGAACAGCTGCGGGCCACCGTCCACGCCATCGCCGCCGCCGGCGCGACCTCTGTCACCCCGCTGGTCCTGCACCTGCGCCCCGGGGCCCGCGAGTGGTACTTCCAGTGGCTCGCCCAGCACCGCCCGGACCTGGTCCGCCGCTACCAGGCGCTCTACCGCCAGGGCGCCTACGCCCCCACCTGGTACCAGCGCCGCATCACCCGCCAGGTCCACGAACTCGCCACCGAATACGGCATCGGCCCCACCCAGGGACTCCGGCGCGGAACCACCCCGGAGCCGGCCCCGGCCCCGAGCGCGGAAGCCGTGGAGCCTCCGGAGCCGACCCAGCTCAGACTGATCTGATCACCGACGTCGACGGAGCGGCCGTCCTGGTCGAGGATGAGTCCCGGCAGCCACTCGATCAGATGGGGACAAGGCATGGGACAGCCGTTCGGCTCCTACCAGAACGAGATCTACCTCAACGGGCTGGGCGGCATCGTGCCGCAGTACCCGATGGGCTTCGCGGAGCTGGAGGAGCGGGCGCGGGCGGCGTTGCCGCCCTCGGTGTGGTCCTACGTCGCCGGTGGTGCGGGTGACGAGCGCACTCAACGGGCCAATGTGACCGCTTTCGAGCACTGGGGGCTCGTGCCGCGGATGTTCGTCGGCGCTGCGGAGCGCGATCTGTCCGTGGAGCTGTTCGGGATGCGGCTCGCCTCGCCGGTGTTCATGGCGCCGGTCGGCGTCATCGGGCTGTGCGCCCAGGACGGGCACGGCGACCTGGCCACCGCGCAGGCCGCCGCGCGCACCGGGGTGCCGATGGTCGCCTCCACGCTCACCGTCGACCCGCTGGAGCAGGTCGCCGCCGAGTTCGGAGAGACCCCGGGCTTCTTCCAGCTCTACACCCCCACCGACAAGGATCTCGCCGCGAGCCTGGTCCACCGTGCCGAGCAGGCGGGCTACCAGGGCATCGTGGTCACCCTGGACACCTGGATCACCGGCTGGCGCCCGCGCGACCTCGCCACCGCCAACTTCCCCCAGCTGCGCGGCCACTGCCTGGCCAACTACACCAGCGACCCGGTCTTCCGGGCCCGCCTGCAGCGCACCCCCGAGGAGGACCCGCAGGCGGCGGTGTTCCTCTGGACGCAGCTCTTCGGCAACCCTCTGACCTGGAGCGACCTACCCTGGCTGCGCTCGCTGACCGACCTGCCGCTGATCGTCAAGGGCATCTGCCACCCCGAGGACGTCCGCCGGGCCAAGGACGCCGGCGTGGACGGCATCTACTGCTCCAACCACGGCGGCCGCCAGGCCAACGGCGGGCTCCCGGCCCTGGACGCGCTGCCCGCCGTCGTCGGCGCCGCCGACGGCCTGCCGGTGCTGTTCGACTCCGGGATCCGCAGCGGAGCCGACATCGTCAAGGCCCTCGCCCTGGGCGCCTCCGCCGTCGGTATCGGCCGCCCGTACGCCTACGGCCTCGCCCTCGGCGGCGCCGACGGCATCGTCCATGTGCTCCGCTCACTGCTCGCCGAAGCCGACCTGATCATGGCCGTCGACGGTTACCCCACCCTCGCCGACCTCACCCCGGAGACCCTCCGACGCGTCGGCTGACGCTCAGGGGTGCGGGGAGGTGTGCAGCTGGCCGGACCAGATCAGCACCGGGAAGGCCAGGAACCCGGCGCCGACGATGAGGCCGATGACGGCGAAGCGCAGGGTGAGGTGACCGTCCGCGCGACGGGCGCGGTCAGGCCGGTCCGCCGGATAGCAGAGCAGGACGTCGTGTCCCACCGTGCCCTGGAATCCGGGCAGCTGGACCTGGAACGGGCGTCCGGCGGGGTCCATGAAGCCGACCACACTGGTGTACGTGTCGCCGCCCCTGCCCCGCGAGCGGCTGACGGACCGCACCATCCCGTACACCCGCGGCCCCGCGTGGGCACGGCAGTGCCGCACGATCTCCCGTGCCACCGTCGCCCACACCCCCAGGCCCGCGACTGCGGTGAGCCCGGCTGCGGCGTTGTTGCTCATCATCCTGTTCGGCTTCCTTTCTGCAGCTGAGCAGCCTAGGTGATGCCTCAGCCCGGCGGTGACAGAGGTGCTGTTGGGAGAGTGTTCGACCGCCGGTACCCGGCGCGCAGGTCCGGCGTACGGAAGGCGTCCCTAGCGTGACTCCGTTCGAACACCCGGCACCTTGGAGCGGACATGCACAGTACGGATGACCAGCACGCGGCCGGCTGCGAATGCCCCCGCACCGCGGAGCTCGACGGTGACGGCATCGCCGCGTCGAGCCGCCGTACCTTCCTGCACCGGGCCGGTGCGCTCGGCGCCGGCGCGGCCGCGGCGGGGCTGCTCGTCGAGACGCCCGCGTACGCGGCCGGCGGCAGCAACGGCGGCGGGAGCGGAAAGGGCGGCTCGGACGACGACCCCTACGGCCTGACCACGATGACCCCGGCGCCGCGTGGCAGGTGGAGCCCGGACCCGGAGAGCCCTCGGTTCACCGTGGTCGTGATGCCCGACACCCAGTACATGTTCGACGAGGACCGCATCCACCCGGTGCCCATGGAGGCGTCGTTCCGCTACGTCCTGGACCCGGCGGGCCGGGCCGGCGGCAGCGACGAGAACATCGTCTTCCTGGCCCACCTCGGCGACGTGACCAACAACGGTCTCGCCGAGGAGTACGCCGCGGCCACCAAGGTCTTCGACATGCTCGACCGCGCGGGAGCCTCGTACGGCGTGCTGGCCGGCAACCACGACGTCAGGGGCAACGACCAGCGCGGCAGCACCCCGTACCTGGACACCTTCGGCCCCGCCCGGGCCAGGAGGACGCCCGGCTACCACTCCTCCAGCCCCGACGGCTACAACACCGCCCACATCTTCACTGCGGGCGCTCGCAAGTGGATGCTGCTGTCGCTGGACTGGCGCATGTCGGCCCAGGGCTTCGCCTGGGCCAACGCCGTCATCGCCGACAACCCCACGCTGCCGGTGATCGTGACGACCCATGAGATCGTCGGCGCCGACGACACCGGCACGGCCGGCCTGTCCGCCTACGGACAGCAGATGTGGGACGGCCTGATCAAGGACAACGACCAGATCTTCCTCACCCTCAACGGGCACTACTGGCCGCCCGGCAGCACCGTGATGAAGAACAGCGCCGGCAACGACGTGCAACTGCACATCACCAACTACCAGGACCGGTACTACGGCGGCGCCGGCATGATCCGCTCCTACCGCTTCGACCTCGACCGCGGTGTGATCGACGTGGCCACCTTCTCCCCTTGGATCCGCGAGCTGGCGGCGAAGAAGGAAGCGAACGCCCTCGCCGCGCAGGAGCTCGAACTGACCTCCAAGGTCGACTACTTCTCGATGGAGATCGACTTCGACCAGCGCTTCGCCGGCTTCGCGCCGATACCGCCCCGCAAGGCGCGGCCCGCCCGGCGGATGCTGCTGCCCGGCACCCTCGCCTACTGGCGGTTCGACGAGGGCGGCACGGCGGGCAGCGACGTCGCCTCCGACACGGTCGTCAAGGACCAGACCGGGAAGGGCAACGACCTCGTGCTGCGCAGCGCCCCCGGCACCCCGGCACACGCGCTCACCTGGACCGCCGACCACCACCCCGACCAACCCGGCCACGCGGGCCTGGTCTTCGCCGGCGAGGGCAACCCGGTCAGCGGCACGTACCTGCAGACGGTCGACCAGGCGCCGATCAACGGCGAGACCTTCGCCGGCGGCTACACCTTCGAGGCGTTCTTCAAGGTGCCCACCGACTGGGACGGCGGCCGCAACGGCTGGTCGTCGCTGCTCAGCCGCGCGGGCAGCGCCGGCCAGGCGGGCAAGAACGGCCCCACCGCCACTGCGGAGGAGCCCATCCTCGCCCTCAGCCTGTCCAGCTCGATCGAACTGCAGTGGAACGCCTACCCGTTGAACCAGAACGGCGCCACGACCGCCTGGAGCCACCTGCTCCAGCAGAACCAGTGGTGGCACGTCGCCGTCGTCAACGACGGCCGGATCAGCAAGCTCTACGTCAACGGATGCGAGGAGGGCCGCAACCCCACCAGCACCGCGATCGGCCTGACCACCCTCAACATGCCCTTCCTGCTGGGCGGTTACCTGTGGTCCGGCGCGATCAACCAGGTCTTCCACGGCACCATCGGCGACGTCCGCATCACCGGCCGGGCGCTGCCGCCCAGCCAGTTCATGAACGCGTAAAGCACCGGGAAGCAACTTCCCAGGGGGCGGTCCGGGCGCAACCCGGACCGCCCCCTGCCCAAGCCGTCGCCACGGGCTGACAAGACTGTCCCGGAGCGCCGGGGCGACCTACGCTGGCGGAGTGACCGTTCCTGTACGGAAGTTGGGGCTGCGGAGACCCAAGACCCCGTGGTACGCGGGCCGTGACCAGCGGATCGTCGGCAGACTTCTGCTCGGCCGCAGGCTGGTCCTACGCCGACCGCGGCTGTTCTCCCCGCGGTTCACGCTGGTGGCGATCGACGTGGACCCCGACGCCGGTGTCGCCGCGATCTGGGTCGCGCACGACCGGGCCGATCAGCAGGAGCAGGACGGGTACGTCTGGCTCTACGAGCACGTCGACCGTCGATGGATCTGGGTCTCCGGGAGCGAGTGCGGCGTCCCGGTCGCCGATCCGAGTGCGGGTCGGGCGCCGGCCGGGCAGGACGGGCAGATCGGCATGATGGACGTCCTCGGCTCCTGCGGCTCGATCAGCCTCGCCGACCGCCGCAGAGCCCGCACCGGCGACGACATCTCGGACGCCGCCTGGGTCGGCTGCACCTTCCTGCGTGTGGCCGCCGAGACGAACCAACTCCTGGTGGGACAGCGGAAGATCGCCGTCCCGCACCACGGTTGCACTGTCATCCCCTGGAAGGCGTCCATCGCCGTCCCGCTCTCCGGACGGCCGGGGATCAGCGCCGTCGCCCCCGACGGCACCTATCTCTCCGTACTGGGGCCGCACGACTACCTGGACAGCTTCACCTGGTCGCGACTGGCCTACGAGACGGAGGGCTGACCGGGTCGAGGCAGTTGTCGACAGGCTCAGGACAACGATTTGGCAAAGGTGCTCCACAGACGTATCTGTCACCACCCTGAGTGTGGTCAAGTCACCCTGCACACATGCGCAGCAGTGCTGACCAGTGACACCGACCACTCGGGGAGGACCTGTTGACCACGACACACCGCAGGCGGCGAGGGCTCGCGATAGGGTGCTTCGCCGTCGCCGGGCTGATGGCCGCACTACCCACGCAAGCGGCAGCCGGAGGCAGCGGAACGAGCATCTTCGCCCCGGGGGCGGCCAAGGCCTACGCCCAGAAGCACTCAAGTGCGCTGCGGGCCGCAGCCAGCGGGACGACCTCGAAGGCGTCCACCAATGACGGCAGCGAAGAGGCCGATCAGATAGCCGAGGGCGCAGCCCAGTGGTCCGAAGCGCGGACCTCCCCCGGCGTGGTCGCACCCGGGGCCTACGGCGCCGCCTGGACCGCGCTGCAGAAGTTGCCGAATACCGGGGGCAGTTGGAAGAACGTCACCAATCTCCCCTACAACTCCGACGATCCGCGCTACCGCGACTACGACTCCAACTCCAGCGGCGGCATGGGCCTGGTGACCGGCCGGACGGCCGCGCTGGCCGCCGACAACGAGGGTCATGTCTACACCGGCGCGGCCGGCGGCGGGGTGTGGCGCTCCAGCACCGGCGGCGGCAAGTGGACGTCGATCAGCGACGAGCTGTCCGCGCAGTCCACCGGGGCGCTGGCGCTGGACGCCAAGAACCGGCTGTGGCTGGGGACCGGTGAGGCCACCACCAACGCCGACGCCTACCTGGGCAGCGGCGTCTATGTGCTGGACCACCCCGAAGACGGCAGTTTCAACTCCCGGGACCGGGTCGGCGGCACCGAGCTGCAGAGCACCAGCATCCACGAACTGCGGTTCAGCGGAACCACCGTGTGGGCGGCGACCAGTGAGGGCCTGTGGTCGCACTCCACCGTGCACCTGAACGGCCCGTGGAAGCTGGAGTTCGCCCCCAACCCCGCCTACCTGCCGGGCGGTTCGCTGGCCAACGACCCCTCGGCCGCCTACAAGAACATCATCAGCGACATCGCCTTCGACCCCACCGACCCCACCAAGGTCGTGGTCGCGGCCGGCTGGCGCTCCGGCGACACCTACAACGGCTTCTACACCAAGGTCGGCGGGAGCTGGCAGCTGCTCACCTCGCTGGGCGATCTGCCCTCCGACGCCGCCGACATCGGCAGCGTCACCTTCGCCCGTTCCGCGGACGGCTCGCGCTACTACGCCATCGACCAGTCCCCGGCCGGACTCTCCTCCGGAACCAACGCCCTGGACGGCATCTTCGTCTCCAAGTCCGGCTCCCCGTTCGGCCCCTGGACCAGGATCGCGACGTCCGCCACCCTCGCCGCCTCCGGCTCCGCGCTCAGCTCCCCCGGCGGCCAGGGCTGGTACGACCAGTTCCTGCAGGTCGACCCCACCGACCCGAACCATGTCTACGCCGGCCTGGAGGAGGTCTTCGAGACCAAGGACGGCGGCACCACCTGGACCACCCCCGGCCCCTACTGGAACTTCGGCTTCGCCTGCTGGAGCATCGACCCGACCAAGCAGTCCGGCGACTGCCCGCAGACCACCCACCCCGACCAGCACGCGGTCGCCATCGGCAGCTACCACGGCAAGTCCGTGCTGTACGTGGGCAACGACGGCGGCGTCTACAAGCGTCCCGTCAACGGCGCGGCCGACGCGCTGGGACACGCCACCGACTGGACCTCGCTCAACGACGGCACCATCGACACGCTGCAGTACTACTCCGTCGGCGTGGGCAAGGACCTCACCAACGGTGGGGTCTCGGTCACCGGCGGCCTGCAGGACAACGGCCAGTCCATCCTGCGCGGCCTCGGCAGCGCCAACAAGGACACCGTGATGGGCTCCAACTTCGGCGGCGACGGAGGCATCACCCTCGCCGACCCGACCAACGGCTGCAACATCGCCGCGGAGTACGTCTACCTGGAGATCAACGTCACCCAGAACTGCGCCGTCAACAACGGGCTGGGCGCAGCCACCACCTACAACGTCCCCCCGCCGGACAACGCCACCAGTAGCGCCCGCTTCATCGCTCCCTTCACCTCCGACCAGAAGACCCCGACCACCTGGGTGGCCGGCGGCGAGCACGTCTGGGTCCAGACCCAGGGCTTCGCCATCCGCTCCTCCAGCGCCTGGACCAGTGCCTTCGACCTGGGCGCCGGACATGTCGCCACCGCCGTGGCCGCCTCCGGCGGCAAGATCTACGCGGCCTGGTGCGGCCCCTGCAACAGCCCGGGCTTCACCCGCGGCATCGCGGTCGGCAACGCCGACGGCACCGGCTGGCAGCAGATCACCCTGCCCACCACCGGCAGCGTCCCCAACCGCTACCTCTCCAGCCTCGCCATCGACCCCAGTGACAGCAGCCACGTGTACCTGGCCGTCAGCGGCTTCTCCCGCGCCTGGAACGAAGGTCCCGGCGCCGGGATCGGCCACCTCTTCGAGTCCCACGACGGCGGCCTGACCTGGAAGGACATCTCCGCCAACCTGCCCGACATCCCCGCCGACTCCATCGCGCTGACCCCCGCCGGCGGCATTGTGCTCGGCACCGACCTCGGAGCCCTGTACCGGGCGCCGGGCAAGACCAAGTGGAAGCAGATCGGCGACCTGCCCGCCGTCGCGGTCACCCAGGTCCTGGTCGGCCCCGACAACAAGGTCTACGCCGCCACCCACGGACGCGGCATCTACTCCATCAGCCTCAACCGCCTGCACTGATCGACGACCGCAGGCTCCCTTCTGACGCTGCCCGGACCGGTACTGGTCCGGGCAGCGTCACGTCCGGGGCGCCCAGGGCGCCCTTCCACGGCTCCGGGCGGGTGTCATAGTTGTGCCGCGACGGGGCACCGACATCGGGGAGCGACGGATGCCGACGGGACTCATCGCGCTGGCTGTCGGCGGTTTCGGCATCGGCCTCACCGAGTTCCTGATCGCCGGGCTGCTGCCGCAGGTGGCGTCGAGTTTCGGGGTGTCCGAAGCCGCTGCGGGCGGGCTGTGCGCCGCTGGCCGCCAGCGCCAACGTGTCCGCGTCCAACCTGGGCAACGCCCTCGGCGCCTGGCTCGGCGGCCTGGCCATCTCCGCGGGCCTCGGCTACAGCTCGCCGCTCTACGTGGGCTCCGCGATCGTCCTGACCGCGCTCGTCGTCATGGTGGTCGCCGCCGGCCTCGCCAGGCCGGTACACCGCAGTCAGTCGCAGCACGGCCTCGGTTAGGCTCGGGCACATGAAACTCCACGTCGGATGCGCGATGTGGGCCCACACCGGTTGGCAGGGCCGCCTGCTGCCGCACCCGCTCGCACCCCGGGAGCGCCTGCGCGCCTACGCCAGCTGGTGCAACGCGGTCGAGGGCAACACCACCTTCTACGCGACACCGTCCGCCGACACGGTCAGGTCCTGGGCCGAGCAGACCGCGCCGGACTTCCGCTTCCTGCTCAAGCTGCCCAAGCACATCACCCACGAACGTCGCCTGACCGACACCGACGGCCCGCTGCGCGCCTTCCTCGACGTGGTCGAGCCGCTGGGCCCGCGCGTGCACGCCCTGTGGGTCCAACTCCCGGCGTCCTTCGGCCCTTCCGACCTCGGCGCGCTGGCCGCGTTCCTGCACCGGGTGCCACGCGGGCTACGCTGCACAGTCGAGGTCCGGCACCCCGCGTTCTTCGAGGACCCGCGCTGGGAGCGACGGTTGGAGACAGTCCTGGAAGCCGTGGGCGCCGAGTGGACGTCCTTCGACACCAGCAGCCTCTTCGCTACCCCGCCGACCAGCGCGGCGGAGCGCGAGGCCTGGACGAAGAAGCCCCGACTGCCGCGCAGGGACCGGGCGCTCACCGCCCATCCGGTGGTCCGCTACATCGGCCGGGACGACGTACAGCGCACCGCGGAGGGCTGGCGCCACTGGACCGGCACGGTCGCCGAGTGGCTGCGCGAGGGCCGCTCCCCCACGGTGTTCATCCACACCCCTGACAACGAAGAGGCCCCCGTCCTCGCCCGACGCTTCCACGACGAGGTCAGCACACTCGTCCCCGGCCTCGAACCGCTACCCGAACCCGTCCCCACCGGTCCGCCCACGCTCTTCTGACCCCTCAACGCCAATCGTGCGTCTCGGCCTGCTTGGAGACCGCGTCCAGCAGCGGCGTCAGCTGGTTCACCAACTTCTGGTAGTCACTGCTGTGTCCGTCGGACCACTGCGCGATGCCGACGACGACCAGATGGCCATAGCTCTGATATTCCTGTATATGTCCGCTGGAGTCCGGTAGGTCGCGAAGGGCTGAACCCGGCGGTGGGAGCTGGACTGCGACCTCGTAGTCGGTGGCGCGCACGCCGAGCACTCCGACGATGGTCGCCGCGTCGACGGGGTTCTTCATGGTGAAGACCGCGAGGCTGTACTCGTTGTTCGAACTGTCCTGATAGAGCGCGAAGTCCAGACCGAGGCAGCCATGGCCCTGGGTGATCATCCCGGCCAGCGTGGGGCCGACGCTGTCCGCACCGGTGCAGCTCGCGACGGCGGTGTCGCCCACCCTGGTGTAACCGGCAACGGCGGCGGGGAAGGCCTGGTCGGGAGTGACGGCCACCAGTGGGACGGCGGCACTCGCCGTCGGGACCGCCTTCACAGCGGGCACGACCGGCTGCGCCGCCACCGAGGTCTGCCGCGCCGGGTGCAGGTGCAGATAGCGGTATCCCCCGCCGACCGCGACCACCATCAGGCAGCCCACCAGGGCGACCCAGGGCCACCGCCGCCTCCGCCCGAGTCCTTGGTCACGGCCGGACTCTATTGATCAGCCCCACAGCATGCAAGATTCGTTCGAACGCGGGAGCGCTCCTCCACCCCGGCGCCGAGGGCGGGATGCATGTTCTGCATCGACCCGGCCCACAGGCCCACCAGCATGCCCCGCCAGTCGCTGAAGTACCGCCAGGCCAGCGAGTTCGGGCCAAGAGGCTCGGGCGTGGCCCCGTCGCTGCGCGAGTCGAACGACGGCACGGTCATCCCGTCATGATGCCAGCGGGTTCTGTGTGATGCATTGACGGTTCGTCATGGGTTCTGTTGACTTCTGCTGGTAACCGCAGCTTAACGTTCCATCGCCCGCTTGAAATTGTTCAGGCTTGCGCGATTGCCTCGGCTTCACGGCCCACCCAGCCGGAAGGGAACAGGGAACACGGATGACCATCGTCGAAAGTCTTCTCCAGCATGCGGGAGGGCAGGCGCGACGGGCGCTGAGCCTGGCCCTGGCAACCGTCACCGGACTGGCGCTCCTGCTTCTGCCGACCACTCAGGCACACGCGGCCACCGTCTCGTTCACCCTCGGTGCCGCCCGGACCGACACCAGTGGCAACACGCTGCAACTGCACGGTCTCGGCATCATCAAGGTCGGCAGCACCTGGTACGGCTTCGGCGAGGACAAGACCGGCGAGAGCAGCTCGAACACGTCCTTCCAGGACATCCCCTGCTACAGCTCGACCGACCTTTCGACCTGGACCAGGGCGGGCACCGCCCTCACCCGGCAGAGCAGCGGAGACCTCGGTCCGAGCCGGATCGTGGAGCGACCCAAGGTCATCTACAACTCCTCGACCGGCACATACGTGATGTACCTGCACATCGACAGCCTCTCCTACGCTGAGGCCAAGGTCGGGGTGGCGACCAGCAGCACCCCCTGCGGGCCCTACACCTACCGGGGCAGCTTCCAGCCGCTCGGTCACCAGAGCCGGGACCTGGGTCTCTACCAGGACACCGACGGCACCGCCTACCTGCTCAGCGAGGACCGCGCCAACGGCCTGCGGATCGACAAGCTCTCCGCCGACTACCTGTCAGTCGCGAGCTCGGTGGCCCTGTTCGCCGACTACGAGGCGCCGGCGATGTTCAAGGCCAACGGCACCTACTACCTGTTCGGCTCCCATCTGACCGGCTGGTCCAGCAACGACAACGTCTACGCCACCGCCACCTCCCTGTCCGGGACCTGGTCCTCCTTCCGCGACTTCGCGGCCCCCGGCACCAACACCTACAACTCCCAGACCGCGAACGTCATCACGGTCCAGGGCAGCAGCGGCACCGCCTACCTGTACGCCGGAGACCGCTGGACCACCGGAGATCTGGGCTCCTCCCCACTCATCTGGCTGCCGATCACCATCAGCGGGACCACGGTCAACGTGGGCCAGTACCCCTCCTGGTCACTCGACGTCAGCGCGGGCACCTGGACGGCCGACTCCGGTCTCCCGTCGACGGGAACGCGCACCCTGACCAACTCCAACAGCTCGGATCTGATGGATGTCGTCGGCGCGTCCACGGCCGCCGGTGCCAAGGTCGACCAGTGGCCCGCCAACGGCGGCACCAACCAGCAGTGGACGCTCACCCGGGTGTCGGACAACGTCTACACGCTCACCAGCGTCAAGAGCGGTCTCTGTCTGGACGTTCCGGGCGCGGCGGCCACCAACGGCCTGCAGTTGGAACAGTGGACCTGCATCGGGGGCGGCAACCAGCAGTGGGCCGCCGACCTGGTCGGCAGTCTCACCGGCAGCACCTACGTCCTGGTCAGCCTGAGCAGCGACCTGGCCGTCGGCGTCTCCGGAAGCTCCACCGCCTCCGGCGCCCAGGTCGTGCAGCAGAGCGGCACCGGCGCAGCCAACCAGAAGTGGACCATCGGCTGAGAGCGGTGCAAACCGGGTGTCCCCGTCCGTGAGCGGCAGTGGACGGGGACACCCGGCGGAGGCTGAGTGGGCGTCAGCCGGTGAAGGCGGTCAGGCCGTTGGGGGTGCCCAGGCCGGTCGGGCCGTCGTAGCCGACCTCCGCGGTGCAGAGGTAGGCCGGGGTGCAGGTGGTGGTGGAGCCGACGGTGACGTCGTTGAGCGAGGAGGTGTGGGCGTAGGCGATGGACGCGGGGACGGAGGCGCTGTGGCTGCCCGCGTCGGCGTAGACGCCGGCGATCAGCGGGGAGGCGACGCTGGTGCCTCCGAAGACCATCCAGCCGGTGGCCTGGCTGTAGGTGTCGTAGACCGAGACGCCGGTGGCCGGGTCGGCGACCGCGGAGACGTCGGCGACCGTGCGCTTGGTGCAGCCGGTGTCGGTCTGCCAGGTGGGCTTGGCGTCGTACGCGGAGCAGCCGGAGCTCGCGCCCTCGGTGCTGCTGGTGAACCACACGCTCTCGGACCAGCCGCGGGAGCTGGAGTCCCTCTTGAGGGCGGTGCCGCCGACCGCGGTGACGTACTTGGAGGCGGCCGGGTACTCGACGCCGTAGCCGCTGTCGCCCGAGGAGACGGTGATCGGGATGCCAGGGTGGTTGAAGTAGCTGGTGTCGTAGCTGGTGTCCGAGGAGGACTCGCCGCCGCCGTAGCTGTTGGTGATCTCGGTCGCGCCCAGCTTCGCTGCCGTGTTCACCGCGGTGCCCAGGCTGGTCATGCTGGTGCTGGAGGCCTCAACCAGGATGATCTTCGCATTGGGGGCCATGGCGGAGACCATGTCCAGGTCCAGCGACTCCTCCTCGGCCCAGCCGGAGTTGCCGCGCGGCAGCGAGGTGCCGCCGCTCTGGTTGACCTGCTTGAAGCAGCCGGAGGCCACGGTGCAGGCGGGCAGCCCGTACTGGGCCCGGTAGACGGCCAGGTCGGCGGCCGCGTTGGGGTCGTTGTAGGCGTCGACGACGGCGACGGTCTGGCCCGCGCCGCCGTTCGCCGGGATGTTGTAGGCGCTCAGCAGGTCGCTGGGGCCGAAGCCGGAGGGGGTCGCGTTCGGAGTGACGCCCTTGGCGTTCACGTGCTCGGCGACGCTGGTGACGTGCAGCGCGTTGCAGTACGCATGGTCGACCGTGGTGACCACGGCGCAGGAGCGGTTCCAGCTGACACCGTGTCCGGCGGCGTCAGCGGGGACTGCGGCGACGAACAGACCGGTGGCCGAGAGGGCCGCGAGTCCGAGCGGAAGGGCGATCCGTCTGGCGGGCGCGGATATCGAAGGGGTGCGCAACGTACTGCCTCCTGAAGCCGTGGTTTACCAAGGGGCGTGCATGCCGAACAGACTGTCCCCCCGATCCGGGGTGGCAGCTGGGCGTGAACGTTAGCGAGGTGAACGGGGCCCGACAAGAGAGCGGTAGAAGAAGATCCTCAGTGTTAACAAAGAGCATTCTGTGCGCCGACAGTGCAGCGCACGCGCACCACCTGCGTCGCACCGGGCTCTACGCGAGTGGAGACGGGCCCTGTCACACAGCAGGGCCCGTGAGCAGACCGTGGCCGCCCTCGGCGACTATCGCGTGGTGCCACCGGACACGCGACGGCGGCGTCGGAGCAGGAGGCTTCCGCCGGCCACCGCCCCAGCGGTCAGCAGGGCCGAGCCGACCGCGATCTGACCGGTCGGCATACCCTGTGACGCGCCGCCCGCGCCCGCGTCGACCGCACCGATCGGGGCACCGGGGCCGCCCGGGCTGCCGGGGTTGCTGACGTGACCCCCGGTCTCCGTACTGCCCGGCGGCAGGCTCGTCGACGGCGGGCAGGAGACGAAGAAGACCTTGTGCTTGGCGCTGCCGTGCTCACCCGAGAACTTCCAGGTGAGCTTGTAGTGGCCGTTGGGCAGGCCCATGTTCACGGTGTGGCCGGTGCCGTTGGTCAGGGTCAGAGTGCCGCTGAGCACCAGCTTGTGCCCGGTCGGCGGCTGCTGTGAGATCGACCAGCTCACCTGCTGGACGGTGTCGAAGTGGAAGGCGTCCAGATAGAACCGGCACACCATCGGATTGTCACGCTCGTCCGACACCGCCGTGGTGGTTCTGTGCACCTTCACATCGCCGTTGTCGCCCGGCGCCTTGGCGAGCGCGGCGGGGGCGGCGGTCAGCACGACGGCGGCGGAAAGCGCCGCCACAAGTGGCACAGTACGGCTCGAACGGGCAGATCTGATCACGGCGCGGACTCCCAGGTGCGAGGACGGCAGTCATACCGTCCGACAGTCGGATAGCCATGAACGTCCGTCACGATCCATATCCGCTCAAGCACGACACGCGCTCGTGCCTCGCCTCCACCCGTCCGGCCCAGCAGATCGCGACGGCGTCAACGCGACAGGAACGTCCTGCCGTCCTTCTCGGGGGCGAACGGGATGCCCGCCGCCATGGCGCGCGGGACGATGACGGCGGCCTGTGCGAGCCGGTTGAGGCCCAGGGCGAACAGCAGGGTCGCGCTCGATGCGGCGACGTGGGCGTGCGTGGCGGCCGCGGGCAGGTAGACGATGCCGCGCCAGGCCACCAGGGCGAGCCACAACCACAGCCCGCGCACCGGCATCCTCGCCCACAGCGTGCCGTCGCGGGACTCCAGGTGCATGATCGCACCGAAGCCCAGGCCGATCGCGATCGAGCCGGCGGCCCCGACGGCCAGCCACACCACGTCGACCGCCTGGAGGTGCCGGCCACCGCCGGTCAGGTCGGTGAACCCGATGACCGTGAGGACCGCCGGCAGCAGCACCACGCGTTTGCCGCGCAGCGACTGCCCGCGCAGCTGCTGGTAGATCACCAGTCCGATGACGCCGATGACGGCGAGGATCTCAAATCCGGACACGACGGGCTCCCTTGTTCTGCGCCTCCGCCGACCGTGGACCGGCCGGCTTGACGACACACCCGACGCTAGGGAGCAGGGCGGTACCAGGGCGTCCAACCCAGGGTTGGTCGGCGGTACGGGAGCAGGGACGGCCCTGGTACCGGGCCGACCCGTCTCGCGAACTGTTTGGTCTAGTCCTCTTGACGTGAACGCACGCAGGTTGTTTGGTATGTACCAACGCCAGGCCTGCGTGGCACCACTCCCCCACACCTCCCCGCTCGACGGGCATCCCCGAGAGGGATCACTGTCATGCACCTGGCAAAACTTGCCGCTTCTGCCTGCGCTCTCGCGCTCACGACCACCGGCGCGGTCGCCGCTCTGGCCCCCACCAGCAGCGCCGCCGCAGGCAGCGTCTACTCCGTGGCCCCCTACGTCGACATGTCCAACGGCCAGGAAGGCATGCTGGACACCGCCATCACCAGCCACGGCCTCAAGGCCTACACCGCGGCCTTCGTACTCGGCGAAGGATGCAACCAGATCTGGGGCGACACCCTCCCCATCGGCGCCGACTCCTACACCGACCCCCTGATCGCCAAGGCGAAGTCCGAGGGCGCCTCCGTCATCATCTCCTCCGGCGGATCGGCCGGTGAGCCGCTCGCCTGGACCTGCACCACGCAGAGCAGCATCGACGCCGGGTACCAGGCCATCATCAACGACTACGGGGTCACCCAGCTCGACTTCGACGTCGAGGGCGCGGCGATCGCGGACACCGCCGCTGCGGCCCGGCAGATGCAGGCGATGAAGGACCTCAAGGCGTCCAACCCCAATCTGCAGTTCTCGATGACCCTGCCGGTGCTGGCCAGCGGTCTGACCAATGACGGCGTCAACATCCTCAAGGCCGCCAAGTCCGCGGGCATCAGGATCGACGTGGTCAACCTGATGACCATGGACTACTACTCGGGCACCGGGACCGAGATGGGCCAGGGGTCGGTCGCCGCCGCCCAGGCCACGCTGGCGCAGATGCAGTCCGTCGACTCCGGCTACAGCTACGCCAACGTCGGGATAACCCCGATGATCGGCAAGAACGACGACGGTTCGACGTTCACCCTCGCCGACGCCCAGACGGTGGAGAGCTTCGCCGTGCAGCACAGCGTCGGGCGGTTGGCGTTCTGGTCGGTCGACCGCGACCAGCCCTGCAGCGGCACCGCCAACTCGCTGTCCACCTGCAGTGAGATCAGCCAGAGCAGCCTCGCGTTCACCAGCGCGTTCGTCCCGTACGAGGGCAGCTCGGGCGGTGGAGGCGGCACCACCACCAGTGACTTCTCAGTCTCGCTCTCGCCGAGTTCCGCGTCGGTCGTCCAGGGCGGTTCCGCCACCGCGACCGTCGCCACGGCGGTCACCTCCGGCAGCGCCGAGTCGGTCAGCCTGTCCGCGTCCGGAGCGCCTTCCGGCGTCACCGTCTCGCTCAGCCCGACCTCCGTCACCTCCGGCGGCAGTTCGACGCTGACGGCGACCGTCGGCTCGTCCGTGGCCGCGGGCAGCTACCCGATCACCGTGACCGGCAGCGCCTCCACCGGCAGCCACAGCGCGACCTACACGCTCACCGTCACCAGCAGCACCGGCGGCGGGGGCGGTGGCGGCGGTTCGCTGACCAACGCCGGCTTCGAGACCGGCAGCCTCAGCCCGTGGACCTGCACCGGCGGCAGCAGCGTGGTCTCCAGCCCGGTCCACTCCGGCAGCCACTCCCTGCAGGTCACCCCCAGCGCCAGCAGCACCGGCGAATGCGACCAGACGCTCACCCTGTCCCCCAACCACACCTACACCCTGACCGGCTGGGTCCAGGGCCCCTACGCCTACATCGGCGTCACCGGCGGAGCCAGCGCCAGCACCTGGTCCAACAGCAGCAGTTGGAACCAGCTGACGGTCTCCCTCACCACCGGCAGCAGCGGAACCGTCACCGTCTTCGTCCACGGCTGGTACGGCCAGGCCAACGTCTATGCGGACGACTTCACGCTCAGCTAGGCGCCACACTCGCACGGCCGCGCGTGACTCCTACGCGCGGCCGTGCGAGCCGCCGTCAGTAGTAGGTCGCGATGTTGTCGTGCGGCGCCGGCAGCTGGCGTCCGGCCGGGCCCTTGGCGAAGGCGGTGAGCAGGTTCGAGGTCGCCCTGGTCACGAAGGCCCCGGTACGGGCGTCCATGCCGTGGTCCCGGTGGTCGTCGTGGGTGCCCGCCATCAGCCCCTCCACCCAGCGCATGGTCCCGGACGCGAAGATCCCGGCCCCGCTCGGGACGGTGTAGTAGGCCGTGTCGGAGTGGCTGGCACGACCCTGGCAGACCAGCGGCGAGTGGGCCAGGATCTGCAGCGGGCGCGGGGTCGGCCGGTCCGGGGTCACCCGGTCGTACTCGACGCCGACCAGGTGCGCGAAGGAGTCGCCCGCCTTGACTCCGGTGCCGGCGTACAGCCAGTGATCGGCGGCGCCGACCACATAGGGCGCGTCGGTCGGGAAGCCCTCGTAGAGGACGCCGGTGAGCGAGGACTCGGGGTCCGCGCCGGGCGCCGCCCGGAAGTCGGTGGTGGCCACGCCGGCGCTCGGCCGGTAGGCCGGGTCGTCCGCGTAGGCGGTCTTGTAGCAGACGACGGTCCGTCCGCCGTCCTCGTAGCGGATCCGGCGGTAGCAGGTGTTGGCGCCCAGGAAGGCGATGTTCGACCCGGTGTCCCTGGCTCTGGTCACCGCCGCACGCTGCTGCGGGGTCCAGTACTCGTCGTGGCCGAGCGAGAGCAGCGTGGTCGCGCCGCGCAGTATCTCCGGCTGCCGGTGCACGTCGTAGCCGGTCGTGTAGGCCAGCGGGATGCCGAGCCGCTCGGCGAGCACCACCAGGGCCCGTTCGTAGACCAGGAAGAGCTCGGCGCCGGTGTCGTCGTAGGGGCGGTCGAACGAGACCGCGAGCGAGCGCGTCGCGTAGGCGCCGTCCTCGCCCTGGTAGAGGCTGCGGCCGCCCCAGAGGTTGTACGCCTGCCAGGTCGCCGGGGCGTGCATCAGCAGCGTACGGCCCACCGCGCTCGGGGATCTGACGATCAGTGGGACGTAGCGCTGGTGGCCGTTCTCGGCGTCCAGGCGCAGCAGGTAGGCACCGGGCGGCCAGCCGTCCGTGCCGACCCGTAGGCTCGGCTGCCAGTCCGCCCTGACGGTACGGGTGGACTGGACGATCCGGGTGGCCGACTGCTGCCGCCCCGCGATGCGGCCCGAGCGCCAGACCCGGCGGGCCTGCGCGCCGCCGTACCAGCCGACCCGGTAGGCCGACACGGTGAAGCCGGGTGCGGTGGTGGAGACGTACAGGGTGAACGATCCGCCCGGGTCCACACTGACCTGATCGGCGTAGCCCTGGACGGCCTCCGGGGCGCCCTGGTCACGCAGTCTCCAGTCGGCGTCGCCGGGCCGGGCCTGCTCGGTCTGCTCCGCCGTCAGTGACGCGGTCGGCGCGGGCGTGGCCTCCGGCGAACCGGTCCTGGCGACGGTCGCCGACGGGTGCGGAGCGGCGCATCCGGACAGCACGGTGAGGCCCGCCGCCGCGGTGCCGCCCAGGAACCGCCGTCTGTCCAGCCCGTCCACGTGCCGGACCTCCCGTCCGCAGCCGCTCTTCCGGAGGGCCAGCCTATGCGGTCCACCGCCCGCCGTTCAGCGTCAGGCGGCCGTTCGTGCTCTCCCGGACCAGCTCCCGCGACAGCGAGAGCGCCGCGGTGCGCACCGCCGGTGCCAGTCGTTCCAGGTCGAGGCGGTGCGAGCCGCCGGTGATCGACACCGCCGCGATCACCCGGCGCCGGTGGTCGAAGATCGGTGCGGCCACGGCGGTCACCCCGGTCTCCGACTCCTCGCGGTTGAGCCCGTACCCGCGGTCGAGGGTTCTGGCCAGGTCGGCACGGAGCATGCCCGGGGTGATGATGGTGCGCGGGGTCAGCCGGGCCAGCCCGGCCTGCACCGCGCGGCGCAGGTGCTCGGGCGGGCCGAGGGCCAGGAAGAGCTTTCCGGTCGCGGTGCAGTGCGCGGGCAGCCGGCTGCCGACCCGGGACATGATCGGGGTGGACCGCCGACCGGACACCTTGTCCAGGAAGAGGGTGTCCGTACCGTCCTGGACGGCGAGGTGGACGTTCTCGTGGGTGGCCTCGTAGAGGTCCTCCAGGTACGGGAGGGCCGCCTCGCGCAGGCTGCGCTGGCGCGGGGCGCGCTGGCCCAGCAGGAACAGGCTCAGGCTGAGCCGGTAGCCGCCGCGGGTGCCGCGTTCGACGCCGCCCCAGGCGACCAGTTGCGCGAGCAGCCGGTGCGCGGTCGGTTTGGCCAGCCCGGTGCGGGCCGAGAGTTCGGCGAGGGTGAGCTCGGCGTCGCTCGGGCCGAAGGCGTCGAGCAGCAGAAGTCCGCGGGCCAGCACGGATTTCGGTACGACGGCACGGTGCTCGTCCATGTCAGGATCATCACCCGCGCCGGGTGAAAAGGGAACGGTCGGCGACCGGGTAGCCGTGCTCCTCCGCGTGACTGGCGACCGGGACGTCGACCAGCAGCGGCGCGTCGAGTTCGCCGACCGTCGCGGCGACACCGCGCAACTGCTCGGCGCTGTCGATCCGGACGGCATCGATGCCGAAGAACCTCGCGGCGTGGGACCAGTCCAGCCGCCCGGCGGCCCGGGACGGCACCCCCAGGTCGAGGCCGACATAGCTGCGGGCGGTGCTGGACCGGCTCTGTCCTGCGTCCAGGGTCTCCTTCAGGGTGCGGTACTCGCCGTTGTTCATGACGAAGAACGCGGCCGGGACCCGGTAGCGGGCCGCGCTCCACAGCCCCTGGACCCCGAACATGGCACACCCGTCCCCGAGCACCGCGGCCACCGGTCGCCCTGGCGCGCCGAGGCGGCTGCCGACGGCCGCGCCGATGCCCCAGCCCAGGCCGCCGCCGACGGTGTGCACATAGGACCGCGGCAGGTCCTGGCGCAGCACGGTGCGCAGCTTCAGACCGGCCGTGATCGCCTCCTCGACCACGACGGTGTCCCGGGGCAGGCCCGCGGCGAGTGCGTGCACCGCGGCCAGCGGATCGAGCGGGGCGGGTCCGTAGCGGGCCAGGGCGTCCCGGTCCAGCGCGTCGCGCCCCTCGGCGTGCGCCGCGCCGAGACGGGCGATCCGCTCCGCCGCCGCGGCCACCGGGTGCGCCCGCAACTCCCCGGCGAGCGCCGCGAGCGAGGGCGCGAGCGCCCCGGCCAGGCCCAGCCGGACCGCGAAGTTGCGGCCGATCTCCTGCGGGTCGGAGTCGAGTTGAACGACCGTCAGCCCGTCCGGGACGGCCGGCCCCGGCGAGTAGTGGTGCGGCATGAAGGCCCGGCAGCCGACAAGGAGCAACGCGTCGTGCGGGCGCAGCAGTTCGCGGATGGCCGCGTTGCGCGGCGGGAGCATGCCCGCGTACAGGGGATGGCTGCCGGGGAAGTCGACGCCGTCGTTCATCGGCTGGTGGTAGACGGTCGCCCCCAACTGTTCGGCGACCTCGACCAGTTCGGAGACCGCGCCGTCGCGCCCGACGCCGTCGCCGGCCACGATCACCGGGCGCCGGGAGCCCGCCAGCAGCGCGGTCGCTTCGCCGAGCCTGGTCGCCGGGCCCTGCGGGGCCCTCGCCGACCGCCCCGGCAGGTCGACCAGTTCCTCCTCGGCCAGCAGGTCCATCGGGATCGCCACGAAGACCGGCCCGGCCGGGGGCTGTGGCGCCAGCGCGAAGGCGCGCCGCAGCACGATCGGCAGGTCGGCGGCGTGGTGCACCTCGACGGCGGACTTGGCCACCGGTGCGGCCATGGCCACCAGGTCGCCGCTGAGCATCGGGTCCTGGACCAGGTGGCCGCGGTGCTGCTGGCCTGCGGTGACCACCATCGGGGTGCGCGAGCGCGCGGCGTTGATCAGGCCGATCAGGCCGTTGGCGAGCCCGGCCGCGATGTGCAGGCTCACGAACGCGGTCCGGCCGGTGGCCCGGGCGTAGCCGTCCGCCATCGCGACCGCCGACGCCTCCTGCAGAGCCAGCACGTACCGCAGGTCGGGTGCGTCCACCAGGGCGTCGGTGAACGGCAGTTCGGTGGTGCCGGGATTCCCGAAGATCCGGTCGACCCCCTCCTCCCGGAGGACGGCGAGCAGCGCGTCCACCGGCCTGGCGCGAACCGTGCGGGGCGGGGCGTTCACCGTGGGAGTTCCTTTGCGAGGTGGTCGGCGACCTTGGCGGCGAGCGCCATCACGGTCAGGGACGGGTTGACCGAGAGCGACGCCGGGACCAGGGAGGCGTCGCCGACGTAGAGCCCGTCGACGCCGCGCACCCGTCCGTTGCCGTCGACGGCCGAGCGGTTCGGGTCGTCGCCCATCGGCACACTGCCCTGGACGTGCGAGCTGGAGAGTCCGCTGCAGACCACCTCGCGGGCCCCGGCCGCCCGCAACGCCGCGACGGCGAAGGCGAGTCCACGGTCGAGGCGGTGGCGTTCGGCCGCGGAGAAGCGCTTGGTGAAGACCGCCTCGCCGCGCGGGTCCAGATCCACCGTGCCGGTGTTCTCGTCGGTGGCCATCACCAGCAGCCCGGCCCAACGGCGGTACGCCGCGACGGTGGCGCTGAGTTCGGCGCCCCACAGCGGGCGGGCCCCGGCGTCCACCAGGGACTGGGCGAAGGAGACCGGGTCCTGGATGGTGGTGCCCTCGATCACGAAACCGCCGTCGGAGTCGCGCTGGTGGTCCAGACTGTGCGCGGTGATCGGGTAGACCATGTGGCAGTCCTGCGCCTCGTCGAAGAGCCCGTGGACCAGGCGGGCCGGATGCAGGCCGAGCGTCCGGCCGACCAACCTGCTGGACGGGGTGTCGAGTGCGGTGAACTCCGGGCTTCTGAACAGGATCTGAGGGGTGCTCAGAGCACCTGCCGCAAGGACGACGGTGTCGGCCCCGATGGTGCCGCTGGTTCCATCGGGACGGGTGACGGCGACACCGCAGGCCCTGGCCCGGCCACCGGAGCGTTCGATGAGCACCCGGTCCACGACCGTGCCGGTCCGCAGCCGGATCTCGCCGCGTCCCAGCGCCGGGGCGATGAACGTGTTGAGCGCGGACTTCCCCGCGTTGCTGGGACAGCCGGTCAGACACGCGCCGCAGCGCGTGCAGTTGTGGTCGGTGTACGAGTCCACCGGCTCCCAGGACGCGCCGAGCGCGGCGAATCCGCGTCCGACCCGGCGGACGCTGGGGGTCCAGTCCGCGCGGGGACGGACGCCGAGCCAGGACTCGACCCGGTCGTACCAGGGTTCGAGGTCGGCCGGGGCGAAGGGGCGCCCGGACGGGCCGAGCAGTCCGGTGCGGGCATGGAACTTGGCGATGTCCTCGGGATGGGCCCGCATCGCGACCTTGGTGTTGATCACCGTCGAGCCCCCGACGCACCGGCCGGCCAGCAACGCGATCTGCCCGGCCGGATCGTCCGGGTCCCCCGCGAAGCGGGCGGGCCACCACAGCCGGTCGCGCGCCTGCAGCTCGAACCGGGTGTGCGAGTCCGCCTGGTGCAGCCCGCCGGCCTCCACCAGCAGCACGTCGTGGCCGCAGGCGCCGAGCTCGGCGGCGATCAGGCCGCCGCCGGCGCCGGAGCCGACGACGACCACCGCAGCCCTGCCCCCGTCACTGCCCTGATCGCCGAACTGGTTCGGCGGAGACGGGTCCAGGAACGCCCAGTCCTTGCGCAACCGTGCAGCGGCGGGCGGGTTGAAGCCCATGGCGGCGTGCCCGCCCGGCCCCGGGCGCCCCGGCGCCAGGTAGTCGCCGTAGTACGCCTCGACGGCCAGCGTCCGCAGCAGCTCGAACGCCCTGGTGTCGACCATGCGGTCCGGCGTCCTCACGTCGGCGACGACGCCGATCGCCGCGTGCAGCGCGTCCTCCTCCGACAGCGACATCCGCTCCAGCGCGCGCTCGATGTAGTCGACCACGCCGATTCCTGCCGACCCGGGGACCACGCGGTCGCAGAAGCGCGCGAGCACCCGTGCTTCGGTCTCGCCCAACCTCGCGGGCTGCGGCGGCGGCTGCGGCTGCGGCTGCGATTGCGACATGCCGTCGAGACTGCGCCGCGCCGGGATGGTGCACAAGAACCGCATTCCGTTCAGTGGAACGCGATCCTTGCCCCCACACCGAACCGGGCGGAACCTTCCAGCCAGCCACCCGCCCGCGCCGACAGGAGCAGTCCCATGACCCAGCCGGTCACCGTCGACGAGACCGCAGCGGACCGCTCGCACGGTGCGGGGTCGCAACGGGGGGCCTGGCGCCGCCGTCTGCTGCGCGACGAGCTCGGTGTGAGCCTGGTGCTGGTCCTCATCGTCGTGGCCGCCGGCATCGCCCACCCGGATTTCGTGCGCAAGGACAACCTGCTGTCGATCGCCCAGAGTTCGTCGTACGTCGGCCTGATGGCGGTCGGGATGGTCTTCGCCCTGGCCATGCGCGAGGTCGACCTGTCCGTCGGCGGCACGTACACCCTGTGCCTGGTCGTCGGCGCCGTGCTGATCCGGGACGGCACCGATCCGTGGCTCTCCCTGCTGGTCACCCTCCCGCTGGCGGCCCTGCTCGGCGCGTTCAACGGCCTCGTCACGACCGTCCTCAAACTCCCCTCGTTCATCGTGACGCTGGCGACGGCGATGCTCTACCGCGGCATGGCGCTGGCCCTGGCCGACGGTCGGCAGATCGGGAACCTGCCGGCGGGCAACTCGTTCTTCACCGTCCTGGGCGGCAATGTGCTCTCGGTGCCCACCTCCGTGTGGGTGCTGCTGGTCGCCCTGGTCGCCCTCACCGTGGTGCTGACCCGTACCCGGTTCGGGGCGCAGGTCCGGGCGATCGGCTCCAATCCGGACGCCGCACGGTTCAGCGGTCTGCCGATCACCCGCACCCGGATCAAGGCGCTCGCACTGACCGGTCTGATGTCCGGCGTCGCCGGAGCACTGGCGCTGGCGTTCTTCATCGCCGGGGACCCGACCGTCGGGCAGGGCTATGAACTGACCGCGATCGCCGCCTGCATCATCGGCGGAACCTCGCTGGCGGGCGGACGCGGATCGGTGGCCGGCGCGGTCTTCGGCTCGCTGATCCTGTCCGTGGTCGCGGCCGCCCTGGTGTTCTTCCAAGTCCCCATCAACTGGACCACGTTCGCCACCGGCGCGGTGATCCTGCTGGCCGTGGCCCTCGACAGCGCGCTGCGCCGCTCACGCGGAGCGGGCCTGCGGCAGGGCGCGGCAGCGGTGGCCTCCCGGCTGTTCCGCCGACCCACCTGAAACGACAGGAGAAGTGACGTGAGACGCACCGACCCGCACCTTCCAGGGCGCCGAACCCGCTGGTCCGCAGCGCTGGCCGGGACCGCCGCGGCCGCACTCGTGCTGAGCGCGTGCTCAAGCGGCGGGGGGAGCAGCAGCAGTAGTTCCTCCGGTTCCGGCGCCAAGCTGAAGATGGGCATCGCGGTCGCCAACATCAGCCTCAACTTCGCGCACGAGATGGTGCTCGGCGCCCAGTCCGCGGCCGACCACGCCACCGGCGTCGACTGGAGCACGGTCGGCCCGCCGAACACCGACGGCCCCGCCGAGCAGCAGCTCTTCCAGAGCCTGACCACCACCGCGCACGACGGTGTGGTGCTGGAGAACCTGGACCCGCCGATCTTCACCCGCCCCGCCGCGCAGGCGGTCGCCAAGGGCGTGCCGATCGTGGCGCTCGACACCTCGCCGACCCCGGGCTCCGGCGTCACCTTCTACGTCGGCAACGACAACTACCAGCTCGGCGTGACACTCGCGCAGGAGACCCTCAAGCGGCTGGGCGCCAACCCGCACGGCACGGTGGTGATCGGCGTCCCGAACCCCGGAACCCCGGTGCTGGACTCCCGGGCGAAGGGCATCAAGGACACGCTGAACGCCAAGGCGCCAGGGATCACCGTGCTCGGCCCGTTCCAGACCTACAGCGACCCGGCGCAGAACTACAGCGCCTGGCTCTCCCAGGTGCACGCGCAGCCGCACGCGCTGGCCTTCCTCGGTGTCGGCGACGCGGACTCCTACGACCTCGCCAGGATCAAGCAGCAGGAGAAGGGCACCTACCTGGTCGCCGGAATGGATGTGGACGCCAAGACACTTGAGGACGTCAAGGCGGGACTCGACTTCGTCACCATCGACCCGGAGCACTTCCTCAAGGGGTACCTCGCCACCGCCCTGCTGATCGACTCCGTGAAGCAGCACAAGAGCCTGCCCCAGGGCTGGTTCGAGACTCCCGGGCTCGTGGTCGACCAGTCCAACATCGACGCGATCATCCAGCGCGAGACCTCCCCGCAGGCGGCCTACGCCTGGTACAAGTCGCAGATCGACACACTGCTCGGCAACGTCACCGCCAATCTGAAACCGCTGGCCAATGCCCGCTGACCGGGTCGACCGGGTCGACCGGCAGACCGTGCTGACCGCGACCGGCGTCACCAAGCGCTACGACGGGGTCCGCGTCCTGGCCGACGCGGCGGTCACCCTGCGCGCCGGCGAGGTGCACGCGCTGGTCGGCGAGAACGGAGCCGGCAAGTCGACGCTGGTCAAGATCCTCTCCGGAGTGGTCCATCCGGACGCCGGACGGGTCCTGCTCGACGGCCGGGAGGCAGCCTTCGCCACGTCCCGTCAGGCCTCCGAGGCCGGTGTCGCCCTGGTCTCCCAGGAGTTGGCGATCTTCGGTGACCTCAGCGTCGCCGAGAACCTCTTCCCCCACGGCCTGCCCCGGCGCGGGGGGTTGACCAGCAACGCCGAGGCCGAACGGCGTGCCCGGCCGGTGCTGGACGAGCTCGGCCTGCGGATCCGGCTCGACGCCAGAGCCGGTGACCTGGACCTGGCCGACCGTCAACTGCTGGAGATCTGCCGGGCCCTGCTGACCGAGCCACGGGTGCTGATCCTGGACGAGCCCACCTCGGCGCTGCCGAAGGAAGCGGTCGACCGGCTGGCCGCCGTACTGCTGCGGACCGGCGGCCGGGGCATCGCGATCCTCTACATCTCGCACTACCTGGAGGAGGTGCTGCGGTTCTCCCAGCGGGTCACCGTGCTGCGCGACGGCCGGGTCACCCTGAGCGGCGCCGAGATCGCGGACGTGGACCTGACCGCGCTGGTGACCGCGATGCTGGGCGAGAGCCACGCCGCGACCGCCGCACCCAAGGCCAGCCCCGGGACCGGGGCACCCGGCGCACCGGCCGTGGTCCTGGAGTCCGTGACCATCCCGGGCCGGCTGGACGGGGTCTCGCTGACCGCGCGCCGCCGTGAGGTCGTCGGGCTCGCCGGGTTGCAGGGCGCGGGCCACCTCGCGGTGCTCGAAGTGATCAGCGGCCAGGCCCGCCCGACGTCCGGCAGCGTACGGCTGGCCGCCGGAAAGGCGCCACGCTCATTCCGGCAGGCGATAGGCCAGGGTGTCGCCTTCGTTCCCAGCGACCGCAAACGCTACGGCCTGATGCTCGACCGGCCGGTGTGGGAGAACATCACCTCGGTCAGCTGGCTCGGCCTGCACCGGGGCAGTCCGATGCTGCACCGCCGCGAACTGGTCGACCGGGCCGCGCGCAGCGCCCGCGGCCTGCGCGTCAACGGCGGCGTGCACCGCCGGACCGGCGAGTTGTCGGGCGGCAACCAGCAGAAGGTGGTGTTCGCCAAGTGGCTCGACACCGACCCCTCGATCATGCTCCTGGACGATCCGACCCGTGGCGTCGACGTCCGTGCCCGCGCCGAGATGCACGCCGTCATCCGTGCCCTGGCCGACGAGGGCAGAGCCGTCCTGATCACCTCGACGGACCTGTCCGAACTCGTCGACCTGTGCGACCGTGTGCTGGTCCTCCAGCGCGGCCGAACCGTCGACGAGCTCAGCGGCGAACGGCTGACCCAGCAGGCGCTGAGCGTGTCCATGAACGCCGGCTACGCCGGATGACTGTGCAGAGAGCAGGGATGCCCCGATGGACCGGCTCAAGGGCAAGGTGGCGCTGATCACCGGCGGCGAGAGCGGCATCGGAATGGCCACCGCCCGGCGGTTCACCGCCGAGGGCGCGCTGGTCCACCTGGTCGGCCTGGACGGGGAACGGCTGCGCCGCGCCGTGGCCGAGCTCGGCCCGGAGCAGGCGGGGTGCTCGGTCGCCGACGTCACCGACGAGGCCGCCGTCCGAGCCGCCGTGCGCGCCGCGCTCGACCAATTCGGCACCCTGGACGTGGTGTTCAGCAACGCCGGTGTCAGCGGCCCGATCGCGCCGATCACCGAGTATCCGACCGAGGCGTTCCGTCGCGTGCTCGACGTGCACGTGCTGGGCGCGTTCCTGGTGCTCAAGCACACGCTGCCGGTGCTGGCCGACGGCGGCAGCGTCATCATCAACTCCAGTGTCGTCGGCCTCACCTCGGATCCGGGAATCGCCGGCTACGCCACGGCCAAGCACGCCCAGGTCGGCCTGGCCCGGACCGCCGCCAAGGAGGCCGCCGCCCGCAGCATCCGGGTCAACACCATCCACCCCGGCCCCACCGACACCCCGTTCCAGGCCGCGATCGAAACCGCCGCGACCGGCCTGCCCCCGGCAGCGGCCGCCTCAGTGTTCGACCAGATGATCCCGCTGCGCCGGCACGCCTCCCCGGAGGAGATCGCCGCATCGGTGCTCTACCTCGCCTGCGACGACTCCCGCTTCGTCACCGGCAGCACCCTCCGCGTGGACGGCGGAATGAGCATCTGACGGCAGCGCCGCGGGTTCAGCCGAGACCGGCCGTGAACTTCCCGAGCCGGGTGAGCCCTTCGCGGAGGTCGTCCGTCGACGCCGCGTACGAGAGGCGGACGTGCGTCTCCGCCGTGTGCTCGCCGAAGTCCCTGCCCGGGGTGAGGGCGACGTGTGCCTCCTGAAGGGCGCGTTCGCAGAACTCCCAGGAGCTGAGCCCGGTGCCGCTCCCCGACTACCGCCTCACCTCCACCCTCGTCATGAAGGACGTCGTCAACGACCGCCCACTCCCCGGGTAGTTCGGACCTCCCACATATATTGACGGAGCATCAGGTGTGCGGGACTCTGGATTTATATCGGGAACCCGATATAAATCGCTCGACCCGGGGATGCCGCCCATGGCCCGCAGTCAGCAGCAGCGCAAGTCAGAGACCAGGGCGCGGCTGATCGACGCCGCCGCCGAGCTCTTCGCCCGCAAGGGGTTCCACGCTGTCTCGGCCGAGGCGGTGGCCGACGCGGCGGGGCGGACGACCGGCGCGCTCTACAGCCACTTCGGCGGCAAGGAAGGGCTGCTGCTGGCCCTGCTGGAGGTCTGGAAGGAGCGCACCGCCGAGGAGTTGTCAATGCGGCTGGCCGGACGGGCCGACCCCGCGGAACACTTCGGCGCGATGTGGGGCAGCATCGTCCGGCCCGTGGCCGACCGCGGGGACGCCTGGCTGCTCCTGGAGCTGGAGCTCTGGCTGAACGGCGCCCGCGGCGGGCCGGGCGGCGACGACCTCGCCCAGCGCTACGCCGCGACCCGCGCCCAGCTCGGCGAGGGACTGGCCGACTGGGCGCGGACGGTCGGCCGCCCGCTGCCGTACCCGCCCGCAGAGACCGGGGCCCTGGTTCTGGGCGTGCTGCTGGGCTGCGCCCTGCAGCACCGGCTCGACCCCGCGAGCGTTCCCGACGAGATCGTCGTCGGCGCCCTGCGCACCCTGCTCCGGCTCGACGACCCACCCGACCCGAGGGGAGAGACGCAATCGCCATGACCGCCACCACCGGCATCAACCTGCTCGAAGACACCTGGGCCCGCGAGATACCGCACGACCAGTTCGCCCGACTCCGTCGCGAGGACCCGGTGCACTGGCACGAAATCCCCGGCCACCAGGGCTTCTTCGCGGTCACGCGGCACGAGGACATCATCGCCGCGAGCCGCAGTCCGGAGCTCTGGTCCGTCGAGACGGGCTCGTTCTTCATCCGCGACCAGACGCCGGAGGCGCTGGAGAGCCTGGCGCTGACCCTGGTCGGCATGGATCCGCCCAGGCACACCCGGATGCGGCAACTGGTGAGCACCGCCTTCGCACCGCGGATGATCCGCAAACTCACCCGGGACATCGAGCGGCGGGCTGCCCTGCTCGCCGATTCCGTCGCCGCAAAGGGCGGACGGGTCGAGTTCGTCGAGGAGATCGCGGCCCGTCTGCCGCTGCAGATCATCTGCGAGATGGTCGGCGTCCAAGCCGCCGACGAGGACCGCATCTTCGCCTGGAGCAACCGCATGGTCGGCTTCCAGGACCCGGACTTCCGCACCAGCGAGGAGGACGGCCAGAACGCGGCAGTAGAGATCTACGCCTACTGCGACGCCCTGGCCGCCGACCGCCTCAAGGAACCGCGCGACGACATCATCAGCGCGCTGGTGCACGCGGAGGTGGACGGGGAGCGGATGACCACGCACGAGATCGACATGTTCTTCGTGACGCTGTGCGTCGCGGGCAACGAGACCACCCGCAACCTGCTCGCCGGCACCCTGCTCAGCCTGATCCACCACCCCGCCGCCCGCGCCGAACTCGTCGCCGGCATCGACGACGACGCCCTGTGGACCACCGCCACCGAGGAGTTCCTCCGCTGGAACGGCTCGATCCACAACTTCCGGCGCACCGCCACCCGCGACACCGATATCCGCGGAGTACCGGTCAAAGCCGGACAGAAGGCCGTCCTCTACTACACCTCGGCCAACCGCGACGAGGAGGTCTTCAACGCTCCCGACGTCTTCGACATCCGCCGCACCCCCAACGAGCACCTCACCTTCGGCGGCGGCGGACCGCACTACTGCCTGGGAGCGGGCCTCGCCCGCGCCCAGATCAAGTCACTCACCCGGGAGTTGCTGCGCCGTCATCCGCACGTCGAGCTGACGGGGGAGCCCCGCCGGATGCGCTCCGACTTCATCAACGGCATCAAGTACCTTCCTGTTCAGTTCAGTTGACACCACATCACCTCTCGTCACTGGTCGGTTCCCCCGAACGGGACAGCCTGCGAGGCGGAGGTGTGCCAGTCGGTGACGATCGGCTGGTCGACGACGATCGTGCCGACCTTCAGGGAGACCGGGTTCGGGTCGCTGTTGCCGATGCTGAGGATGATCTCGCTCAGCTGCTTGCCGGCGTTGCCCTTGGTGGTCTTGGGCTTCACACCGGCATAGGCGGTGACCCCCGCGCGCAGCGTGATCGGGTCACCCGCGACCTGCTCCGCGTTCTTCGCCTGCGTACCGTCCGAGCCGAAGGCCACGGTCGGCAGGCCTCCCGGCAGAACGCAGGTGATACCGGGCTTCGCCTTGGCGATGACCAGGATGTAGCCGCCGGCCTGCGTCTCCGTCCTGGTGCTCCAGGAGATGTCGTTGGCGCCGCAGCCCTGCCCGTAGCCGGTCTTGTCGCCGGCACCGCTGCTGCTCGTCGTCGAGCCCCCGCCCCCGCTCGTCGCGGACCCGCCGCCCGAGGAGGTCGAGGAGGACGAGGAGGACGAAGACGAGGGCGACGACGTAGACGGCGAAGAACTGCTGCCGCCGGCCGAGCCCTTGGGGTCCGCGCTGCCGGCCTTGGCAGACGACCCCCCGCCCTGTGCGACCGGATTGCCGGTCCCCTGACATGCCGTCATGAACAGACCCGCGCTGAGCGCGGCGCTGACCAGGACAGTGATACGCAGATGACGATTCATCCGATTTCCTTTTTTCGACTGTTCGTTGGTGGTGTCCAGCAGGGGTGGCCTTCATCGCGTCGGCCTCGCGGCACGGCACGCTTCGTTGCGGATGAAGGCGAGGAACTCGCCGACGGTGCAGCCCGACAGCTGCCGCTCGACCAGAGCGGAGTGCCGTCGCGCCAGTTCCGGGTCGCCGCAGTAGGTGAAGCCCGCGATCACCGGGCCGCCGCGCCTGCGGATGACGATCCCGTCCGGACGGATCTCGCTGTGCGGCCGAAGCCCGAGCAGTACGCCCAGGACCTCGCGGGCCAGCAGGGCGACCTTGCGGGGCGCCCCGCCGGGGGCGGTCTGCCACCGGACCTCGAAGTGCTCGTGAGCCGGAGCGGCCGGGTCGGGCTGTCCCATGACGGCGGTTCTGCGCGTACCGGGCACGTTGGGCCCATCCTCTCTCGTCCCACGAGCGGTGCTTCGGCCCGGGCTGGGCGGGTGCTACCAGGTCAGGGCGGTGCTGGGGCTGGTCTCCCAGTAGGTCACCCGGAGCGACTCGTCGGCGTAGACGCCCTTGCGCAGATGCACGGTGGCGCTCGACCCGGTGAACGCCAGGGCGCGGTTCTGGAACCACACGCGGAAGGACTTCACCGTCTCGCCGTGCCCCCCGCTGCCGTCGGCGCTGGACAGCAGCACCCCCGCGTAGCCCGACTGCCCCGGCTTGAGCGTGACGACCGCCTGCGGCCGCGACTCGCCGACCACCGGCGGCACCGCCTGCGCCCCCGGGACCTGAACCGCCGGGTAGCCGTACAGGTAGCAGACCTTCCGCCCGGTGTTCCGCACCGTCAGCAGCAGGTGGTTGATCGGGCGCGAGACCTGCTGCGCCGTGACCTTGGTGTTGGCGCCGGTGCACGCGACGCTGCCGCGCGAGGTCGCGGCCCTGGGCAGCGCCTGCGCGCTCTGGGCCACGCCCGCACCGAGCGTGAGGGCCGTGGCGGCGGCGGTCACGGCGAGCAGCCCCGCACGACGGCGGGTAAGGGCAAGAGACATGACTGACTCCCTGTCCGGGTGGGTGATGAGATCCGTACCGCCGCTCTCCGGGGCGGCACGGCTTCGATGACCTGAGCTTGTGCCACCACCTGTCCCAGCCGCTACGGCCACCGGACCATCAGGGACACTGGAACGGTCAAACCGGCCTTGACCTGCTGGAACATACTGTCCCTGGAACGCTCAGGCGGGACGGGAAAGCAGTCTGTGCCATATGCATGACAAGTAAGTGACCATGAAATCAGCCCGCCGTCGTGCGGGGCTCGCTCACTGGCCGCTGGTGTCCGGGGACCACGTCGGGCTGCCGAGGTGCCAGATGTAGCGCGCCGCGTTCCGGGTCCCGACCGTGCGGAAGGGCCGGCCGTGGAAGTCGATGCGGTACGTGCCCTGCTGGGTGCCGCTGCTCCAGACCAGGTCCAGGTACCAGCTGACGTCGTGGGTGGAGACGGCCGCGTCGATGTCGATCACCTGCGGGTCCGTGGAGGAGACCTGGTAGGGGAAGGAAGTGGCGAGGATCTTGGTGCCGTCGGCCTGAGCACCGCTGACCGGCGTGGCCTGCGGCGCCGCGGAGTCGAGGTTGATGCCGTAGTACGCGGGCTGGAGGCCGCCACCACAGCCGTCCCCGGTGTTGTAGACGGTCCAGGACGTGGGCGCTGCAGCTCTGTTGACGACGTGCACCTTGAGGGAGTGCAGCACCACGGCCTGGTCGGTGGTGCCCTGGACGGTCAGTTCGAAGCGCAGGTGCCCGGCGCGCACGGCGCCGACGGCGGTGGCCCAGGTCTGCGGCGCCTCGTTCTGGGCGGGGACCCGCAGGGAGCCGGGCGGCTGCTTGGCCAGGTAGTACCAGTCGCAGGGATTGTTCCAGTTGTCGTCGAGGACGTTCACCGCGAAGGGCAGACCGCCCGAGGACGCCTGGGAAGTCGCGGCCGCGGCGCTCGTGACGGAGGCCGACGCGGAGGCCGACGCAGACGCGGACGCGGACGCCGGCTTCGAGGGGGAAGCGGTCCGACTACCGGCGGCACTGGGTGAGGCGGACGCGGTGGCCTTGGCGGACGCGGACGCGGACGCGGAAGTGTCCGCGACGAGCGGGGTGGGGTTTCCGGTCCGCAGCATCATCGGGACCGTGGCCCCGGCGATGCCGATCACCGCGAGCACGGCCGAGGCGAGCACCACTCCGTTACGTCGCACCGGCCACCTGCGCGCGCCCGCCCCGGGCAGCTTGGGCGACCGGTCATCCGCCTGGCTCAGCTCCACGGTCAGCGGGTATTCCGTCGCCGGGGGCCCAGGTGCGCGGGGCTCGGGTTCGGCGCCGCTGTCCTTGCTCTGGGAGCGTTCCGCGTCGGCCAGGATCCAGCGCCGATGCAGTTCGACGAGTTCCTCGGAGGTGGCTCCGCAGGCCCGGGCCAGGCGCTCGACGGGTGCGTAGTCCTGCGGCACCGAACTGCCGCTGCAGTACCGGTGCAGCGTGGAGGTGCTCACATGGAGCCGGGCGCCGAGCGTCCCGTAGCTACGGCCCGATCGGTCCTTCAGCTCACGCAGCAGCGCTGCGAACTCCTCCACTCGCGTGGCCACTGGCACTCCCTGACATCCCCGAGCCGACGTACACGGTCGCGCTCATGGCAGGCGCTCCCGTGGCACGGGACGCCGGAACACACGGATCCAGTTCCAGGCGAGCCGGTCATTTCGCTTCCAGATCCAGCAGGACCTTCGACGCCCGGGTGCGGTCACCGGCCAGATCGAACGCCTCGACCGCCCGACTCAGCGGGAAGGTGTGGCTGATGACCGGGCCGACGTCCAGGCCCGAGGCCAGGAGTGAGAGCGCGTCGTCGAACTCCCGGTCGAAGCGGAACGCGCCGCGCATGGTGATCTCCCGGGTGACCACCAGATTGCCCATGAAGCCGGTCTCGCCCGGCGGGAGCAGTCCGAGCAGGACGACGGTGCCACCGCGGCGCACCCGCTGCAGGCAGGTGCCGAGGCCGGCCCCGGAACCGGATGCCTCGACGGCGACATCGAAGTCGTCCGGCCAGGCCTGACCTGCGACCGAGTCGGGCTGATCCGCCAGGACGGTGGCCGTGGCCCCGACCTGCCTGGCCACGGCCAGCGGAGCGTCCAGCAGATCGCTGACGATCACCTCGGCCGCGCCCGCGTGGCGCAGGGCGGCGACCACCAGGGAGCCGATCGGCCCGGCGCCGGTGACCAGCACCCGTCGGCCTGCCACCTCCCCTGCGCGGCGCACGGCGTGCAGGGCGACGGCCAGCGGCTCAGCGAGTACGGCCCGGCGCAGGTCGAGACCGGGAGGCAGGGCCCGTACCTGATCGGCGGGGACGACCAGCCGCTGGGCGAAACCGCCCTGGACGTGGGGCATCCGTGCGGCGCTGCCCAGATAGCGCGCCTGCCCGCAGACGTTCCGCTCGCCGCGCACGCACTCCGGGCAGGCGCCGCACGGGGTGGCGGGATGGATCGCCACCGGGGCACCGACAGCCGGGCCCGCCACACCGGGGCCGAGCGCGCTGATCCGGCCGACCACCTCGTGTCCGAGCACCAACGGCTCGCGCACCTGGAAGTCACCCACCGAGCCGCGATGGTAGTAGTGCAGGTCGGAGCCGCAGATGCCGCCCAAGGCGGCAGCCACGACAACCTGCCCGGGACCGGGAAGACCGGGGTCCCACTCCTCGACCCGGAGATCACCCGCCTTGTGGACGACGCACGCACGCATCCGGACTCCTTCGCCGATCTCACACCTCACAGGACGGACAGCATTCCGCCGTCGACGTACAGCACCTGTCCGTTGACGAAGTCGGACGCGGGCGCCGACAGGAAGATCAGCGCGCCGACCAGATCGGAGACCCTGCCCCAGCGGCCGGCGGGCGTGCGCCTGCGCACCCACGCGCTGAACTCCTCGTCCGCGACCAGCGCCTCGGTCAGCTCGGTCTCGAAGTAGCCCGGACCGAGGCCGTTGACCTGGATGCCCGAGGGTCCGAGGTCCGCGCACATGCCTTGGGTGAGCAGCTTCAGCCCGCCCTTGGTGGCGGCGTAGGGGGCGATGCCGGGTCGTACCGTCTCGCTCTGCACGGAGCAGATGTTGATGATCTTTCCGTGGCCGCGCGGAACCATCCGCCGGGCGACCTCCCGGCCCATGAAGAAGGCGCTGGTGAGGTTGGTGCCGATCAGCCGGTGCCAGTCGTCGTCGGTGAAGTCGGTCAGCGGTGCGCGGTGCTGCGTCCCGGTGTTGTTGACCAGGATGTCGATCGGACCGGCCTCGTCCTCGATCGCGGCGACGCCCGCGGCCACGGCTGCGGAGTCGGTCACGTCGAAGGCCCGCGCGAGCACCCTGCCGGCGAAGCGCTCGGCGCTCGCCTCCAGTTCCTCGCGGGTCCGGTCGAGGGCGGTGGTGTCGCGGCCGTTGAGGACGACCGTGCAGCCGGCCTCCAGCAGTCCCTGGGCCAGTGCCCGGCCGATGCCCCGGCTGGAGCCGGTGACCAGCGCGATGCGTCCGGCGATGTCGAACAGCGGGCTGCCGCTCACGCCGGTACCGCCGTGGTGCCGGGCAGCGGGGTGCGGGCCGGTCGGCCGCTGAGGACGTCCAGGACGTTGTCCACCGCGAGGTCCACCATCGCGGCGCGGGTGGTCTCGGTGGCCGAGCCGATGTGCGGCAGCGCGAACAGGCCCGGCCGACCGGTCAGATCGGCGACGTCCGCGCCGCGCGGCTCGCGTTCGTAGACGTCCAGGCCGGCCGAGTGGATGGTGCCGTCGTCGAGTGCGCGCAGCAGCGCGGCCTCGTCCACCACCCCGCCCCGGGAGGTGTTGACCAGCGTCGCGGTCGGCTTCATGGCCCGTAGTTCGGCCGCGCCGATCAGGTGGCGGGTGGCGTCGGTGAGCGGGACGTGCAGCGAGACGACGTCGGACTGGGCGAGCAGCTGCGGCAGGGCCACGGCGGTGGACAGTTCGCCGCCGGGCGGCCCGGACGGGTCGTGGTGCAGCACCCGCATGCCGAATCCGGCGGCCCGCCGGGCCACGGCCCGGCCGATCTGCCCGTAGCCCACCAGGCCGAGGGTGGCGCCGTGCACGTCCAGACCGAGGTAGTCCTCCATCCGGAACAGGTCCCATGCCCCGGCGTGCAGCGAGTCGCGCGCTGCTCCGATCCGGCGGCGGGCAGCCAGGATCAGAGTGAACGTCAGATCGGCGGTGGTCTCGGCCAGTACCCCGGGGGTGTGGGTGACCACGACGCCGCGCTCGGCGGCGGCCTGCTGGTCCACGCCGTCGAACCCCATGCTGGCCAGGCTGACCACCCTCAGTGCGGGACCGGCCGCGTCCAGCAGTTCGGCGTCGATCCGGTCGTTGCCCAGGGCGAGGATGGCGCTCGCGCCGCCCGCACGTGCCGCGAATCCGGCCAGTTCGGCCGGTTCGGGCCGGCCCTGGCCCGGTCGGCAGACGACCTCGGCGCCGGACGCCAGGCGGGTCAGTCCACCGCCCGGGAGCCGCCCGCGAGTAATCAGCACACGCTTCGTCATCCACCGCTCCCGTAATGCCTTATGGCTTTTTGGCTCTGGTGGCGTGAACGCTATCCGGCGCCCGGTCCGGTCGACCAATAGGCGTTCGGTGTGGCGTCATCGGCCGCCGGAATTCTTTCCGAAATCGAGGATCAGCCCGTGGAAAATATCGTGTACGGCGTGGGCGGGTTCGGAGAGCGGCTGGTGGTCGGAGGTGCAGAGGGAGAGCTTGACTTCGATCGCGGGGTTGACGATCCGCCGCACCACCAGTTTCCGCACGTCGAGGATGGCCTGGGCCGCCGACCACGGCAGCACGGTGGCCCCCAGGTCGGCGCTGACGGCGCTCACCAGCGTCAGCACCGACTCGATCTCGCCGACCACCCTCGGTTCCAGCGAGGCCTGCCGGAAGGCGGCGTCGACGACCTGACGGATGGTGTGGATGCGGCTCGGCAGCAGCAGTCCCACCCCGGCCAGTTCCTCGATGGACACCTCGCCGCCGCTGGAGTCCGGAGCGGCTCCCGGTGCGGCGACCAGGTACAGGTCCTCGGTGCGCATGGGCTCGAACTGGACGCCGCGGATCGGGCCCGCGTCGTAGATGAACGCCATGTCCATCCGGCCGGTCATGATCGCCTCGCTGATCACACCGCCGAAGTTCTCGTTGATGTGCAGCAGGATGTCGGGGTAGCGCTCGCGCACGGCCCGCAGCAGCGGCAGGGCCAGAGCGGCGCCGGTGCTGTACGGGGCGAGGCCGACCGAGACGCTCCCGGCGGGCGCCCGTCCGGACACGTCGACGGCCGCCTGGGCGTGTTCGAGCTGACGCAGGATCAGCTGGGCGTGCCGGTAGAGGGCTCGCCCGGCCTCGGTCGGCGCCACTCCGCGCTTGCTCCGGATCAGCAGCTGCTGCTTGAACTGGCTCTCCAGCAGCGAGACCTGCTGGCTCAGCGCGGGCTGCGCGATATGCAGGATGTCGGCGGCGCGCGTGATGCTGCCGGCGTCGACGATCTTCACGAACGAGTACAGACGCCTGGTGTCCATCGGCGACCTCCAGCCTGGCCGGAGGCTCATCCTACGGGTCGGGCGCGGCGCCGGGTCATATCCGGGTCCTATCACGTCACACGCAACAGGTATTTGATGTGCCGGTCCCCCGGCATTAGGTTCGCCGAAACGCGGAATACCTGCCCGCCGAGGAAATCGTAACACCCGCGTTAAGCGTGTTACGGACTGTTTTCCGAATTCGGATCGAATCTCTTGAGCGGAGGACGACATGACACACAGGGTCGATCTCGTGGCCGACCTCGGCGAGGGGTTCGGTGCGTACACCATGGGCGACGACGAGGCGCTGCTGGATGTGCTCACCTCGGCCAACATCGCCTGCGGCTTCCACGCGGGCGACCCGCGGATCATGGACGCCACGGTGCGGCACTGCGTCGAGCGCGGTGTCGCCGTCGGCGCGCACCCCAGCTTTCCCGACCTCGTCGGATTCGGCCGCCGGGCGATGGACCTGTCCCCGGACGAGGTCCGTACCGATGTGCTCTACCAGGTCGGCGCGCTGCAGGCGTTCGCCGCCGCGCACGGCACCCGGGTCCGGCACGTGGCGCCGCACGGCCGCCTCGGCAACCTGGTCGCGACCAGGCGGGACTACGCACACGCGGTGGTCGACGCGATCGCCTCCCTCGACCGGTCGCTGATCGTCCTGGCCCAGGACGGCGAGCTCGCCGACGCCGCCCGCGCCGGTGGACTGCGGCTCGGCATCGTGGGCATCGCCGATCGGGCCTACCGCGACGACGGCACGCTGGTGCCGAGGGGCGAAGCCGGCGCGGTCATCCAGGACGAGCGGGAGATCGCCGAGCGGACCGTCCGCATGGTGACCGAAGGGGTGATCCGCAGCGCCGGCGGCCGTGACATCCCGGTCGTCTGCGACACCGTCCTGCTGCACGGCGACACCCCCGGCGCCGTCCCGCTCGCGCACCGCATCCGCAAGGAACTGCTGGCGGCGGACGTCGAGATCGCCCCGCTGAGCGAGGTGCTGGACGGAAGGGGTGCCTGACATGGGCGGGAACATCATCGTCACGGACTGCGGCGACTCGGCCGTGGTGGTCAGAACCGTGAGCGCCGATACCGAGCAGGCATGGCGGGTCGTGCACGCCCTGGCCGACGCGATCGAGGCGGCCCGGCTCGACGGCGTCCACGGCATTGTCCCCAGCTACGACTCGCTGCTCGTCGAGTTCGACTGCTCCGGCACCGACCACGCCACCGTCCACCGTGCGCTTCAGGGCGCGGCCGAGCGGCTCGCCGGGAGCCCGGCGCCCCGGTCCGCGCCCAGGCGCTTCACGGTCCCGGTCGTGTACGGCGGCGAGCACGGCCCGGACCTGCCGGTGGTGGCCGGGCAGTTGGGACTGAGCGCATGGGAAGTCATGGCGCTGCATACCGCCCAGGACCTGACGGTGCGCTGCCTCGGCGCACCGGCGGGGGCCCCGATGATGGACGGCCCCGCGTTCCCCAAGCCGGTGCCGAGGCTGGCCTCGCCGCGCGTCAGCGTCCCGCCCGGGTCGATTGCGGTGGCGGGGCGGCAGGCCGTGATCTGCCCGATGCGTTCCCCGGGCGGATGGCCGCTGCTGGGACGCACCCCGCTGCGCGTCCTGGACCTCGACGCCGAGCCGCTGACCGCGTACCGGCCCGGCGACACCTTCCGGTTCGTCGCGATCGCCCCGGAGCAGTGGGACGCGTACGACGGCATGATGCTGGCGGCCGATGAGGCGGTGGCCCATGGCTGACACCCTCACCGTCCACCGTGCCGGACTCACCGCCGTCCAGGACCTCGGGCGGCTCGGCCGCTCCCGCTACGGCCTGCCGGTCAACGGCGCGCTCGACCAGTACTCCGCCCGCGTCGCCAACGTCCTGACCGGCAACCACGAGAGCGCTCCGCTGCTGGAGATCACCGCACTCGACTTCAGCTGCACGCCCTCGACCGATGTGCTGGTCGCGGTGACCGGCGCCCCCGCCGACCTCACCGTCGGCGATGTGCCGCGACCGCGCTGGGAGCCCGTCCTGGTCCGGGCCGGCCAGACGATCCGCATCACCGCCGTCCGGCTCGGCCTGCGCGTCTACCTCGCCGTGCACGGCTCGGTGGAGACGCCCTTCCTGCTGGGGAGTTGCGCCCCCGACACCGTCCTCGGGTTCGGACGCCCGCTGCGCGACGGCGACGAACTGGCGGTGCGTACGCCGTGCCCGCCGATCGACCACCCGGTGTTCCGCATCCCGCTGTTCCAGCTGCACGCACCCGTACCCCGCTTCGGCGCCTCGTGGACGATCGACGTCACCGACGGCCCCGACCTGGCGGAGTTCGGGGACTCGGCGGAGCGGCTGTTCCGGTCGGAGTTCACCGTCTCCCCTCGGAGCAACCACATCGGGCTGCGGATGCACGGCGACGTGCCCCGCCGGGTGGCGACCGGCGAGCTGCTCTCCCGGGGGGTGCCGGTGGGAGCGGTCGAGGTGCCGGCCGGCGACGAACTGCTCGTGCTGCACCGCGGCCGGGGCGTCACCGCCGGCTACCCGGTGCTCGCCGTGGTCACCTCGACCGGCCTGTCCGCCCTGGGACAGACCCGGCCCGGCCAGTCCGTCCGCTTCCGCCGCCGGACCGTCGCCGAGGCGGTGGCCGCCTACCGGTCGGAGCGCGCCGACATCGAGGCGCTGCGGGCTCGGGTACGCGCGGTCTTCGACGTCCTCCGCATCCCCTTCAACCCCCTCCCCGTCCCCGGTCCCGTCCCACAGTCCCCGTAAGCGAGTGAAGGAGACAGCCATGGCCACTGTGGCCGCACAACTGACGCCCAGCACCGTCGATCCGAGAACCGCCCGCAGAGTCACCCTCGCCGGCTGCGTCGGCATCTTCGCCGAGCTCTACGACAACGGCATCTTCGGCTTCATGGCCGGCACCCTGGGCGCCGTCTTCTTCCCGCACTCGCACAACGCCGTCCAGCTGGTCTTCCTCGGTTACGCCGTCTCCTTCTTCTTCCGCCCGTTCGGCGGCGTCATCTGCGGCCACCTCGGCGACCGCATCGGCCGGCAGCGCATGCTGGTCTTCGTCATCCTGCTGATCAGCGTCGCGACGGCGGCGATCGGCCTGCTGCCGACGTACGCGAGCATCGGCATCGCCGCTCCGGCCCTGCTCATCCTGCTCCGGGTGATGCAGGGCTTCTCGGTCGGCGGCGAGGCGTCCGGTGCGATGAGCTTCCTCGCCGAGCACGCGCCCGAGGGCAAGCGCGGCCTCTACACCAGCTACGCCCAGATCGCCTCCTTCCTCTCCCTGCTCACCGGAACGCTGATCGCCGCCGCGCTGACCAGCGGCCTCGGCGCGCACCGGATGGAGTCCTACGGCTGGCGGATCCCGTTCCTGCTGGCCATCCCGCTCGGCATCACCGGCATCTACATCCGCAAGCGCATCAGTGACACGCCGAACTTCACCCGGCTGCAGGAGAACGGCGGGCTGTCGCGGAACCCGCTGAAGGAGGCGTTCTCCTCCGCCGAGCACCGCCGGGCGATGCTGCTGGCCCTGTTCATCCCGCTGATGAACGGCTCCGGCTACTACGTCCTGTTCAGCTACATGCCGACCTTCATGAGCAGCGAACTCCACTTCAGCAAGGTGCAGGGCCTGCTCGTCACCGCGACCAGCCTGGTGGCCATCTCCATCGCCATCCCCTACATGGGCCGGCTGTCCGACCGGGTCGGGCGCAAGAAGGTCCTGATGGGCGCCGCCGTCGCCATGGCGATCGCCGGAGTCCCCTGTTACCTGCTGATCGGGACCGGCAGTGTGCCGCTCGCCATCCTGGGCGCGTGCGTCATGGCCGTCATCTTCGCCGGCCACACCGGGGTCATCCACATCCTGCTGGTCGAGCTCTTCCCGACCCGGGTGCGCTACTCCGCCTACGGGCTCGGCTACAACGTCTCCGCCGCCCTGTTCGGCGGCACCGCACCGCTGCTGATGACCTATCTCATCCACCGGACCGGCAACGTCAACATGCCCGCCTTCTACGCGGTCGTCACCGCGCTCGGCACGCTGCTCGCGGTGTCCCGGGTGAAGGACAGGGCGCACCTGCCGCTGCGCGACGAGTAACCCACGACGCCGACGCCGCACAACCGACGGTCCCACCTAGGAGCAACCCGTATGCCCTTCTCCGACTACAAGACCGCGCTCGTCACCGGTGCATCGACCGGGATCGGAGCGGTGGTCGTCGAACGCCTGGCGAAGCAGGGACTCGACGTCCACGCCGTGGCCCGCGACGCGGACCGGCTCGACGACCTGGCCCGGCGCACCGGCTGCACACCGCACGCCGTCGACATCACCGACACCGCCGCACTGACCGAGCTGGTGCGGGGCATCGAGGGCGGCGTCGACGTCCTCGTCAACAACGCCGGGGTCTCCCGTTCCGGGAACATCCTCACCGCCGACGAGTTCGCCATCGACGAGCAGGTCGCGGTCAACGTCCAGGCGGTGCTGCATCTGGTGCGCCTGGTCATGCCGGGGATGGTCGAGCGCGATCTCGGACACATCGTCAACATCAGCTCGATCGCCGCCGTCTACAACTTCGGCGGCAACACCATCTACCACGCCACCAAGGCGGCCGTGCACACCCTCTCCCGCCAGCTCCGCGTCGACGGGTACGGACGCAGGATCCGGGTCACCGAGATCTGCCCCGGCCGGGTGGAGACCGAGATCTTCGGCCGGCTGCTCGGTGACATGAAGGAGGCCCAACGCCTCTACTACGACGGCTACGAGTCGCTCAAGCCGGAGGACATCGCCGACGCGATCGAGTACGCCATCGGCTCGCCGCGCCATGTGAACATCGGGCACCTGGAGATCATGCCGACCTTCCAGGTGCCCGGCGGCCTCAACTTCGAGCGGAGGGCCGACTGAGATGGAGCTGGCACAGCGGGTCAACCGCATCAAACCGTCGCCCAGCACGGCCGCCGCCCAACGCGTCCGCGCACTCAAGGAACAGGGCCACGAGATCCTCGACCTCACCGTGGGCGAGCCCGACTTCGACACCCCCGACCACGTCAAGGCCGCCGCGATCGAGGCCATCGGGCGCGGCGAGACCAAGTACACGCCCGTCAACGGCACCCCCCAGCTGCGGGCCGCCATCGCCGACAAACTCGCCCGACGGCACGGACTGCACTACCCCACCGACCGGATCACCGTGGGCGGCGGAGCGAAGCAGATCATCTACCTCGCGCTGACCGCCACCCTCAACGCGGGCGACGAGGTGGTCATCCCCGCTCCCTACTGGGTGTCCTACCCGGACATGGTGCTCGCCAACGACGGCACACCCGTTGTGGTCCCCTGTCCCGAGGCCGACGGATTCAAGCTCACGCCACAGCGGTTGGAGTCCGCGATCACCGACGCGACCCGCTGGGTCGTCCTCAACGCCCCCAACAACCCCACCGGTGCCGCCTACAGCACCCACGAACTCCGGGCGCTCGCCGACGTGTTGCTCGCCCACCCGCGCGTCCAGGTGCTGACCGACGAGATCTACGACGAGATCTGGTACGAGCCGGGGCTGCCGCCGACCATCGTCGCAGTGGAACCGCGCCTGGCCGACCGGGTGTTCCTCACCAACGGCGTCTCCAAGACCTACGCCATGACCGGCTGGCGCATCGGCTACGGCGCGGGACCGGCCGAACTGGTCGGCGCGGTCAACACGTTGCAGTCGCAGATCTCCTCGTGCCCCTCGTCGATCAGCCAGGCGGCCGCCACCGCCGCGCTCACCGGCGACCAGGGTTTCATCCGCGACTGCGTCGACGTCTACCGGGCCCGGCGGGACCGGACGGTGAAGCTGCTGACCGACATCCCCGGTCTGACCTGCACCGCGCCGAGCGGTGGCTTCTACCTGCTGGTGGGCTGCGCCGGGCTGCTCGGCAAACGGACCGCCGCAGGCCAACTGATCAGCGACGACCAGGAGTTCGCCCGGCACCTGCTGGAGTCACAGCGGGTCGCGGTGATCCACGGCGCGGCCTACGGAGCACCGGGCTACTTCCGCATCTCCTTCGCGACGTCGAGCGCCGTCCTGACCGAGTCCTGCGAGCGCATCGCCCGCGCGTGCGCCGAACTGTCCTGATCCTGCTGAAAGAGAGCCGGCCCGCCATGCTGCGCGTCACCACCACGTTCGACCGCCCCGACCCCGAACTGGTCAGCCGACTGAGCGAGTACTCCTCCGCCACCGTCCACGAAGCTCAGGGCCGGCTCGGCGCCCTGAGCTCGAAGATCAAGCCGGTCGACCACACGATGTCGCTGTGCGGGCCGGCCTTCACCGTGTGCTGCGCCCCCCGCGACAACATCATGCTGCAGGTCGCCATCGCCTACGCCAGTCCGGGCGATGTCATCGTGGTGTCCGCCGGCGAGTTCGCCGAGGCCGGATCGTTCGGCGACGTGCTCGCCAACGCCTGTGTGGCCAAGGGCCTCGGCGGCCTGATCACCGACACCGGCGTCCGCGACACCCAGGAGCTTCGCGAACTCGGTTTCCCGGTCTTCTCGCTGAGCGTCTCGATCAAGGGCACGGTCAAGGAGACCATCGGCCCGATGGCGGAACCCGTCCTGATCGGCGGCGAGATCGTCCGCCCAGGTGACGTGGTGCGCGGTGACGCCGACGGGATCGTGGTGGTGCGGCGCGAGGACCTGGGCGAAGCCGTCCGCAAGTCCCAGGAACGCGTCGACGCCGAGGCCGCCTACATCGCCGCCTACCGCGCCGGACGGAGCGTCATCGAGGTCAGCAACCTCGCGTCCGTGCTCAGGGCGAAGGGCCTGGTCGTCGACGACGCTACGCCGCCCGAAGGGTGAGCAGGGTGATCTCGCTGGGCGCGAAGATCCGGAAGGGAGGGCCCCAGAAGCCGGTGCCCCGGCTGGTGTAGAGCTGGGTCCGCTCGCCGTGCCGGCTCAGGCCGTGCACCACCGGCTGGTCGATCCGGACCAGGAAGTTGAACGGCCAGATCTGCCCGCCGTGGGTGTGCCCGGAAATCTGCAGGTCGATCCCGGCGCTCGCGGCCTGTCCGACGTACTTGGGCTGGTGGGCGACGAGCAGGACCGGCAGCTCCGGGTCCGCCCCCGCCAGCGCGCCGACCAGGTTGGCGCGGTGCCCGGCCAGCCCGGAGGAGGCCGCAGTCACGTCGTCCACACCGGCGAGCACGAGGCTGTCGCCGCCCCGCTCGACCACCACATGACGGTTGTGCAGCGGCTCCCACCCCAGCTCCGCCATGTGGTCGAGCCAGCCCTGGGCCTCGCCGAAGTACTCGTGGTTCCCGGTGACGTACACCTTGGCGAGCCGTGACCGCATCGTCCCGAGCGGCGCGGCCTGCCCCCGGCGCTGGTCCAGGGTGCCGTCGGCGATGTCGCCGGCGTGGCAGACCACGTCGGCGTCCAGTTCGTTGACCGCCTCGGCCACCCGCGCCGACCATCCGGCCCGGTCGATCGGTCCGTAGTGGGTGTCGGCCAGCACCACGACCCGCGTCCCGTCCAGGCCGGGTCCGAGCCGCGGGACGGTGACGTCCAGCCGCTTGATCCGGGGCAGCCGCATGGCCTCGCGGTACCCCCAGACCAGCAGTCCGACGGCGACCACCGCGACCGCGACGGCCACGATCCTGGACCGGGCCGGGTCACCGACGCCGAGCGCGAACAGCACCAGCCGCAGCAGGCCGCCGAGCGCGGACCAGGCGAACAGCACCCAGACCACCCCGAGCGTGGTGTCGGCGACCCGCGCCGCCCGGTCCTGCCGCCGGCGCCCGTGCCCCCTGACCATCAGCACCGGGAAGCCCAGCAGGGCAGCTGCGGTGAGGACCGTACCGACCAGGACCACCGGGAACGGCCAGTCGGTGCCGGAGGAGAACAGCGTCCACCAGGGCAGGAAGAACAGGAGCACGAGCACGCCCAGGACCACGAACCCGCCCAGCCACCGCCGCAGGCTCCCAGCGCCGCCCCCGCCGTCCGCCGCCGACGCCCCGGCATCAACCGAAATGTCGGCCTCGGCCGAGGGTCCGAGCACGACGGTGTCCGGTCCTGCGACGTGGGCCGTCCGTGCGCCCGGCTCCGACCAGTGGGATTCGTTGTCTGTCACTGCCTGCCCCTCACATCCGCTGCCCTGCTGATCCCAATCATCCGGCATGCGGCGCCGACACCCGGACGCCACCTACGAACGCCACCTACGAACGCCTGCGCGACAACGCGGGTGGCAGGCCGCGTAGTTCCCTGGCCAGCGACCGCAACCAGCCTGCCCGGAAGGCTGGTTCGGCAGCCATCCTACGCACCAGCCCTGCGCACACCTCTCACCCTCAGCCCTGCCAGGCGGCGAGGAGGTCTTCCGGTCCCCAGTGAGCGGCGAGTGGGACGTTGTCGGTGACTCCACAGCGCGATACCGCCACCAAGGGCGTGTCGCGGTTGGTGCCGGGGACGGCGAGGAGGTCCCGAACCAGAGCGTCGTACTCGCGCCGTCCGAAGGGCTGGGTCTCCAGCCACTTGACGGATCCGAGGAAGTGGATCTGCTTGGCGACCGGGTCTCGGTCGGCGCCGACGATGTCGATCTCGGGGTTGTTCTGGCGATTCCACCAGCCGCCGACGGCCTCGGTCCCGGGCCACCGGTCATCTGGCAGCAGCCGCAGCAGAGCCTCACGAATGACGGGTTCGACGGCTCGCCCACGCCAGCTCGTCCACGAGGCCTCGATCCGACGCAGGGCGACATCGCCGCGGCCTCGTTCGATCAGGGGGATGCCGCGTTGCAGGAAGGCGAGCCAGAAGCGCAGGTAGGGGTCGGCGACGCGGTAACGCTTGTTCTTCGTGTCGGGCTTGGTGGACAGCGGGCTGTCAGTGGCCAGGACCCGTTTGTCCAACAGCGTGTGCAGGATCGGCGACAGCGTTCCCGAGGCGAGCGGGGAGGCCCCGCCGGCCTGCGTGGCGATGGCCGTGAAGGTACGCTCGCCGGTGCCGACAGCCTCCAGAACCGCGCGGGAGTGGGACGCCTCGGGGAACTCCCCGAGCAGCGACAGCTCGCCCGCCATCAGCAGTGGCGACAGCGGGTTCGCGACGGACGCCTTCAGGTAGTCGATGCGGCTCATCCCGGGCTGCCAGGCCTGAACAACCTCGGGGAAACCCCCTGTGATCAGCAGCGCGTCCATTGCTTCGGCGGCGTCCAGGCCAGTCATCCGGGCCACGTCGGCCAGATGAAGCGGCTGGACGGTCATCTTCGCGGCCCGGCCGAAGAACGGCCGACCGTGGGACTGCAGGGCCTCCATGACCGACATGTCGCTGCCCACCAGGATCAGCAGCACCGGCTTGGCAGACAAGTGCCGGTCCCACACCGTCTGCAGAGCGCCTTCGAACTCGCGGTCCTGCTCCACGAGCCAGGGCACCTCGTCGATGACCGCGATGCTGGGAGCGTCGTCGGGGAGAGCCAGGGCCAGGGTCCGCAGCGTCTGGTTCCAGTCCGTGCTCTGCAGGCCGACCACCGCCTCGGCCCCGCTCAGGCCGGACTGCGCCAAGGCTGCGGCGAACTCGGCGCGCTCGGCCACCGGATTGCGCCCCCGTGTCGCCTGGAAGACCACGTACGGTGCCCGGGAGCGGTCGCAGAACTCCTGGACCAGTCGGGACTTGCCCACGCGCCGCCGCCCGGTCACGATCACCGCCCGCCCGCGCGTCAAGCCACGTCCCTCACGGATCTGCAGCAACTGCCCGTCGAGCAGCTCAAGGTCGGAGGCCCTGCCCCTGAAGTCCATCAGCATCCCATATACATAGATTACATCTAACGTAGATCGACTCTTACATTCACCATAGTACTCTGAAACGAGCAGTGCGGCCCGAAAGACGAAAGCAGGGCCCGCGTAATCCGAGGGCCCTGCAGTTCTTCGTCATCCGCTGTTCGTCGTGTTCCGCCGCGCTCCGTGATCGCCGGGGCGACGTAGTCGGCCGCGGCGCGGCCGGTCAGAACCGGAGCACCGGCTTGATGGTCGCTCCGGAGAGCATGTCGGCGACCGCGCGCTGGATCTCCTCGAACTTGTAGTGCCTGACCAGGCGTTCGACCGGCAGCCGTCCCGAGGCCACCAGCTCGACCAGGACCGGGATCAGCGACTCGGTCTCGCCGTCGCCGAGGGTCACGCCGACGACCCGGCGGCCCGGCAGCATGAAGTTGACGTCCAGTGGGACGGTCGAGCCGAACGGCGGTGCGCCGACCAGCGCGGCGGTGCCACGGGCGGCGAGGGTGGCGATGGCCGCGCCGGCGACCGCGGTGTTGCCGGTGGACTCCACCAGGCCGTCGGCGCCCCGGCCGCCGGTGATCCCGGCGACGGCCTCGGCCAGGCCGGTCGTGGTGGTGTCGACGGTGTGGGTGGCGCCGAGCTCGCGCGCCAGCTCCAGCCGGGTCGCCACCCGGTCCACCACGATGACCTTGGTGGCCGGGGTGAGCCTGGACGCCATCACGGCGGACAGGCCGACGGCACCGGCCCCGGTCACCAGCAGACTGGCGCCGGGACGCGGCCGCAGGACGTTCCAGACCGCCCCCACCCCGGTCAGCACGCCGCAGCCGAGCGGGGCCAGCAGGTCCAGCGGCGCGCCGTCGGGGACCTTGACCAGGCTGCGCTCGTCGACGAGGGCATGCCGGGCGAAGCAGGACTGCCCGAAGAAGTGCCCGCCGATCGCCTCGCCGCCTCGACCGATGGTGGGCGAGCCGTCGGCGCGGGCGCCGCCGAGCAGGTTCAGCGGGAGCCAGGTCGCGCAGTAGGCGGGGTGCCCGTCCCGGCAGTTGGCGCAGCTCCCGCACGAGGTGAAGGACAGCAGCACCTGGTCGCCGGGGCGGACCCGGGTCACCGCGGAGCCGACCGCCTCCACCACACCCGCGCCTTCGTGGCCGAGGACGCCGGGAAGCGGGAAGGGCAGTCCGCCGCCGGCGACCCCGAGGTCGGTGTGGCACAACCCGGCCGCGACCATCCGGACGAGCACCTCGTCCGGGCGGGGAGCGGCCAGGTCGACCTCGGTCAGGGAGAAACCGGCGCCGGCGGACTCGACCACGGCGGCAGTGGTGGTGGTCATGACGAACGTGCCTTTCAGGCGAGGGATTTCAGGCGAGGGTTTTCAGGCGAGCGAGATGACGACGGACTTGACCCTGGTGTAGGCCTCCAGCGCCTCGGGGCCGTACTCGCGGCCGAAGCCGGACTGCTTCACGCCGCCGAAGGGGATCGCCGGGTCGAGCATCGCCCAGTCGTTGACCCAGACGATGCCCGCCTGCAGGCGCGCCGCGACCCGGTGGGCCCGGGCCAGGTCCCTGGTCTGCAGGCCCGCAGCGAGCCCGTAGGGCGTGCTGTTGGCCAGGGCCACCGCCTCGTCCTCGGTGTCGAAGGGCTGCACGGTCAGCACCGGGCCGAAGATCTCCTCCTGCACGGCGCGGGAGTCGTTGCCCAGGTCGGCTATGACGGTCGGCCGATAGTAGTAGCCGCCGTCGAGGTCGAGGCGCTCGCCTCCGGCGACGATCCGGCCGCCCTCCTCCTGGGCGATGCGCACGTACTCCTCGACCTTGGCGAGGTGCCGCTCGCCCGCCATCGGGCCGATGACGGTCGCGGGGTCGAACGGGTCGCCGAGCGGCACCCCCGCGACGGCGCCGGCCAGGATCTCCAGGACCGTGCCGTACAGCGAGCGGTGGACCAGCAGTCGTGGTCCGCCCATGCAGAACTGGCCGGTGTTGAAGACGAAGCCCTTGATCGCCGAGCCGATCGCCTTGTCCAGGTCCGCGTCCTCGAAGGCGATCTGCGCCGCGTTGCCGCCGAGTTCCATGGTGACGGGCTTGAGCGCCTCCCCCGCCGTGCTCGCCGCGTGCCGTCCGATCGCCGTGGAGCCGGTGAAGGCGATCTTGTCGACGCCGGGGTGGCGCAGCAGCGCCTCTCCCACGACCGGGCCGCTGCCGGTCACCACATTGACCACGCCGTCCGGCACCCCGGCCTCGGCCAGGATCTCCGCCATCAGCAGCGCGCTGAGCGGGGTCTCCTCCGCGGGCTTGTGAACCACGGTGTTGCCGGCGGCGAGGGCCGGGGCGAGCTTGGAGGTGCTGAGGATCAGCGGGAAGTTGAAGGGGGTGATCGCGCCGACCACGCCGAGCGGTTCGCGGCGGGTGTAGGCGTGTACGGGGAGGGGGATCTGCCGGGCCGAGCCGTCGGCGCCCTGCGCGAGCGCGGCGAAGTACTCGTAGACCTCGGCGGCGGTGGTCACGTCGACGGCGCGGCACAGGCTCACCGGCTTTCCGACGTCGAGGCTCTCGACCGCGACGAGTTCGTCCTCGCGCCGCCGGATCAGCTCCGCGACCCGGTTGAGCACGCGCGAACGCTCGCGCCCCGAGGTCCGCCCCCAGGGGCCCTCGTCGAACGCCTTCCGGGCTGCGGCGACCGCGGCGTCGACATCCGTGGCGTCGGCCTCGGCCACGGTGCTGACGACCTTCCCCGTGGACGGATCGATCACGTCCCGGCGTCCCTTGGCGTCCGCCTCGCGCCAACGACCGTCGATGAAGAGCCTGCCCGGCTCAAGGTGCGGCCTGCTCACAGGGGTCATGTCCAACCCGCCTTCACTGATGCCGGCCGCGCCGATGCGACCAACAGGTTTCCTGATGATTGCGCCCCTGCGACGAGGATGGCAAGACCTTGGAGATAATCAGGAAGCCTGAATGTCGAACATGGAGGAAAAAGGTGGCCCGTGCAGCGAACAGGGACAGTGCCGGCGAGCCCGCGAGCGTCGCGGAGGGGCCGCGCCCGTCGCTGATGTACGCCATCAAGCAGGTCGAGCTGGCCGCCCGGGCGCACATGGACGAGCTGGTCAAGCCCGTGGGAATCACCGCCCTGCAGTACACCGCGCTCACCGTGCTGCGCCGCCACGACGGGCTCAGCTCCGCCCAGCTCGCCCGGAACTCCTTCGTCACCGCGCAGTCGATGGCCGACATGGTCACCGCGCTGGAACGGCGCGGCCTGATCGTCCGCCGCCGCGACCCGGACAACCGGCGGGCCCTGCTGATCAGCCTCACCTGCGTCGGCCACGAGCTGCTCGCGGCCCAGGACGCGGCGATGACCGCCCTGGAGGAGCGGATGCTCGCGGACCTCAGCGAACGCCAACGCCTCGACCTGGAGGACTACCTCAACCTCTGCCGTGCCGCGCTCTCGGACCGGCCGTCGCACTGACCTCGGATAAGCTCGCCCTATCCGAGGCGTCGGACTGCCTGACGCCTCACCGGGAGGGAACCCCCTTGAGCTCCAAGCGCAACCAGACCATCGCACTGCCCACCCTCGCCGACGCCTACCGACTCGCGGCTGTGGAGGCGACCGACGCCGATGCCCGCGACTTCGCCGCGCAGCTCGCCACCACCGAGCTGCGCCGCGCCTCGCACCCGGGCCGGGCCACCTGGTCCCCCACCGACCAGACCGAGCCCGACCCGGTCCCGCAGACCGTGGTCGACGGCGACGAGGACCTGTGGCTGCGCACCCCCGCCACCGGGACCTGGACCATGCCGAGCTTCGACCCCGCGCACGACGCGCCCCGCTGCGGCGACGCGCTGACCTGGCAGGAGCTGGCCCACGAGTACGGCCCGCTGACCTCGCTCGCCGACGACCGCCGCGCCGGCGGACGCCGCTGACAGTTCAGCGGCGTCGGTCTCAAGCGGCGTCGGTCTCAGCCGGTTCCGCCGAGCAGGTGTCGGCCCCGGCCGAAGAAGTCGGCCACGGCGCCCACGCCGCCCAGCTCCCGGATCGTCCGCGCGGCGCCGAACGGCGCGTTCCAGAACTCCCCGCGCCCGTGCTGCAGGTCGTGCGGGCCGACGTAGGCGTACGGCTCCGGTTGGAAGCCGTCGCCCGGCGAGACGCCGTAGTTCGCCGCGTCGACGGTCACGGCAATGTCGAAGTGCTCGGGCCAGATGACCGGATCCGCGTCGGGGAAGGTCCCGCGCAGCGCGGCATCGCCGATGGCGAAGCAGCGGGCCAGCCATGCGGCGGCAGCCGGATCGGCGTCGATGACCTCTTCGCCGCCGACGCCCGCGCCGTCCTGGTACAGCCCGGCCGGAGCGCCGACCGCGACCCCCAGCTCCGCCGCGAGCGCGGCACAGGTGGTCCGTTCCAGCGACAGGAACCGCCCGGCCGCCACCAGCTCGGCGCCGACCACGCGCAGCCACGGCTCGGAGCGGGTGGCGAAGCCGCCCGGGCACGCCTGCAACCTGATCGTGCCACTGGTCCGGTGCTGCGGGCCGGCCAGCAGCGTCTCCGCCACCGCGTGCAGGGCCCGGCGCGTGCGTACGACAGTCTCGGAGTCCATCGCCCCATCCTCGCCGACCGCCGCCCTGGTACCGCTGCGCCGCGCCGCACCCCTGCGCCGCGGGGTGCTCAGCAGATACAGGCCACCGTCAGGGTGATACTCGGGGGCGGGGGCGGCGAGTTGAGGTAGGGGGCGATCCAGGCGCCGACGCCGCCGCCTCCCCCGATGACCGTCCAACGCCATCGCTGGTCTTTGCCGAGCGGGGTGCCGTCGCCGTTGGTGATGGTGAAGTGGTCGTCCGGGTGCAGGCCCTGGGGACAGATGGCGGTCACCCCGCCCGGGGAACCGGTGACGGACACGGTCTCGGGGAGGCTGTCGGCTCCGGCGGGGCCGGCGAGGATGGCGCTCAGTGCCACCGCTGCCAGGCCCGCACCGACAAGTCGTCCGGGTCGCATGGATGTCCTCTCGCTGAGCGGCCCCTCCCAGTCGGGGCCGAGCGATCACATCCGTTGCCACATTGCGGCACGGCTCACACCACTTCCGCCGCACTCCACTCTTCTGCGCCAGGTGAGAGGGGCGGGTCACAGGCAGCGGATAGACTCCCGGAGATCACCGGGGGAAACCATGACACCATCAGTACGCACGACGCTCTGCCTTGTGGTACTCGGTGTCCTGCCCCTGGCGGCCTGCGCTGCGGGCGGCCACACCAGCAGCGGCGCGAGTGCCGCTCCCGGCACCGTCCCGAGCCCCAGCAGCACGATCTACCCGACGCATGTCGTCGGCCCGAGCGGAATCGGTCCGCTGCACCTCGGCATGACGATCCAACAGGCCCAGGCCACCCACCTGTTCGGGCAGCTCAACGTACCCTCCACTGCCTGCGCGGAAGCCTCGAACCAGGACCTCACCATCAAGTACTCGGTGAAGTACGGTGTCACCCTCATCGGGGCCGAGCGTGGTCGCACGCCCGAGGGCATCGGCCTGGGTTCGACGTTCGCCGAGGTCAAGCACGCCTACCCGCGCTCGGCGGAACCAGAACTCGGCACCTTGGACGAACAGTTGTCGATGTTCGGCGACGTCGAGGCCCAGGTGCCGGGCAACCCCGCGGCCGACTACACGATCGTCTTCGACCGCCCCGGACACCACCGGGTCCTCTACGTGTTCCTCAAGCTCAAGGCGGAGCAGGACTGCTGAGCGGGAAGGCCCGCCGGTTGGTTACCGGCAGGCCTCCCCTGAGGTATCAGCTGACGTCGGAGGCGTCGAGCCGGTAGAGGCCCGAACTGGTGCTCGACGAGGTGCTGGTGCTGTCGTAGGCGGATGCCTTCACGGCCGTGCCGTGGGCCTTGACCCAGGCGGCGATCTCCGAGTTGGTGCCCTGGCCTCCGCTGGTGCTGATCACGATGTAGTGCAGCTTGCCCGCCGCGACCAGGGCCTTGAGCTTGGCCAGCGTCATCGCGTTGTCGCTGCCGCTCCAGCCGCCCATCGAGATGACCGGCTCACCGGACTGCAGGATGATCGAGGAAGCGGTCTGGTCGGTGGCGACGGCCACCAGCCAGGTGGCGCCGTCCTGATGCGCCTTCAGGTAGCTGATCATCGCGGACGAGACCTCGGTACCGCCGCCCATCCCACCACCCCCGGTCGGGGCCGACGTCGACCCGCCGGCCGAGGCAGTGCCGCCCGGCGCCGTACCGCTGGGCGCGGTGCCGCTGGGCTTGGTCCCACTGGGCATGGTGCCGGTCGGGGCGCTGCCGCCCATGCGGGCTCCGCCGCCGCCCATCCCGCCACCCATCCCGCCGGTGCTCGGCCCGGCGGTCGGGTTGGTGCCGTTGGTCTGGCTGGTGGCGGCAGAGACGCTGTAGGCGGCCGGTCCGGCCAGCAGGGCGACGACCGCGGTCAGGGCGGCGACGCCCATCAGCCGCTGCCGCTTGGTGAACCGTCCGACCAGCAGGCCGATCACCGCGATGGCCGCACCGGCGACAACCGCGACCTCGGCGACCGTGTAGATCGTCCCGCTGCCGGAGGCCCGCCGCAGCAGCACGACCGCCCAGACCGCGCTGCCCGCGACCGCGGCCGGCAGGACCCAGCCCCACCTGGCCGCCGAACGCTCGCGGAACGCCTGGTACATCGCCACGCCGCCGGCGCCGACCAGGGCGGCGATACCGGGGGCCATCGCGGTGACGTAGTAGGGGTGGAAGGTGCCCTCGGCGAGGGAGAAGGTCAGGTAGTGCAGCAGGAACCAGCCGCCCCAGAGCAGCAGCGCCGCGCGCCGGGAGTCCGTGCGCGGAGCCCGTCCGCGCAGCAGCAGGCCGGAGACCAGGGCGATCGCGGCGAACGGGATCAGCCAGGAGATCTGGCCGCCCATGATGGAGTTGAACATCCGGTAGATGCTCGCGGTGCCGCCGAAGCTGGCGCCGTTGCCCGCGCCGCCGGTACCGGCGCTCGCGCCGAAGATGCGGCCGAAGCCGTTGTACCCGATGACCAGGTCCCACACCGTGTTGTCGGTCGAACCGCCGATGTAGGGGCGGGAGGACGCCGGGATCAGGTCGACGATCACCATCCACCAGGCGCTGCTCACGACCAGGGCGACGGTGGCGACGGCGAGATTGCGGATCCGCTTGCCCAGCGAGAGCTTGGCGGCGAACAGGTAGACCACGAAGAAGGCCGGCAGCACCACGTACGCCTGCATCATCTTGGTGTTGAACGCGAAGCCGATCGCGACCGCCGACCAGACCAACGGAGCGAGCCTGCCGCCGCGGACGGCCTTGAGCAGCCCGGCGGCGCCCAGCAGCATCAGCAGGACCAGCACCGGGTCCGGGTTGGTGTCCCGGGTGATGGCGACGGTGATCGGGGTGAGCGTCAGGACCAGCGCGGCGATGGTCGCGGCGACATGGCCGAAGTCCTTGCGGACCATGCGGTACAGCAGCGCCACCGAGCCCACGCCCGCCGCGACCATCGGCAGTGCCAGTTGCCAGTCGCCGTAGCCGAAGATCCGGGCGGAGATGCCCATCACCCAGAGGGCGCCCGGCGGCTTGTCGACGGTGATGAAGCTCCCGGAGTCCAGGGCGCCGAAGAAGAACGCCTTCCAGCTCTTGGTGCCGCTGTAGACGGCGGCGTTGTAGAACGAGTTGCCGGTGAGGCTGGACAGGTTCCAGGCGTACAGCGCGGTGGCCAGGACCAGGATGGCCCACAGCGCGGGGCGGGCCCAGCGCGGGTCCTCCGGGCGGCCGAGGAACAGTCGGCGGCCCCGGGCCGCGAGCCTGCCGCCGTGCTCGGGGACCGGTGCACGGTGGGAGGAGGGTCCGCTGCCCTGGGTGGGCGCGGCAGGCCGGGAAGTCTGGGTGCTCATATCGCTCGCTCCGGATTGAGGAAGAGTGAGAACTCGCGGCGCGGGTCGCCCTGCTGTCGTTTCCTTCATGGCAGCGACTCTGGCCACCGACTTTGGGCCAACCGTGAGGCTGGCCTAGAGCCCGGATGAGAAGCGAACTCACAGCTTTCCGACAGGATCGGCCTCCGGTCGGCCCTGGAGGCGCACAGAGATGTGCAGCGCCCCCGGCCGCTTCGCCACGACTGCGGTGGTCAGAAGCTCGGCACGGGGACGCTGCACACGGGAGAGCCAGGAACGCGGGACAGGACTAGCGGAAGTCCTCCAGCTGGTTGCTGAAGAATCCCTGAGCCGGAGTAAGGCCCCGCGCCACGGTGGTCCCCGCCGTTGCGGTCGGGCGGACACCCCGCTTCAGACTGCCCGCGCCGCCGACCAGCGGCAGGGACAGCGAGGAGTGGGCCAGGTCGACGGTGACGGTCGGGGTGGTGGAGGCCGGGTTGAGCAGCCCGTTGTCGGTACCGGCCACGATCAGCGCCAGCCGGTGCCCGGCGGGGACCACATGGTCGGTGCCGGCCAGGTTGAAGGTGATCGAGTAGGACTTGCCGGGAGTGATGGTGGAGGTGCTGTTCAGGCTCGCGTAGTGGCCCAGGTCGGCCCAGCCGCGGCTGAAGATCGTGTAGCCGACCTGCGAGGTGTCGGCCGCCGTGTCCAGGAAGCAGGCGCTGTCGCCGGCGGTGCTGTCACCCCAGCAGGAGCGCGTGGTCAGCGTGGTGATGCCCTCGCCCGCGCCCTCGTAGTTGCGGATGGTGGCCGCGCCGAGGTCGACCAGCACAGCGCTCAGATGCGCGCTCCTGGTGGACGATTTCACGCTCAGCGTGATCGAACCCTGGCCCGACATCCGCAGGTCGCTGCCCAGCGCTCCGGTGCTGAACACGGTCTTCTCCGAGGTGGTGCTGCCCGCCTCGGACGCCCAGGTGTCCTCGCCGACGTTGGGGTTGTCGGTGAAGCCGGCGGTGCCGCTGCCGGCTGCCGTAGTGAGCGCACCGGGCTTCAGGTGCAGCGTGCTGCTCACCGTGCCCGGGGCGGGCCAGGTCGCGGAGGTGGTCCACTGGTCGGGCGCCCGCTCGATGTCGGCGACCGGGGCGCTCTGGATGCCGTTGTCGACGCCCAGCAGGTAGTGGTCGAACCAGCTGTGCAGGGTGTCCACCCAGGCGCTGCGCCGGAAGTCGAACGGGTCGACATGGCCGGTCTGGGACAGCCAGATCTTGCGGTCCACGCCGGTCTGCGCGAGCGCCGTCCACCACTGGGAGAAGTTGATGTCACGGACGTTGAGGTCCTGCATTCCGTGCACCACGAAGACGCTCGCATGGACGTTGGCGGCCGAGGCGACGTAGTCGCGCTGCTGCCACAGGGCGGACCAGTTGCCGTTGGACGGCGATCCGGCGGCCAGCTGCGTCTGCACCGCGCCGCAGTTCGACGCGGCGGTCGAGCTCTCCACATAGGACGCCAGGTCGGCCGGAGTGCCGTCGTAGAGGGGCGCGCCGTCGGAGCGGTAGTAGTCGTACCAGGAGCTGATCGCCGAGATCGGCACAATGGTCTTCAGACCCTGGACGCCGGTCGCCGCCACGCCGTTGGCGATCGTGCCGTCCCAGGACTTGCCGATCATGCCGACGGAACCGTTGGTCCAGGTCGGCGTGACACTGCTGCCGCCGGTGCGGGCGCTGTAGCCGGTGGCGCGACCGTTCAGCCAGTCGACCACGGCCTTGGCCGAGGTGACGTCGGACGGCCCGCCGACGTCGACGCAGCCGTCCGAGCGGTTGGTACCGGCCAGGTCGACCAGCACCACCGCATAGCCGCGGGAGACGAAGTAGTTGTCGTAGAAGAGCGGGAACTGGACCGGCTTCCCCTGCGCGTCATAGGTCTTGAGCTGGCTCTCATTGCCCCGCCCGCAGCAGGAGTAGTACGGACTGGCGTCCATGATGACCGGGATCTTCTGCCCGGCCGCCGCAGGTTCACTCGGCCGGATGATGTCGGCGGCCACCCGGTCGGTGCGGCCGTCACCGTCCCCGTCCAGCCCGGTGTCGACCCAGACGGTCTCCCGGACGGCGTTGGCATAGGAGTAGAGGGGCTGACTGACACCGTGCCGGACCGTGCCCGGATGCACAGCGGAAGCAGCGGCGGCTGCGGTCACGGGGGCGGCGGAACTCGCTCGGGCGGTTGGGGAGCCGAGCACCGCCATGGTGAGCGTGACCAGGATCGTGGTGACGACGGCGGTCGCGCGGGATCTACGTGTAATCACAAGCGTCGAAGGTAGTTCGTGGAGAGCCCCGCCAGAAGCATTTTGACGAGACATCAACAATGATTTTAAGGCGAACGGCCTATCGCGGACACAGGCTCATGTGCGGTCGACGGGGAAAAGGAGATGGGCGTCCAGGTGTTCCTCCAGTTCGGCATGGGTCCACGTGCCGGCCTGGCCGCCTGACAGGGTGGCCGTCAGCGTCTCGAAGGCACTGACCGAGCGGCCAATCGGGTCAGCGGTGGCATGAGGGTCGTGACGTGTCTTCTCCGGGGCTCTTCTCGTCCTGCATCCGTTTGGGTCGCACCTTCGAATGTAGGCGGAAGAGCCCTACTGTCCTACCGCTGAAGCGAGTTGGGCGAACCACCGGCCCGGCGGCGGTCCGTGGTGAACAACCCAGGGGTGTCTTTGTCCAGCCAGCCCCGCTCCACCAGCCTCTTCAGCTCCGACCGGGTGCCCTCGATCTTCGCGGCCGACACGGGCAGCCCGATCCTGGGTGCGATCTGCTTGGCGCGGACCGCCCCCGGCGCATCGGACACCACCTCCACGATGTCCCGGTAGTCCGACGGCAGGACCTCCATCCCCATCCCGTGCTGCCAGTTCGGCACAGCCAGCACCCCGACGACCTGCCGCTCCGCCCCCGCATACGCCGACACCACCCGCTCGGCCACAGGCGACTGTCGCACCGCGACCGCCACCGCGGGCACCGGCGACGTCATCTCGGCGAGCACTTCGGCGACCGTCTCCCGCGCGATCCGCAACCTGTCGAGCCCCGCGCGGCCCGCACTGAGCCTCGCGGACACCTCGGCGAGTTCGGCTTCCAGCTCATCCACCTGAACCCTTGGCGGCGGCCTGCCGAGCCTCCAGCTCCTCGAAAAGCGAACCCATCAGACGCCCTCCTCCACCTTCACGGTAGAGACGAACCTCCCCGAGCAGAGCCCCAAGCACCGCTCCCGTAACTCAACCCTTCACTCAAGAAGAGCCGCACCCACCTGGGGTTCACCATGAAGCCGCCTTCGGGACTCGAACCCGAGACCTACGCATTACGAGCGCCAGAGAGATCATGATGATGTGTGATCGCTAGTGCCGCGTGGCGCTGTTCGTGCTGGTCAGCGCCACGTGGTCGGTTGCCGGGTCCGTTGCGAATTGGCTGCGGCTGGCGCATCCGCTCACGCATCGCTCACGCCGCCAAGCCCAACCGCGAGCGCTGACGGCCGTAACTACGGCTACCACCGACTACGTGCCGTCGAACCTGCACGTGTTCGGATCACCCCGCGTCGGCGAGGAAGACGAGGTCCTTGGACAGGTCCGGGGTCTGTGCCGGAACACTCCATTATCGGCGGGGAGTACACGGAGCGAGCGACGAGGACGTCTTGCGTCATAGGAACATCCCCACTCGGTGGGGAGGATGAGCGTCGCGCAGCTGACGAGGATCCGGTCGGCGGACCCCCCGTCAGCGAGGAGGACAGCACCGTGCTGAACGCGGCGCAGTCAATGAACGGACCACCCCCGCGTCGGCGGGGAGGACGCGTCGGGGAACGCGGCGATGGTCTCCGCGAGCGGAACACCCCCGCGTCGGCGGGGAGCACGCGGGACCAACCGCCGCCCGGCGGGTCGTGCGCGGAACACCCCCGCGTCGGCGGGGAGCACTTCCCGGGGATGGGTTGCAGGGGTCGCAGGGGCGGAACACCCCCGCGTCGGCGGGGAGCACCCGATCTCCGGCCCGGGGGCGGGGATCGGAACCGGAACACCCCCGCGTCGGCGGGGAGCACCAGCCACGACGGTTTCCTCTCGGTTCGCGGAACGGAACACCCCCGCGTCGGCGGGGAGCACTCGGCCTCGTGCCACAGTCCGGCCCGGACCAGCGGAACACCCCCGCGTCGGCGGGGAGCACACCCTTCGAGAAGCCGCCGAGAAGCTGCGCGGCGGAACACCCCCGCGTCGGCGGGGAGCACGGCCCTGTCATGATCGAGGAGCGGGCCTCCAACGGAACACCCCCGCGTCGGCGGGGAGCACCGGCGCGGGCGTTGGCCCGGTCCTCGCGGTGCTGGAACACCCCCGCGTCGGCGGGGAGCACCTGCTGTCATGGCCCAGTGAGATCACCGGGTTCGGAACACCCCCGCGTCGGCGGGGAGCACTGCCGCGCCCCCGGACCGAACGAGGGCGACGACGGAACACCCCCGCGTCGGCGGGGAGCACACCTACGCCCCCAGGTGCCGGCGGGGTTTCCGCGGAACACCCCCGCGTCGGCGGGGAGCACGTGAACGACACCCACATCAGCCTCATGCTCTGCGGAACACCCCCGCGTCGGCGGGGAGCACACTTCGCGACCTGCAGTCTAGTTGAGGCTTTGCGGTTCCTTTGCCTGTTCTCGCATCCCGACTCCATGTATCGCATCCGAGGGCACAGTCCGTGAAGGGAGGCGGCTCAACGCCACCGACCGCACGGGCCATGCCGCCTGCGGTCGGCCGCCCAGTGATGGCGGGCCCGTCCGGAATCCCGGAGTTCTCGCAGGCATCTGTGCAATGCCTGCGGGGGAAGCTGTAGCACACACCGTCCGCCGGTCAGGGGCCGGTGGATCCGGGCTCATCCTGGAGTGTTGCTGGCTCCTCGGGGCCGTGCGGGCAGCTTCTCAGACTGTGGGCGGAAGGACGCGGATTGCCATCACAGTGCCGTCCGGACGAACAGAGACCGGTCCCCACTCCGGATCGCCGTCTGCGAACTCCAGTTCAGGCTGCATCGCGTAGACCTCGCGCCTGCAGTCGGCAAGACGCCCTTGCTGGAGCCGATTGTAGAGCCCGTCCGCGAGGCCGGAAAATGCCTCCACCCGAGTCTTGTTGAGCCGGAATACATGGTCGGTGCCGCTGAAGTCGATGCCGCAGATGCGGTGCTCGGCATCGCTCACGCTGTCGGCGCCAGCGTATGCAGGGATATCGAAGAAGCGCTTGCCCTGCTCCCTCGTCAGGTACTGGGCTGTTGGCCGACCTCCCCCGGTGAACGCCATCAGCGCGGCGGCTTCCGAACGGGCGAGTACCTGGCTGAACCAGCCGAACTTCTCGGCCTTCACCTGGAAGCCGTAGTTGTTGAGATCCCCGCCGTCCCAACCACTGTGCATCGTCATCAACGTACTCTCGTTCCCCTCGTCGAGTTTGGCGTCCAGGTTCGGCTCCTCCGGCTCCTTGCTGCCGGGGCGGAGAAGGACGTTGCCGGGGGCTTCGAGAATGTGCACTACGATGCCGCCCTTCTCGGCGAGCTCGGTACCGATGAGGAGACTCGGCGTCTGGCCGTAGCGGCCGATGTGTACCGCGTCCAGGTGCGCGGTGCCCTTCTCCAATTGGCTGTACACCTGAGCGGGCTTTCCATGGGTGCCCTTGCTGGCCACTTCAAAGACCCGGGAGGGCTCCCCTGGACGCCAGACCTCCAGGAGGAAGTTGGGCCGACGCAGCAGGGCCTCAGGGCGTTTTCCCTTGGCCTGCCCCTTGTTCTTTAGCGGCCAGCCGGCCTGGAGCGCGATGTCAGAGTCGATCACGGACACCACATGGTCCGGGTATCGCTTCTTGAGCAACTGCTCGGCGACCACGAGGGCGAAGCCGATACCGATTTCCGACGACTGGGTTGCCTTGTAGTAGCGTTCCGGATTCCGTCCCTCTCCAGATAGCGCCAGATAGCCGCCTCGATCGCGATCCAGCGCCTGGCAGTACTTCAAGCTCTGCCAGTGCTCGGCGAGACCGCGCCCTGCGCCCTGCCTCGCCAGGACAAGTCCGCGTCCGATGGCATGGAGCACCTGCCACGGCGTGAGCTCGACTGTCCGGCCGACGCCCCGTTCGCTGAGTGCGCGAAACCCATCCCGCCTGCGGAGAACGGCCAGCTTCTTCTCTTCCCGCCGCTCGTTCTCGGCAGACACCTCCCCTGCTATACAGGTGACCAGTTCGCCGGATGAACGCACCTGGACGTGCGCCTTCTTGACCAGGTCACTCAGTATCTCCTCCGCCGGCTTCGCTGCGTCCGTCATGGTGCCCCCCGACTGTGTCCCGAGCGGTGCATGCCAAGGCTGGACGCTAGGGCTACCGTCCGGGGCGTACGCAAGTACGCATCCGCGCGCAGGAAGGTACACGAACAACCGAGAAGTGCGCCGCTCCTCCGCCCCCGGACCCTTGAGTCTTGCGATGGCTGAAGCTAGACCTCAGAAGCTGTCGGCGCCGCTGTACCCGAGACAGCGGTCATCGGTTGTGGCTGTCCTGCCAGGCGCGCGTGCGGCCGCCTCGGCTCTCTCGCCCCAGAGGGACTGAAGGGCGTCGGTCACGCGGGCTGTCTCCCGTGAGGTCATGTCGGGGTAGCAGGGGAGGGAGAGCTGCTGCCGTGCGACCGTTTCGGTGACGGTCAGCGGGTGTGCCTGTGCCTGGGCGTAGATGCCGAGTGTGTGGACGGGGCGGAAGTGCTGGCTGGTGCCGATCTTGTAGCGGGTCCGTAGGAGTTCGGCGGTTTCGTCCCGGCTGGCGGGTGCCGTGTCGTCGATGAAGATCGAGTAGAGGAACCAGCCGGGTTCCACGGACGGCAGGACTTTGGGTGTGGCCAGGCCGGGCAGGCCGGACAGGGCGCTGGTGTAGGTGGCGGCGATTTCGGCGCGGCGTGCGGTGAAGGCGGGGAGCTTGCGGAACTGCTGGACGCCGATGGCTGCGGTGACGTCGGACATGACGTACTTCAGGCCGGGGACGGTGACCTCGTAGGCGGCGGTGTTGCGGGTGCCGTGTCGTTTCCAGATTGAGGAGTCGATGCCGTGTCGGCCGAGGAGTCGGGCGCGGTGGACCAGGTCGGCGCGGCCGACTAGCATGCCGCCCTCGCCGGTGGTCATGACCTTGTTCGCGTAGAAGCTGAAGACTGCGAGGTCGCCGATGCTGCCGGCGCGGTGGCCGTCGCGGCTGGCGTGCAGGGCGTGGGCGGCGTCTTCGATCAGCAGGAGTCCGTGGTCATCGGCGAGCTTGCGGAAGGCGCGCAGGTCGCAGGGGTGTCCGCCGTAGTGCATGACCACGATGGCCTTGGTGCGGTCGGTGATCGCGGCCTCGGCCGCGTGCGGGTCAATGTTGTAGGTGAGGGGTTCGACGTCGACGAAGACGGGGGTGGCACCGGTCTGCAGCACTGCGTTGGGTGCGGCGCAGAACGTCAGGCTCGGGGTGATCACCTCGTCGCCGTTCCCGATGCCGGAAGCGAGGAACGCGAGGTGCAGGGCAGCGGTGCAGGAGGAGACCGCGAAGGAGTCCTCAACTCCGAGGGCCTTGCGGACGGTTTCCTCGAATCGTGCGGCTTTGGGTCCGTGCGTGAGCCAGCCGGAGCAGAGGGTGTCGGTGACCTCGGCGATCTCCTCGGCACCGATGGAGGGCCGGTTCCACGGCAGGAACGGCAGCAGGTCGGTGTCGGTCATCGGGCGCTCCAGGTCGCGGTTGCGTACTCGGTGTGGAGGCGCTGGCAGTCCGGTGAGCCCAGCGCCTGGATGCGACCGCGGCTGAGCGAGACGATCAGGCCCTTGTGGTTGTCGTACTCGGGCAGGTCGGGGTCACCTAGTTCCTTGGCGGCCACGGCCTGGGCAATCGCGCGGACGCCGTCCTCAAGCGGTGTCGAGGACAGGTCGGGGAAGGCGTCGGCGAGGCGGGCGAAGCTGGTCCGGTAGTCCCGTGCGTCGGCTTCGTCGCGCTCCGGCCCCCGGTCGATCCGCGCTCCTGGCACGGCTGCCTCGACCGTTTCGGCGATCTCCGCGATGGTGAAGTTCTCCCGGTCTGCTCCCACATTGAAGGTCCGGTGGCCTTGGGGTGTCCTGAGCACGGCCGCGAGCACGCCCGCTACGTCGCTGACGTGGACCAGTGGGCGGCGCTGCGCTCCGCCGTTGAGCGGGATGCGGCCGGTCGCGACGGCCCGGGCGGTCATGCGGTTGACGACCGAGTCCAGCCGCTGGCGCGGTGAGCGGCCGTGGACAGTTGCCAGCCGCAGCACGGTCAGGCTCTGGTCGTCCGTCATTATTGCGGCGATCCGCCGTTCTGCCAGGACTTTGGTTCGGGCGTAGATGCCCAGCGGGTTGGTGGTGGTGTCCTCGTCGACCGTTCCCTCGTGGCTGCCGTAGACGCTGCATGACGAGAAGAAGACGTAGTGCGGGACGTCGGTGGAGGCTGCCGCTTCGGCGGCCAGGACGGGCGAGGCGTAGTTGAGTTCCACGGCGAGTTGTTCGTCGACCGCGCAGGCGGGTTCGCCGACCAGGCCGCCCAGGTGCACGACCGCATCGGCGTCGACGCATGCCCGTCGAAGCGCGGCGGGGTCGCGTAGGTCGGCGTGGACGAACTGCGCGGCGGTGGGCAGCAGTCGGTGCGGGTCGTCGTCGCGCAGGTAGATGAGTCCGTCGACCGCGGTGACATGGTGGCCGAGGGCCGCGAGGTAGTGGCTGGCGACTGCGCCGAGGTAACCGGCGCCACCGAGCAGGGCGATGCGCATGCGGGGTCTCCTTCTCATTCGCTGTGGTGGGGGGCGTTCAGGGGCTGCCGCGTGAAGGCGGCGTAGCCCAGCGCGGTGCTGCGCAGGTCGGTGAGTCGTGGGATGAGGGTCACGTCGAGTTCCTCGTCCGGGTGGAGCAGGCCGTCGGCACTGATGTCGGCTGTCCAGACGCGGTGCCGGGCCTTGGGGTAGGCGAGGTTGATGCCGATCTCGCCCTTGGGGATGGTGCCGTTGAAGGGGGTGGCGATTCCCTGGGCGTTCCAGTAGGCGCACGCCTCCAGGGCCTTGGTCTGCTCGAAGACGGGGAACAGTTGCGGGTAGCGGGGGTTGGTGCGCATCTCGCGGAAGAGCAGTTGGCCCAGCAGGCTCGGCGCGGTGGCCGTCAGGGTGTCGAAGTCCGCTCCCTGGAAGGTCACGCTTGCCGCGTCCTGGTCCGCGTCGAGCGCGATGCAGGCGAACTGGTGGGAGAGGCGGTTGCGGGTGTACTCGGCAACTCCGGCGGCCAGGGTCGGTTCGATGCGTCCGATGAGGTCCAGGAGCGTGGTGTGGCTGGGGTGGAAGAGCGCGAGGTCGAAGAGCCGGTCCATGGTGGCGACCGCGGAGAAGGCCAGCTGCTTGTAGAGCCGGTTGTTCAGCTCCCCGGCTTCGGCCATCTCCTTGGTCTGGCGGCTGGTGGAGTGGAGCATCAGGTACTCCGACAACACCTCGAAGTAGAGGTAGCCCAGGAACGGGAAAGCCGGAATGGCGCAGGCCAGGCGGTCGACGAACTTGTCCGCCGGGGTGCGGGTGCCGCAGGCGTTCGCCAGCAGGACGTCCAGGAGATCGGCTGTGGCGTGGACCCTGTCGGTGGCGGCCTGGTGGAGCCCCTCGCATTCGCGGTCGGTCAGGAAGCTGCGGTGGTCCAGGTAGGTGCGCAGATGGACGCGGCCCAGCCGCAGGTAGTCCAGGCCCTTGAGGGGAGTGGGATCGTCGGGGGTGATCTCGAAGGCCAGCACGCGGCGGTCCTGCTTGGTCTCCAGTAGGTACGAGCCCAGGTTGTGCGGGCGCAGACCGCTCGGTTCGGTGAACAGCGGTGCGCAGTACAGCGATCCGACCAGGCATCCGGCGGCCTGGTAGAGCTGTCCGCTGGTGCGGATGGCGTCCAGGGCAGTGGTGGTGTGCATCAGGTAGATCGGACGTCCGCTGGCCAGGGTCTCCAGCATCGAGTTGCCGCGCAGCAGCCAGCCGCCGGGGGTGTCGTGTTCCAGGCGGCGGCGCCAGTCGCCTTCGGTGGCGGTCAGCCCGGCCAGCGAGGCCCGCTCGCCGGTGCTGGAGTACTCGGTATGCACATCGTCCCAGTCGCTGAACACGCCGGTCCTCCTATCGCGTGGGGGTGAGGGCTGTCTGGTTGTCGGCCCTGTCGAGTCGGGCTTGCTCGCTGCTGACCATGAGGTCGAACGCGAAGGGGTGGAGCCAGCCAGGGACGGTGACGCGCAGGCGTGAGGTGTCAGGCCACCAACTGGTGCGGGGCAGTCGGTAGCGGTCCAGGCAGTCGGCGGCTTTGAGCAGGTCCACCAGGTGCGGCCAGCGGGTGTACGCGCGCTGCTGGGTGGGCGTGAACGCCTGGTAGGGGATGTCGTGCAGCGCGATGGCCAGGACGGCCGGCTGCAGCCACTCGGCGGCCAGACCGACGCTGAGGGCAGCGGTGATCTGGTCAGCGTTCTGCTGGAGCCAGTCGGCCGCGCGCTGCCCGTGGCCGGGGTCCTCCCGGTCGTCGTGGCGGCGGCAATCGTGGATGGCCCCGGCCACGCTCAGCGCCGTCGCGGCATCGTGGTCCAGGTCGTACTCCTGGGCCAGGACAGCGCCCAAGAGGCTGACGCGGGCGTTGTGCCGGACGCCGTGGATGGAGTCGACCCGGGCGGCGTCGCAGAACCATGCCGCTGAGGGGATGAGCGCGGTGGCCTCGCGTACCCGCTGCGGTGGGGGTGTTGTGAAGGCCGGCCGACGGCTGGTGATCCAGTCCAGGGCGGCCCTGTCCATGCTCTGCTGGGCCGGTGGGGCTGCGCTGGCGGCCCGGCCCTGTAGGGAGGCGTTAGGCTGCGACGCTTGTGAGGACATCGGACTCCTTGAAGAGGTTGTGCGCGTGAAGCTGGGCGTGGCGGTCGTGACGATGGGCACCCGGCCCAAGGAACTGGCCGCGCTGTTGGCGTCGGTCGCCTCCCAGACCACTCCGGCGGCCCGGACCGTGGTGGTGGGCAACGGGTGCTCCCTGGAGGGTCTGCCGCCCTGGGTGGAAACGGTGGAGCTGCCGGAGAACCTGGGTGTGACCGGCGGCCGGAACGCCGCGCTGGAGCGGCTGCGGGACGTGGACCTGGTGCTGGACCTGGACGACGACGGATTGCTGACCCAGGACGGGGTGTTCACTCGGATCGGTGAGCTGTTCGCGGCCGACCCGGGCCTGGGCATCGTGAGCTTTCGGATCGCGGACGAGACCGGAGTCACCCAGCGCCGTCACGTCCCGCGGCTGCGGGCCGGCGATCCGATGCGCGGCGGCTACGTGACCACCTTCCTGGGCGGTGCCCACGTCCTGGCGCAGCCGATGCTGGCCCAGGTCGGCGACTGGCCGGACGCGTTCTTCTTCGCGCATGAGGAGACCGACATGGCCTGGCGGGCGGTGGACGCGGGCTGGAAGGTGCTCTACGCCCCTGAGCTGCTGCTGCAGCACCCGCGCACCTCGCCGACGCGGCACGCGTTCTTCTACCGGGTCAATGCCCGCAACCGGGTCTATCTCGCCCGACGCAACCTCCCCGCTCTCCTGGTGCCGGTCTACCTCGGCGTCTGGGTGGCGCTCATCGTGGCCCGCACCCGCGACGCGGCCGGGCTCAAGGCGTGGTTCAAGGGCTTCGCCGAGGGCTGGCGCACACCGTGCGGTCCGCGTCGGCCGATGCGCTGGCGAACGGTGTGGGCCCTGACCCGTCTCGGGCGCCCGCCGGTGGTCTAGGCGGCGGGGGCGTCGCGCAGCCATACCGGGATCGCTTCGGGAGTGCGCTCCAGCCAGCAGGTATAGCGGCGGATGCCCTCCGCCACGGTGATGCCGGGCCGCCATCCCAGGACCTCCTCCATGTGCCGGGTATCGGCGTAACCGCCTTCCGGGTCGCCCAGTGGCATCGGCGTCTCCACCAGCGGCGCGTTCGGGTAGCGGATGCGGACCAGTTCGGCGATCTGACGGATCGACGTCCCGGTCCCGGTGCCGATGTTCACGGTCTGGTTGTGCGCCCCCGGGGCCACGAGCGCCTGGAGCGTTCCGGTGGCGATGTCGTCGACGTGGACGAAGTCGCGGATCTGGTGGCCGCCGCCGTTCAGGTGCAGCGGGAGCCCGAGGGCCGCGCGCATGGCGAACCAGGCGACCACCCAGGAATGGCTGTCCTGCTTGACGACCTGCGGCTCGCCGTAGACTGAGAAGTACCGCACGACGGTGTACGAGGTGCCAGCCGCGCCCAGGACGGCGGCCGTCTGGTACTCGCCCCACATCTTGGTGTTGCCGTAAACCGACACCGGCCGCATGCCGGAGCCCTCCACGAACAGGCCGGGCGCAGCACGCCCACCCGGGCCGTTGCCGTAGACGCTGGCGGAGGACACGAACACCAGCCGCTGCACGCCGGCCGTCGCCGCGACGGCCTCCAGGACGCGTGCGGTACCGATGATGTTGGCGTCGATGGCGTCGATTGGGCGGCGTGTGCAGGCGGCGACATCGGCCAGCGCGGCGGCATGGACCACGAAGTCGCAGCCCGGCAGGGCCCGCTCCATCACCCCGGGGTCGCTGATGTCGCCCACCACGAAGTCCGGGTCGGCGGTGTCGATCCCGAACTGCTGGCGGTAGACCGCGCGCGGGTACGCGTCCAGCTTGCACACCGAGACGGCACGCGCGCCGAGTTCTCGCAGACGCGCTGTGATCCGGCTGCCAACCAGACCACCCGCGCCGGTAACCAGCACCGTCTTCCCGGACAACGATTCGAGAGACATGGCATGACTCCTCATGACGTGGGTTGTGCCGTTCCGCCTGACAGCTGTGCTCGGCGGTTGGAACAGGGAGGGAGGGGTACCCGGCGGCTCCCTCAAGGAGCTGTCGGCCGGGCACCCCGGTCAGGAGGCGGCTTCCACCACGTAGGGCTGGGGACGGGCTGCCTGGATCCTGCAGTTGAGGGCGTGCCTGTGGCGCTCGTCATGCGGCGCGGGCGGCAGAGGGAGCGTGGCGATGATTCGCTTGCCGTGCTCGGTGCGCTGCGTCGTCCAGCGGCCCTGGGTGAGAGCGTCGACGATGAACATGCCGCGGCCGTGCTCGTCGTCCGGGCCCGAGAGCTCTAAGGTCGGCAGGTCCTGGCTCGCGTCGAGCACGTCGAGGGTCATCGACTGTTCGGTGCGGCTGGCGTACAGACCGATCGTGATCACCTCGCCCCGCCCGTAGGTCAAGGCGTTCGTGACAAGTTCGGACACCAGGAGCGCGATGTCGTCCTGACGGGAGCCCAGGTGAAGGCCCCACAGTTGGAGGGTCGCCGCGACACGGGCACGGGTCACCGCCACCGCACCGTCGAAAGGCACCAGCGGCCACGCCGTACCGAACCTCTCCCCGTTCAGGGAGGGAACAGGTGGATACACAGCTACTCCTGCCGAGAGTTGAGGACCGGACCGCCACGCTGGCGAAGGCCCGCTCAAGGGGTGATGTACTCGGACCCTCGACGATGCCGTTGATGCGGGGTCCGTTCCATGTCGGAATCCGTTTCCCGGCATACACGGGATGTATAGATCGCCCACGGCGCAACTGGGAGTTGACTATGCTTCAGGTCACCCCCGACAGCAGCCCCGGCCTGGAGGCGACGGTGCCTGTGCCTCTCAAAACCTCCGCACGTCGCTGCCGCGCGTGCGGAACAGGCCTGGCAGCGGACCAAGAAACTTCGATGTGCTCACCCTGCCTGCGCACGGCAGCAACAGCCGGACGGCCTCTCTCCGCCGCACTGCCCGGCGAATTCTGGGACGCACCCGAGGTTCGGACCGCCTTGAGCGAGCGGCACATGGGGCACGTCATCCGCGCCTACCGGTGCCATCCGCATCATGTGCCGCAGTACGGCCGCCGGGGAGTACCGCAGAGCACGGTCGGTGAGTGGCTCGGCCTCACCCAGGCCCAGGTCAGCCGGATCGAGGCCGGTGGACCGCCGCAGAAACTCGACACGCTGATCCACATCGCGCGCACCCTGCGAATGCCCGCTGACCTGCTGTGGTTCCAACTCCCGGCACCGCGCTCACCGAGCGCGTCCGGCGAGAGCGGCGTACGACCGTTGCGCGATGCCGTCCCGCCCGACGCGGAGGTACACAACAGCCAGCAGGCATGGCGCGCGGTCCGCCGCCATCTGAACGCCAACCGCGCCGCCCTGGCCGCCGGCGCAGCCGACCTGTACGACACCGGGTCGCGCGTCGAGACGACTTCCCTGCTGGCCCCGCCGACCTGGCTGCCCGCGCAGCCGGTTCCGTTGGACCAAGTGGTGCTGCGCTGGGAACCGGAACCAGTGGAGCCGATCCTGGACGGCTCCGCACCCGAGGGCCAGGCCAGCCGCCCCCTGCGCCTCCCCGGCCAACGGTTCGCCCGCTACACGCAGGCCGTTCGCTACCTCGATTCGCCCACGCTGTTCGAGAACCGGCCCAGCTACCGGCTCACCCATGTCCACTGGGGCGACGGCATCGGCGAACTGGCCTTCTCGCTCTCCACGTACTTCGAGAAACTCGACCTGTGCGAGGCGATCGGCCACGAGTACGCACAGGCCGACGCCACCTCCTCCGCGAGCGTCCGCTCCCTGTGGGGCCAACTGCCGCTGCGGCGCGCGGTGGGCGACCCGTTCGACCTGCGCATCCGCCCGATGATCCCGGCCATCACCACCCTGCTGCTGCGGCGCAGGAGCAACGGCGAGGCCACGTTCTTCCTCCACTGGCGCGACCCGGGCAAGGTCGCCACCGCCGGCGGCCTCTACGACGCCATCCCCGCCGGCGAGTTCCAACCCAGCAGCATCCTCGGGCCGCCCGACGGAGCCGACTTCGACCTGTGGCGCAACATCGTGCGCGAGCTCAACGAGGAACTCCTGGGCGCACCCGAGTTCGACGGCAGCGCCAGCCAGCCGATCGACTACGACCGCTGGCCCCTGTACCGCGCGCTGCAGCGAGGCCGGGACAACGGCACCGTGCGCGCCTACGCCTTCGGCGTGGCCTGCGACGCCCTTACTCTCGCCATCACCATCCCCAGCGTGCTGGTCGTCGACGACGCGGTCTTCGACGAGCTGTTCGGTGACATCGCACCCCAGAACGCGGAGGGCGTGACCGTCACCGATCTGGACGGGCAGCTTGCCGCCCATGGAATCCCCTTTATCGAACAGAACATCACACAATTCCTCAGAAACGAGCCCATGGCAGCACCGGGAGCGGCATGCTTGGCTCTGGCCTGGAAACATCGCGCACTGCTGCTGAACCCTTAAGCTCGCCGCCAGGTGGCCTGGTCGCAGCGGGCCGCAAGGGAAGGAGCGTCGTGGGGACAGCAGAGCCAGACTCCACCGAGAACAACCCCGCAGCCACCCGGGACAGGTGGCTGCGGACCCGCACGCACCTCAACACCAACCGCCACGAGCTCACCGGCCTGGCCGTCAGGGACTTCGCCCCAACCCAGTTCATCCCCGGCACCCGCCTACTGGCCCAGCCCCAGTGGGTGCCAGAGCGCCCCGTGCCATTGGAAGCTGTGCGCCTCAACTGGACACCGACCGCACCGGGCACGGCGATCGACGGCGACGCGCCCGAGCTGGACGCAGTGCGACCACGCCATGACGACGGCACCATCTACTGCCGCTACGCCGATGCCGTCGGTGAACTCGCCCGCCCCCGCCTGTTCGAGAACCGCAGCTGCTACCGCCTGCTGGACGTCACCACCGACACCAAGGCACCCGATCTCACCTTCGGGCGCGGCACCTACTTCGACGTCATCGACATCTGCGAGGCTGCCGCCCACGAGTTCGCCGCCGCCCACCCCACGCTCGACGACAGCCGGTCCGTCCACGGCACGCCGTTCCGGGCTGCGGTCGGCGACCCCACCGACCTCCAACGGCGCCCGGTCATGGCCGCCATCAGCACCCTCGCGATCCGTCACGACCGCCTCACCGGTGACGCCGAGTTCGTCCTGCACTGGCGCGACCCCGCCAAGGTCGCCAGCGGCGGCAACCTCTTCCAGGTCATGCCCGTCGGCATGTTCCAGCCTTCGCACGACGCCCCCTGGAACGAGGCCAACGACTTCGACCTGTGGCGCTCCATCGTCCGCGAGCTCAGCGAGGAACTCCTCGGCAGTACCGAGGACTACGGCAGCAGCCAGCACCCGATCGACTACGACGCCTGGGACTTCAACAGGACCCTGCTGCGCGCCCGCGACCAAGGCACGCTGCGCGTCTTCTGGCTCGGCCTGGGCATGGACCCGCTCACCTTCGTCACCGACATGCTCACCGTCGCCGTCTTCGACGCCGCGCTCTTCGACGAGACCTTCCAGCAACTGGTCACCGCCAACGACGAAGGCCACCGCGTCGAACGTGAGGACGGCACCGGCCGCGCCGCCGGCATCCCTTTCCGCGCCGACCACGTCATGCGCCTGACCCACGACGAACCCATGCAACCCGCCGGCGGCGCTCTCCTTCACCTCGCCTGGAAGCATCGGGCAGCGCTGCTCGACTGACCAGGCAAGGTGATCGCTCCGAAGCACGCGAGCCCTGCGACGCGGCGAGGCCTGCGGCCAGCGCTGGACCGACAGCGACCTGGACGGCCAGCTCCTCACCGTGGCCCGGCAGCTGGTCGTCGACGGCTGGGAGGTCTACGAGGACGACCCGAAGACCGACGCCGGCGCGCGGACCATCGCGCTGGACACCGACACCGTCGCGGTCCTGCGCGCCCACCGAGACCGCCAGCGGGCCGACCGCAAGGAGTGGGGCACCGCCTGGGTCGAGACCGGCCGGATCTTCACCCGGGCCGACGGCAGCTGGCTGCACCCCAACCTGGTCTCCGACCGGTTCTGCCAGCTCTTCGAGGAGATCGGCCTGCCGCCGGTCCGGCTGCACGACCTGCGCCACGGCGCGGCGTCCATCGCCCACGCGGCCGGGGCAGACATGCACGCGATCAAGGAGATGCTCGGGCACTCCTCGATCACCATCACCTCGGACACCTACACGACGCTGCTCCCGCAGGTCGACCGCTCGATCGCGGAGGCCGCTGCCCGCCTGGTGCCCCGCGCGGGGAAGCCGACGTCCGTGCCACCTGAGGACGCACCGTCCGCCCCGGCGCCCGCTGCTGTCGCGCCGTCCGCTCACGCATCGCTCACGCAGACGGCCCCGGACGAGGAGTCCGAGGCCGTTGACCAACCCGTCGGACGGCCAAAACTGCAGGTCATCCAGGGTGGTGTGGTGAGCCGCCTTCGGGATTCGAACCCGAGACCTACGCATTACGAGACCATCGGGCTTCGTGATGCAAGGTTCCGCCTCGTGCTTTGTCGTGCCGTTTTCCTGATCAGGGCATGTGCGGACGGTTCTGCCATGACACCCTGCGCTACCTCGTCCAAAGGCGTCCGGCCACACTCTGGCCGCACATGGCCACAGCTTCGGGTGAACCGGGCCACCAGAACGCCGTTGTCAGGCTCCTACGATTGCCTGCCAGCGGCCCTGGAACCGATAGTGGCACCCGCCGCCCCGCCCGCGCTGGACGGGACAAGACCACGCACTGAACCCTGAGCGCGCCATTAGTCCATACTTTCATGAATTCACGATCTCTTGTACTGTCGTTGGGTGCTGACTCTTGCTCCTGAGATCGAGGTGCTCGCCCGCTTCGGCCGGGCCCTTGCCGACCCGATCCGCTGCCAACTCCTCCTGGCTCTGCGTGAGGCCCCCGCGCACCCGTCCGATCTGGCCGACAAGCTCGAGATCTCCCGCACCCGGCTGTCGAACCATCTGGCCTGTCTGCGGGACTGCGGCCTGGTCGTCGCCGTCCCGGTCGGCCGCCGCACCCGCTACGAACTCGCCGACCCGAGGCTCGGGCACGCGCTGGACGACCTGCGGACCGCGGTCGTCGCGGTCGCAACCGATCGTGCCTGCATGGACGCCGCGGACAAGGGCTGCTGCTGATGGCCGCCGAGATATCCATCGGCGTCGCGCCAGCCCGTCGCGACACGCTGACTCGGCGCATTCGTCTCCTGGTCGCGGCGACGATCACCTACAACGTGGCCGAGGCGGTCGTCGCCATCACCGCCGGTACCCATGCGTCCTCCACGGCGCTGGTCGGTTTCGGCCTGGACTCGGTCATCGAGGTCTCCTCCGCCGCAGCGGTCGCCTGGCAGTTCTCCGCCACCGACCACCACCTGCGCGAGGCCCGCGAGAAGACCGCCCTGCGCATCATCGCGATCTCGTTCTTCGCGCTCGCCGCCTACGTCACCGCCGACGCGACCCGCGCACTTACCGGCGCCGATGAGGCTGGGCACTCCGTTACCGGCATCATCCTGGCTACCCTCTCGCTGGTCGTCATGCCGGTGCTGTCCGCCGCCCAGCGATACGCGGGGCGCGAACTGGGCTCCGCTTCGGCGGTCGCGGACTCCAAGCAGACCCTGCTGTGCACCTACCTGTCCGCCGTGCTGCTGGCCGGTCTGCTGGCCAACCTCCTGCTCGGCTGGTCCTGGGCCGACCCGATCGCCGCCCTGGCTGTTACGGGCGTGGCGGTCAAGGAAGGACGCGATGCCTGGCGCGGCGAGGTCTGCTGCCCAGTGCCCGTCACCGGCCCCGCCAGCCCGGTGCAGGCCGACGGGTGCGGCTGCCAACCGGGGTGTGCGTGCTGCGTCTGAGCTTCTCGGTCTACGGCAGGCGCAGGTGCTCGACGTGGGCGAATGCCTGGTCGAGGAGTTCGGCGACGTGGTGGTCGAACAGCGTGTAGACCGCGTTACGGCCCTGGCGGGTGCGCGTGACCAGGCTGAGGGTGCGCAGGATTCGAAGTTGGTGGGAGCAGGCGGAGTGCTCCATGCCGACGGCTGCGGCCAGTTCCGTTGCGGCGCAGGGACCTTGGCGCAGGCAGGAGAGGATCCGCAAACGGGATGGTGCCGCCAGGGCCTGCAGCGTGGCAGCGAGGTGTTCGGCGGTGGCCGCGTCCAGGAGTGCGGGTGGACTCACCGGCTCACCGGGTGCGTGCCCCATGGCAGTTCTTTCCGTGTGCGGGTGAGCGGCGGTCCGCCGCGCAGTGGATCGCGGCGGACCGCCGGGCCGGGCGTGGTGTCGATGTGGGCATCAGTAGCGTCGCCCGCGTGTTGCGGCGGCCAGGCGTGACGGCTCGGTGCGGTGCAGGTCGAGGGCGGGCGGGAGTTCCGCAAGGCCGGGTCCGCCGGCGCGGGCGTAGGCGACGACATGGTCCAGGAGGTCGTCGTCCAGTGCCCAGCCCAGCCACAGGGCGCGGCCCCCGGCGAGTCGTCCTCGGGTGGAGGGTTGGACGACGATCACGTTGGAGCGCTCGCAGGGTCCCAGGCAGTCCGTGGTGCGCACCGCCAGGGTGCCCGGGGACTCGGCCGCGGCCTTGCGGAGCACGGCCACGTGTCCGTCGTGATCGACGGCAGGGTGCTTGCGATGGGTGCCGCAGCAGCAGCCCCGGCAGACCATCAGGGTGCACGGACTGCCGGTGCTGTGCAGCATCATCGGGCCATTGCGCGTGGCGTTGGCCATGCCTGGACCCGCCCTTCGTAGTCGGCCAGGACCAGGAGGCCCGGTCCGGCCCAGGCCAGCGCGGTGACCGGGTCGGGCAACTCTCGTTCCTGGGCCGGGTGCAGGCGTGCTCCGCCACGGCCGGAGGTGGCTTTCCACAGGGCGACCGTGCCCTCGGCGCCTGCGCTGGCCAGGATTCGGGCGCCGCCGGGTCGCCAGGCCAGGGCCGTGACGGTCTCGTGGGCGCGCAGTGATCGGGGGCGGGTGCCTTCGGGGCCTTTGCCGGAGAAGTCCCAGACGGTGATGTCGGGGGCGCCGTCGCAGGCGAGCCAGAAGCCGGTGTCGTCGAAGGCGAGGCGGGAGATCTTGTCGGGGTAACCGTGCATGGTCAGGTCACTGCCGTCGCGGGTGCGCCAGATGTGGATGCTGGCGTCCTGGTTGCCGGTGCAGATCCACTTGCCGGTGGGTGCGAGGGCGATGGCCAGGTGCGAGCCGAGGTAGCGGTATTCGGCGGCGGGGTTGGTCTGGTGGCGCTCGTAGCAACGCACTGCGCCGTAGGCGGAGGTGGCCAGGCGTCGGCCGTCGCGCATCCAGGCCAGGTCAGTGACAGTGCTGGGGGCGGATTCAGTGGCCCACAGCTGCTTGCCGTCGGTGTCCAGGACCAGGCCGCGACGCCCGGAGGCGACCGCGACGCGCTCAGCCGAGGCCCAGCGCACGGCACTTGACCACACGCCGGTGGCCTCCACCAGGACCCGCCCGTCGGCGCGCCGCCACAGGGCGTGCCCGGCGGGTCCCGCCAGGGCGAGGTGGGCCGCGTCCGGGGAGAACGCGGCGGCAAGCAGGCCGCCGGGGAGGGTGACGGTGCCCACTGGCTGGCCGGTGGTGGCCTCCAGGATCCAGGCCGTGCCGTCCGCGCCGGCGACGGCGACCAGGTCGCGGGCGGTTGCCACGGCGATCGGCGCATCGTCCACAGCCGTGGTCCAGGTGGTCTCCGCAGTCGTGGTGGTCACGCTCGCACCCCCGCCAGGCAAGCGGCGAAGCCTTCGTTGAGAGCGGCGCGGTCCAGGTTGCGGCCGATGAACACCAGACGGTTACGGCGCTCCTCCCCGTCGCGCCACGGGCGCCCGTTCTCGCCTTCGAGGAGCATGTGCACGCCCTGGAAGACGTACTGCCGTTCCTGGCCGGCCAGGGCGAGGATGCCCTTGGACCGGAAGATGTCGCCGCCCTTGGTGCGCAGCAGGTCGCCGAGCCAGGTGTTGAGGCGTTTCTCGTCGAGTTCGCCGGGCAGGTCGATGCCGACCGAGGTGACGGTGGTGTCGTGCTGGTGCTCGGTGTCGGTCAGGAACGTCGGGTCTCCCTGGAGGACCTGGTCGAGGTCGAAGGCGTGGACGTCCAGGATCTGGTCGAGGTCGACGCGGGCGTGCTGGGTGGGCAGGATCTGCACCGGTGCGTTGATAGCGCGGATCCGGGAGATGACCTCGGTGACGCGTTCGGCCGGGACCAGGTCGGTCTTGTTGAGGACGATCTTGTCGGCGAAGGCGATCTGTTCGACGGCTTCGTTCTCCACCCCGTCGGGTTTGACCTCGTCGAGGTGCTCCAGGATGTGGGCGGCGTCGACGAGGGTGACGATGGCGTCCAGGCGCAGTTGGGAGGCGATCTCGTCGTCCATGAAGAACGTCTGGGCGACGGGGGCCGGGTCGGCCAGGCCGGTGGTCTCGATCAGGATCTGGTCGAAGCGCTCCCGGCGGCGCATCAGTGCCCCGAGGATGCGGATGAGGTCGCCGCGCACGGTGCAGCAGATGCAGCCGTTGTTCATCTCGAAGATCTCTTCTTCAGCGTCCAGGACCAGGGCGTCGTCGACGCCGACCTCGCCGAACTCGTTCTCGATGACGGCGATCCGCAGGCCGTGCTGCTCGGTGAGAATTCGGTTGAGCAGGGTGGTCTTCCCTGATCCGAGGAAGCCGGTCAGGACGGTGACCGGCACGCGCGTGTCCTGCGCCTCGCCGGGGTCGGTGTCGGTGATTGCCGGAGTGGTCATGGGTCTGTCTCCTCAGGAGGTGGACGGCGGCAGGGCAAGGGCCGTGGCGAGCAGGTCGGGGGTGATGTCGTCGACGCGGTGGTGCAGAGTCCAGCGGCGCATGGTGCCGTCCGGGGGCAGGATCGCGACCACGGTCTCCAGCGGCGGGCAGCCCGGTTCGCTGCAGGCGAGTTGGCGGATCAGGACGATGTCCTCCTCGTCCAGAGTGAGGAGGTGCCGGACGTGGTCCTTGAGGGCGGTCACGCGTGCGGTGACATGCGGGGGTGCGGGTTTGGGCATGGCGAAGCTCTCCCTTGGCGGTGTGCGGGTGGGGAGTTGCAGTGGTGTGTCAGGTGTGCTCGCGGGCTTCGGCTCTGCAGGTGGCGCAGGTGCCGGTGAGTTCGACGGTGTGGACGACGTCGGCGAAGTCGGCCTCCTCGCCGACCTGGTCCGCCCAGGTCTCCACCGGGGCGGAGTCGACCGGCAGGCTGAGTCCGCACTGACGGCAGATCAGGTAGTGGCGGTGGTCGGCTCCGGGCCGGTATCGGAACTGCCGCTCCCCGCCCGGGTCGCGCACAACGTCGGCGCGTCCCGCCTCGGCCAGTGCTGTCAGGGTGCGATAGATGGTGCTGAGCCCGACGCGCTCTTCATCGGAGATCAGCCGGGCATGGAGGACCTGGGCGCTGACGAAGCCGTCGGTGGCGATCAGGGCGCGCAGCACTGTGGTGCGCTGCTGGGTGGCGCGCCCGATCAGCTCCACCTCCGGCCGGGGCGTCGTGCCGTTCATGCGGGCGTCCCCGTGCTGGTCGAGACTTCGTTCACGGCATCCCCTCAGGTACGAGTTCTGCTGCGGCGTGGCGGGTCAGGGAGCGATTGCCGTCTCGGGTCTGCGGTTGGGTCGGACCAGGAAGGTCGCGCTGTAGACGGCGGTGGCGGCGGCCATGATGGCGAAGCTCGGCGGCAGGCTGGGTATCAGCGCACTGGCGGCAAGTCCCGCCCACATCTCCGCGACGGCGAGACCTGCGGACAGCGCCAGTCCCTGGAACGGACGGTCCGTCAGCCGGATGGCCGCTCCCGCCGGGGCGGCGAGCAGTCCGAGCAGCAGCAGCGAGCCGACCGCCTGGGTGGCCTCGCCTGCGCACGCCCCGACCAGAGCCAGGAAACCGAACCCCAAAACGCGGACCGGCACGCCTCGGGCTGCGGCCACCGCCTCGTCCACGGTCGCGAACAGCAGCGGGCGGGCGATGACCACAATCAGCGCGCTGATCGCGGCCGCGACCAGGACCGCGACCAGGGTCTGCCCGCCGTCCAGGCCGAAGATGGAGCCGAACAGCACGCTGGTCCCGGCACCGCCCATCGCGCCACTGCGCGAGGTGGTGTAGAGGGTGAGGAAGAACGAGCCCAGCCCCAGGATCCAGGCGAAGGCGCTGCCGATGACCACGTCGTCAGCGCGCCCCGCGCGGCCGATCCCTGCGAGCAGCAACCCGGCGCCGACGCAGCCCACGAACAGGCCCAGGCGCAGGTCGTAGCCGCCTGCGAGGGCCGCCATGGCGCCGGTGAAGGCGACATGGCTCAGCGCGTCGCCGGTGAAGACCTGGGCGCGCAGCACCAGGAAGTAGCCCACCAGGCCGGCTGCCAGGGCGATGAACGTCCCGGCGAGGACGGCGTGGTGGAAGAAGGTCTGCGACCAGGCCGAGACGGCAAGTTCGGTCATGCGGCACCTGCCTGCAGGAGGGACTCGCTGGAGCGGGCCCGCACACCCTGTAGTGCGCGGGCGGCGTGGGCCGCGAGAAAGGCGGCGAAGGCGAACGTGGTCACGAAGAAGCCGAGCGGATAGGGCCAGTAGAACGCGGCGACCAGACCCAGCCAGGTCACGGCGAAGCCGATCAGCACGCTCAGCGCCAGGCTCAGTCCCGGCCGGGCGGTTAGCTGCTGGGCAGTGGCGGCGGGCAGCACCATCAGCGCGAACACCAGCAGCGCACCGGTGATCTGCGCCGCCTCGGCGGTCGCCGCGCCCAGCAGCACCAGGAACAGTGTGGACAGCAGCCCCACCGGCACCCCGCGCCCGGCGGCGACCTGCGGATCGACCGAGGCGAACAGCAGCGGACGCCCGATCACGCCAAGGACCGCCAGGACGACCACGGCGGCGATGCCCAGGATCGCCACCTGTCCCGTCGTGATTCCGAGGAAGCTGCCGAACAGCAACGCCTGCGGGCCCTCCAGCAGACCCTTGTACAGGGCCATGAACAGGTAGCCGCAGGCCAGCAGGAACGCCTGGACCACGCCGGTCGCGGCGGACTCCCCCGCGCCGCCGGCCTGACCGTCGCGCCGCAGTGCGGCGATGGCCAGGGCGGCGGTGACGCAGAACCCGAAGTAGCCCAGGCTCAGGCTGATGCCGACCAGGGTGGCGAAGGCCGCACCGGGGAAGGCGACCACGGACAGGGTGTGCCCGGCGAAGGTCTGGCGGCGCAGCACCATGAACCATCCCACCGCTCCGGCGACCACGGCCACGATGGCTCCGGCGCGGAAGGCGTTGACCATGAACGGGAAGGACCACATCTGCTGGAAGTCCGCGAGGAGGTTCCAGGACCAGGAGGTGGAGGCGTCAGCCAGCAGCATGGTGGCCCCCGTGGGTGGAGGGGGCCTCGGGCTGGCCGACCACGACCAGGCGGCCGTCGCTGGTGCGCAGTACCTCGACCGGCGTGCCGTACAGGCGGGTCAGTGTCTCGGAGGTGATCACCTCGGCCGGGGTCCCGGCCACTGCCCCGCCTTCGGCGAGATACACCACCCGGTCCAGGTGGTGGAGTATCGGGTTGACGTCGTGGGCCACCATCACCACGGCCACGCCCTGCTGGTGGCAGATCCGTCCGATCAGGGCGGCGACCGCGCTCTGGTTGGGCAGGTCCAGGCTGTCCAACGGCTCGTCCAGCAGCAGCACCTCGGGGCGGCGCACCAGCGCCTGGGCGATCAGCAGCCGCTGCTGCTCACCGCCGGAGCACTGCCCGATCGGGCGGTGCGCGTAGGCGCTCGCGCCGACCAGGTCCACGACCTCCGCCACCCGCTCCCGGTCGCGGCGGCCACGTCCCGGCAGCGGTATACCCCAGTGGTCGCCGTCCAGGCCGAGGCGCACCACATCCAGGCCGCGGATCCGCAGGCCGGCGTCGAAGTTGCGCCGCTGGGGCAGGTAGCCGACGCGCTGGTTGACCTGGCCGGGACGCTCCCCCAGCACGCGGACCTCGCCCGCAGCCGCGGGAAGCACCCCGAGCAGCACCTTGACCATGGTGGACTTGCCCACCCCGTTGGGTCCCAGCACCGCGACGAACTCGCCGGCCTGGACCTGGAGGTCGACGCCCGACCACAGGGTCCGGCCGCCGACGCGCACCGCGGCGTCGCGCAGTTCCAGCACCGGCTGCGACGGCTCGGCCGTCTGCTGCGCGGGGGCGGTTGGTTTGGCCGGGGTTCCTGTGATCGGGTTCATCGGCGTTACTTCCCGGTGGCCTTGGCGAGGGCGGCTTCGATGCCCTGCAGTTCGCTGGTCTGCCACTGCTGGAACGTCGCACTGGCGGGGGCGAGGGTCTCGGTGACGGTGGCCACCGGGATGCCCTCGGACTTGGCCAGGTTCACCTGGGCGACCACGTCGGGGGTGGAGTTCTGGCTGTTGTAGACGTAGACCTTGATCTGCTTGGTCCTGATCTGCTGGTCGATGGTTGCCTTGTCGGCGGCGGTGGGGTCGGTGCCCTCGCTCATCGCGGACAGGAAGGTCACCGGCGTGAGCATCTTCAGGCCCAGACCGGCGGCGAGCGGGCTGACGATCGACTCCGAGGCGCCGATCGGGGTGCCCGCGTACTTCGCATTGATGTCGGCGATCAGCTGGTTGTAGGGGGCCAGCGTCTGCGTCTCGAAGGTGGTCTTCTGCTGGTCGAAGTAGGCGGCGTCGGCTGGATCTATCTTCTTGTAGTCGGCGGTGATCTGCTCGATGACCTGGTGCACGTTGTCCGGGGAGTACCAGCGGTGCGGGTTGCCGCCGGGCTGGATGCCGACCAGGTCGCCGACCTTGAGTTCGGTGCGCCCGCTGCCGGGGTTGGTGGCCAGCAGTTTGTCGGCCCAGGCGTCGTAGCCGATGCCGTTGACGATCGCGTACTGCGCGGTGGTCACCGTCCGCGCGTCGGCGGCGGTGGGCTCGTAGGAGTGCGGGTCGGTGTTCGGGTTGGTGATGATGCTGGTCACCTGGGTGTGGCTGCCGCCGAGTTGGGTGGCGATGCTGCCCCAGAAGTTCTCCGCCGCCACGACCTGGATCACCTTGCTGCTGCCGCTCACGCCGCTGGAGGCGTTGGCGGTGGATGCGGCAGGCGAGGTGGTGGAGCAGGCACTGGTGGCCGCGAGCGCCACAACGCCTGCGGCACCCAGCGAGATCCGGAGGGCTCTACGGCGGCGGGTGCGGGACGAGATGGCAGTCATGGCGCGAATCTCCTTGGGCAGGGCAGGTCTGCGGGATAAGCACCACGCTAGATGGAAACAGTTTTCATCACCACCTCGGATGACTTAGGGATGAAAACCATTACCAAACCTTGACCCGCCTGCCCCGCGCTACCGCCACCGCTGGCCTCCTCCTCCAGCTCGCCCTCACGGCTGCGTCGCCTGCGTACAGCCAGGACGGCTGCAGCCGGTGCGAGCGTCGCCCCGCCGAGCACCCAGACCAGTGGGTTCGTCCCGCCCCCGCCGCTGGGCGCCGCCTTGCTCGGCGCCGCGAGGCGCACCAGGGCATAGTCACCGAGTCCGGGCAGCGACGACTGGTTAGATGTCGTTGCCCACGCGCACGGCGCACACACTGTCCTGCACGATGTACGGAGACGCCAGCAGCAGACTGTCAGTGCGAGTAGACGGAGATGCAGTTCCGGCCGGCTGCCGTGAACGGTTCGCGCTGCCACCCGCTCCAACGCTCCTTGAGTCGCAGCCAGGCGATGCGGGGCATGAGGTCGAGCTCGCTCGGCCAGGCGTAGCGGCAGACAACACGGAAGACCCTGACGCCCTGCGCGGACAGGTGGATGTGGGTCTCGTCGAGCGTCTGGGCGACCGGGTCATGCCACCCGACGTCAAGCTCGCCCCGTCCCGCCTCGATCCGTTCGGCGTCCACGTACTGGTCGTCGTGGAGCCTGAGCCCCCCGTGGTTGGCTTGCGTAGACGGCCTGGGATCATCTCGTCATGTCCGCCGAAAGATCGTCTGATATCGCACGCTCGGTTGTCCCGCGCCTGCTCCGTGCCCTGGTGTCGATGACCGCATTTGGGGTCGCTCTATTGGGGGCGCCTGCGAATGCGCCTCGCACGGCCGGTGCACTTGGCGGAACGTACCTCGCCGCGGCAGTCGCTGCCTTGCTGGGCTCGCTCGCGGCGCTCGGCTTCGGACGTTGGTGCGGGGTGCCTGCGAAGCGGCTCTTCTGGGGACTTGGGCCCGCCTGGCGTACAACCGTCGGGCCGAAGTACGTCGTCGTCGTACGCCGGGTACCCCTGCCGATCCTTCAGGTAGGCGTCGGTGTCGACCAGCGTCCGGGATTGCGCCTCCGCAGGATTGTGTGGATCCTGCTGCAGGCCGTAGCCGGGGCCCTGGTCGCGGGCCTGCTGCTGCTCTGCCCTCGGCCGTTCGGAACCGCTGCGGGTCTTGCGACCATCGGGTTCACCGTGATCGCGGCGGGGGTGCAGGCGGTCACCGTGCTCCCTGGTAGTTCCGCGGATCGGACCCGGACGGCTGCTGCGGACGCGCCTGCGGCTCGGGCGGTGATGACACTGGTGGTTCAGGCCCAGGTCCACCAGGCCCGGGCGGCGTTGGACGATTGGACGGTGTCGGGCTCGGCAGAGGAGTCGGCTCGGCAACAGGCCGAGGTGCTTCTCCTGATGGCCGAGGGGCAGTACCGCCAAGCGGCAGCCCTGGCCGAGGTGCTGGTGGAGTCCGCCGACCTGCACAGCACCGTTCGTGCGGCGCTGCCGCACACTCAAGCCCGGGCGCTGGCATACGCGTTGGAGTCCGAGGGACCGGATCCCCTCGCCTCGGAACGCTTCTTTGCGCTGTACCTGCAGCTTCGCGACACGTCCGTGTACGAGATGGCGGGCAGCGACCTCAGAGCGCTCTACTTCCTGGCCAAGGGCGATGTCGACCAAGCGGTGCACGAGGCCCGTACAGCCGCACGGGTGGGCAGCGCTCCCCTGCGCCGCTGCATGACCCTGTGCACTCTGGCGCTCGCTCTCAACCGAGCCCAACGTCACGACGCGGCCCACAAGGCTCTCGCACGCGCGCGGAAGCTGGCCCCGGAGGTCACCCGAGTGGGCTTCGTCGAGCGCGTCCTGGAACTCGGCCGCGGAGCAACGCATCAGGAAACCGTCACGAGTTGACCGCCGGGCACCCTCGGCCGGCCCGGGTCGCCGGGCCGGTTGTGGGGTTGTGGCTACTGGCTGTAGGTCCACGTCGGCCGTACGGCGACCGCTACCCGGTCGGCGGCGTCCTTGGGGGTCACCGGGGTGCCGTCATAGCGCTCGGACAGGCGCTGGTAGAGCTTGGCCTCGGGGTCGGGGTCGATGTGGTCGACGACGCCGCGGATCTCGACGTAGCCGTACTTCTCCTCCGGGTCGAAGATCGCGATCGAGACCCGTGGTTCATGGGCGAAGTTCTTGTACTTCTGCCGGACGTTCGTGTGGGTGAACCAGAGGAACTCGCCGTCCCAGACGAACCACATCGGGTTCACCTGCGGAGCGCCGTCCGGCCGGACCGTGCCCAGGGTCACCAGGACCGGACGCTCCAACAGCCTGCGGACGCCCTCGGGGATCTCCACCATCGATGCCACTCCCATACTCAGTCCAGGAAACGGTAGGTGCGGTTGCGTCGTTCACAACCGCACCGCTCCACTGTTCATGCCCGCGGGGGCGGTTGGCGTCGTGCGTCGAGCCACTCGGCCGGGTTCCAGGCGACGGGCATCGCTCCGACGGGCTCAAAGGTGATGCCCGGGTCGTCGCTGTGGACCAGGCAGAGTACGCGTCTGCCGAACACCGCCGCGTTTCGGCTGCGGTCCGCCAGGATGTCGAGGACGATCTGGGCTTCACGGGGGCAGGCACGGGCGAAGTGGTCGTAGTGGGTGATGGCGAGGACAAAGCCGGTGCTGTCCGCCGGGACGCCGTATTCACCGTCGATGACGTCGCGCAGGCAGTCGTTGAGCGCGTCGAGATTGCGACCGTAGTAGTCCGGGAAGTCCAGGGCCGTGGCGATGTCCTGGTGCATCGCGTCAGTGGTGGTCCAGTTGGAGGCGTCCACTTCCACGACCGCGAATTGCTGCTCGCGAAGTCGCCCGGCCGTCCGGTCGAAGAGCTCCCGGCGCCAGTAGAGCGTGACGAAGGTGTTGGATGCCAGTTCCCGGTAGAGGCGCTCGGGGGACGCAGCGTTCGCGGCGTCGCCGTCGCCTTCGGGCCACGAGAACTCGGTCATGTCTCCGATCATGACACGGAGCGGAGGACGTTCGGGCAATTCCGCAGGCTCGGGCCCGCTAGATCTCGGCTCCCGGGCGCTCGAACTGGGCGCGGTACAGCTCCTCGTAGCGGCCGCCCGCAGCGAGCAGAACCTCGTGGGTACCGCGCTCCACGACCTCGCCGGCCTCGACGACCAGGATCTGGTCGGCGGCGCGGATGGTGGACAGGCGGTGGGCGATGACCACCGCGGTGCGGCCCTCCAGTGCCTCGGCGAGCGCCTCCTGGACGGCCGCCTCCGAGGTGGAGTCCAGGTGGGCGGTGGCTTCGTCCAGGATGACCACGCGCTGGCGGGCCAGCAGCAGGCGGGCGATGGTCAGGCGCTGGCGTTCGCCGCCGGAAAGGCGGTAACCGCGCTCCCCGACGACCGTGTCCAGGCCGTCGGGCAGCGAGGCGACCAGGCCGTCCAGACGGGAGCGGCGCAGCGCGTCCCACAGCTCGTCCTCGGTGGCGCCGGGCCTGGCCAGCAGGAGATTGGCGCGGACGGACTCGTGGAAGAGGTGGCCGTCCTGGGTGACCATGCCGATCGTGTCGCGGATCGAGTCCTGCGCGAGATCGCGTACGTCGACACCGCCCAGGCGTACGGCGCCCTCGTCCGTGTCGTACAGCCTCGGCAGCAGCTGCGCGATGGTGGACTTGCCGGCGCCGGAGGTGCCGACCAGCGCGACCGTCTCGCCGGGCTCGGCGCGGAAGGAGACGCCGTGCAGGACCTCGGTGCCGCCGCGGGTGTCCAGGCTCGCGACCTCTTCGAGGGAGGCGAGGGAGACCTTGTCGGCGGACGGGTAGCCGAAGCGGACCGCGTCGAACTCGACGGCGACCGGGCCCTCGGGGACCTTGCGGGCGTCCGGCTTCTCGTCGATGAGCGGCTTGAGGTCGAGCACCTCGAAGACCCGCTCGAAGCTGACGAGGGCGCTCATGGCCTCGACGCGGGCGCCTGCCAGGGAGGTCAGCGGCGCGTAGAGGCGGGTGAGCAGCAGCGCGAGCGTGACGACGGCGCCGGGCGCCAGCTCTCCGCGCAGTGCGTAGAAACCGCCGAGGCCGTAGACGAGCGCGAGCGCCAGGGCGGAGACCAGGGTCAGTGCCGTGATGAACACGGCCTGCGCCATGGCCGTACGAACGCCGATGTCACGCACCCGGCGGGCCCGCGCGGCGAACTCCGCGGACTCCTCGGCGGGCCGGCCGAAGAGCTTGACCAGGGTCGCGCCGGGCGCGGAGAAGCGCTCGGTCATCCGGGTGCCCATGGCCGCGTTGTGCTCGGCGGCCTCGCGCTGAAGGCGTGCCATGCGGGTGCCCGTGCGGCGGGCGGGGATGACGAACACGGGGCGCAGCACCAGTGCGAGCAGGGTGATCTGCCAGGAGATGGTGAGCATCACGGCCAGGGTCAGCAGCAGCGTCACGACGTTGCTGACGACACCGGAGAGCGTGTTGCTGAAGGCGCGCTGCGCGCCGATGACGTCATTGTTGAGGCGGCTGACCAGCGCGCCGGTCCGGGTGCGGGTGAAGAAGGCGACCGGCATGCGCTGCACGTGGTCGAAGACGGCGGTCCGAAGGTCGAGGATCAGCCCCTCGCCGAGGCTCGCCGACAGCCAGCGGTTGAGAAGCCCGAGGGCGGCGTCCGCGAGTGCGATCACGGCGATGAGGAGTGCGAGACGGACAACGGTGCCGCTGTCCTTGCCGCGCACGATCGCGTCGACGACCCGGCCGGCGAGGACCGGGGTGGCGACGGCGATGAGTGCGGTCGCGATGCTGAGCACCAGGAACTGGAGGATCTGTCGTCGGTGCGGACGGGCGAAGGCCGCGATGCGCTTCGCGGTGGCCCTGGTGAGGGGACGGCGCTCCTGCTGCGCGTTCATCACGCTGTGCAACTGCATCCAGGCTGTGGATTCCATGCTCATGGAAGAGACTATCCCTCAGCCTCGCGGCAGCGTGCGGGGGAACCCGAAGCGGGCGAGGACTCCCAGGTCTCCGAAGCGGGTGAGCCGGCGGATCCGGTCGCCCTGCAGCGTGATCACGATGAGACCGCCGGCCCGCCGGATCGGCGCGCTGGGGTCGGGGAGGTAGAGGACGAGAGCAGGCTGGCCGTTGGCCCGGGTGGGGAGGAAGGTGAGGTCCTGGCCCACGTGGTCCAGGAGGAATCCGGCGATCGCCCGGGGTCCCCGGTGTTCGGCGGGTTCGGGCGGCATGGTGAGCCTGGCGTCGTCGGTCAGCAGGGCCACCAGCTCGTCCAGGTCGAAGCGCTCGAACGCGTTGACGAACCGGTCGACGACAGCGGCCTCGGCCGGGGACTTGGGAACCGGCACGTCGTGCGGGTCCCGGTCGGGGCGGAGGCCGGCCCGGGCCCGGACGAGCGCGCTGTTGACGGCGGTCTGAGTGGTGCCGAGGATGTCCGCGGCCTCGGCCGCGGGGAAGCCGAGCACGTCCCGGAGTACCAGGACCGCCCGCTGCTGGGGTGGCAGGTGCTGCAGGCCCGCCACGAACGACAGGGCGATCGACTCCCGTGCGTCGTACCGGGCTTCGGGGCCGGGGGCCAGGTCGTCCAGGTCATCCGGGTAGGGCTCGAGCCACCACGGCTCGTCGAACCGGCCCGGCCCGGCCCGCCCCTCGCCCTGGTCGGGGCGGCCGACCGGCTGCGGGCGGCGGGACTCGCCGCGCAGGTAGTTGAGGCAGCGGTTGGTGGCGATCCGGTACAGCCACGCCCGCAGCGACCGGCCGTCGAACCGGCCGATCGAACGCCATGCGGCCAGCAGAGCCTCCTGAAGCACGTCCTCGGCGTCCTGGACCGATCCGAGGATCCGGTAGCAGTGCGCCTGCAGCTCGCGGCGGTGCGGATCGATGAGCGCGCGGAAGGCCTCACCGTCGCCGGCCTGGGCACGGGCGAGGGTCGCCTCGGTCACTGGGGCACCTGTCCTCTCTCGAAAACGCCTCCTGACAGTGCAACACCGACAGCGGCACGGATTCATCGGCGAATCGCCGGGACGGCCGGTGCTTCAACCGGTGAGGACCTGACCAGTCAAGACCGGAGGCACACATGACCTCAGTAGAACCCAGGAGCGACATCGGCGGCGGGGAGGCCGCGGCACCCGGCGAAGCGCGCCGGTGGCGGGCGTTCTCGCTGCTTGCCGTGGCGTACTTCATGACGGCGGTCGATCTGCTGATCGTCAACGTCGCGCTGCCGACGATCGGCACCAAGCTGCGTTTCGCCGAGTCGGACCTGCAGTGGGTGGTGACCGCGTACGCGCTCACCTTCGGCGGGTTCCTGCTGCTCGGCGGCCGGGCCGCCGACCTGCTCGGCCGCAGGCGCATGTTCATGTCCGGGCTGGCGCTGTTCACCGCGGCCTCGCTCGCCTGCGCGCTGGCCACCAGCAGCACGTTCCTGATCGTCATGCGCGGCGTCCAGGGCCTGGGCGCCGCCGCGGTGCTGCCCGCCGCGCTGTCGATCGTGCTGAACATGTTCCCCGAGGGCGCCGAGCGCAACAAGGCGCTCGGGCTCTGGGGCGCCATCGGCGCCAGCGGGGCGACCGTCGGCGTGCTGGCGGGCGGCGCCCTCACCCGGTACGCGGGCTGGCCGTACATCTTCTACCTGAACGTCGCCGTCGGCGGGGCCGCGCTGCTGCTGGCCCGGCGGCTGGTGCCGGAAAGCAGACTGCAGGACGCCCGCCGCCGCTACGACCCGCTCGGCGCCCTCACCGTGACCGGCGCCTTGGTGATGGTGGTCTACGCGATCTCGCAGGCGCCGGCCGTCGGGTGGACCGCCGCCCGGACCCTGGCCCTGCTCGCGTCGTCGGCGGCCCTGCTGGCCGCGTTCGTGGTCGTCGAGGCCAGGTCGGAGGCACCGCTGCTGCCGCTGCGGCTGTTCCGGCTGAAGACCCTAGCCGGGTCCAACGCGGTCGGCTTCCTGCTCGGGGCCGGCTTCTACGGCTACATCTTCATCGGCACCCTGTACATGCAGCAGGTCCTCGGGTACTCCGCGATGAAGACCGGCCTCGCCTGGCTGGCCGTCGGCCTGACCGGGGTGGTGCTGGCCGGGCCGGCGCAGCTGCTCGTCACCCGCACCTCGGTCAGGCTGGTGACGGCCGCCGGGATGACCCTGACCGGCGCCGGAATCCTGTGGGCGACCCAGCTGCCCTCCCACGGGAGCTTCTGGGCCGACCTGGCCGGCCCCTTCTTCCTCACCGGCACCGTCACCTGGGTGTTCATCCCGGTGTCGATCGGAGCCCTGGTCGGCGTCACCGAGCGCGACGCGGGAATCGCCTCCGGACTCATCGACTCGTCCCAGCAGCTCGGCGGAGCGATCGGGATAGCCGTCGCCTCAACCGTGGCGGCCGCACGCTCCCGCGCCCTGCTCGGCCAGGGCCACACCCTCACGGACGCGCTCACCGGCGGATTCCACTGGGCGTTCTGGGTCTGCGGCCTCATCGGCCTGACCGCTGTCCCCGTCGCCCTCCTCCTCGTCCGCCGCACCGAACCCACCGAACCCGCCGAGGCCGCCGTACAAGGGAAAGCACCAGCAACCTCAACGAGGGCGTCAGCAACGGCTTCCCCGGCGACCAGGACGCCCACGTCACCGGACCGGCACTGATCGTCCCGACCCGAAACACCAGCGACGTCCACGGAGTCACCGCGTTCGACCGCACCACCGGCGCCCGACTGTGGACGTACACCGGCGACAGCCGCACTGGTGCCACGCTCGTCGATGCGAGTGGCGACGGCCGGCTGTACGCGGTCTCTGCGAGCAGTCCCGCCGGCGTTCCCTACCTTGTGCGGCTCGACCCGGCCACCGGTTACTCGACCCCGCTCCACCCGCTGCCCAGCGGCACGGACAACTGGACCTCGTTCCTGGGCACCGTCTACGCCCTCCCCGGCGGGGGCATCGTGCAAGTGAGTGCGCTCAACGACGCCACTGCCGTCATCGCGTACAGATAGGCGCAGCGAGGCGCGTGCACAGGCGGCCGCCGTCCTGCGGCGCCACCAGCTTTCATATCCACCCAGCCTGCCTCACAGATCATTCTCATAATTGTCAACAATATTGAACTCAATCGCCGTTCGTTCTACGGTCGTTACATCAGGCGCACCGTCTGCCACATCCGTTGGGTCCCCGACGCAGCGGATGTGCCGGGCTGTGCCCAAAGCCCCTATGCACTAGGAGGTCCACGGGTGGACGTCACTCGCAGGAACGTCATCCACGGCGCAGGTGCCGCGGCATTGGCCGCGCTCGGAATCGCCCAGGGAACCGGGACGGCCTTCGCCAGCACCACGTCGTCACAGAGCAGTTCGACCACAAGCACGACCGCGAAGTACTCCCTGGAGTTCGACTCCACCGCCTGGTCCTACGACTCGACCAACGACGTCTACTACCAGATCGGGACGGTGTACGCCGCAAACCCGGCCGACACGAACTACGAGACCCTGTCGGTCTACGTGCCGGGCGCCTATCTGACGGCGACCAAGAACAGCGACGGAACCACGTACACCGCGACGGTCAACCAGAAGGGCGCCGTCGGCCAGTACACGGCGCGCACCGCGCCGATCGTGATACCCGTCAACACCCCCGGCTACTCCGCGCAGTCCCCGGCCACGTCCTACAACTACTCGGCCGTGTCGCAGTACCTGGCGGCCGGGCTGGTCTACGTGTGGCCGGGCATGCGCGGCACGTCCAGCTCGACCAGCACGCTGACCGGCGACGCCCCCTGGGGCGTGACCGACCTCAAGGCCTCGGTCCGGTACCTGCGGTACAACCGGAAGGCGCTGCCCGGCAGCACGGACCGCATCGCCCTGTTCGGCATGAGCGGCGGCGGCGCCCAGGACACCGTGGCCGGCGCGTCCGGCGACAGCGCCCTGTACCTCCCGTACCTGCGCTCCATCGGCGCGGCGATGGAGGACGCCAACGGCCGGCCGCTCAGCGACGCCGTGGCCGGCGTCATGGCCTGGTGCCCGATCACCAGCCTGCACGAGGCCAACCTGTCCTACGAGTGGAACATGGGCCAGTTCGCCTCGACCGGGACGCGCGCGTCCAGCACCTGGACCAGCGCCTATTCGACGGACCTCGCACACGCCTGGGCCGCGTACCTCAACCGCCTGGGCCTGCGCGACGGGCACGGCAGGCGGCTGGAGCTGACCGCGTCCAGCAGCGGTGTCTACCAGGCCGGCAGCTACTACGACCACCTGATCTCGGTGATCACCACCTCGCTGAACGAGTTCCTCGGCTACACCACGTTCCCGTACACCTACACCACCCAGGGCGGCCCGCCCGGATCGGGCTCGACGGGTTCCTCGACCACGTACGCGACGGTCGCCGACTACTTCACCTACCTCAACACCGACAGCACCTGGGCCGTCTACGACTCCACGACCAACACCGCCAAGGTGCTGAGCCTCGAAGGCTTCGTCAAGAGCCAGAAGAACGCGAGCAAGCCGGTCGGCGCGTTCGACGGGTACTCGCGCGGGCAGACCGAGAACGGCGTCTTCGGGCAGGGGCTCAGCCAGCCGAAGCACTTCGCTCCGCTGACCCGCGACGTCATCGCGGCGAACCAGGCGAAGTACGCCGCGTACTCCGACTGGGACTCCTCCTACGGCGCCGCCGCGTACGACAGCGACTTCGCCGAGCGCGACAACGCCGGCAAGGACACGGCCTGGCGGGTCGACGCCTACAACCCGCTGTACTACCTGTCCCCGGCCTTCGACGGCTACCGGCAGTCGCAGGTGGCCCAGCACTGGCGCATCCGCACCGGCATCATGCAGGGCGACACCGCCAGCACCACCGAGCTCAACGTTTCACTGGCGCTGCAGGAATACGGCGTCCGCAGCGTCGACTTCGCCACCGTGTGGGCCATGGCCCACACCGAGGCCGAGTACGCCAACGGCGACCCCGCGACGAACTTCATCGACTGGGTGGAGTCCGTCATCGGAAAATGACCACCTGACGGCGTGCTGGTGGCCGACAGCCTCTCCGCTGTCGGCCACCTGGTCCTCTGCTCGGGCTCCTGCAGCATCCCTGGCCTCTCCCTCGGGAGCCGGGTAGCGTCGCCCGACATGGAGACCGAACCGCCGCGCAAGGTCCCGGAACTGTCCGCCAATATGCCCCTGCTGAACTTCCTCCGCCCGCTCGCCCGTCCGCCGAGCGGCCCCGGAGACTTCGCCCTGGGCGAATGGCAACTGCACACCCATCCCGACCTGGAGGGGCGACTCGCCGACCTGACCCCCAGGGAACGGTTGCACTCCCCCACCCTGACCACCCGGACGATCCGGGCCCACCAGGAGCAGCTGCACTGCGCCTACGGCGTTCCCGTGCTCTGCTACGAGGGCATCGCGGTAGCCGTCGCCATGGGCACGCACACCCTGCTGGTACGGCTGCCCGCCCTGCCGGAGAACCTGAAGCCCGGGGAGCCGGTCCCTCCGCTGACCGATCGTGACTGGCAGTCAGTAGACCCCTGGCAGGGCCACTTGATCACTGCCGAGGGCAACCGCAGACTGACCGGACTGCTGCGCGGCGCGATCGCCGCAGCCCGGGCGTCCCTCCGCTAGGCAATGTCTCGACCGGGCATGCCCGGGACCCTGGACGCAGACGTCGCGGCATGGAACCGAGCAGACGGGGAGCTCGCCCACCCGTCGAACTCGTCCTCCCGGTCGTCCCGTTCGCGGTCGTCATCAGTTGGACAGCATGCGCAGCATGCCGGCGTACTCACCGCGGGCCTCGGCGAATCGCAGCGGTTCGACCGCCTCGACGAGGATCTCACCCGGGTGCTCGCCGGAGCCGAGGATCTCCATGACCTCGTCGAGGAAGGCATCGAGGGGCATGGCGGTCTGCGAGTCCTCCTGTCCCATCAGGGCGGTGCGCACCGCCGGCGGCACCAGTTCCAGGACTTCGATGTTCGTGTCCGCGAGTTGGACGCGCAGGCTCTCGGTGAAGGAGTGGATGACGGCCTTGGCGGCGTTGTAGGTCGGGGCGATCGGCAGGGGGACGAATGCCAGCCCGGAGGACACCGTCATGATGGTCGCATGCGGCCGGCTGGCGAGGTGTTCGGTCAGAGCGGCCACAAGGCGGATGGGGCCGAGGAGGTTGGTCGCCACCGTCGCTTCTGCCGTGGCAAGGAAGCCAGCACTGTGGAGGTCCTCCGGCAACATGATGCCGGCCATCGCGACCAGGACGTTGAGGTCGGGAAAGCGTTGCAGCAGTTGCGCGGTGACGTCCTGGACGGCGACCGGGTCGGTGACGTCGAGCACGACGGACTCGACGCCGGGGTTCTCCCGGACGATCTGCGTCAGCCTGTCCTCGCGACGCCCGGAAATGATGACCCGGTTGCCCGCCGCGTGCAGCCGCAGCGCGAGGCCGAGGCCGATGCCGGAGGTCGCTCCGGCGACGAAGACGGTGTTGCCTGTGGCGTTCAAAGGATTCTCCGACCGTGGTTGCTGACGAGGGGGCAGCGGAGCAGACGTCGCACGTGAGGCACTCGGACGGGCCGCCCTTGCGGGTGATGCGCGGCCGGCAGCGCCGGGCATCACCCGCCGGACGAGCGGGTCAGTGCTTGTTGACGGCCGAGGCCCAGTCGAAGTCCACGCCCATGTCGTGGTACATCTTCGAGTACCCGACGAAGCAGTTGAACTTCTCGACCTTGCCGTTCTTCAGGTACCAGAAGTCGGCGGTCGGCGCGTCGACCTTCTGTCCGTTCCCCTTGACGAAGCCGCCTGTCGGCGCCGCGAGTTGCCCGTCGAACGTGCCCTGGATCGACAGCTCGATGCTGATCACGTCGCCCTCCACGGTGATCCGCTTGAGGTCACGGTGAACATTGGAGAAGAGGCTCTTCATGTAGGGCAGAACGTTGCCGAGCGCCGTCCCCCGGTAGGCCTGGCCGGCGACCATGTCGTTGAAGACGCCGTCCTTGGCGAAGCTGTTGACGAACGTCGGGACGTCGATGTGGCTGCCCTCCGCCACGTAGTAGTCGCGCAGGACGACCGCGAGGTTGGCCTTCTCCTGCTTGGTCAGGTGGCGGTCGGTGAGCGGCAGGTTCGCGAGTTGGAGTGCGGTCAGGGTCGGGGCGGCCGTGTCGCCGGGGACCGCTGCCCCGGTGTGGGCGGGGCTTGCGGCCTGTGACGGCACCGCGGCGATGGCAAGACCGCTGAAGACAGCCACCGCGGTCGCGGCGGTGATCGACTTCCGGCTGAGCAGCTTCATGTCGTGTTCCTCCAGGTTGGTGCTCAGGATTCAAGATCCGTCGCAACGATCTCTGTCGCGCCCTTAGTCATTCAAACGCTCGCTTAACTTTATGAACGGCCATGCGGACTGTCAAGCCACTGTTTGAATTCTTTGATCGCACGGTCGCACGGTCGCGGGGGCGACTGTTGACAGTTTACTCAATCATCTGCTTGAATACATTGCATGATGCGAGTGGAGAAGGCGGACCTGCGCCGGGAGGCCGGTCAGCGCACCCGGGACGGCCTCCAGACGGCCGCCCTGGAGGTGATCGCGCAACGAGGCCAGGAGGGCGTCACGCTCCGCGAGATCACAGATCGCGCCGGAGCCAACGTCGCCGCGGTGAGTTACCACTTCGGGTCGCTGAAGAAGCTGTGCGACGCGGCGATCGAGCACGCGCTGGAACGGTATCTCGACGACAAGATCCTGGAACTCGATTCCCTCGCCTCCACCGCGACACTCCATGAGGTGGCGCTGGCGTTCGCCCGGCCGATGATGCGCGCGCTGGCGGCCGGAGGGCAGGACCTGGCCGTGATGCGGACGGTGGCGCGCGTCGGTATCGATCCGCCCCAGGGGTGGGACCGGTTGGACGGCAAGTTCGACCGGAGTCGCCGGGGAGTCGTCCGGGTGCTGGCACCGAACCTTCCCGGAGTCGACGAGGATGAACTGATCTTCCGTACCCGATGCGCGGCCGGCCTGCTGAACTGGCTCGCGCTGGCGCCCATCGGCACCGAGCTCGCCGCCATGTCCGCCGAGGAGATCGAACGGCAGCTGGTCCCCGTGGTGGCCGGGGCGTTCCGTGGGGACTCCCCCACCAGCCGCTGACCCGGTTCGCGCGTGTCAGCTCCAAACGAGCACGGACCATCATCGGATCTCCAGCACGTACTCGCCGAGCAACTGCACGACACACGGCACCACCCACGGCTCGCGCCCGATGATCTGCCGCAGATGGCGTTACCGGACCCAGCCGTCGTGGTGGTGGGTGTACAGACCCCGCCGTTCAGGAGCGGGTGAAGACCAGCAGGTATTCCATGGTTCCGGTGTTCCCGGTGGTGACGAAGGAGCCGAAGCTGGGATTGGCTATGCCCCAGGTCGCGAAGGTGATCTGGATGCTGCCGACAGCCTCGATGCCGGAGGCGGTACGGGTGGCAGTGAGGTTGAGGGTCACCGGGTGCGTCTGCCCGTGCATGGTCAGATCGCCCTCGGCGCTGTACTTCTGCTGTGTGCCGACGGCCGGGATCGGGGCCAGGGCGACCGGCTTGCTGAGGGTGAAGGTCGCGTAGGGGTAGGTCGTGGTGTTCATGATGCGGCCGTTGAACTGGGCGTCGCGCTGGGTCTTGTCGCTCGTCACGGTGCGCAGGTCGACCTTGACACTGGTCGCGGTGAGGGTGCTCCCGGAGATGGTGAGGCTGCCGGTGACGGTCGAAGTGCGGCCGACGGCGGTGGTCGACTGGCCGAGCAGCACCTCGCTGACCCGGTAACCGGCCTGCGAGCCGCTGCCGACCGTGTACGTGCCGGCGACGGAGGAGGAGGCGCCGGCTGACGTCGTACCCGTGCTGGCCTTGCTGGTCGCGGCGGGCAACGCGAGCGCGGCCGGCGAACTGCCGGAGAAGAAGTGGATGTAGGCGAAGGGAATGCCGACGGCGAGGACGACGATCGCGGCGATCCCTGCGATCAGCAAGCGCTTCCAGTGACGGGGCGTACGAAGAGCAGCCATGGGAGTCCGGCCTTTCGATTGGAAACGAATCTCCTAAGGAGATTAGGACTGTAGTAGCGTGTCGAATATTGTTCAAACTCGCAAGCAAGCGAATGGCACCGAGCAGAGGAGGTGCGGATGCCTGGGTTCGGCGAGCTGGAGGCGTCGATCATGGATCGGGTGTGGGCCGCCGCACCCGATCCCGTCACTGTCCGCGACGTCGTCAACCAGCTCCAGCGGGACCGGCAGGTCGCCTACACCACGGTGCAGACCGTGATGGAGATCCTGCACCGCAAGGGCTGGCTGAGTCGCCAACTGCACGGCCGCGCCTACCTCTACCGCTCAACTGCCTCGCGGGCCGACTACGTCGCCCGGCTGATGGGCGAGGCCCTGGCCGTCACCCCGGACCGCAGCGCCGCACTGGCGACGTTCGCTGAGCGGATGGACCCCGACGAGGCCGAGACACTGCGCCGCGCACTGGACGCCGCGCGCTCCGCGCGGTCCGACCCTCCAGGCCCGGAGCAGCCGTGATCGTATCGGCGCTGCTGCTCGGCTATGTCGTGTTCGCCCCCCGCTGGCTGGTGCGTGCACTGCGGGGCGCCGCCTGGACCGGGCGCGCGCCCCAGTTGGCCACCGCGGCCTGGATCTGCCTGGCCTGCTCGCTGCTCTGTGCGACGGTCTTCGCCGGGATCGCCCCGCTGGTTCCGATGCTGTTCCCGGCGCCGCCCGGCGCGCCCGGTGCGTCCGCCGCCGGCGCGGAACTCCTGGTCGGCCTGTGGCCCGACGGTCACCCTTTCGCCATCGGGAGGGCCGTGCTGCTCGGCCTCGTGGCCGCCGCCGCATTGGTGCTGCGCATCGTCATCGGCTTCGCGGTCGCCGGCTACCGTACGCGCCGACAGTCCGACCGCCACGAGGAGATCGTGAGCGTGGTCGGACGGCGGATGGACGGGATCGAGCCCGCCCTCGTCGTCGTGGAGCACAGCGATCCCGCCGCGTACTGCCTGCCCGGCAAAGGCAGCCGGATCATCGTCACCTCAGGCGCACTGCGCACCCTGTCCGACGGCCAGCTGCATGCAGTGCTCGCCCACGAGCGCGCGCATCTGCGCGGACGGCACCACCTGATCGCGACCTTCGCCCACGCCGTGGCCGCCCTCGTACCCCGCTCGCAGGTGCTGGACGCGATCCGCTCGGAGCTGCTGCGGCTGCTGGAACTGCTCGCGGACGACGCCGCGGCGCGTACCGCGGACCGGCTCGATCTGGCCGAGGCGCTGCTCACCCTGGCCAGTGCCCCGCATACCGCGCCGATCCCGGCCCGGGCTCCCGGCATCGCGCTGGCAGCGGTCGGCAAGGATGCGGCCGGGTACGCTCCCGCAGCCGAGAGCGCCGCCGCGCAACGGGTGCGCCGCCTACTGCAGCCGCGCTCGCCGCTGGGCGCGGGACGGACCGCGGGCGCCGGGCTGGCCATCATCACCATGGCACTCACGCCACCGCTGCTGCTCCTCGGCCCTGCGCTGGTCGCCTGCTGCGCGGCGTATTGCACATCACTGACGGCGCTTCAGGGTCTCCTCGTGCACTGACGTACAGGGTGCGGTCTGCTGGACCGGCACGGTGGGCACCACCCCATCGGACCTCTGGGGAACCGGTCAGACCAGGGCCCCTGCCCAACTCATGATCAGCCGGGCGAGCTCCTCGGGGTGCTCCTCGTGCAGGTAGTGGCCGCAGCCCTCGAACAGCTCGACGTGGGAGGACCCGCGGTTCACGGTGCGGCGGGCCCAGGAAGCGCGGTCACGGCTGGTCATGACGGTGAGTACGGGGCAGGTCAGTGCCCGGAGCGCGGCCTCGGCGGCAGGCCGGGAACCGATCGCGTCCGGAGCGAGGTACAGGGCTTCCCGGGCCGCCGCGAGGACCTGCGGGTCCATGGCGGCCATGACCTGCGCATGGTGCCGCCGCACCGCCGCAGGAGTGGCGGCGACGTGCGCATCCTCGGCGAAACGAACAGCCCAGGTGCTGCCCTCGGCCAGCAACTGCCTTTGCTCGCCAGGAATCCGCAGCATTTCGGCCTCGTCCGCGCCATAGGCCGGATCGAGCACGACCAAGGCGGCCACCGCTGCCGGATGGCGTGCGACGAGGGCGACGACCACCTGAGCGCCCATGGAGTGACCAACGGCGATCACCGGGGGCAGGTCGAGCTGCACCAGCAGATCTGCGAGGTCACCGGCGAAGTCGGCCGGGGCGTAGCCGGAGGGCGGGGTGGAGGAGCGGCCGTGGCCGCGCAGGTCGACGGTGACCACCCGGTGTGCTGGGAGCAGAGTGGCGAGCGGCAGCCACTCCGAGCTGTCGCCGCCCCAGCCGTGAACGAGCAGCACCGGCGTGCCCCAACGGGAGCCGGTGTCCGTGTAGTGGAGTCGCACTTCGGGTGTGTTCAGGTAGGGCATGGCCGGTTCTCCGATCACGTGGGCGCTCAGGGGGCCGGTATGAGTCGTAGCAGCAGGGCGCTCTGCGAGCGCGGCAACGTCACCGTCAGCTCACCAGCCGATAGGTCCCACGAAGCCGTCGCGTCACCTGCCGCGTCGAACAGCGGTTCCACCTCCATAGCGCGTCCCCGCAGTTCGGGGAAGGGCAGGGCGCAGCGATCGGTGTCGGTCTCGCGGCGGAAGACCGAGACGCGGATCGCGTCGGTGCAGTGCAGGGCGAGTGCCGTCCAGGGGGCGCGCCAGCCGGGCAGGCCCAGCGGCCAGCGCGGGACCGCGGTGCCCAAGCAGGCGCGGTAGCCCTTGTAGACATCCAGGGCTGTGCGTACCAGTTCAAGCCGCACAGGATCGAGGCGGTCGATGCGGCCGCTGAGGTGGATGCGGCCGAGCAGCGCGGGGACCAGCGCAAGCCCGATGGCGTCGGTGTCGAACTCGGCCTGCGGGTAGGCCCACATGGCGCCCTGCTCCGGCAGGACGGCCGCCGGGGCGGCGACGGCGATCGGTGGCAGGTTGTGGTGGTCCTGCTGGTCGGTGAGCGAGTGGATGGGGAATCGGGCCAGGGTGGCGTAGTCGCTGCGGCTGCCGCCGGCCGCGCAGCTCTCCACGACCAGGCCGGGGTGCCGGTCCAGGACGGCGTCCAGCCAGTCCAGCAGCGCGCGGTTGTGACCCAGCAGCCCGGCGCCCGGGGCATCGCCGGTGCCGGTGCCGATGTCGATGTTGTAGTCGAGCTTGAGGTAGCCCAGGCCGTAGTCGGTGACTAGCCGGTCCACCACCGCGTCCAGGTGAGTGCGGGCGGCGGGGTGGCGCAGGTCCAGCTGGTAGCGGCCCCACTGGACCACGCGCTCGCCGTCGCGCTGGAAGAATGCCTCTTCGGGCAGGGTCTTCGCCAGTGGGCTGCGTACGCCGACCACCTCGGGCTCCAGCCACAGCCCCGGGAGCATGCCCAGGGCCCGGATCCGGTCCGTCACCTCCTTCAGCCCGCCGGGGAAGCGGACGGCGGACTCCTCCCATTCCCCGACCGCGTCCCACCAGCCGTCGGTGTCGGCGTACCAGCCCGCGTCGATGACGTAGTACTCAGCGCCGGCTGCGGCCGCCGCCTCCACCAGCGGCAGGACCGCGGCCGTACTGGGGTCCGACATCAGACAGTTGTTGAAGTCGTTGAAGACCACAGGCAGCCGTTCGTGGTCCGGGTGCGGTCGCACCAGCGCGCGACGGTAAGCGGTCATCGCGCCGACGGCGCCCTGGAAGCCGTCCGGGCTCAGTGCCACCGCGACCGGGACCCCGGTGAACGACTGGCCGGGCTGCAGCCTGGCCCGCCAGGCGTGCTCGCGGTCGGTGGGGCCGGACAGGGCCAGGTAGACGTCGTCGTCGTAGTCGCCGACCTCCGCGTGCCAGGCGCCGTTGTGCTCGATCTGCCACAGCAGGGCGCGCCCGCTCGCCGGGTCCTCGACGCAGCCCATGGGCAGGTGCTCGGCACTGGACCAGGCCCCGGTACTGGTGAGGGCGACGCGGTTCTTGGAACCGGTCTGGCCGTACCGGACCATCCCGACGTCGTACAGGCCGCGCTCGGCCAGCGTGTGGTCGGACCAGCGGAACTCCCCGCTCCACGGGTTGGCCGCGGTGTGCAGCCGCAACCCGTCCTCCCAACGGCCCCTCACCCGCCCGGCCAGACCGGCGAACACGAACGAGGAAAGGTACTCCACCGTCACCGCATTCTGACCGGCCGTCACCTCGGCCCAGCTGCGCAGCACCGGCAGCTGGGCGTGCAGCCGCAGATGCGCGGTGACGCGCAGGCCGCCCGCCGGGTCGGCGGTGCTGACGATCAGCTCGCGCCAGTCTCCGTCCGTCCGCTCCTCATGGCCGAGGTAGCGCTGCCGAGCGGCGGCGTCCCCGTCGACATGGCGCTTGCCGGAGGTTCCGGTGCGCCCGGTGCCGGTGCACTCCAGCTCGACCAGCGGCCGGGCGGGACGGTGCGACTGCCGGGGTGTGTCGCCGGTCAGGAGGAGGTCGAGCAGGCGGACCGGTCCGTCCTCCTCCCAGCCGAGGTGGACGGTCAGCGCGCCATTACCCCAGCGCAGTTCCCCGGGCTGAGCGGTCATCGCGAGCACTCCTGGCTTGGTCACCCTGTCGCCTCCGTGTACGTGGCGTAGTCGAAGTCGGCGTGGACGCCGGCCCCGTCGAGGTCCTGCACCCACAGGCCGAGCATCGCGCCGGTGAAGCCGAGGACGCGTAGTTGGCCGTTGTGGAACTCGTCGGCGGCCTCGTCCGACAGCACGGTGGCGTCGAGTTCGAACGGGAGCTGCAGGGTGCGGTGCCCGGTGCCATAGGAGAAGCGCAGTACGGGTCCGTCGAGTTCGGCCCGGAGGACCACGGATGCACCGGGGATGAGCGGTATGTGGACGGGGTGGGCAGCTAGGGCGCCCTGCTGGCAGCTGAGGACTTTCAGGGCCCGGCTTCCGTCGTCCTGCGCGGTGACGTACAGGTAGTGCCAGTTGCGGGTGTTGTAGTAGGCGGTGAGGCCGGCCAGGTGGTCCGGGGTGAGCGGGTCGAAGGACACCCGGGTCTCGAACGAGCAGCGGCGGGCGGTGACCCGGCGGGCGACCAGGCTGGGGGCGCGGCGCCCGACGGGTGACTGCCCGCCGTGGATCCGTAGGGAACCGGAGCGGGCGGTGAGGCTGAGCCAGTCCTCGTCGGCCGGGCGACGCAGCGTGGACCAGTCGGGACCGAGCAGGGGCGCGTCGAAGGGGTCGGTCGCAGGCGGCGCCGGGAACGGGGCAGGCGTCAGGCCGGGGGCTGGGACGGTGACGGCGGGAATGCCGCCCGCGATGCCCGGCCAGCCGTCCTCGGTCCAGGTCACGGGCTGAAGGGCGGTCTCGCGGCCCAGCACGCAGCGGCCGCGCTCGGTATAGGGGCGGGCGGTGATGTGGGCCGCGTACCACTGGCCGGACGACGTTTCCACCAGTGAGCAGTGGCCGGCCTTCTGAAGCTCCAGCCTCGGGTCGTGGCGGGAGGTGAGCAGCGGACCGGCCGGGTCCGGCTCGTACGGGCCGAAGAGGTCGCGGGAGCGGGCGACGGCTGCTCCGTGCTCGTAGCCGGTGCCGCCCTCGGCGTGCACCAGGTAGTACCAGCCGTCCCGGTGGTAGAGGTGCGGGCCCTCCGCGACGCCGGCGGCGGTGCCCACGGTGATTGTTCGGGGCTGTCCGAGGAGTTTCTGCGACGTACGGTCGTACTCCTGCACCTCGATTCCGGCGAACATGTCGTGCTCCGGCCGCCAGTCGAAGGCCATGTTCAGGAGCCAGCTGCGTCCGTCGCCCTGCTCGTCGTGGAACAGCGACACGTCGAAACCCCGCCCGTGCAGTGGTACCGGATCGGACCACCGGCCCTGGATCGAGGGTGCCGTGGTCACGAAGTTCCGCAGGTCCTTCCAGCCCTCCGCATAGGTGTCCACCACCGTGAAGACCAGGTGGAACAGTCCGTCCGCGTAGGACAGTCCCGGTGCCCAGACCCCGCCGGAGTCGGGGACCCCGGCCAGGTCGAGCAGCCGACGGCTGTCCAGCACACCGCCCAGCGCACGCCAGTTGACCAGGTCCCGGGAGTGGTGCAGCCGCACACCCGGGCACCACTCGAAGGTCGAGGTGGCGATGTAGTAATCGTCGCCCACCCGCAGGATCGCGGGATCGGGCTCGAAGCCGCGCAGGACGGGATTGTGGATCACGTGGCGTCCGTTCGGGGATCGCAGGGTCTACAGGGAGAACAGCAGGGTGCCGAAGCCGGGGTGGTCGCACTGGAACGGCGCGCCTTCGGGTCTCAGGTTGCTTGCCACCTGCGCGGTGTAGGGGGCGGACTTCCCGACCCGTTTCACGTAGTGGTTGTAGGCCATTTCGTAGACGGGCTGGAAAGTGCCGCGCCCGTCGGTGGAGATGGTCGACCAGTGCCCGTTGCACCGCCCGAAGGTGGCGTCGTACGCGACCGTATTGCCCAGGTTGTACTTCGCCGTGTACTCGAAGCCCGACAGCAGCAGCGAGTTCGAGGCCCCGAACATGTCCAGGCCCTGGATCCAGCCGGTCTGGCAGATCTCCGCGAGCGAGCCCAGGATCAGCTGGGTGTGGGCCTGGTCGCGGCCGGACTCGCAGCACTGGCCGGTGCCGGACTGGATGAGTCTGGTCAGTCCGCAGCAGCTGTTGGTGGCGAACGCGTTGTACGCGTCGTTGAAGAGGGTGAGGTTGTTGCAGGCCACGGCGATCTGCATCATGCCCTTGAGGCCCATCAGACCGTAGCCACCGTCACCGTAGACGTCGATGAGGGGGACGAAGATGTTCTGGAACATCGTGACGGTGGCCGCGAGTTCGGAGAGCGACCAGCTGCCCGCCGGTCCGGTGTAGTGCATGATCTCGACGGCGGCGGCCAGTTTGGCGCCGTAGATCCCGGCGGCGAGCTCGGCGTCGGCGCCGTTGATGGTCTGCAGTGTGTTGGTCCAGGACTTGATGATCTCAAGGGCCTTGTAGGCGTGTGCGGTGTCGCCGGTGATGTACCACATGACCGCGTTCTGGTACGCGGCGTTGCAGTCGTACCAGAGATCCATATTGCCGTCTTCCGGGCTGGTGCCCCGGGTGACGGTCGCCCGGCCGCCCGCGACCACGTACGAGGACGACGAGAAGAAGTCGGCCGCGAAGACGTTGTAACCGTTCAGCCAGGGCTGGGCGCCCGCTGCGACCTTGGTACGCATCCGGTTGAGGTCGGTAAGACTGTGCAGCACACCGGGGTGGGTCAGTGAAGCCAGCCCCGAGGTGACGGCAGCGGCGCTCGTCGCCCGGGCCAGTCCGGCGCCCGCGATCCCGGCCACACCGGCGCCGATTGCCGTGAGCTTGAGCAGGCGGCGCCGGCTGGGCGGGGCGCCGGGGCCGTACGGGTCGGCGGGAGACAGGAGCTCGGAGGTGAGAGGGGGTGGGGGAAGATGCGGGTTGTTCATGGGGTTCCTTGTCGACTCGACGCTGAGTGCGGTGAAGGGAACGGGATGAGGGAGGCAGGGCGGAGGGGGTCGGCGGTGGGGCGGTCAGATCCGGCGCAGGACGAGCGTGCTGCGCGGGCCGACCTTGGGACGTTCGCCGGCACCTGTGTTCTTGCCGGTGGCGAGGTCACGGGCGGGCCCGAAGTCCTCGCGGGCGGGGAGGGTGAAGACCTTGTCGGTGCTGGTGTTCATGGCGATCAGGTAGTCGCCGTACTGGCAGTAGTAGAAGGGGGCCTTGCCGACGAGCATGGTCTCGACGCCGTCGAAGTGCACCCCGAGGGTGGGGTCGGGGACGTCCGCGGGGACGGGGGCGAGGTGGTAGACATCGCCCTGCTGGGACTGGTGGAGGGTGTCGCCGGGCGGGGGGAAGCCGCCGGGCGGCAGGCCGGCGGCGGCGGGGTCGTTGATGGCGTAGTCCCACAGGATCCAGTCGCGGGCGGTGAAGGTGGTGTCGGTGGTGCCCGCGGAGTGCTGGCGGATCGTGGCCGAGCGCTGGTCGACGGGGGTCACATGGTGGATCCGGGCGTAGTTGTTGACGCCTTGCCGGGCCCGCCAGTAGAGGGAGGCGAAGAGCACCTCCTGGCCACACTTGATCGCGACGGCGCCGTTCTCCTCGTCGGTCAGGACGAAGTCCGGCTCGTCCCAGCCGGTGGGCACCCGACCCGGCCGGGCGGCCAGGGCCTGGTAGTCGTCCCAGTCGCGGGAGACCAGGCGCAGCGCGTTGAGTCCCACGCGGGTCCAGTTGTAGGTCGCGATCAGTTGCAGCTGCGGCCACAACTGTCCGTCGTCCACCATCTCCTGGGTCCAGCCGACCAGGTCCGGGTCCTTGAAGACGGCGGCGGACATCAGCGGGTTGGAGTCCCAGGCAGTGCGCGAGGCGTACGCGATCGCTCCCGGGTACACCTCGTTGCGCCAGCCGATGACGGTCTCGGTGCGGGAGATCCGGGCGTTGTCGCCGTCCACGTCCACGACCCGGAACCGGCCGCGCGCCTTGACCATCTTGATCATCTGCTCGCGCAGTTCGGGGGCCTGCTGGCCGCCGTAGCCGCGGGTCACCGACTCGTACATCATGACCAGCCAGTCGGTGACCTCCCCGTAGCTGCCGACATAGCCCAGTTCGCGGGTCAGCCCCGCTTTGGTGACCTGGTAGTAGTCGGCGCCCAGCGGCTTGGAGGGGTTGCCGTTCGCGTCTTCAGGTCCGAGGTAGGGGATCAGGCCGATCGACTGGTACAGGTACTCGCGGGCCTTGTCCTCCGGCAGCGCCAGGGTGGAGTCGAGCAGCCCCAGGCCCCGGTTGGCCTGGTAGATGCCAGTGGCGCAGATCTGGGTCTGGTTGGAGTAGTGCGGGAAGTGCTGGCGCCAGTAGTCGCGGCTGGCCTGCAGCATCGTCGTGTAAGCCGCGCGGCGCACCGGCTGCGCCTGCACGTCCGCGGCCGGGGCGATGAGGTCGACGCCGTCGAACCAGGCGGTGCCCGGGCCGGACAGGCGCAGGTGGAACTCGACCTGGGTGGCGCCGCCAGGGGTCGCCAGGTCGACCGACACGTGTTCCCAGTCATGGGTGCCGGTCGCTGCGAACACCTTGTTGTCGCCGCCGACCAGGTTGCCGCTCGCGTCGTAGAACAGCGGGTCGATGTGCGCGCCGAGGCCGGTGACACTGTCGGTCCTGATCCGGGCACCGTAGGTGTAGGTACCGGAGCCGACCTGGACCTTGGGGGTGGCGTAGACGTAGCTGTAGCCGTCGGAGCCGGTCGCGGTGAGCTTGAGTGAGGCCGAGCCCGCCTGCGAGACGGTGGTGTCGCGGGACCAGGTGCCGCCGGGAGCCCAGTCGGGCTTGGCCCAGTGGTCGGGGGTCGCGCCGCCGGTCTCGAAGCCGGGGTTGCGCAGGTCGGTCGGCTTGATGAGGTCGATGTCGTCGAACCAGGCGGTGCCGGGGCCGGACAGGCGAAGGTGGAGCTCGATCTGGGTGGCGCCGCTCGGCGTCGCCAGGTCGACGGAGACGTACTCCCAGTCGTGGGTACCGATCGTTGCGTACACCTTGTGGTCGCTGCCGACCAGGTTGCCGCTCGCGTCGAAGAACAGCGGGTCGATGTGCGCGCCCGCGCCGGTGACACTGTCGGTCCTGATCCAGGCGCCGTAGGTGTAGGTGCCAGCACCGACCTTGGTCCTGGGCTGTGAATAGACGTAGCTGTAGCCGTCGGCGGTGGTGGCGGTGAGCTTGAGGGAGGCCGAGCCCGAGTGGGAGACGGTGGTGTCGCGGGTCCAGGTGCCGCCACCGGAGGAGGCCCAGCCGGGCTGGGCCCAGGAGCTGGGCGTGCCGCCCCCGTCCTCGAAGCCCGCGTTGGCTATCTCGTACGGGGAGCCAGTGACCTTCGAGTCGAGCCGGTCGCCGAGGTGCTCCCACAGCAGGGCCAGGCACAGACCTACCCGGCCGAAGCCCTGCCACTGCTGGTCCGAGCCGGTGAGCACGGTCGCGTCGGACTGCCAGGCCATGTACCGGCCGTCGATCGCCTGCAGCACCCGCTCGACCGCGGCGTCCTGCTGGTAGGCGGGGCTGCCGGGCCACAGATAGCCCTCGGCCAGCGACTGCATCGCCCAGCCGTCCATCGCGGCGGGGGTCGCGGTGTTGAGGTAGTCGGCCTGCTCCTTCTGCACCCGCGCCTTGACCGCGTCCAGGACCTCCGCACCGGTGGTACGCGCCACCGGCACCGGGGCCGGCCCCTGGGCCTCTCCCCTGCACGGGACGAAGTACGGGTCGGTGTGGGTGTAGAGCCGGTAGATGGAGCGGGAAGGGGTGGTCATGTTGTAGTACAGCTGTGCCTGGTTCTGGCCGTAGGACCAGATCCGGCCCAACGCGCGGACCTCCAGCGCGATCGAGGTCTTTCCGGCGGTGAGCTTCTCCGGCAGAGGCAGGGTGTGGAAGAAGAAGCGCCCGGGGGTGCGCGGTGCGGTGTCCAGGATGTCGAGGTTGTCGACCGCGCCCTCGTCCTGGTAGCCGATCTGAAGGCCCTCGCAGAACAGTTGGAGCCGCCAGGGGTTGTTGCCGAAACTCGCCTCGCTGGCGGTGGGGTCGTGTTCGTCGCCCCAGAGTTTGACGGTGACGTAGGTCGTGCCGGTGGGGTTGCAGGCGAGGGTGAAGGAGAGCGTGCCGCCGTAGTAGCTCGCCGGGCTGGTCGGGTTGAGCACCCGAGCCGGCTGGCCCAGGCCGCCGGCGGTGACGGTGTCGGACAGGGTGGCGGTCAGGGCGTGGTCGCTTTCGGAGGCGGCGTCGCCGAGGATCAGGGTGTCGAGCGGGCCGGTACCGGCGGACCGCTTCGACGCCGGCTGTGCCGCACTGGTCGTGCCGAGTGTGGCCGCGTGGGCGGGCATGGTTCCGCCGAGCCAGCCGACGCCGGCGAGGGCGCCGGTGGCTCCCGCGTACTTCAGGACGTCGCGGCGTGCGGGCGTTTCGGGCATGGCTGTGCCTTCCTGGATGCGGGGTGGAGCGGAAGGAAGAGCGAGGACGAAGGTGAACGGCTAGCGCACGGAGCCGACGAGGATGCCGCTGCGCCAGTACTTCTGCATGGAGATGATGAAGACCGCCAGCGGGAGCACCGAGAGCAGGGAGCCGGTGATGACCAGGCTGGTCATGTCATGGGAGTGCAGCACCGACAGGTTCCAGTCGTACAGGCCGAGGGTGACCGGGTAGGTCTGCTCGCCGTTGAGCATGAACAGCGGCAGGAAGAAGTTGTTCCAGATGCCGATGAAGTCGAGCATGAAGATCGTGGCCGCGCCGGTGACCATCAGTTTCAGTGAGATGCTGCGGAAGATCCGCAGCTCTCCGGCGCCGTCGATCCGGGCCGCTTCCAGAAGCTCGTCGGGGATGGAGCTCTCGGCGTAGACCCGAGCCAGGTAGACGCAGAACGGGTTGACGAAGTAGGGGATGTACAGCGACCAGACCGAGCCGACCAGGCCGATCTTGCTGAACAGCAGGTACAGCGGCAGCGCCAGCAGCGTGCTGGGCAGCAGCGAGGCGCCGATGGTGACCGCGAACATCGCGCCGCGGCCGCGGAAGCGGAACTTGGCCAGCCCGTAGCCGGCCGCGATCGACACCGCGGTGGCCCCGGCCGAGCCCAGGCCCGCGTACAGGACCGAGTTCAGCATCCAGCGCAGGAAGATGTGGTTGTCGTAGCTGAGCGTCCGGCTGATGTTGGAGCCCAGGTGCATGTGCGCGAAGCCCAGCCCGAAGGTGCCGTACAGGTCGGACAGGCTCTTGGTGCTGGACACCAGCAGCCACCACACCGGTGCCAGCGAGTAGAGCAGGAAGACCAGCATCAGCCCGATGGTCAGGGCCACCGACCTGCGTGAGGCGCGTGCCCCCGTCGTCGTCGTCGTGCTCATGCCGCGGTCCGCCTGTTCGTGGTTCGGTAGAAGACGAAGGCCAGGATTCCGGTGACCACGGCCAGCACGGTCGACAGGGCGGCCGCGTAGTCGTAGTCGGTGGTTCCGAAGGCCGTCGTGTAGATCATCTGCATCGGGGTGAAGTCGGTGGGGATGGCCCCGGGAGCCTCCTGACGCAGGATCATCGGCTCGTTGAACAGCTGCAGTGCGCCGATGATGGAGAACATCCCGGTGAACACCAGCACCGGGCGCACCGTGGGCACCTTGATGGACCAGGCGATCCGCGCCTCCGAGGCGCCGTCGATCCGGGCCGCCTCGAACAGTTCCCTGGGCACGGCCTGCAGCGCGGCGGAGATCAGGATCATGTTGAAGCCGACCTGCTCCCAGACCAGGACGTTGCCGATCGACAGGTAGGTGCTGACCGGGCCGAAGAAACCGACGGTCGCGCCGAGGTGCTTGAAGGTGTCCGTGATCGGGCTGACGACCGGGCTGTAGAGGTACATCCACACCAGTGCCGCCACCACCCCGGGGACGGTGTAGGGGATCAGGAACCCGAGCCGGAACAGCCGCACCGCGCGGGCGGCCACGCCGTCCAGCAGCAGTGCCATCAGCAGGGCCAGCCCCAGCATCACCGGGATCTCGACAGCGCCGAACAGCGCGACCCGCACCAGGCTGCCCCAGAAGGACGGGTCGGAGAAGGTGTTCACGTAGTTGGTCAGACCGGTGAAGACGGTGCGCGGGGCCCCGAAGCCCAGCCCGGAGCGCTTCTGCTGGTGCAGGCTCTGGAACACCGCGTAGCCCACCGGGGCGACGTAGACGAACAGGAAGCCGGCCACGAAGGGCAGTGTGAACAACAGCCCCTTGACGGCTCCGGCCCTCGATCTGCCGGCGCGGGCCCGGCGGCCGGCACCGCGCCGGGCGCCGCCGCGCGGCGGCGTCCGGTCGACGGTGGGATGGACATCCAGCTCGGTACTCATGGTGGTTCTCCGTTCGCTCCGCTAGCTCCAGTCCGAGGGTCAGCCGGCGGAGGCGTTGATGCCCTGGGTCTTCAGATCGGCCAGGACCCAGGTCTGCATGGTGCTCAGCAACTGGACGGCGGTCATCTTCCCGGCCAGGACCTGGGGCCAGTAGCTGGCCATCTTGGTGTACATGGCCGCGTAGTCCGGTCCGTACTGCCAGCCCGGGTTGACCTCTCCGGCCGCGGTGGTGACCACCGAGGAGGTGTTGGTCTCGCCCTTGAACATGGTGGCGGGGGCGATGTTCGCGACGTACGGCGAGACGTCCTTGAGCGCCGGGAAGTAGCCGGCCCCGGCGGTCGGGTCCGCCAGCGCGGTCAGCGGGGCCTGGTTCTGGGTGGCCCAGGCCGCGAACTCCGTTGCCTGCTGCGGGTTCTTGCAGCCCTTGTAGACCGAGACGGCGTTGTATCCGCTGTCCGTGGAGGCCTCGCCCGCGGCGTACTGCGGCACGGTGGCCATCGACCAGTTGCCGTCGGACTTGGGGAAGACCTTGGCGTAGATGGGCAGTTGCCAGGTGGAGGTGGTCATGGCGAGGGTGCCGCCGTCGTCCCAGGTCTTCCAGATGCCCGGGTCGGTGTAGGAGACCGAGGAGAGCATGTGGTTGTCGACCATCTGCTGCAGCACGCCGGCCGCCTTGAGCGCCTGGGGCGAGCTGAAGGCGATGGTCCAGCCGTTGCCGGACTGCTTGTACCAGCTGGCGCCGGCCTCCCAGTTGAGGCCCACGAAGCCGCTCGGGTCCTCCGGCGCGTAGTTCATCAGCTTCAGCTTGGGGTTGGCCGCCACCAGCTTCTTGCCGTCCGCGATGAACTGGTCCCAGGTGGTGGGCACGGTCAGCCCGTACTTGGCGAAGAGGTCCTTGCGGTAGGCGAAGAAGTTCGGCGAGGCCGACTCGGGCAGCGCGTAGGTGGCACCGCCGGGGGTGACCACGTTCCACGCGGCCGGGGTGTAGAGATCCTTGTACTGGTTGGCGTACGTGGAGATGTCCAGTTCCAGGCCCTGCGCGGCGAAGCTGACCACATGCTCAGCGTCGGTAAGCGCCAGGCACGGCCCGTTGCCCGCCGTGACCGCCGCCGCGAGCTTCTGGTAGCCGGTGTCACCGAAGGTGACCTTGGTGTACTTGACCTGGATGTCCGGGTGCGCCTTGTTCCACACCGCGACCTGGGCGGCCATTCCGGTGGAGTTGTCCCAGTACTCGATGGTGACGGGACCGGCCGGCTTGCCTGCGGCGCTGCTGCCCCCGCTGCTGCAGGCAGCCAGTGCCATCGTCGCCGCCAGCGCCGTACCAGTGGCTATGAGGGCCCGGGTGCGCAGCTTCACGCGTGTCGATCTCATGGTGCAGTCTCCTCGATGAGCCCTGCGGCACTGCTGCCGGGGATACCAGTCACTCAGGGGAAGCCAGGTCGGTGGTCGGCACCTGGCAGGCTCAGGCTCTCCGTCGTAACCGATTACGCCAGTGTTTCGGCGAGCTGCCCTGCGACGTAGATTGAACTCCCGGAACACCACCCGTCAAGGGTTGTGGAGGGGCCTGCGTTCGTCCGTGGGCGCCCGACACAGATCGCCGCGACCCTCTCGCACACCTCGCCTTCTCTGGCATATCCGCAGGCAGAGGCCGCATAGCGGGCCGTTGTCCGGGGATGCCGGGGTCTTGCTCCAGCGTGCACGGCCTGGTTACGATGCAGAAAAGTTATAGAAACCGGTTACTAACCATGTGCTTAAATCCTCGCCAGAACCTCCTTCCCGCCCTGCCTGGACGGACGGCCTCCGTCCTGCCGGCACCGGCATGTCACTCCGAGAGGCGACCGTGACACGACGACCGAACACCGCGCTGGCCATGCGGTCACACCTGCCCGAACGCTACTTCGGGCCCGCCGGCCTGGCCCGCCTCGGCGAGATCGCCCGGGCCGCCCCAGGTCCCGCGCTCACCGAGTTCTCCTCACCGGCCGCGCGCACCGCCCTGGCCTGCGCCGAGGTCCTGGTCACCGGCTGGGGCTGCCCGCCGATCGACCAGGACGTCCTCGATGCAGCGCCTGGGCTGCGCGCCATCGTCCACGCCGCGGGATCGGTCAAGCACTGGGTCTCGCCCGCCTGCTGGGAACGGGGCATCCAGGTCTCCACCGCGGCCGCGGCCAACGCCGAGCCGGTCGCCGAGTTCACCCTGGCGATGCTGCTCCTGGCCGGCAAGGGCGTACTGCCGCTGGCCCGCGAGTACCGCCGCCGCCGTAGCTTTGTGGATCTGGAGCGTGAGTATCTGACGATAGGCAACTACCAGCGCCGGATCGGCCTGGTCGGGGCCTCGCGGATCGGACGCCGGGTGATCGAACTCCTGCGCCCCTTCGATCTGGAGGTCTGGGTCAGCGATCCCTTCCTCGAACCGGACGACGCTCGCCGGCTGGGCGTGCACCTGGCAGAGCTGGACCTGCTCCTGGCCGGCTGCGACATCGTCAGCCTGCACGCACCCTCACTCCCGAGCACTCGTCACCTGATCGACCGTCACCGGCTCTCACTGCTGCCGGACGGAGCCGTGCTCATCAACACCGCCCGCGGGGCGCTGGTCGACCAGCAGGCGCTGCTGGACGAGCTGGTCAGCGGCCGGATCGACGCGATCCTGGACACCACCGAACCCGAGGTGACGGACCCCGACTCCCCGCTCTACACGCTGCCCAACGTCCTGCTCACCCCGCATCTGGCCGGCGCCGCCGGAGTCGAACTGCGCCGCCTGGGCAGCTCAGCGCTGGACGAACTCGCCCGCTTCGCCGCCGACCAGCCCTTTCGGCACGGGGTCACCCTGCAGGAACTCGAACACAGCGCCTGACCGTCCCCCGGCCAGGCACGGTCAGGCGCGGACCGGCGGCGGCGCCACGGACCGGCGCACCACGATGTGGGTCCCGAGCACGGCCCGGTCCTCCACCTCGCGGTCGCGCCGGTCCAGCGCCAGGCGCACCGCGGTGCGCCCCATCTCCTCGTACGGAACATGCACCGTGGTCAGTTTGGGGAACAGGTCCGCCGCCAGCGGGATGTCGTCGTACCCGGCCAGCGACACGTCCCCCGGCACGTCGATCCCGGCCTCCCGCAACGCCTCCAACACCCCGGAGGCCACGATGTCGGTGCCCGCGAAGACCGCCGTGAACTCGACTCCCCGGGCCAGCATCTCCTCGATCGCGCGCTGTCCGAACCTGCGGGTGTACGGGCCCCAGGCCACCAGCTCCGGATCCTCCGCCACTCCATGGGCCGCAAGGGCCCGCCGGTAGCCGGCCAGGCGGCCCACCGCGGTGGTGAGCCCCTCCTCCCCCGGTAGGGCCAGAATCCGGCGGTGTCCCGCGGACAGCAGGTGGCTGGTCATCGCGAAGGCGCCGCCCTCGTTGTCGTAGTCCACGACCGTCGCGGCGGTGTCGGCCCGCAGCGGAGGGCGACCGCACAGCACCAGCCGGGACCCGGCCGCGTCCAGCGACCTGGCGAACCGGGCCATCCGCACCTGGTACTCGTCCAGATCGTGCGCCCCGCCCACCAGGATCACCGCCGCGGCCTGCTGCTGGCGCAACAGATCCACCAGCGCCAGCTCGCGCTCGGGGTTGCCGTGCGTGGTGCACACCAGGCTCAACCGGCCCCTGGCCGCGGCCTCCAGTTCCACGCCCTCGGCGATATGGGCGAAGGAGGGCCCGGTGATGTTGTCGATGAGAATCGCCACCGTCTCCACGCCCACCCCGGCCAGGGACCTGGCATGCGCGTTGACGACGTAGTCCATCTCCTGGACGGCTTTGACCACCCGGGCCCGGGTGTCCGCCGCCACCGGGTAGTTCCCGGCCAGCACCCGGGACACCGTGGCCACCGACACCCCGGCCCGCGCGGCGACGTCACGGATCGTATGGCGCCGCGAACCTCTCGACTGCCCGGAATCCTGCTGCTCGTCCACCGGATATCGCTCCCGCTCCTGTGCCCTCGCCCACGGACCACGGTCCGCCGCGTCTGGAAGGATTCAGTCTAGACTTCCCGACAGCAACCGGTTACCAAAAAGTTTCCCAGCCAGCGGAGACGTCCTGAACCCTGTGTACCAAAGCCGCACCCCCAGGGCGATCCGGTTCGGCTTTCTGTCGTCGATGTACCTGGAGGGAGTTGCGCGCCTGCGCACAGCCTCCGAGCGGCGCAGTGAGCTTTGGATCCCGCGGGCACGGTCAGTCGGAAAGTCGGGTTCGAGGAGTCCACCGCTAGACGTGCGAGTGCTGGGGAACGCCGGTCGGGTCCGAGGGATCACTTCGGGTCAGGTACTGCGGGACGGGGGCGGCGTCGTTTCCGGTGTCGCGCACGATTCCGTAGCGGATTCTCGGGTTGGAGGGATCGTCGTAGGTCGCCGGGTCCGGTGGCGTGTCGATGTCGGTGGTGACGCTCTGCCAGGTCTCCGGGGATACCCCGAGGTTGTAGTCGGCGTAGTTCTCGTTCAGGTGCAGGGTCACGGTCCCGTCGAGGTGGAAGAACTCGACCTCCCACATCTGCTGGGCGCCGGACGGCAGGGTGTCGTAGCCCGTGGACGGCTGGCCCATCCAGGTGTGAGGCTGGTCGGTGGCGTTCGGTCGCTCGTCCGTCATCCGGTAGTAGCCGCCGGACGCGACATGGAACAGCTTCCCGCGCAACCCCGTCCAGGTGGGCATCACCAGCCGACCGACGCGGTTGAAGTAGGCGACCTCCCAGCGCACCGAGAAGTAGCCGGTTCCGCTGAGCGTCTCGGAGTCCCCTCGGTAGAACATCAGCCAGGAGCCGCCGATCGCTCCTGTGAACGGCTTGTTCCACTTCCCGGCAATGACATTGATCGCCTTGGTCTCCGGGCGGTGCGGTAGTGCGCCGGGCTTGAGGTTTTTCGGCGGCGCGCTGTCCGGGGTGTCCACGGTCTGGCCGTAGACCGCTGCGGTGGGCGTCGCCGTCGTGGGGGACGCCGTGGTGGGGGCCGTGGAGCTGGGGGATGCCGACGCGGACGCCTTGGGGGGCCTCGACTCCGCAGTGGACGTGCTGGGCGATCCGGCGGACGCGCTCGGTGGGAGCACGGGTCTGTTGGTCGCCTGCTGCGCACGCACCACGGCTACCGGGGAGGCGGGAGCTGAGCGTCCGGTCAAGGCGACAGCGGCTCCCCCCACGACTGCGGTGAGCGCGACCGGGACGACGACCGACTTGGCCGTGAGCAGGCGCCCGTTCCGGGCCCATGTGCTGCGCGGTGTTCGGCGGGTGGCGGTGTGTCGCGCTACGCGCGCCGCCGCAGCGGGCTCTGCGTGCGGGTCGGCAGAGCTCCACAGTGCTGCCAGCAGTGCGGGGTGGGCGGCGATCCCCGTGAGCACTCCGGTCAAGGGCACCAGGGCGATCCCCGCCAGCAGGCGTTCGGCCGGCACCAGACCCTCCAGGTGGGCAGAGCACGCCGGGCACTCGCGCACGTGCCGGGCCAACCGCTTGCGCCACAGCGAGGACGCGTTCCCGTCCCAGTCGCGAATCGCCTCGTCCAGTCGCGGGCAGCGCGGTGCGGCCCACAGCGCACGCACCACCGCCCGCGCGGTCTCCAGCTGGGCCTTCATCCGCTGCACGCGTACGGCGACGTGCTCGGTGCTCTGCTCCATCGCCCCGGCCAGGTCACTGCGGGTGATCTGGCCCGCCGTCTCCAGCCACCACAACGCCAACAGGTCGCGGTCCGCCGCTTCCAGCCAGCGCGACGCCTCCGCGGTCTCCCGGCGCTGACCCGACAGGCCTAGGCGCAGGATCGTGAGATCCACGAAGTCCGCCCCCGGGTCCGCGATGCCGAGCAGTTCATCCATTCCACCGTCGCCCGCTGTCCGGCGGAGCCGACGGCGGTCGCGTGTCTCGCGCACCGCGATCGCCACCACCCAGGAGCGGAAAGCGGCCGGGTCACGCAGCCCCGCTATGCCGTGGACCACGCGCAGCATCGTCTCCTGGACCACGTCGTCGACGTCCGCGTGTCCGTCCAGGGCCCGGCCGACGATGTTGTAGACTAAGGGGAGGTACGCGGCGATCAGCTCGTCGAGCGCCTGCTGGTCGCCGTGCTTGGCCGCATCCACCCGCTGCGTACCGGGGTATTCCCTCATTGCGTTCCTCTGTCCTCGCGCGCTGAATCGGGGGTACATGCAGGAGACCCCGGGCCGGGCAGGCGGATATCACTTTCGGGCGGAACGATCCGTATCCGCTGTCCTCCACGCGGCAAGGGTGGCCGCAACGTGGAGGTGAAGCGTCCGACCCCGAGGGCTGCACTCCCGCCTTGAGCACGCCGAACCGCATCGCACGGCTCTCACTGCACAAGCGCATGCCGCAGCCCTCCTACTTTCGGCGCCGGTGCCCGGTCGGCCGAGGAGGAGCGGTGGGACCGGGACAGTCGACTGCGGTGGCCCGTGTCGACCCGGCGGCCCTGCGCCGCCTGCGCTTGGCGAAGACGCCGCCGCCCGCAGCAGCCACGACCGCCGCGGCTACGGCCGCCCCGCCGATCACCACCGACGGGCCGCCGCCGGCAGGTGGGCCACCGCCCGAACCGGTCGTTTCACTGCCGCTGTTGCCTGCGGCTGCCGTGGTTCCGGTACCGGCATTGCGGACTGCCTGGCGCGAGCCTACTGAGTTGCGAGCTGCCGCCCGCCGTCCGCACCGAGGACTGCCCGACCGTCCCCAGGACTGCGACCCGTAAGGGCAACAGCGCGCCTGTGCCTCTTCGACGACGGGGCTACGCGCTGCGTTCGTTGCCGGTGGGGGCGGGTGCCGTTGGCTGGTTGTGGTCGAGGGTGGCGTACCAGCTGGTCAGGAGTTTGAGTGCGTCGTGGTCGGGGGTGCCGGGTTCGGCGCTGAGGGCGGTGAGGGTGAGGCCGGGGTCGTTGGGGACGGGCAGGGCCTCGAAGGCGAGGGTGAGGTCGCCGATACCGGGGTGGTGGAAGCGTTTGAGGCCGGTGTGGTGCAGGCGCACATTGTGGGCGGCCCACAGGGCACGGAAGGCTTCGCTCCGGGTGGACAACTCGCCGATCAGGTCGCTCAGTTCGCGGTTGTAGGGGTCCTGGCCGGCCTCGGTGCGCAGCAGCGCCGCCGCTGCGGAGCGCTGGGCGTCCAGTTCGGTCATGTACTGGTCGGCGCCGGGGTTCAGGAACTGGTACCGGGCGATGTTCACCGGCCGGGCGGGGTCCTGGAACAGGGGCCAGTACAGCGCCTTGCCGAGTTGGTTGGTGGCGAGGATGTCGAGGCGGCCGTTGCGGATGAAGGCGGGCGCGTCGGCCATCGCGTCGAGGAGCTGCTGCAGGCCGGGCCGGATGCGTTGTGCGGTGCGGCGGCGAGCGGGACGGCGGGTGGTGCTGGCGGTGCGGGCCAGGTCCAGGAGGTGGGCGCGCTCGGAGTCGTCGAGCTGCAGGGCCCGGGCGAGGGAGTCCAGGACGGCTTCGGAGGTGCCGGACAGGTTGCCGCGTTCCATCCGGGCGTAGTACTCGGCGCTGACGCCGGCGAGCATCGCGACCTCTTCGCGGCGCAGCCCTTTGACGCGCCGGTGGCCTGCGTCGGGCAGGCCGGCCTGCTGCGGGGTGATCCTGGCGCGGCGGCTGGTGAGGAACTCGCAGACCTCGCTTCGGTTGTCCATGCCTTCGAGGTTACGACGACGCCGACGGGCCAGGGGTGTACTGCCAGTACACGTATCAAGAGGTCCTTCCGCGCGGCTACGGGCCGGCGTTTCATCGACAGCAGGCCAACAACAGGCCGCCCGTCCGCTCCGGTGGCACCGGCGGTGACTGCAGGGCGGAATGGACGTGGATGTCCGCGCCCCGCCGATGCGGGGACGCGCCGGGCATCCCATGCGGAAGGGAGCGTCAATGCCGGAGAGCAAGCAGCCCGGGGGTCCTCGCCAGCAGTTCGGGGACATCGCCCCGGCGCTGGCCGGCTACAGCGAGGACGTGCTGTTCGGGCAGGTGTGGGAGAACCAGGACCTGTCTGCGCGGGACCGCAGTCTGGTCACGGTGGCCGGCCTCGTCACCAGTGGTAGTACCGAGCAGCTCGCCTTCCACCTCGGCAGGGCCCGCGAGAACGGGGTCAGCGACAAGGAGCTGATCGAGACGGTCACCCACCTGGCCTTCTACGCCGGATGGCCCAAGGCCATGTCCGCACTCACCGTCGCCAGGACCGTCCTCGCCGTCTCCTGAGCCCTCCCCGGGCCGGGGCCCGGCCCGTTTACCACCGCACGTACGCAAGGAGTCTGATCATGGAGATCGTGCAGCGTCAGCCGACCATGAAGCTGCCGCCCGAGATGTTCACCGGTGACGCGTGGGCGGATGTGCTCTATCGCGGCCAGGACCCGGCCCGTGCGCGGGCGAACCTGGTGCGCTTCGCGCCCGGCGCCCGGACCGCGTGGCACTCCCACGGGCTGGGCCAGACCCTCTACATCGTCGAGGGCATCGCCCTGATCCAGTCCCGTGGCGGCGGGATCGTCGAGGCCCACGCCGGGGATGTCGTCTTCACTCCGGCCGGTGAGGAGCACTGGCACGGCGCGAGCCCGGACCGGTTCATGGCGCACATCGCGCTGTGGGAGGGCGACGACGTCCACTGGCTGGAGCACGTCACCGACGCCGAGTACACCGGCCCCCGCCACCTCACCCGTACCCCCTGAACCGGGGTCCGGCACCCATCCGCTCTCTCGCGACTACGGAAAGATCCATGCGCGCAACAGTGATCCACGCCCCCCGTGACATCCGGGTCGAAGACCGGCCCATGGCCACCGTGCAGCAGCCGACGGACGCGGTGATCCGCACCGTCGCCACCTGTGTCTGCGGCTCGGACCTGTGGGACTACCGCGGCATCAACGACTTCGCCGGACCCACTCCGGTCGGCCACGAGTACGTCGGCGTCATCGAGGAAATCGGCAGCGACGTCACCGGCGTCAAGCCCGGCCAACTGGTGGTCGGCTCCTTCTTCGCCAGCGACAACACCTGCCCCAACTGCAAGAGCGGCTATCAGACCAGCTGCCTGCACCGGGAGTTCGTCGGCGGCGCCCAGGCCGAGTACGTCCGGGTCCCCCTTGCTGACGGCACCCTGGTGCCGGTGCCCGGCGAGGTGGACGAGAAGCACATTCCCAGCCTGCTGGCCTGCTCTGACGTCATGGGCACCGGCTGGTACGCGGCCGTCGCCGCCCAGGTCCGGCCCGGCCGGACCGTCGCCGTCGTCGGGGACGGCGCGGTGGGCCTGTGCGCGGTCATCGCCGCCAAGGAACACGGCGCGACGCGCATCATCGCCATGAGCCGCCACACCTCCCGCCAGCAACTCGCCCGCGAGTTCGGCGCCACCGACATCGTCGCCGAACGCGGCGAGGAGGGTGTGGCCCGCATCAAGGAGCTGACCGGCGGCATCGGCGCCGACGCCGTCCTGGAGTGCGTGGGCACCCCGGAGTTCATGCAGCAGGCCCTGCACTCCACGCGCCCCGGCGGCAACGTCGGCTTCGTCGGCGTCCCCCACGGCGTGCAGATCAACGGCGAGGAACTCTTCTACTCCCACGTCGCCCTGCGCGGCGGCCCCGCCCCCGTCCGCGCCTACCTGCCCGACCTCATCAACCGGGTGCTGGACGGCCGCATCAACCCCGGCAGGGTCTTCGACCTGGAGCTGCCCCTGGACCAGGCCGCCGAGGGTTACCAGGCCATGGACGGGCGCCGCGCCATCAAGACCCTTCTGCGTCCCTGACCCCACCCGAGCCCCCGCCCGAAGCGTGCAGTGCGTCCGTGCTGCCGCACTGGATTGGATCCCTCCTTCTCATGAATGCGAACCCGCAGTACAACTTCGAGGGCCAGGTCGCCCTGGTCACCGGCGCAGCCTCCGGCATGGGCCTGGCCGCCGCCCGCGCCTTCGCCCAGGCCGGCGCCGCCGTCGTGCTGGCCGACGTCAACCAGTACGCCGTCGAGCAGGCCGCCAAGGAACTGACCGACGCCGGCCACCAGGCCATCGGTGTCGTGTGCGATGTCACCGACGAGGACCAGGCGGCCGCAGCGGTGGACCGCGCGGTGGCCGCCTTCGGACGGCTGGACATGGCCTTCAACAACGCCGGCATCCAGGCCCCGCCGTCCGATGCCGCCGACGAGAGGGCCGAGGACTTCGACCGCGTCAACGCCGTCAACCTGCGCGGCGTCTGGGCCGCCCAGAAGCACGAACTGCGCCAGATGCGCACCCAGGGCTCGGGCGCGATCGTCAACTGCTCCTCCCTGGGCGGCCTGGTCGGCCTGCCCGAGCGCGCCGCCTACCACGCCTCCAAGCACGGCGTGATCGGCCTGACCAAGAGCGCCGCGGTCGAGTACGCCCCCAAGGGCATCCGCATCAACGCCGTCTGCCCCGGCGTGATCGACACCCCGATGGTCGCCGACATGCTCGAAGGCCAGGCCGAAGCCATGGCCGGGATCATGCAGCAGCAGCCCATCGGACGGCTCGGCACAGCCGAAGAAGTCGCCGCCGCCGCCCTGTGGCTGTGCAGCCCCGGCGCCAGCTTCGTCGTCGGCGTCGCCCTGCCAGTCGACGGCGGCTACACCACCCACTGAACCACCCCTCCTCCGACCGGGCCACGGGCGGCACGGCGCGAAGCCATGCCCCTGTACCGCCCAGCCCCCACCACGCCCGGACGATGCCGTCCTCGACGCGGTCGACGACGCCTACCGCTCCAAGTATTGGTCGCCCCCGCCGCACAGACCGGGCCGACGTCTGACCCCTGAGGAGCTTCACCATGGAGTACACCCGTCTTGGCACCACCGGCCTCAAGGTGAGCCGGCTCGCCCTGGGCTGCATGAGCTACGGCGATCCGACCGTCCCGGGCGCCCACCCCTGGGCGCTGACCGAGGACAAGGCCGCGCCGTTCTTCCGCCAGGCCGTCGAACTGGGCATCACCTTCTGGGACACCGCCAACGTCTACCAGGCCGGCACCTCCGAGGAGATCGTGGGCCGCGCCATCACCGAGTACTCCCGGCGCGAGGACATCGTGCTCGCCACCAAGGTCCGCGGCAGGATGCACGACGGCCCAGGCGGTGAGGGCCTGTCCCGCAAGGCCATCCTCGAACAGGTCGACGCGTCCCTGACCCGGCTGGGCACCGACTACATCGACCTCTACCAGATCCACCGCTTCGACGACCAGACGCCGGCCGAGGAGACCATGGAGGCGCTGCACGACATCGTCCGGGCCGGAAAGGTCCGCTACATCGGCGCCTCCTCGATGTACGCCTGGCAGTTCGCCAAGTTCCAGCACGCCGCCGACCTCGGCGGATGGACCCGCTTCGTGTCCATGCAGAACCAGTACAACCTCCTGCGCCGCCAGGACGAGCCCGAACTGATGGCCATGTGCGGCGACATGGGCGTGGGCCTGGTCCCCTACTCCCCCAACGGCAAGGGCCGCCTCGCCCGACCCGCCGGCGAGCAGAGCACCCGCTCCACCACCGACCACGTCGTCCAAGCCTTCGACAGCCCGCACGACGAACCGGTCATCAACGCCGTACAGCAGGTCGCCGAAACCCGCGGCGTGCCCATGGCCCAGGTGGCTCTCGCCTGGGTGCTGCGCAACCCGCTGGTCTCCGCCCCCATCGTCGGAGCCACAAGGCCCCACCACCTCCAGCAGGCGGCCGAGGCCCTCAACCTCCACCTCACGGACCAGGAAGCGGCCACCCTGGAGAAGCCCTACACCAACAGCGGACCCTCCTGGTTCTGACCTCCCTGGCCCGCTCGCCTCGGGCTGAATTCCTGGCCCAGGACATTAAGGTGCTCGCGAGCTCGGACCGGCTGCGTCGGCCGGTGACGGACTGGTGATCGTATCCGGGTACCAGGCCTGCAAGCAGGGCCCTGCGCCACCCCGGACTTGGCGCGGACATCGTGCTTGTGGCCTCGCCCACCGACGTCGAGCAGCCCCACGCCCCCGCCTGGCCTGGCGATGCGACGTCGCGACCGATCCCGTCCTGGACTGACGAAGCCGTGGTACGACGCGCACGCCGAATCGCCGCGACCCCTGGTTCCCGAGGAGCAGCCTGACCGCCCGATGATCCGACGAGGCGACGGGCTCCGCCCGTGACCGACTTCCGGGCGCGCGGCGACCGGACCGGCCTGTGCGGCATCTGCCGCGCAGGCCCAAACCACCCGGGCGATGCCGCCAGCCGGACCCACGCCGAGCTGATGGCTGCGCGGGCCCGCTCCATGAGGCGTCCGCCCAGCTCAAGCCTGGTGACCACACTCCTGCGACGGTCGGATCGGCAGCTCGGCCCAGATGGTCTTGCCGGTAGGGGTGTGCCGGGTGCCCCAGCGCTGGGCCAGCTGGCTGACCAGCATCAGGCCCCTGCCCCCCTCGTCGAAGACCCGAGCGCGGCGCAGATGAGGCGCGGTGTCGCTGATGTCGGAGACCTCGCAGATCAGAGCTCGGTCACGGATCAGCCGCAGCTGGATCGGGGGCTCGCCGTAGCGGATGGCGTTGGTGACCAGCTCGCTGACCACCAGCTCGGCGGCGAACCCGTCCTGGCTCATCGCCCAGACGGTGAGCTGGTCGGATGTCAGCTTGCGGGCGTGCCCCACCAGGGCCGGGTCGGCGGCGATGTCCCAGGTGGCCACTTGGTCCGCGGGCAGCGCCCGGGTACGGGCCAGCAGGAGGGCGACATCGTCGGTGGAAGGGGCCGGGAGCAGCGCGTCGCACACGGTGTCGCAGAGGGTGTCGAGGGATGCGGCAGGCCGCGCGAGAGCCTTACCGAGCAGCAGGTAGCCCTCGTCGATGTCACGGTCACGGGACTCGATCAGGCCGTCGGTGTACAACGCCAGCAAGGTGCCCTCGGGCAGTTCGATCTCGACGGCCTCGAATGTCCACCCACCCAGGCCCAACGGCGGACCGGCGGGCAGGTCCACGAATTTCACCGTGCCGTCCGGGGTGACCAGGGCGGGCAGCGGATGACCGGCTCGGGCCAACGAGCACAGCCGGCTGATCGGGTCGTAGATCGCGTACAGGCAGGTGGCGCCGACGTCTCCGTCGCTCTCCGCTTCGCTCCCCAGACGGGAGACCAGGTCGTCAAGGCGCGTGAGCAGTTCGTCCGGCGGCAGGTCGATGTCGGCGAGGGTGCGTACGGCGGTGCGCAGCCTGCCCATGGTGGCCGACGCCTGGATGCCGTGGCCGACCACGTCGCCGACGACCAGGGCGACGCGCGTGCCCGACAACGGGATCGCGTCGAACCAGTCGCCGCCGACCCCGGCCTGGGCCCCGGCCGGCAGGTAGCGGGAGGCCAGCCGCACAGCGGATTGCCGGGGCAGCCCGGTCGGCAGCAGACTGCGCTGCAGCGTCAGTGCTGTTTCGCGCTGAAGCGTGTAGCGACGGGCGTTGTCGATGCATACGGCGGCCCGAGCCGTCATCTCCTCGGCCAGCAGCAGGTCGTCCCGCTCGTACGGCTCGGGGTTCCGGTGGCGGAAGAACACCGCCACCCCGAGCGTGGTTCCTCGCGCCCGCATCGGAACCGCCATCACCGTGTGGGCCCCGAAATGCTGGATCCGGGCCGCCCGGACCGGGTCCTGCGCCGCCCCGCGGCGCATCGACTCGTCGGTGATCCGGCGGCTGACTGGATGGCCTTTGGCCAGGCACTCGGCGGGCGGTGAGTACTCGGGGTAGTACTCCACCTCGCCGAGCGGGACGACCACCTCCGGGGTGCCGGGCAGCACCGACCGGTGTGCGACCCTGCGCAGCGCGACCGGGCCGTGCAGCGGGCCGGACGGCGGCTCACCGCCGTGGTCGAGGGAGACCAGCAGGTCCACGCTGACGAAGTCGCCGAGGGCGGCGGTGGCCACGTCGGCGAGCTCCTGCGCGGTGCGCCCGACATCCAGGGTGCTGCCGATCCGGGCACTGGCCTCGTTGAGCAGCCGTAGCCGCTGCCGGGTGACGTCCAACTCGGTGCTGTCCTGGGCGGCCAGCAGAATGCCCCGGATGGTGCCCGCAGTGTCTGTCAGCGGCGCCAGGCGGACCGAACGGGTGGGTTCGCCGACCGCGCCCGCACTGGGTAGGCAGTTCTCGACGGTGACCGGTACGCCGGACTCCAGAACCTGGCTCATGCACCTCTCAATCTGCTCGCCCTGCGGAGGCGCCACGATCTGCGAGATCCGCAGCCCCCGCATCTCGTCCTCCGAGCGCGCGAGCAAGCGCTGCAAACCCGGACTGGTCCGCCGGGTCCGTAGGCCGGTGTCATAGAGCGCCGTGACGCCCGGGTAGTACGCGAACGCCAGGCTCGTGAGTGCCGAGTCCCCAGGTGCCCCCCGCGGGTTGTCCTCCCATACATCCCGCGCTACGGGTTCCGACGCTGGTCCCGGTACGGCTTCCGGTACGGGTTGCGGTGGGGGTTCCGGCACGGTTTCAGGTGGGAGTTCCGGCTGGGAGCGGCGATCGTGGTCCGGACGATCGCCCGGGGCGGTGCTGCGGCGCTCCATAGTCGCTCATCCCGCCCTTCGCCGGAGACCGTCCCGCTGAGCCCCGGAGGGAGCATGTGCCGGGAGAACACCTCTACCAATCCTGATGCTCCGGAGCCGCTGGAGCAACCGCGTACGCGGAGGGGTGCGTTTCTCCCCTGAGAAGCTGACGACCTGGCCCACCAGCTCCTGGCCCTGGACGAGCGGATCAAGGAGAACGACAAGGAGATCCGCGAGACCTTCCGCACCGACGATCGGGCCGAGATCATCGGGTCCATGCCCGGCATGGGCCCGATCCTGGGAGCCGAATTCGTCGCCATTGGCGCCCCGGCGCAGACGGATGGCGGCGATGACCAGGGCCGCGAGGGGGCAGGCAGCCTCCTCGTGCTGGGCGCTCTCGTCGGCGCGAAATGCGGCGCGGCACGGCGCTGGCGGTCGCAGGGGCATCAGGGGCGACTGCCAGCCCCCGACCCTGCTCAAGCTCCCTCGGTCACCGTCATCCAGCGCCATTGGGTGAACAGCTCCAGGTTGGCCGTGCCGCCGATACGGGAGGCGTTGCCCGATGCTCCCATCCCGCCGAAGGGCGCGTTCGCGGCGTCCTTGGCGGACACGTCGTTGAGGTGCACCATGCCCGTGCGCAACTGCTCGGCCACGGCGGTGGCCCGCCGCACCGAGCGGGAGTGCACGGCCGCCGTCAGGCCGTATTCGGTGTCGTTCGCGATCTCGACTGCCTCGGTGTCGGTCCGGAACGGGACGACGGGGGCGACGGGCCCGAAGATCTCCTCGCTGAAGGCGGGCATGGCCCGCCCGACGTGGTCCAGGACCGTGGGCGGGTAGAACAGCCCGTCGCGGCGTCCGCCGACCAGCACCCGTGCTCCGGCGGCCACGCTCTCGTCCACGATGCGCTCGATCCGCGCGGCCTGGCGCTCGTTGATGACCGGGCCGATCACCACGCCCTCCTCGCGCGGGTCCCCGATCCGCAGTGCCTCGGCCTGCCTGACCAGCGCCTGCGTGTACGCCTCCACGAGGTCGGCATGCACCAGATGGCGTCCGGCGGCGACGCAGGCCTGCCCCTGGTAACCGAAGGAGCTCATCGCGCCGGCCGCCGCCGCGGCCTCGACGTCCGCGTCGTCGAGCACGATGATCGAGTTCTTGCCGCCCAGTTCCAGGGCCACCCGCTTGAGCTCCTCGCCCGCGGCGCGGGCGACCGCCCGCCCGGCTTCCGTGGAGCCGGTGAACGAGACCATGGCGACGTGGGGGTCGGCCACAACGGCTTGGCCGGTCCCGATGCCTCCGGGCAGGACATGGAGCAGCCCTTCGGGTAGTCCGGCCTCCTCAAACAGCCGGGCCACGACGACACCGCCGGACACCGGTGTGTGGGGATCGGGTTTGAGCAGGACGGCATTGCCGAGCACAAGCGCGGGTGCCAGGGCCCGCATGGCGAACAGCAGCGGTGCGTTCCAGGGGTTGATCACACCGATGACGCCGAGCGGTACCCGCCATGCGTAACTGGCCTGACCGGGCAGTGACGGGCTGAGGATCTCGCCCAGCGGAAGCGACGCGAGCCCTGCTGCCTGCGCCAGTTGGCTCAGCCCGGCGGCAATCTCGTAGTCGCCCTTCGCCGGGATGCCTCCGGACTCCCTGACGATCCACTCGCGGATCGCACCGCTGTTGACGCGCAGTGCCCGGGCGGCGCGCAGCAGCACCTCGGCGCGCTCCGGAGGCGGCACCTGGGCCCAGGCCCGCTGAGCCTGGGCTGCCGTGACCGCGGCCCGGGCGACGTCCGCAGGCGCCGCCACACCCACCTGCGCCAGCTGTTCCCCCGTAGCCGGTTCGGTCACCGTGGCAGTCCCGCCCTCGGACAACCGCCAGCCACCGCTGTAGATCCTCCCGGTCCATTCATCCGTGTCCGGCCATGTCCCCTCGCCGAAAACGGTCATGGCTCGGCCCTCCATCCCCAGTGATCGATTGATCGAATAATCGACATATAGATGGGTCTTTGGGTCCTTTCAACCTTCTTGATCATATGTCTGATGATGTTGATCGGCCAGCGGTTGCTCCCGGCGTCGTGGCAACCCATGGTGGAAAGGACCGAGGCGAGGGCGGACGAGCGCGATGACGGGATCTGAATCCCAGGACGACCGGGCGGCGTGGCCCGAGGAGGATCCCGTCGACGGGGCAGCCACGGCCAGGGCTACCGTGGACCCGCGCGGCATCGTGACCGGGTGGAGCGAAGGAGCGCGACGGCTGCTCGGATACCGGTCCGCAGAGGTCGTCGGCCGGGCCGCGGCCGGGCTGCTCGCCAGGCAGCCTCCAGTCGATACGCTACGGTCCCTGAAGACGCTGCCGAGGTGGAACGGGACGGTGACGCTCCGGCACCGGGACGGCCATCGCCTCACCGTGGATCTGCTGGCCCACCGCCGGGAGCCGGACAACGGAGCCGGCGCAGTCGGCGGGGGCAGTCACTGGCTCCTGGTCTCCCCCCTGGCCCGCCCTCCCGCATCTCCCCAGGACGATGCGCTGACGATGTGGGCGTTCACCCAGTCCCCGGGGACGACCGCGCTCTACGACGCCGGACTGCGGCTGCTACGGGCGAACGCCCGCATGGAACGTGTGATCGGCCTCTCCGAAAAGGCGATGCAGGGGCTGCGCGTGTCGGAGATCGTGGTCGACCCGCAGAGCGACCGCACAGAGGAGTGCATGCGGCAGGCGTTGCGGACCGGCGAGCAGCAGCACATACAGGTGGCCCTGCACCTGGTGGGCCACGAGCGCGCGAGCTCCTGGACGACGGCACTCACACCCGTGCGGGACGCCGAGGGAACGGTGCGGGGCGTGCTCCTGTCCGCGCAGGACATGACCGAGGAACACCTGGCCCGGGGCCGTCTGGCCCTGCTCAACGACGCCAGCGTCCAAATCGGCAGCACCCTGGACCTCGCCCGTACCGCTCAGGAACTCGCCGACGTGGCCATCCCGCGGCTCGCGGACTTCGTCACCGTCGACCTGCTACCCGCCATCGAAGGCGGCGAGGACCCTCGCGCCGGTTCGCCGACCAGCCCGGTCATGCTGCGCCGCGTGGCCTACCAGTCGGTCCTGGAGGGCTGCCCCGAGGTCGTGGTCCAGCGTGGAACGGTGGCCGCCTACCCCGATGAGTCGACCGCAGCCAGGTGCCTGATCACCGGTCAGCCGCTGATCGAGAACGTGAACGCCGCCGCGATAGCCCAAGTGGCGGCCCGCACCCCGGACCGGGCCGAGCGGATGCGGCGGTACGGCTTCCATTCCGTACTGGCCGTGCCGATGCGCGCCCGCGGCATCACCCTCGGCGTGGCCACGTTCTCCCGCCACCGGCGGCCGGAGCCCTTCGAGCAGGACGACCTGCTCCTGGGCCAGGAGATCACCGCCAGGGCCGCCATATGCATCGACAACGCCCGCCGCTACGGCCGCGAGCGCCGTACCTCCCTGACCCTGCAGAGCAGTCTCCTGCCGCAGCGGCTGCCCCCGCAGGCCGCCGTCGAGGTCGCCTCCCGCTACCTGCCCGCCAGCGTGCAGGCCGGCGTCGGCGGCGACTGGTTCGATGTGATCCCGCTGTCCGGCGCCCGGGTCGCCCTGGTCGTCGGCGACGTCGTCGGCCACGGCATCCAGGCCTCGGCCACCATGGGACGGCTGCGCACCGCGGTACGCACCCTGGCCGATGTCGACCTCCCGCCCGACGAGCTGCTGACCCACCTGGACGACCTGGTCATCCACCTGTCCGCCGACGCCGACGCCGGTGCCGACAGCACAGCCGGCACCGCCGACGACATCATCGGCGCCACCTGCCTGTACGCCGTCTACGACCCGGTCTCCCGGCGCTGCACCCTGGCTCGCGCGGGCCATCCCCTGCCGGCGCTGGCGACCCCGGACGGCGCAGTGGAATTCCTCGACGTCCCGGCAGGCCCCCCACTCGGGCTGGGCGGCCTGCCCTTCGAAGCCATCGAGGTGGAACTTCCCGAAGGGAGTCTCCTCGCGCTGTACACCGACGGTCTCGTCGAAGCCCGTGGCCGCGACATCGACCAAGGCCTTGACGCGCTGCGCGCGGTGCTGGCCCGGTCGGTTCCATCCTTGGAGGACACCTGCGACACCGTGCTCCAGGCGCTGCTGCCGGACCGCCCTGCCGACGATGTGGCGCTGCTGATAGCCCGCACCCGCGCCCTGGACGCGGCCCACGTCGCCACCTGGGACGTGCCCCCCGACTTCGCCTCCGTCGCCCGGATCCGCAAGCAGGCCTGCAAGCAACTGGACGAGTGGGGCCTGGACGACGCCGTTTTCGTCACCGAACTGATCGTCAGCGAACTCGTCACCAACGCCATCCGCTACGGCGGCGCCCCCATCCAGCTCCGGCTGATCCGCGACCGCAACCTCATCTGCGAGGTCTCCGACGCCAGCAACACCGCTCCCCACCTGCGCCGCGCCCGCGCCTCCGACGAAGGCGGCCGCGGCCTGCTCCTGGTCGCCCAGCTCACCCAGGACTGGGGAACCCGCCAGACGTACACGGGCAAGACGATCTGGGCCGAACAGACCCTCCCCGCCACCTGACGATCCCGGCGCCGCCGAACTCCCGTAGGGTCGACGGCGGAACACGGCAGGGAGCCTTCGGCGATGCAGGTGGCACGGTTCTACCGGCGACGGCATCGGTGGCCTGGCTGCCCGCAGCTCCGGGTCGGCGACCAGCCACATCCTTACCGCCGGACCCTCTCCGACCACTGCTGCTCGGCCGACTGGCAACAGGTGGTCATACGAGACTGTTGGCGCCGCACAGGCCACATGTGCAGGTCGGTCGGTTCAGTGTCGGTAGGCGTGGGCGGTGAAGCGGGTCCGGGGCGTGACGTGCGCGGTGGGGGCTGGTGTGGGCGTGGCCGCGTTGACGATGCCCGGCCGGAGGAGACCGCTGTAGGCGTCGGTGGAGTCCAGCGGGCCGGCGTTGTTGGTCTCGACCAGGATCGGTCGCAGCGAGCCGGCGTCGGCGGCCAGGCCCTCGTAGTCGCCCAGGAAGTGGCCCCATCCGGCGTAGGGCGCCTGGAGCCAGTCGAAGACCGGGGTGATCCGCCGCTCCGACGGATAGCCCTCCCCACCGCGCGGGAGCGTGAGCAGCCAGGCCGCCGTGGGCAGGGTGGTGGTGTTGCCGGGGGTGAGGTAGCGCAGGTCGTAGTAGGTGATGTCGACCGTGCCGTGGCTGTCGACGGCGATCGAGGGGGTGAAGGCGGGCGCGGCGGGGGCCTGGTTCTCCCGGGTCGGCGCCGACCAGGTGCGTCCGCCGTTGGTGGAGTGCACGAGCTGGATGGAGTTGTACTGGCCGCCGCTGAAGTCGGAGCCCTCGTAGGCGAGGTACAGCTCGCCGCTCCGCGGGTCGATGGCGACGTTGGGCAGGCCGCTCCCCGCTCGCAGGGCCTTGGTGGCGTCGGCAGGGGCGTTGGGGTCGACCTCGGCGACGGACGTGTCCGGCGTCACCGCGACCGGCTTGCTCCAGCTGCGCCCCTGGTCGGTGGAGTGGACGACGCCGTAGTGCGCGTCGGTGACCGTGCCGGCGGTCGCGTCGGAGTAGGTGATCCAGTTGAAGAAGTCATAGAGCGTGTCGCTGCGCGGGTCGACGACGATGACATTGCCGATGGTCTGCGAGTTGGGCACGGCGGTGGTGTCGACGAAGGGACGGGCGGTCGACCAGGTGCGGCCCTTGTCACGGGTGATGGATATGTACGCCGGACCGGTGAAGAAGGGTGCAGGGCTGGTGGTCTGGTCGAGGCGGTCCCAGACCTGGTAGGCGACGCCCGCGTGGACCGGGTCGGCCGTGACCGAGTTCTTGTCGTCGCCGATCGCCGGGTCGTTGTCGTCGATCAGCATGCTGGTGTGCTTCCAGGTGCGGCCGCCGTCGTAGGAGGTGGTCGCGGCGACGCCGTTGCGGGCGTCGGTGACGTTGAAGACCAACCCGCTGGCGTAGGCGGTGCCGTCCGGGCCGAAGCTGACCCAGCCGTCGGAGGCCCGCTGGAAGGGGAGGCCGCCGGGAGCGCAGTGGCTGAACGGCAGCGGAGTCTCGCTGAAGTGGCGGCCGTCGCGGGTGTAGCTCGCGGTCAGGCCCCGGGCGCCGCCGTTGGACCAGCGGTCCTGCTGGAAGATGCCGACCGCGCTGCGCGGATCGCGGGGGTTCGCCGCGACGTACGGCTCCACCTCTGCGGAGGGGGAGTTGGTCCCGGGCCCGTCGCCGCTGAGGTCGCAGGCGGCGTAGGGGTCGCCGGGGGAGGCCAGGTTGAGCGGCTCTCCACCGGCGGCGGCGCCGGCCGATCCGGTGGTGAGGGCAGAGGAGAGCAGGAACAGCAGGGATGCTGTGGCAACGGCTGATCGGACATGTGCGCGCATGTGATCCCCCGGACATGGGATGCCTGTGACGCTCCTGTGCATCTGTCGACCCCAGAGCTTAGCGGGCCATGACACTCCGCGGGAGGGTGCCGTTGCAGCCCGATCGGACAGATGACGGTGAGTCAGGAGTCCATATCGACACCCGCAGTGACGAGGTGCGCCGAGGGGGCAGGTGATGCGGAGGCCCTGGTTGACATGCACTCAGCATCCGCGCTCTACTCATGCTTCGTGCCGATTGGCAACGTTGTCAGACCCTCGGGCGTGACGCCGATGCCGATCGAGGAAGCCACCTGCCCCTGGCACACCACCCATGCGCGAAGCGCAAAACGCGGAGGCAACCGATGACCACACGGCGCCGCCCGGGCGGACCCCGTATCAGCAGCAGACTCCGTCAACGCCTGACCGTGGTGGCCCTGGTGGCCATCTCGGTCGTACCCCTCCAGCCCCTCGGCAGTGCAGTGGCCGCGTCCGGCCCACAGCTCGTCACGGACCCCGCAGCCCTGGTCAATCCTCTGATCGGCACCTCGGGTGCCGTGGACACCTTCCCCGGTCCCGACATGCCCAACGGCATGATCCAGTGGAGCCCGGACACCACGCCCGCCCGCACCGACGGCGGCGGCTACGAGTACGACAGCACCAAGATCTCCGGCTACAGCCTCACCCATGTCTCGGGCCCCGGCTGCCCCGTCGCGGGCGACATCCCGATCCTGCCGCTCACCGGTGCGCTGAAGGGCAACCTCTCCGACACCATGTCCACGTTCAGCCATGCCAACGAGCAGACCGGGATCGGCTACTACGGCCTGACCGACGCCTTGGGCGTCAGGACCGAGTTGACCGACACCACCCGGGCGGGCCTGGGGACGTTCACCTTTCCGGCCGGCGCGCAGGCCGATCTGCTGCTCAAGCTGAGCGGCGGCGCCACGCAGGTGGACGGCACCCGGGCGAAGGTGGTCAGTGACACCGAGGTGAGCGGCGCCGTCGACAGCGGCCACTTCTGCGGCGCGAACAACCGCTACACGCTGCACTTCGACATCAAGTTCAATCACCCGTTCACCCAGAGCGGCACCTGGGTCGGCAGCACCATCAACCCCGACGCGAAGTCGCTCAGCCTCGGCCGGCCCCAGCAGACGCCGGCCGCGCCGCAGAGCACTCCGCGGAAGGAGCAGCACTTCACGCTCCCGGGCACCCCGTCGCCGAAGATCCACCCGACCAGCGGCGCCAGCACCGTGGGCGCCCGGCCCTCGACCGACAAGGCGCCCTCGCCCACCGCAACGGCCTCGTCCGCCCCCGTCACCGGCGCCAACGGCATGTACCTCACCTTCGACACCTCCTCGTCGACCACGGTGACGGCGGCCGTCGGGATCTCGTACACCAGCGACGCCAACGCCGCCTCGAACCGCTCCACCGAGGTCAAGGGGTGGGACTTCGCCGGCATGCGGCAGGCCAACCACGACGCCTGGAACACCGTCCTGAAGCGGGTGCAGGTCGGCGGCGGCAGCAACGACCAGCAGGTGCAGTTCTACACCGCCCTCTATCACTCGCTGCTGCACCCCAACGTGTACTCCGACGACAACGGCCAGTACATGGGCATGGACGACCAGGTCCACAAGCTCAGCAAGGGCCAGAAGGCGCAGTACGCCAACTACTCGGGCTGGGACACCTACCGCTCCCAGACGCAGTTGATCGCCATGGTCGAGCCGAAGGTGACCGGCGACATCGTCACCTCGATGCTCAACGGCTACGACCAGACCGGCCTGCTGCCCAAGTGGGCTTCCGACAACGGCGAGAGCTATGTGATGGTCGGCGACCCGGGCGCCTCGATCATCGCGGACGCGTACGCGTTCGGGGTGCGCAACTTCGACACCGCGCACGCCCTGGACGCGATGGTCCATGAGGCCACCGCGCCCAACCAGGACCGTCCCGGCGAGTCGGTACGCGATGCCAAGGGCTACCTGCCGCTGGACGAGACGGACTACGGCTGCTGCAACTTCTACGGCCCGGTCTCCACCCAACTCGAGTACGACAGCGCGGACTACGCCCTGGCGTCCTTCGCGAAGGCGCTGGGCAACACGGCGGACTACCAGAAGTTCGCCACCCGCGCCCAGGACTGGATGAACGTCTTCAACCCGCAGACCGGCTACATCCAGGGCAAGGACCTGGACGGCCAGTTCGCCGGCAGCTTCACCCCCGGAACGTCCAACGGCTTCGTCGAAGGCACCTCCGCCCAGTACACGCCCATGGTGCCGTTCGACCTCCAGCAACTGATCACCGCCCGTGGCGGGGACGCGGCGTACTCGTCCTACCTGGACAGCCTCCTGGGCGACATCACCGCCCCCGGTGCGACCAACGCCGACCTCAGCAACGAGCCCAGCCTGGAGATCCCCTGGGAGTACGACTACCTCGGGCAGCCCTGGAAGGCCCAGGCCGCCGTGCGCCAGGCGCAGCAGAAGCTCTACTTCAACGCGCCGGTCGGCTCGTTCGGCAACGACGACCTGGGGGCGATGAGCTCCTGGTACGTCTGGTCCTCGCTCGGGATGTACCCGGAGACGCCGGGCACCGACACGCTGGTGCTGGGCAGCCCGGCCTTCCCCGTCGCGAACGTGACGTTCGGCAACGGCAAGCAGGCCGCGATCAACGCCCCGCAGGCCGCGCCCAACGCCCCCTACGTCCAGGCAGTGGACGTGAAGGGCAAGGAGTGGAACAACTCGTGGCTGACGTTCACTCAGTTCGAGAAGGCCGGCACGGTCGACTACAGCCTCAACACCGTGCCGAACACCGCCTGGGCCGCTTCGGGCACCGCGGTCCCGCCGTCCGACACCACCGGCGGCGGCCGGATGCTCGCGGCCACCGGACCGAGCAGTGACGGGCTGATCGTCGCGCCGGGCGGCTCGGCCGACGCCACACTGCGGCTGACCAACCTCAGCACCCAACCGGTCACCGCCGACTGGACCGCCACCGCCCCCTCGGGCGTGACCCTCGCCGCTCTCTCGGGTTCGCTGACCGTGCCCGCGTCGGGCAGCGCCGAGGCGAAGACACCGGTGACGGTCGGGAGCACCGAGGGCGCGTACGCGGTGACGTTCGCGGTCACCGACCACAGCAGCGGTGCCGCGATCGCCGCAGCCACGCTGCGGGTGTCGGTGGCTCAACCGGGCGAACTGTGGCCCTACGAGTCCAACAAGGGCGTCTACCCCGACGGCACCCACTTCTCCGGCGGCTTCGACGACGAGGGATGGGCCTACTCACAGACCGCCCTGGCCACGGCCGGGGTCGGCAGCAACACGAAGGTCGGCGCGGACGGCATCGCCTACAGCTGGCCGACCATCGCCGCAGGCCGACCGGACAACCTGGAGGTCGCGGGCCAGACGATCCCGCAGCCCAACGGCACCACCGGCGCCTACCTCGGCCTCCTCGGCGCCGCGACCAACGCACCCCTCGACGGAACCGGCGTCCCCGGCCAACTCACCGTCACCTACACCGACGGCACCACCACGGCGGCGACGGTGACGTTCTCGGACTGGACGCTCAACGGCGCCTCCAAAAAGCCGGTGGCAGGCGACACCACCGCCGTCACCACCACCTACCGCAACACCGCCGACGGCACCAAGGACACCGTTCAGGCCTACGTCTTCTCGGTGAAGGTGCCGCTGGACAGAACGAAGAGCGTGGCGTCCGTGACACTGCCGGTGACCGGCGCCTCGGGAACGGTACACCTGTTCGCGATCGCCTTCGGCGGATAAGCCCACCACCACACCGCTGAACCCGAACCACGGCGCCGGTGGCACCCCGCACGAGTACCCGACATGCCGCCAAAAGTCACCTCGAAGCTGCTGGTGGGCGGGCTGGTACGGCACTCGTGCGGGGTACTCGCGCTGGTCTCCAGGTCAAGCCCTGCGCCCGCCGCCGGTCACTCGCTCCCGGGCGGGCGCCAGTCCACCGGCGGCGGCAGCGTGCCCTGCGCGATTATGTTCGCGTAGACGCTCTCCAGCGCCTGGCTGAGCGGCCCGACCAGCTCGCGCGGCAAGCCGTCGAAGAACAGGCGACGCACGAGTTCCACGTGTCCCAGAGCCGCGGCCTCCAGCACCTTCCGGCCGTGCTGGGTCAGCCTCACCTCGGTCACGCGCCGGTCGTTCGCAGACGGGCTGCAGCTCACCAGCTCCCGCTTGGCCATCCGCCGCACGTGGTGCGAGACCCGGCTGCGCTCCCAGCCGATCTGCGCGGCCAGCACCGTGATCGGCATCAGGCCCCCGTCGGCGACGCTCAGAGCCGTCAGGACGTCGTAATCCGGCAGGGACAGATCGCTGTCGGACTGCAGCTGGCGATTCATCTCGTAGGTCAGCCGCAGCTGAACCCGGATGTACGCCATCCAGGCCCGCTGCTGTTCGCCGTCGAGCCACCCGCCCTCGGGCACCGGCGCGCCACCATTGGCATTGCGTGACATGTCACCTATACTTTCTGTCCAGCACCACCGTCGAGGCGTGCCGCGCCCACATCATCTCGCGCGGACCGCCAGGAGCAGGAGGTACCCATGCCGTACGCAGCAGTGCTCACCGGATACGGATCGCCCGAGACGCTCGTGTGGTCGGAAGTCGCCCTGCCCGCACCCGGACCTGGTCAGATCAGGATGCGCGTACACGCGGCGGGAGTCGGCCCGACCGACCTGAAGATCCGGCGCGGCGACCTCCAAAGGATCTTCCCGCTGCCCGACCCCGCCGTTCTCGGCTTCGAGGCCGCCGGCACCGTCGACGCCCTCGGACCGGGCGTGACCGGCGTGTCGCTGGGAGACGAGGTCGCCGCCCAGTTGCCCACGCTCGGCGGGTACGGCGAATACGCCCTCGCCTCGGCCTGGACCGTCAAACCGGCCACCGTCAGCTGGGCCGACGCCGCAGCGCTGCCCGCCTCGGCCGAAGCCGCCGTCGGCGTCCTGCGCCAACTCGGCGTCACCTCCGGCGAGACCCTGCTCATCCTCGGCGGCGGAGGCTCGGTCGGCGTGATCGCCACCCAACTGGCCGTCTTCCAGGGCCTCACGGTCTTCAGCGCCACCGGCCCGAGCGACGAGCAGTTCGCCAAGGATCTCGGCGCGATCCCGGTCCGCTACGGATCGGCGCTCCTGGCGCAGATGCGCGCGCACGTCGGCAAGGTGGACGCCGTCCTCGACGCCGGAGGCAGGGGCGGCCTGCGCGACGCCGTCGAACTCGCGGGCGGCCCCGCGCGCGTGATCACCCTCGCGGACGAGCACGCGGCCGACTTCGGCGTCGCCCTCTCCGCCCCCACCCCGGACCGCGCTCCCGACGCGGTCGAGCAGACCATGCCACTACTCGCTTCCGGGCAACTCCGTCTGCGTGCCCAGCGGCTGCTGCCGATGCGGGACGCCGCGCAGGCGCACGCCCTCCTCGAAGCAGGCACAGCGCACGAAAAGCTCATCCTCACCGCTTAGCGGCCTGTCGCAGTGCACCGTTCGGATCAACCACGGGAGGAACCAGATGGAGAGCCCGATCGAGGTAGTGCGCAGGTTCTGCGCGGCGTGGTCGGACAACGCCGGGGCCGCCGAGCTGGCGGCGTTCTTCACCGACGACGCCATCTACCACAACATCCCGCTGGCGCCGATCACCGGCCGGGAGGCCATCGCCAACACCATCACCTCGTTCATCCGCCCAGGCCCGCCAGGCATTGAGCACATCGAGTTCCGCGTCATCAACATCGCAGCCAACGGACCGGTCGTGATGACCGAGCGGGTGGACGTCTTCAGGCTCACCGACACATCGTTCGAACTGCCGGTCATGGGAACCTTCGAGGTCACCGACGGCAGGATCAACGCCTGGCGCGACTACTTCGACATGAACCAGTTCACCAGCCGGATGGGATAAGGCCGGACCTCATCAGCGCTCGAGTCCACATGGAGCGCGTGCCGACGTGAAGCTGCTGGTGACCGTGCCGGGCGGCACTCGCCGGGGGCGAGGTGGGGCCTGCCCGGCAGTGAGGGCACGGTCCGACACGAGTCGGACTGCCAGATCCACAGCCCAACTGCACTGCGACGTCCGCATGTTGCCGGGGCACGGCAAACGATCGCGGCACTGCGCAGCGGCTGCATGTGAACGTCGGCGAACCGCTCGCCGGGCGGGGCGGGGCGTGCGACCATCTGCCCCAGCCCTACACACCGGGGGGACCGATGTTCGATGGATTCACCGCCGACGCCCGTAGTGCGGTGGGCATCGCGGCCTTGCTCGTGAAGCGACGCGGAGCGACGGAGATGGACAGCCGTGACCTGCTGCTGGGGCTGGCGGTCCACAAGGACTCGGGTGCCTGGCGGGCACTGACGGCCCTGGAGGTCACCGCCACGCGGATCGATCCCGGCCTCCCGGCGCTGCTCGCGGCCACCCGGGACGCACCCCCGCCGCTGGGGGACGTACCGCTGGGCCCGTCCGTTCGCGCGGTGTTCGGAGGTCTGTCGGCACTGCTGGTCGAGTCGGAGTGCTTCGCGGTCCACAGCGGCCACCTGCTGATCGCGGTCGCGGAGCAGAGCGAGGGGCCGGGAGCAGCGGCACTGGCCGCAACCGGGGTCAGCGCGCAGGCCGTCCGCGACCAGGTCGTGCCGCTGCTGCCCAACGGACCCGAGTTCGCCCTACCCCGGTCCTGGGAGGAACTGCCCGCGCCGGCCCGCCTGCCCGGACGGTCCACCCCGGTGGCGGTGATCACAGCCGCGGTGCTGTGGTACTGCCTGGTCGGGGCGGCGATCACGGCCCTGGCGGCGGGTTCGACGCGGCTGCCGCTCGCTGTCTTCCTGGGCGCCATGCTGCCGCTGGCACCGCTGCTCGCGTTGGCGCTGCGCGCCCGCAAGCTCCGGCGCCGGCTTCGGATCCTGGAGCACCGGCACCCCCGGGCCACACCGCTACCGCCGCTGCTGGCGGCGGTAGCGGCCGGGCGCGGCCTGTCCCGGGCCGAGATCCGGGTGGACCGCTCCAGCCGCCGAAGCTTCAACGTACGGCTGGGCGAGCGGGGCGTGGTCGTGATCGCCCTGGCCGCGGCGGTCAGCCCGGCTCAGTGGCGGTTCGTGGTACCGCACGAGATGGCCCACCTGCTGCGCAACGACCAGCTCAGCGGACAGGTGTGCGTGACGCTGCTGGTGCCGCTGGTGGTCGGCGGCGCGGAGAGCGGATCCGCGGCGGCGGCGCTGGTCGCCCTGGGCGGCGCCCTGCTCCAGCAGCTGACGGCCCGTTGGTCAGCGGAACTGGCCTGCGACCGGCTGGCTGTGCGCTGGAGCGGCCTGGCTCCACTGACCGCCTGGGCCGACGCGACCCGCACCCGCAGACGCCGGGGAAGGAACCGGCTCCTCAGATGGCGACTGCGACGCCTGCTGCTCGGCCCGCTGACCCACCCACCGCTGTGGCTGCGCGAGACCGTGTCCGGCGGAAACCACGGCTGACACCCATCACCGGGAACGGGACCGGCCGCTCTCCTGCTGGTGCGACCGGACACTGTCCTGCGCCGGCATCGTGACATGGTTGCCCGCCGACACGCCGCCTGCTCGAAGCCGAAACGTGGGGACCGACCGCGAACCGTGCACTCGATCAGGACTGACCGCGTAACCATAAATTAACGTCGGGACTCGACCGGAAACGTGGATTTCACTGGACCCGTCGCCGTTCTTCAAATTCGTTTTTTCGAATTCCGGCCGAGTGACGCCGCGCAACGGTGGAATGCCCACAGCGTTACACCGTGGCACTGCACCGCCCCGGCCACGGTCTCCTAATGTCGGCCGTCAACGGGGAAACCGCTCTTCCAGAGGAGACAGCCGATGAGCCGTGTGGTCCGCGCAGCCCTGGTCCAGACGAGGTGGACGGGCGACAAGGAGTCGATGATCGACCTGCACGAGCAGTACGCCCGTGAGGCGGCCGCGCAGGGTGCTCGGGTCATCGGTTTCCAAGAGGTCTTCAATGCTCCGTACTTCTGTCAGGTACAGGAGGAGGAGCACTACGCCTGGGCCGAGGCCGTGCCGGACGGGCCGACTGTGACCCGGATGCAGGACCTGGCCCGCGAGCTCAACATGGTCATCGTGGTGCCGGTGTACGAGGTCGAGCAGCCCGGTGTCTACTACAACACGGCAGCCGTGATCGACGCCGACGGCAGCTACCTCGGCAAGTACCGCAAGCACCATATTCCGCAGGTCAAGGGCTTCTGGGAGAAGTACTACTTCAAGCCCGGCAACCTGGGCTGGCCGGTGTTCGACACCGCCGTGGGAAAGGTCGGGGTCTACATCTGCTACGACCGGCATTTCCCGGAGGGCTGGCGCGCGCTGGGCCTGGCCGGTGCTGAGATCGTGTACAATCCGTCGGCGACCAGCCGGGGCCTGTCCGCCTACCTGTGGCAGCTGGAGCAGCCGGCCGCCGCCGTGGCCAACGAGTACTTCGTCGCCGCGATCAACCGGGTCGGCGTCGAGGAGTACGGCGACAACGACTTCTACGGCACCAGCTACTTCGTGGACCCGCGCGGCCAGTTCGTCGGCGAGCCGGCCTCCGACAAGGAGGAGGAGTTGGTCGTGCGCGACCTCGACCTCGGCCTGATCGGGGAGGTCCGCCATCAGTGGGCCTTCTACCGGGACCGCCGCCCCGACGCCTACGGCTCCCTCGCCGAAGCCTGACCGGAGCCGGCCGAGGCCCGAGCAACGCCCTGACGGGGAGAGCGGAAGGAACAACGCGTATGACTCGCACGGTGATCCGGGGCGGGCTGGTGATCACGGCGGCCGAGGAGACGGTCGCCGATGTCCTGATCGAGGGCGAACAGGTGGTGGCCCTCGCCGCCGGCGGCAGCCAGGTGGCCGAGGGCTGGTCGGCGGACCGCGTGATCGACGCGTCCGGGAAGTACGTGATCCCGGGAGGGGTGGACGCGCACACCCACATGGAGCTGCCCTTCGGCGGAACGTCCGCCTCGGACACCTTCGAGTCCGGCACCCGGGCCGCGGCGTGGGGCGGGACGACGACGATCGTGGACTTCGCGGTGCAGTCCGTGGGCCGCTCGCTGCGCGAGGGCCTGGACGCCTGGCACGCCAAGGCCGAGGGCAACTGCGCCGTCGACTACGCCTTCCACATGATCATGTCGGATGTCACCGGGGACAGCCTCAAGGAGATGGACTTCCTGGTGGACGAGGGGGTGACCTCGTTCAAGCTGTTCATGGCCTACCCCGGCGTCTTCTACAGCGACGACGGGAAGATCCTGCGGGCGATGCAGCAGGGCGCGGACAACGGCGGCCTGGTGATGATGCACGCGGAGAACGGCATCGCCATCGACGTGCTGGTGGAGCAGGCACTGGCCAGCGGACGCACCGACCCGCGCTACCACGGCCAGGTACGGCACGAACTGCTGGAGGCCGAGGCGACGCACCGCGCCATCCGTCTGGCCGAGGTGGCCGGCTCGCCGCTGTACGTGGTGCACGTGTCGGCCGCCTCGGCGCTGGCGGAGCTGACGGCCGCGCGGGACCGGGGGCTGAACGTCTTCGGCGAGACCTGTCCGCAGTACCTCTTCCTGTCCACCGACAACCTGGCCGAGCCGGGCTTCGAGGGCGCCAAGTACGTGTGCTCGACGCCGCTGCGGCCCCAGGAGCACCAGGTGGCGCTGTGGCGCGGGCTCCGCACCAACGACCTGCAGGTGGTGTCGACAGACCACTGCCCGTTCTGTTTCTCCGGTCAGAAGGAACTGGGGCGCGGGGACTTCTCGAAGATCCCCAACGGCCTGCCCGGCGTGGAGAACCGGATGGACCTGCTGCACCAGGCCGTGGTGGACGGGCGCATCTCGCGGCGGCGCTGGGTGGAGATCGCGTCGGCGACGCCCGCCCGGATGTTCGGGCTGTACCCGCGCAAGGGGACGATCGCGCCGGGTGCGGACGCCGACATCGTGGTCTACGACCCGGACGCGACGCAGACCCTGTCGGCTGCGACGCACCACATGAACGTGGACTACTCGGCCTACGAGGGCCTCCGGGTGCGCGGCAAGGCGGTGACGGTGCTCTCCCGGGGCACGGTGGTCGTCGACGACGACGCCTACCTGGGCCGGCCCGGACACGGCCGCTACCAGGCCCGCGCCACCTGCCAGTACCTCATCTGAACCCCACCCGACCCCCGTCCGAACCCCATCCGATCTTCTCCTGACGCTCCCCCGTCTTCCCACTCCCGTGCTACCGGAGGTTTCCCGTGGACATCGGCCTCGTTCTGCAGACCGACCCGCCCGCTTCGCTGCTGATCGAACGGATGAAGCGGGCCGAGGCGGCCGGCTTCAGCCACGGCTGGACCTTCGACTCGGTGGTGCTCTGGCAGGAGCCCTTCGTGGTCTACAGCCGCATCCTGGCCGAGACCGAGCGCATGGTCGTCGGCCCGATGGTCACCAACCCCTCGACCCGTACCTGGGAGGTGACGGCGTCGCTGTTCGCGACGCTCAACGACATGTACGGCAACCGGACGGTGTGCGGGATCGGCCGCGGCGACTCCGCGATGCGCGTGGCGGGCCGCAAGCCCGCCACCCTGGGCCGCCTCAGCGAGGCGATGCACGCGATCAAGGAGCTGGCGGAGGGCCGGGAGACCGTGGTCGACGGGACCGCGATGCGGATCCCGTGGGTCAAGGAGGGTGCGTCACTGCCGGTGTGGATGGGCGCGTACGGACCCAAGGCGCTGGCCCTGACCGGCCGTCAGGCGGACGGCTTCATCCTGCAGCTGGCCGACCCCTATCTGACCGAGTGGATGGTCAAGGCCGTCCGCGACGCGGCCGTCGCGGCCGGACGCGACCCGGGCGAGGTGAAGATCTGCGTGGCGGCCCCGGCGTACGTCACCGAGGACGACTCGCCGCAGGCCCTGGCGCACGCGCGGGAGCAGTGCCGCTGGTTCGGCGGCATGGTCGGCAACCACGTCGCCGACCTGGTCGGCCAGTACGGCGAGAGCTCCGGCCTGGTCCCCCACGCGCTGACCGCCTACATCAAGGAACGTCAGGGGTACGACTACCGCCACCACGGCCGCTCCGGGAACCCGGACACCGCGTTCGTACCCGACGAGATCGTGGACCGGTTCTGCCTGATCGGTCCGCCCGAGGCACAGGTCGCGAAGCTGGAGCAGCTTCGTGACCTGGGTGTGGACCAGTTCGCGGTCTACGCCATGCACGACGCCGTGGAGTCGACCATCGACGCCTACGGCGCCCGTGTCATCCCCGCGGTGAGCTGACGACCCGGGAACACCGCTCCACTCGTTCGTCCGGCAGCCCGACGCCGTGCCCGCCGGCTTCCTGTCCCGTCCCCACGCGAGACCCCGCGAACCGAGGTGGCCGTCCATGTCAAAAGTCACGCCGTCAAAAGTCACGCCGTCCACAGTCACGCCCCTGCCCACGGCGGCGCAGACCGCCCATCCCGACGGAAGAGTCGAACTCGCCGCCGGAGTCACTCTCACCGACCCGCGCTTCACCAACGAGGACCTGATGCCGGTCCCGGTCGAGCGCAGACGCTGGACCACCTACAACTTCCTGGCGCTGTGGGTCGGCATGGCCCACAACATCCCCTCCTGGACCCTCGCCTCGGGCCTGGTGGCACTGGGCATGGACTGGAAGCAGGCGGTGCTCACCATCGCCCTGGCCAACGTCATCGTGCTGGTCCCGATGCTGCTCACCGGACACGCCGGAACCAAGTACGGCATCCCCTTCCCGGTCTTCGCCCGCGCCTCCTTCGGCCTGCGCGGCGCCAACCTGCCCGCGCTGATCCGCGCGGCCGTCGCCTGCGCCTGGTTCGGGATCCAGAGCTGGATCGGCGGCGAGGGCATCTTCCTGCTGGCCGGCAAGCTCTTCGGGCACAGCTGGCAGACCGCCTCGGCGATCGGCGGCTTCCCCTGGACGCAGTGGCTCTCCTTCCTGCTCTTCTGCGCGCTGGAGATCGCCATCATCTGCCGCGGCATGGAGACGCTGCGCCGGTTCGAGAACTGGGCCGCGCCCTTCGTCATCGCCGGTGCGCTGGCCCTGCTCGCCTGGATCGCCGTCAAGGCCGGAGGCTTCGGCCCGCTGCTGTCCCAGCCCTCCAAGCTCGGCTGGGGAAGCGGCTTCTGGAAGATCTTCTTCCCGTCCCTGATGGGCATGATCGGCTTCTGGTCGACACTGGCGCTCAACATCCCCGACTTCACCCGCTTCGGCGGCAGCCAGAAGGCCCAGACCCGCGGCCAGGCCCTCGGCCTGCCCACCACCATGACCCTCTTCGCCCTGCTCTCGGTCCTGGTCACCTCCGGTTCCCAGGCCGTCTACGGAACGCCCATCTGGGATCCGATCGCGCTCGCGGCCAAGATGAACAGCGTCGTGGGCACCCTCTTCGCCCTGCTGGTGGTCCTGGTGGCAACTCTGTCGGTGAACATCGCCGCCAATGTCGTCAGCCCCGCGTACGACCTCTCCAACCTGCTGCCGAAGATCATCAGCTTCCGCACCGGCGCGCTGATCGCCTGCCTGGTCGGCATCGTGATCTTCCCCTGGAAGCTGGTCGCCGACCCGCACGTCTACATCTTCACCTGGCTCGGCGTGGTCGGCGGCCTGCTCGGTACCGTCGCCGGCATCCTCATCGCCGACTACTGGATCATCCGCCGCACCCACCTGGAACTGGACCAGCTCTACACCCCCGGCGGCCGCTACTGGTACGCCTCCGGCTGGAACTGGCGGGCGGTGGTGGCCTTCGTCGTCGGCGGCCTGCTGGCCGTCGGCGGCTCCTACGGCGGTCCCTTCCCCACGGGCGGCGTGATCCCCTTCCTGCAACCGCTCGCCGACTACGGCTGGGCCGTCGGCCTGGCCTCCGCGCTGGTGCTCTACGTCGGCTTCACCCGCCTGGCCCCGCCGGCGGAGCCGAACGCCCCGGTCTCGAACGCCCCAGTCTCGAACACGCCGGCCACGGCCGAGAGCTGAGGCCGGTCACGGCGACGGGCCGCCCGGTTCACCGTTACCGGGCGGCCTCAGGGCCCGCAGCCTGCTGCGCCTCGTGGGCGAGCAGCGCGACATAGAGCGAGGTCAGCTGCTCCCAGTCGTCCAGGTCGACGTCCAGGAGCGTCTGGATGCTCTCCAGCCGCCGGTACAGCGCGGGTCGGCTGACGTGGTGCGCCTGAGCGGCCAGCGACTTGTTGCGGCCGGTCTCCAGATAGGTCCGCAGCACCGCCAGCAGCGGTGCATTCTCCAGCAGCGGCCCCAACTCCCTTTCGATGAACGCCTGCAGCTCCGGCTCGTCCCGCAGCAGCCGGACCAGCCCGCGCAACCGTACGTCGCGCAGCCGCGCCACCGCGGTGGCCGGGGGTCCCGCCACCGCGGCATCCGCGACGTGCACCGCCTCGACGAAGGACCGGCGTACCTCGTCGAGCACGGCACAGCCGAACCCCGCCCCGACCACGGCCCGGCGCCCCCGCGCCGCCAACCGCTCGTGGGTCTGCACCGCGACCCTCCGCAGCGCGGCATCGGCGTCCTGGTCGTGCGGGATGCTCAGCAGCACCGCCGTGCCGTCCGCACCGATGCTTCCCACCAGGCCCGCCACCGACTCCTCGCCGAGGATCCGGTCCAGCAGCTGCGGCAGCCCCTCCCGGTCGGCCGCACTGCCGGCCAGCTCGCGGACCACCACCGGCACGAAAGTGCGCCGGTTCACCGGCAGTCCGGCGGCCCGGACCCGGGTGAGCAACTGCTCGGGCCGGGCCGCGCCCGAGGCCAGGTCGCCAAGCAGCGACTGCGCCGCGTGGTCCTCCCAGCCCCGGTCGCGGTCGCCGAGCAGACGGTGCATGGCCAGCGCCTCGGCCGCGCGCTGCCCCAGCACCCGGCCGGACTCCTCCGAGCCCGGGTAGCCGAACAGCACCAGCCACCCCCACCGCTGGCCCCGGGCCTCCAGCGCCGCCACGATCCAGCCGTCCGGGCCGACCGTCACCGGGTCGTTCCGCACCAGCTCGGCGACCTGCCGGGAGACCCGGTCCCAGTCGCGCATCAGCTCGCTCAGCGAGTTCCGGTCCCCCGCGGTGGCCAGTACCCGTTGCGCCAGGTTGACCAGAACGGCCGGGCAGCCGCCGAAGGAGGCGATCTCGTCGAGCAGCTGCTGCAGCGGGGCGCCGGAGAGGTTGAGCGCGGTGAGCGAGGAGCGGATCCGATCGGAGAGGTTGAGCGCGGCGAACCTGCCGTGCACCAGCTGCGAGTGCACCTCCTCGGTGAGCCGGGCGAACGGCGCCGGACGGTGCAGCACGATCAGCGGCACCCCGCACCGTTCCGCCGCCCGGCGCATCGCCGGAGGCGTGGTCCGGAACGCCCGGCCCAGACCCAGCAGGACGGCCGCCACGTCGGCCCGCTGCATCGACTCGACGTAGGCGACCTGGGCCTGCTCGTCGCCGGCCAGCAGCAGCCCGGTGGTGAGCACGATCTCGCCGCCGGTCAGCATCACCCCCACGTCCGCCGCCTCGGCCACGTGCAGCCAGCGCACCGGCCGGTCCAGATGGGCTGCTCCGGCCACCACCTCGGGTCCCCAGGTGGCCATCAGGTCCAGCCCCAGCACGTCGCGCACGGTGAGCCGGCCGGCCGGGTCCCGGGTGTCCGGCCCGGGGGGTGTCTCGTCGCTCACGCGGACCGACCTCGCTGAGTGTGCTGGGGCCGGACCCGGTGCTTGAACCGGAATCCGGCACTCTCGATTCCGCGAAGCTTACGCCCCGGCCGCCGCCACCCTGGCCCTACGGGCCAACGCGAAAAGGACCGTTGCCGCAGCCACGGTGACCGACCGCTTCCAGGACGCGGGCCAGGGCACCAGCACCAGCCCGGCGTCCCCGATCAGATCCGACTCGTCGAACACAGCAGAAGCCGCTCGCAGCGACATGCCAGACCGCGTCGCGGAGATGCTCCTCCAGACCCGGTGGATGCAACCCTGAAAGAGTCACATCTTCCCTGTTCAGAGAGTATCTCCGCTGTCACGTCCGGACCCTGGACCGGCTGTCGCCCGATGGATTCGGGCTCAGAAGCTGTGGCTTTGGAGGTCGCCCAGCAGGGTGTTGAGTTGCTTCTCCTGCTCGGCGGCTGGAGCCGGCTGGATGTTGCCGTGGTCGATGGCGTACGCCTTGAGGACCGCATCCATCCGGTCGTCGAGCAGGGTCCAGGTCGAGTGGTTGACGGCCTGCAGCGAGGTGGCGTCGGCGTCCCAGTCGTCGCGCATCTTCTGCACGGTGGCATGGGAGGCCGCGGCCGTTCCGGCCCGGTCCTGGCTGATCGCCGTCTGGGCGAGGTTCTCGTACTTCGCCACTGCCGTGGTCCTCTGGCTGCCGGTCAGGGCCGCCGTGGGGCAGGCCGGCATCGTCTCGCTCTGCCCGGTCGGGTCGCAGGTGACGTGGGGCTGGTTGTGGGCCCAGATCATCAGCGCGACGGTGCCGGCGGCGATCACGCCGAAGGCTCCCAGCGCGATGTGCTCCTTGCGCGCGTTGGTGGTGGTCGACGGCTCGTGCGTCATCTCGTAGGTCTCGGCGACGTCGCTGCGGCTGACCGTCAGATAGATGACCGTCACCAGGATCGCGCCGAGGAAGACCAGGCTCGTGGCGAAGGTGCCCAGGCCCAGTCCCACCGGGTCGCCGGGGGTGACCGCGGCCTTCGGGGAGGCGAGCCAGTCACCGATGTTGGCGCCCAGCGGGCGGGTGAGGATGTAGGCCAGCCAGAACGAGAGAACCGGGTTGGCGCCGAACTTCCACAGCGCGGTGATCGACACGATCAGGCCCAGCGGCAGGAGCACCGACTGCGCGGGCGTCCAGTTGGTCAGCTCCAGCGTCCAGTCACCGGTGGCGGTGCCCAGCGCGAAGGTCACCAGGACGGTCAGCCAGTAGAACGCCTCACGGGGGAAGGTCGTGATGCTGTGGATCGACAGGGTCCGCTCGCGCAGCCACCAGACCCCGAAGACCAGGGCCAGCAGGACCGAGAACACCGTCGAGCTCAGCCACAGCGGGACGTGCTGCTCATCGGTGAGCATGTCGGTGTACAGCGTGCCGGTGACACTGACCACCACCACGGTGAGCCAGTACGGGAACGGGCTGTAGCGCTTGGTGCGGAACTGGACCGTCAGCACGACCGCGAATACCGCGGTGAACAACAGCATGGTGTTGGTCAGGCCGAAGCCCAGCGTGGTGTTGATGTAGTCGGCGAAACTCTCACCGACGGTCGTGCAGAGGATCTTGATGATCCAGAACCAGACCGTGACCTCCGGCACCTTGTTCAACAGGCGGCTGCCCGAGGCGCCTCTGCGGGTCGCGGTAGTCGTCGAAGTCGTCATGCCGCGACACTAGCGTCTACATCCGTGTAGACAGTGCTGCAACCGCGTGTCGTAGCCCGCCGATCACCACGGGGCCGAGGCCGTAAGTCGCACCGGTCAGCGGCTGGAGGCGGCGAGGTGGTGCCCGCCGTTCCTCGCCTTCGCCGGCCGCACTGCCCAGGTCACCGGTGCCACCGCCGGCATCGGCCTGGAGACCGCGGGGCCGGGATTCTCCTCACCATCGGACTGCTCGGCACGCCGCGTGTGACCGACGCCACTCCTAGGATCGGCCGAGGGCTGTAACCCGGCACCCGTCGAGCTGCGTAGAGCGTGCGAAAAGAGTTCCACACCCGCCTCCGGGCGCACGTGAATGGAAGAGGAAACCATGCGCAAGAACGCCGAGTCGCAGATCGAGACCTACGAGATCTCCGACAGCGAGCTGGACAGCATCTCCGGAGGTGTCGCCGACGCCAGCGTCAGCGTCCTGGGCTACGGCGCCTCCGTGGGCATTGGCGACGTTGTCGGGACTGCCAAGTCCGTGGTCGCCACCCTGCCCGTTTCGCCGCTCCTGAGCCTCGCCTCGGTGCAGACCACCCCGTCACTCTGACAGTGGTCGATCAGGGCCCTGGAACCCGCGTTCCAGGGCCCTGCGGCTCGCGTGAACGCGAACCGCGACGAATCGGCCGTCGACGCCGCCGTGGGCGGAATGCTCTCCTGGATCACGGGCCGTGCCAGGGTGGACGGGTCATCACGAGTTCCCCCGGACAGCGAGGCGACGTTCCTCTGCTACCGGCCGACTGCGGACCTGAGCCGCCGTCAACAAACCACCCGCTAGGGGAAGACGGTCGCGCGCGAGGTCGTCAGCCACTCCACGATCGCCTTCGAGATCGCCCCGTCAGCGCGGATATCGTAGCCCTCGTAGCAGGGCATCGGATTGGCCTCGAGGAAGAACCACTCGCCGGTCGACTCCTGGATTTTGAAGTCGACTCCGAGGAAAGGAAGGCGAGATTCGGCAACAAGGCGACGGCATCCGTGGAGGACATCGGCTGGAAGCGTAAGTGCGGCGAAGCGGTTGGCACCGCGCGCCGCGCGGTAGTCGAGTTGCGGCGAGTGGATCACCTCACCGAACGCGCGGTCGCCCACGACGTGCACGCGCACGTCCGGGCCGACAATCCTCTCCTGGAAGAGAGCCGGAGTGTGGACCAGCCGTGGGAGGCGCGGCTCGTGCTCTCCTTCGAAAAGGGTCGCCCAGGTCTTGGCCGCGCTGGCTCCCTTGAAGATCGCTCCTTGGGAGCAGCTCCGGATGAACGCTTGGGCCGTTGTCGGATCGTTGGTGAGGCACGATCTGGGAGTTCGCCAGCCGCAGGCAGGTGCCAACGAGACGGCGTGCAAGACCTTGCTGAAGTTGGCCGCCTCGCGTAGGGGAGGATTGAGCACAGGCAGATCGATGGCTCCCAGCAGTCGACACAGCGCCTGCACCTGACCGTCGGCTCGGTGCGCCAGTCTCTCGTCGGGAGCGGCGTCGCTGACGTTCAGCAGGCGGCACCACACCGCGCTGACGTCGTGGAAGCTCAGCTCCGTCGCGTCTTCGCCGGCGCGTATGCGGGTTTCCCGGAGATTGTCCAGCGGGATGTCGACGTCCCCGGACATGGCGAGGGTCGGCAAATCGACCACGTTGAAGGGGATTCCGGCGTGCGCAAGGGCGCGCAGACCGCGCACGAACGTGGGGTCGGCGGCCAGGCCGATGGAGAGGATCACGACGGCCCGGCCAGGAGGCTGCGCAGAAGGGACCGGAAGACCTGCTCTTTCAGTCGTCCGAATTGATGGAGCATCGGATGGCAGGAGAAGTCAAGCAGTCTGATGCCCTCATCCTCCGGCTGGACCACGAAGAGGCAGAACGTGACTCCGGCGGTACGGAGACGCTTCACGATCGGGGCCAGGCGGGCGCCGTCCGCAGAACTGAGGTGGCCGGTGGACTCCGAGAGATCGAACTCGCCGTCCCCGGCCAGCAGAATGTGTCGGGTCCGCTCCGGATGAAAGTGGGTGAACTGCAGGATCTCGTCCACGCCGCGGGACGTCCCGTCCGTCCCGTGCCCGAGGAACGCTCCGTCGCGGACTCGACGTACGTTGATGCGTTCTCCGGCTGGTACCCGATCCGGCTGAACTCCGATCGACGAGGAAGGGAGTCCCACGCCGGGGAGGTCGCGCGCCTCCAGTGGGTCGAAGTGTGGAAGAAACCCCTGTGTCGACGGCCTGTTCACCACCGGCCCATGCCACAGGGCGAGCGCCGACCACCAGACGGCAAGCGACTCCGCATGGACGAATACCGCCTCACCGGCTGCGGCGTCACTGCCGACGATGTCCGGAGGACGGATCCCCCGGTTGAACACGCCACGCACCTCCTCGCCCGCGACGCGAAGGTCCACCCTGGCTGCGCCGTTCCGGTCTGCCATCACCGTCACCGCGACCTCATCGAAGCGGCCGTCGGACACCACCACCCTGTTCCCCCTGGCTTCGGCGAACTCGGCGAATCGGAGGGCCGTCGCATCACCCGGTGGGGCGAGAACCAGGATCGTCACCGCACTCCCCCAGCTCCGCACCGGGCTCCCGTTGCGTGGTCCACCACGGTTCAGCCCGTTGTGCGGCGCAGTCGCCGGACCGAGCGGCGGCAAGCGCCGCAGCGAGCTGCCAGGCCCGCCTGGAGAGGTCGGACGTCACATCAGGACGCGCACTGGCGGGAATGAACGGGCGCTCCACCTGCTGGTGCGCCGGATTCCCTCTTTGCCTCTCCCCGTCAGCCACGTCTGGCCGGCTGCGCCGCAGGCCGGAATATCAGCCCCCATTCACCGTCCTGCGGCTCAGGCGAGTACACCCCGTCTGGAACTGCGCTGCGCTCCCCGAACTGGCCGATTTCGGTCCGCTCGGTGTTCTCGCTGCTCTCCGTGGTCTCACTGCGCTCGGTGGTTTCGCTCCCCTCTGTCCCTATCGTGGAAGCCGACAGCCTCCCCGTCAGGTCGGAACCCCTCCGCAAATCGAGGAACCGCTGCGCCATTTCCTGGATTTCGTCGGGAAACGTGGTGAGCTGCGGTGATGGTGTGACGGACATCGTGACCCCCCGGCTGCATGCGCACAGTGCGCTCAGCGTAGCTCCCTGACCACCGTCCGCTGAGGGGGCGCACGAAGCACGTGGAGCCGGGGGGCGTACGCCCACACTGTGAACTCGCCTTCGTCGGGCCGTGCTTCGTGAAGCGCGTCGGCCGGTACAGCGTCAAGCCTGGAAGCGTGGGTTCCCGGATGGGCCGTCAGCAGCTCGTACAGCGCGGTGAACCGGTGCTCGGTGGCCGTGGCCAAGTCGGGCCGGCGGTGCTGTCCTGGACGCTGGCGGCGGTGACCAGCACGGCGGCGTCGCCCCTGCCGAATACCTCATCCATGCAGGTGGGATGGACCTTTCGGTGTCGACCGCAGGTGCTCATGCACCCAGGTCCTCGTAGTGGTCCACGTCGTGGTGCCGGGCGAAGTCGCGCTCCAGCAGTTCCACGAAACGGCGGTGCAGCCACGCGTCGCCGTCCTCGCTCATCGAACCGTCGGCGCGGGCATCATCGCAGTAGCGCTGGATCCACAACAGCAGCGTGAGCAGCAAGCGCACGTGCAGGTCGCGCGAGTCCCCTGACCGCAACCGGAACCGGGGCGGCTTCCCCCTTGCCCTCTGGTGCGCATCCCCGTCCCCGGAACCCCGCGGTGCGAGGGGGCTCATCAGGTCGGCCTGGGACGACTTCTGTGCACTCACGGCAACCCCCTTGGGCTCTGAGGTCGGCAGCGGCTTCGGGACTGGTCTGGTCCGACCCGGGACCGTTTTCGACATCATCGGTCCCTCCTCGTGCCGTTCCAGGGCAAGCCGGCGCCCACGACGGGAGTGGGTGCCGCCGACCGGTCGTGTTCCAGGTCGGCCGCACTCCGCGGGGTTACAGGGCTTGCGTCAGGCGGTCGGTGAGGAGGCGGGTGAAGCGGGCGGGGTCGGGGAGATCGCCGCCTTCGGCGAGCAGCGCGCTGCCGTGGACCAGTTCGGCGATCTCAGTGAGAGCGGGGTCGTCCGGATTCGCCTCGTGGGCCCGGTGCAGGGCGGTGACGAGGGGGTGGCTCGGGTTGAGTTCGAGGATCCGCTTGACGGCGGGTGGTTCCTGGCCCATGGCCCGGTACATCTTCTCCAGGGTGGGGGTCAGGTCGTGGGCGTCGCCGACCAGGCACGCGGCGGAGGTGGTGAGCCGGGTGGAGAGGCGGACCTGCTTGACATGCTCGGCCAGGGCGGTCTGCAGCCAGGCCAGCAGGGTGGCGTAGTCCTGGTCGCGCTGGGCCTTGGCCGCCTTCGCGTCCTCGTCCTCCTCGTCGGCGCGGTCGAGGTCGACCTGGCCCTTGGCGATGGACTGGAAGCGGTGGCCGTCGAAGGCGGGGACCTGGTCGGTCCAGACCTCGTCGACGGGGTCGGTGAGGATGAGAACCTCGTAGCCGTTGGCGGTGAGGGCCTCCATGTGCGGGGAGTTCTCCACCATCGCCCGGTTCTCGCCGGTCAGGTAGTAGATGGTGTTCTGACCGTCCTTCATCCGCGAGACGTACTCGCGCAGCGTGGTCGTCGCGTCCGGGTTGTGGGTGGAGGCGGCGGAGAGCAGTTCCAGTAGCGTGTCGGTGTTGTCGCGGTCCTCGATCAGGCCTTCCTTGATGACCCGGCCGAACTGCTCCCACAGCGTGGTGTAGGCGTCCGTCCTGGTGGCCTGCATGCTCTTGATCGCAGCGAGGACCTTCTTGACGAGGCGCCGGCGCACGGCGGTGATCTGGCGGTCGTGCTGGAGGATCTCGCGGGAGACGTTGAGGGACAGGTCGTGAGCGTCGACAACGCCCTTGACGAAGCGCAGGTAGTTCGGCATCAGCGCGTCGCAGTCGTCCATGATGAACACGCGCTTGACGTACAGCTGCACGCCCCGCTTGGTGTCGCGGGAGAACAGGTCGAACGTGGCGTGGGCAGGCAGGAACAGCAGCGCCTCGTACTCGAAGGTGCCCTCGGCGCGCATGTGGATGGTCTCGGCGGGGGGCTGCCAGTCGTGGCTGATCTGCTGGTAGAACTCGCTGTACTCGTCCGCGGTCACCTCGCTGCGCGGGCGGGCCCACAGGGCCTTCATCGAGTTCAGGGTCTCCGGCCGGCCTGCGGTCGCGTCGTCGGCGCCGGCGTCCGTGTCGGCGGTGTCGGTGGGTTCGGTGGGTTCGGTGGCCATGCGGATGGGCCAGCGGATGAAGTCCGAGTACTGCTTGACGATCTGGCGGATCTTCCAGGTGGCGAGGTAGTCGCCGAGACCGTCCTCGCTGTCCTCGGCCTTGAGGTGGAGCGTGACCGACGTGCCGACCGGCAGACCTTCGGCCTCGGCGATCGTGTAGGTGCCCTCGCCGTCGGAGTCCCACAGCGTGCCCTGTTCGGTGCCGGCCCGCCGAGTGTGCAGGGTGACCTTGTCGGCGACCATGAACGCGGAGTAGAAGCCGACGCCGAACTGCCCGATCAGGTGCTGGGCCGTGTCCGCGTCCTTGGCTTCCTTGATCTTGGCGAGCAGGCTGGCGGTGCCGGACTTGGCGATGGTGCCGATCAGGTCGACGACGTCGTCGCGGGTCATGCCGATGCCGTTGTCCCGCACCGTCAGGGTGCGGGCGTCCTTGTCGACCTCCAGGGTGATGTGCAGGTCGGAGGTGTCCGCGTCGAGGTCGGTGTGGGTGAGGGATTCCAGGCGGAGTTTGTCGAGGGCGTCGGAGGCGTTGGAGATCAGCTCGCGCAGGAAGATGTCCTTGTTCGAGTAGATCGAGTGGATCACCAGCTGCAGCAGTTGGCGGGTCTCCGCCTGGAACTCCAGCGTCTCGGTCGTGCTGGCCACGGGCCTTGTCTCCTTCGGATGGCGGAAAGGGTGCGGGTCGGGTCGGTGCTGGGGCGCAGGTGGCGGACCGCAGTGGGTTCCGGTCGGCCTGCCAGCCGGTCGGGGCGTCTCAGACGTGACTGAGGGGTTGGTAGGGCTGCTCGGGGCGCGAGTGGCCGGGGCGGGCGGTGCCGTAGCAGGACAGGAACGGACCCGGTCGTGGCCGGGGCGGTCATGGGCCGGCTGGGGTGCGGCGCTGCCGGCCGCTGCCGGCGCGCAGCCGGTCGGCGCGGGCGGTGAGTTCGTCGAGGCGGTCGGCGATCTTCGGGTGGCCGGCCTCGACCAGGTGGGGGCGGGCTTCGGCGAGAGGGGCGAGCAGGCGGGCCGGGTCGTTGTCACCGAGCGCGTCCAGGAGACGCTTTATGGCCGGGGCCGCGCTGGTGGTGAGGTCGTCGAGGGCGCCGATCTGCCCGGCAAGGCGGCGCAGATCGGCGGCGTTGTCGCGGGCCCAGCCGGTCACCGCGCGGTCGGCGGCGCGCTGGTCGCGGGCGGCCTGGACGCGCTGCTCGCCGGTGCTGCCCGCCGTGGTGCCCGCAGCCTGGTCGGGGCGCAGGCGCAGGTAGCGGCGTTCGGCAGCCTGGCGGCTCTGGACGCCTAGGGATTCGGCGAGGTCGGCCCAGGTGGCGCCTGCGGTGCGGGCGGTCTCGATCAGCCCGGTCTCCCAGCCGGCGAGTTCCTCACGGACGTGCCGCAGCAGCATCAGCGCCGCAAGAGCCTGCTGGGGATCGTCCTGGGCGTTGGTGTCGGGGGGTGCGTGGCGGGCTGTGCGGGCGGCGGCGTCCATCATCCCCAGCGCGGAAGCGGCGGCCAGGAAGGAGACCGGTCCCGCCTCGCCGGCGTGGTCGTGCACGTCCATGGTGGTCACTCTTTCGCTGACGGCTTGTTTGTCATCGCCGAGACGACATGCTACAACGGTTTCCGTCCGCACCGCACCGGTGCGACGCAGCCAGAAGCCCTGTGGACCGGAGGTGTCCGACGATGTTCATGCGCACTACGGTGACCAGCCAGGTGAACCCCACGGTCCGACAGGACCGGCCGGAATCCGGGTCCCAGCCGGTACCGATCCCGGCGGATGCCTGGCGCGACGGCGACCGGTATGTCGTCGCACTTGACCTGCCCGGCGTCCCGGCCGAGGCGATTGATGTGGAGGTGGCCGGCCGTCAGGTGACGGTGCGCGCCGAGCGGCGCCCCACCAAGCGGACCCAGGCCGCGCGCACCGAGGCCGGTGAGCGCCGGCACGGGGCGTTCGCCCGCCGGATCGAACTGCCGGACACCCTGGACGCCGGCCGCCTGAAGGCGCGGCTGCACGACGGCGTCCTCACCTTGACCGTGCCAGTGGCGGGGGCGGCCAAGCCCCGCAAGATCACCATCCAGGGCGCCGAGGGCACGCGGCCCCGCCCCAGGCAGGACGCCGCGGCCCCCGCCGCGGCATGACCACCCTGGCCGCGACGCCCCGCTCGCCGCCACCCGGCCGGGGTGGTGATCGACCGGTCGGGCGTGACATTCGCCGACTGCCGGGCGCTGGGTGCACTGATCGCTGCCCGTGCCTCGCCGCCGAGCTCGGCCGCCCGCGGTGCTGCGCGGCACCAGCCCCCGGTGGCCCGGCTGCTGAAGGCCACCGGCCCCATTCCCTGTCCACCTACCACGCATAACCACGTCCCCATGTCGTCCATCAAGCGACATGCAGAGGTTGTCACTTTGTGGACGACGTGCTATCACGGGATGTGTGAGCGCGTTGATGTTGCAACTGGATTCGACGAGGAGGCTCGACGATGTTGATGCGCACTGACCCCTTCCGCGAGCTGGACCGGATCACCCAGCAGATGTTCGGGACCGCCGGCACGTGGTCGCGCCCGTCCGCGATGCCCCTGGACGCCTGGCGCGACGGCGACACGTTCTACGTCCAGTTCGACCTGCCCGGCATCACCCCCGACGCGATCGACCTGGACGTCGAGCAGAACGTGCTGACCGTCAAGGCCGAACGCCGTCCCACGCAGCGCGGCGACAACGCCGAGGTGCAGGCCTCCGAGCGGCCGCTGGGGGTCTTCTCCCGGCAGCTGTTCCTCGGCGACACCCTCGACACCGAGAAGATCAGCGCCGCCTACGAGGCGGGTGTGCTCACCCTCACCATTCCGGTCGCCGAGACCGCCAAGCCCCGCAAGATCCAGATCAGCGGCGGCAGCGACCGCAAGGAACTCCAGGCCTGACCTCGGCTCTCAGTCCTGGACGCGGGAAAGCGAGAACGGCCGTGCGGGCGGAACATTTCCCCGGACGCCCGCACGGCAACTCCGCCACCGCTTCCGGGCATCCCCCGACCCCAGGCCCGCCGTCGGGCCTGGCGGGGGAAGGTGCGCAGTCCGCCGCACACCCCGGAACGGGGTCGACAACACCCGGTGAGGACGGCAAAGGACGGGAGGCGGCCATGGGATACGGCCAGGATGCCGTCGCGGAGGCGCGCCGGGTACTCGGGCTGCCGCCGGGCGCGGACCTGGAGCAGGTCACCCACGCCTACCGGGCACTCGCCCGGACCTGGCACCCGGGGGGCGGCAGGGGAGGGCCTGTTGCAGGACAACAAGCAACTCGCCTGGCAGGCTGTGGCTGACGGCCACATAGACATCGAGCCGGACCAGCCGAAGTCCCCGGAGCGCTGAACGGAGTGCTGACGGGGTGCTGAACGGAGCGTTGAAGCCCGGCACTTATCGGTACGGGGTCGAGTGCGGACTGCAGCGTGCACTCGCCGCGGTCGCGGCCCTTTTCGCGATGAGCTGGTCGGCGTTGCTGGTGGTGACCGCGGACCGGCTCACCGCCGACCTTCTGGTCATGGCAATGTCCTTTGTGGCACTGACTGTTGTCGTGGCGATCCGCGGTGCCCGGGTCGGCCTCGGCCGGAGTGACGTGCTGGTCCCCGCCCTCGTGGCGCTCGGCGCGGACGCCGTGATCGCGATCGAGCAGCCGTCGTTGATCGTGGTTGGGCAGCGGTGCATGCTCACCGTGCCGGTTGTGCTGCTCGCGATCGGATTCCTGCCGCGTCCGACCGCTTGGCCTGTCTCCTTGCTGGCCATCGGCGGCCAGCTGGCCGCGAGTTGGCCGATGGACGGACCCGTCGGCGCGATCCAGGGAGTCTGGCCGGTGGCGGCAGCGGCGACGGCCGCCGCGGTGCTCGCGCCCGCCCCCTCTACCGCGCGGCGCACCTGCTGGTGCCGGAACTGCTTGAACGGAAGGGTCCACGGTCAGCAGGCCGGTCCCTTCCGGGCCCCCGGTTCCGTGGCGCGCCACTGCCAGCGCCGTGGGTGTCAATTACTGCATCCGTCCAGGCCAAGATGCCTCCCTGCCTTAGTAGCCGCCCCGAGAAGTGGAGGTCGCGGTCGCCAACTGGAGGCTGTCAAGCGCGGGCAGCACGATGTTCCCCATGCGCGCCGTCCTCGCAGCCCTGTCGCACCAACTGCCGCGGTGGAAATTGCGCCGACTCCATCTGCTGGTCTCCCCCGACACCGTGCTCCGATGGCACCGCGACCTGCTCCGCCGACACCACGCGAGGGAATCTCGCCCCAAGCGCCCCGGCCGGCCCCGCACCATCCGCTCCATCCGCCTGCTGGTGCTACGACCCGTCGACGAGAATCCGACGTGGGGCTACCGGCGCGTGCACGGCGAACCGGCCGCCCTGGGCATCAAGATCGCCGCCTCCACCGTGTGGAACATCCTGCACGAGCACGGAATTGATCCAGCACCAGAGCGCAACCGCACCACCTGGGCCGCCTTCCTGCACTCCCAGGCCCAGGCACGGGCACAGGCCCAGGCAATCGTGGGATCTCCCGCTGCCACCAGTCCGAACACGGTGCCGCAGCCTGGCTCGCCGTGCGCTCCTACCTCGACTCAGCCCGCAAGCACCGCATGAGCGCCTTAGACGCGATCCGCCGCGCCTTCACCGGCAACCCCTGGATGCCACCCATCGCCCTAGCCACCTGACCAGCGGACACTGCACAACGTCACAATCCAGGGCTATTGCTTCTGAATGCGTACTGTGGAGTAGGCGACTTTCCCCCCGATCCCGAGGATTGATCCTGCGTGTCCATAGCGATGACCGACGTATGCTGAGCGATAGCCTGCTGATACATAAGGACGGCTTCGACCCGGTTCCGGACCTTTAGTTTGCCGAGCACGTGGGAGACATGGCTTTTGACGGTCGCTGCGGTGATGGCCAATATTTGCGCTACTTCTAGGGTGGATCGCCCGTCGGCTAAAAGGGAGAGCACCTCGAACTCGCGGTCGGAGAGGTTCAGCAGCCCCTGTGCGGGATCGGGTTTCCCGGAATCGGTCCCGGAGCCTACCGAATGGTGGCCAGCCCGACTCCGCCCTCCGTGCCCGGCTGGGCGGGAGGCGAGGAAATCGAGTTCCGCATTAACCAGGGTGTAGCCGGCGACTGCTGCGCCGACCGCGACCACAAGCCGTTCGGGATTGGCATCCTTGATCAACAAGCCTGCCGCACCCGCGACCAGAGCGGAGCGAAGCTCTGCCGCGGTCCAGCGGGAACTCAGCAGCAGCACCCGCATGTGGGCGCTGGCGAGTTTGCTTACCTGCCGGCTTACATCGCTGCCGGGGTCGATCGACCACACAACCACTTGCAGTCCGTCGAGCCGCCATTCGCGCATCGGCCGCTTGGCATCGACGGTGGTGACCGACAGAACCGTCCCGCTGTCCCGCAGCGTCGTCCCAATGATATGGCGGGAGAGCGGGTCACCGTCTACAACTAGGACCGAAGGGGCCGGAGAGCGTATTGGCCTTATCGTGGATCCGTTTATCGACTGGAGGTTCGCAGTATTCCGCGGAAGTGAATCCTGTACCATTTAAAATTTCCCCCATGCGTGTCTTGCGCTACCTCGCGGCTGCCGCCCATGCGCGCACCAGGACGCGCGCCCAGCCTGGCTGCTTCATCGCAGCCTGCATCCGAGACAAGATGCGAAAGGGCGCAAAGCAGGGCGCGGCTCAGCGGCCGAAGCCGGGCCCCCGTGGTTCCCGAGCCCGGTTTCATCATGGTGCCCGAATCTGCCGAAGGTCCGCTGCTCTGGCGGCACTCGTAAGGTCTCCCCACTCCTCGGCGCCGAATCTTTCTGCGCGACGCCGGTGAACAGCGGCAGGCCGTTTCGTGCTGTCATGCGTCCCTCCTCCCAATGATGTCTCCGCCGCAGGTGGGCAGCTCAGAAACAGACGTTCCTTACCTGTGGCACCTCGGCTGGTTGAATCTCAACAAAGTCGCTTCCCCCATTCCGTGCGCCCCATCAGTTTCTCAGAATTGAGCGACCACTGCCAAGTAGGTTTCCGGAGCATGTCGCTATCATGGCAACTGGGTGGATGGTGCTTAGAGTCTCGGTTTGCGAATATTGCTCCGCCTGATTCGCCCGGATTTCTCCCTCCCTCGAAGGCCGGAACGAGCGCAAAGGTTGAGTGCGGAGCGTCCAATCCCTGGGCAGACCAGAAAATTCATACCTATCCAGTTACCTGGCACGTTGGGCGGTCCCTAAAGCGGAGCGGGTGTTCGGTGACCGGATGATGCTGCCCCGACGAAGAAGACCTGCCTTGTGACCTGCGAGGATGGGAGTTCTCTAGGCTTCCGGCTCACGGTCGGACAAGGTACGTCCGAAATGAAGCCCTCCCATGGCGCTGCAGCGAGGTCCGCGGCGTTCGATGACCCGAATCTCCTTGCCTTCGGTCGGCCTGGCCCCGGCGGTGCGCCTCGCCGAGCGGTGCGGCCTGCCGGCACTGGCCGACCTGATCGGAAAGAGCCCCCGGGAGACCCCGGGGGGCCGTGTGGTCAGTCGGTGTTTCCCAGGAGCCGGACCACGTCAATGGTGCGGTGGGAGAAGCCGGACTCGTTGTCGTACCACCCCACGACCTTGACCATTGACCCCCTTTGATCGTCGTCAATGACCATGGTGAGCGGGGCGTCGAAGGTGCAGGAGGCAGAGGTGCCGATGATGTCGGTGGAGACCAATGGGTCCTCGCTGCAGACGAGGACATCCTTGAGCGGGCCGCGTGCTGCGTCCGCGAAGGCTGCGTTGACCTCCTCAACGGTGACGGAGCGCTCGATCTCCACGGTCAGGTCAACGATCGAGCCGTCGACGACGGGCACCCGCATCGACAGGCCGTCCATGCGTCCGGCAAGTTCGGGCAGGACGGCGCCGATGGCCCGGGCGGCTCCGGTGGTGGTGGGGATGATGTTGTTGGCGGCAGCGCGGGCCCGGCGGAAATCCGGGTGCGGAGCGTCGTGCAGGCGCTGGTCGCTGGTGTAGGCATGCGCGGTGTTCATCAGACCGCGCCGTACGCCGAAGTGTTGGTGCAGCACTTGGGCGAGGAGGGCCGCGCAGTTGGTGGTACAGGACGCATTGGAGACGATCTTGTGCGAGGCGTCCAGTTCACCGTCGTTGATGCCGTACACCACGGTGAGGTCGACGTTGGTGGCTGGGGCGGAGATGAGGACGTGCCGTGCGCCCGCGTCGAGGTGGGCTGCGGCGGCCCTGCCGTCGGTGAAGACGCCGGTGGACTCGATCACGACATCGACGTTCAGGTCGGACCAGGGCAGGTCAGCCGGGTTCTTCTCGCGCAGGACGGGGATCGTGCGCTCACCGATGACGAGTGTGTCCCCGTTGACCGTGACTGGTTGCGTCAACCGGCCGTGGACAGAGTCGTAGCGCAGCAGATTGGCCAGGAGCTCAGGGTCCGTCAGGTCGTTGACGGCCACGATGTCGATGTCCTGCTGAGTGAGCGCGACACGGGTGACTGTGCGTCCGATTCGGCCGAAGCCGTTGATGGCGATGCGGGTTGCCATGGTGGCGGTTCTCCTCGTTCCAGAGAGCAGGGCGAAAGGGTCAGGCAGTAGCGCGTGTCCTTGCGTTCCGCCAGGAGGACAGGGCGAGCAGCGCCGCGGCGAAGAACGCTGCCGAGGCGATGAGTGCCGAGGTGTGCAGTCCAGGAATCAGGTCTCCCGGGCCCGCGGTGAGGGTGGCGAACAAGGCGACGCCGACGGCGTTGCCGATCTGGCGTGCCACGTTGAACACGGCCGATGCCACGCCGGCGTTCTCGGCGGGGGCGGCCTGCACGATCGCGGCGGTGGCGGCCGGGACGGTGCTCGGGGTGGCCAGGCCGGTGGCGATCAGCGCGGGCAGGAGCATCCAGTACGGGGTGTGAGGGCCGGCGAGCAGCCAGCCGATGAATCCGGCCCCGCCGAGCAGCAGGGCTCCGGTCATCGGCACGTACGGGCCGTAGCGGGCGGTCAGACGGCCGGAGAGCGGGGCCGCGACCACGGCCATGCACACGGTCGGCAGTAGGGCCACCCCGGCGCCCAGCGCGCCATAGCCGCGCTGATTTTGCAGGTAGAGCGTGGACAGGTAGAGCATGCCGTAGTAGCCGAGGTTGAGCAGGACGCCCACTGCGGCGGTCGAGGAGAAGCCGGGGGACCGGAAGAGCGGTGGGGGTAGCAGCGGCATGCCCCCGCGTGCCTCGATGCGGCGCTCAGCCAGAGCGAACAGGACGAGCGCGACCACGGCGAGGGCACCGGCGCCCAGTACCAGCGGCGAGGTCCATCCGCTGGTACCGGCCTCGTTGAGCATGCCGGCCAGCGCCATCACGCCGACGATGCCCAGGACTTGGCCCAGGGGGTCCAGGCCACGTCCGCCCGCACGGGCGCTGGGCGCGGGGACGCTCCTGCGGGTAAGCCAGATGGCGACCAGCGCGATGGGCACGTTGATCCAGAAGGCGGCCCGCCAGCTCAGGCCCGCCACCAGCAGACCGCCCACGACGGGCCCGGCGGCGAACGCAACGCCCGAAATGCCGGCCCACACGCCGAGGGCCTTGGCCCGCACTGCCTTGGTCGGGTAGGCCGCGGTCAGCAGGGCCAACGAGGTGGGCACCAGCAGTGCGCCGCCGGCGCCCTGCACCAGACGCGAGGCAATGAGCATCTGTGGGCCGGGGGCCAGGGCACAGCCGACTGAGGCGAGCGTAAAGACGCTGAGGCCCGTCAGGAAGACCTTGCGGTGCCCGAGCCGGTCGCCGAAGCCGCCGCCCATCAGCAGCAAGCCGCCGAAGACGGCGCTGTAGCCGTCGACGACCCAGGCCATCTCCGAGGCGCTGGCGTGCACGGAGTCACGGATGGTGGGGATGGCGACGGTGACGATGGTGACGTCGAGCATCACCAGGAAATAGCCCAGGCTGAGGGCGATGAGCGGGGGCCATGACAGCCGCTGGGTCAGTGAAGGCGATGACGCATGCGTCTCCGCCGCTCCGGTCGTTGTACTCATGCCGCCATGCTCGGACGCCAATAGTTAGCTCCCCATCAAAGTATGCTCGTAGAATGATGGTGGACCAGCCCGAACCTGACCTGGCGCGCGCCGCACGCCTGCTGGCCAGCCCCTCGCGGGCCCTGATGCTCAAGGCCCTGTGCGACGGCCGGCCGCTGGCGGTCACCGACCTGGCGAGGGTGGCCGACGTGAGCGTGCCCACAGCGAGCGTCCACCTCGGACAGTTGGCCGAGGCAGGGCTCGTGCGGGCCGAACGCTCGGGGCGCAACCGCTACTTCCACCTCGCCGGGCCTGATGTCGCCGCGGCCCTGGAGGCGCTGGCGGTCATCGCACCGCCCGATCCGACCCCGGTGACCACACTGCGCACGCACAGCCGCCACAGCGCGCTGCGCCGCTCGCGCACCTGTTACGACCACCTCGCGGGGTCCTTGGGTGTGGCGCTGATGTACGCCTTCCTCGACCAGGGACTGCTGCAGCGGGAGGAGGGTGCGCTCGCCTCTCGGTCCCGCGCTGATCAGCCCGGCTCGTACGGCAAGCAGGCCTCGTACCAGTTGACCCCCGAGGGGACCGAACGCTTCGCCGCGTTCGGCATCGACGTGGACGGGATGACTCGCGGGCGACGACCGATAGTGCGCTACTGCGTCGACTGGAGCGAGCGGCGTCATCATCTCGCCGGTGCTCTGGGTGCCGCGCTGGCCGAACGGTACTTCCACCTGGGCTGGTTGCGCTACGGCGTCTCGCCGCGCGTCGTCCATCTCACCGACACCGGCAAGGGCGGGGTGATGGACACCTTCGCGATTGAAGTCCTGAACTGAAAGCGGCCGGTACGGGCGGGGTTGATTCCGCCCGTACCGGCCGCTACATGGGTGGCGCCGCTTCGGTCTTGCCAAGTGAAGGGCCAGTCGCTGGCGGCCTTTGCCAGGCTGCCGGTCTCCTTCGCCGCCGCGCTAACGGGCCCCGCCGCTTCGCGAAGGGTCAGTCGCCGTCGCGGGAGACGGTGGGTGCCTCCCGTACCCCCAGTACGGTGACGCCGGTCTCGGTACGCACCCGGTGCACGCTGCCCGGGGCCTCGATGACCAAGTCGCCCGCGGTGTAGCGGTCACCATTGTCGTTGACGAGGTCTCCATCGAGGACGAACATGAGCTCGTAGCCGAGGTGTTCGTGCAGGTCGCCGTGGGCGCCCGGAGCGAAACGCACCAGGAACGCCGTCGCGTTCTGCGGCGCCTCGGTGGCGTAGAGCGGGCAGATCTCCACCCCTGACCGTCCCGGCTCGTTCCAAGTGGTCCACTTCAGCGTGTCGCGGCCCTCGGTGGTGAGCAGTTGGCGCAGCACCGTGACGGCGCGCTCACGGGGGGCATCGGTCCTTTGGGCGAGAGCGTCGCTCATACGGGCACTCCTTCCAGGTCTGTGGTGCAGGCGGATTCCCGTTCTGCAGCCAGTGGGGTTTCCGGTCGGATGGCAAGGGCGCTCGCGGCGACGGCGTCGGCGTCGCGGAAGAACTCGTTCCACGGTCCTGGGCGGCCACTGCCAACGAGCGTGAACCATCGGGTGTGCTCGGTCGGCAGACCCAGGACGGTCAGCCCGGTGTCCGGGCGGCCGTCGCGGTCCAGCGGGTGGAACGGAGTGCGGGTGACGGCTACGCCGCCCGTGCGGAAGGCCGCCTCTCCGTTCCCGTTGACGAACTCCGTCCACGTTCCGCGCCGCAGCAGGTTCACGGTGAGGGGAGAGGAGTCGAGCCGAACGTCCGGGTTGGGGATGCGCGCGTCGACCAGGACGTCCACGGCGGCAGCCGAACCGGGGACGGCGTCCGAGGAGACGAAGAAGGAGCTGGACTGTGCGTCGACTGTGAAGCGGGTCTGGGGGCCGACGACCCGCAGCAGCCCCGCTTCGATCAGGGCCAGCGCGTATCGCACGCGGATACGTGGGGGACCCGCCGCGAGGAAGGAGTGGCGCGGTGCGAAGTCGGCCAGGAAGTCGCGGTGGGCCTGCGGGTGGAACCCGGCGAAGTCCATCAACTCCCTTATGACCCAGCGGGTGTCGCGCAGCACGTCGAGGGACGTTTTGAGGGCGTCGTCCACGTTCCCGCGTTCGGCGTGCTCCAGGTCGACTCGCATCGCCTGGACCAGCGCCCGGTCGAAGTCGGCCACTGCCGTGAACGCCTTCCCCTCGAAGGGGCGGCTGAGCTGCCACAGGTCCGGTGCCGCCGAGGTGTCCCGGACGCCATGCAGTTCCGCGAGGTCTTCGACGTTGGGCACCCCGTGCCGTGCACGGGCGATGACCTCGCTGCGGAAGGGCTCCACCCGCCCGGGGGCCTCGTGGCGCAGGACCGCGGTGAAGTAAGCCAAGTGGATCTCTGCCATCAGCCAGGGCAGCACGTCCCGCTCAAAGTTCAGGGGTCCGTCGCCGGCGTGTGTCCTGACGGTGTCGGGGGTGAAGAGGGTCGTGCCCGACTTGTAGGTGGCGGACTTCTGGTTGCGGCCCCGGGCGGGCAGCGGCATGCCGCTGCGGGAGCCGGCAAGCATGCGGGGCTCCTCGCCGCTCGGCTCGTACCGTAGCTCGCCGCCCAAGTCCTCGACGAACTTGCCGCCGCGCCCCACTGTGAGCGCGTACATGATGTCGTAGAAGGACAAGCCGATGCCCACGATCCCGACGGTCGCGGTGGCGGGGATCTCGCCCAGGGGCATGTCGGCCGCCGAGTCGCCGCGTATGTAGCGCAAGTGCGGGCGGGCGGCGGCGAATTCGGCAAGTTCCCGGTGCGCACCGGTGAGGTCGGGCGTCGGGTGCCCCGTGGTGAGGACGACCCGGTCGGCCCGCAGCAGGGTGCCGTCCGACAGGTGGAGGGCATAGCCGTCGGCTCCTGGGACGAGGTCCTCGACGGTGGCGGTGACGCGGTGCAGCGCGGCCCACGGCGGCAGGGACGCGTCGATGGTGTCCAGTACGTAGCGCATGTACCGGCCGTGCAGAGCGCGCGGGGCGTATGCGTTGGGCCCGGGGCAGTCCGCCTCATTGTCCGCCCACCACTGGGCGAGCGACGGTCCGGCTCCAGGACGGGCGGGGCCGCCGTCAGGCAGTCCGGAGAACATGCTGACCTCGGCGCAGACGGTGTTCATGAGGAACCAACTGGGCTGGTCGGAGCGCCAGATCCGGCCGCAGCCGACCTCCACGGCATCCACCAGGAAAATCTCCGTCCTGCGGGCAGCGCCCGTGGCCAGGCGTGCGGCGATCCTCTCCAGCACCCCCAGCCCCCGGGGGCCGCTGCCGACTATGACGATGCGATGTGAGCCTTCCACCACGTTGGACCTCTTTCACGGTTCGGATTCGTGCAGAAAACAGCGCCAGAGGCGGATCGAATTCTCCTGCGATGTTCTGCACGGACTCCCATCCTTTTGGGATCGTCGGCCCATGCAGACTTCAGGGGCATGGATGGCGCCCGAGGGAGATGGATAAGAGCGTCGTTCGCAAATGCCAAACTACCGGGCCTTCGCTCGCGAATCAAAGTAAATTCGCTCATACTCCCATGAGCGGAATTCATGCAAATGGCACCGCCGGGTGAATATGGCTACGATGGCGCCGCGCACAGAACATTCGCACCAGCCACAGCGGAGACACATCGTGGGACGCCCGGCACTCATTCTCATGGACCTGATAAACGACGTGGTCCACCCCGACGGCAGCTACGCGCGCGAGGGCTACGCGGAGCAGGTCGGCTCCCGCGGCGTACTGGAGCAGGCCGCCGCAGCAGCGGACCTGGCCCGCAGCCAGGGCATCGCGGTCATCCACGTGACCGTTGGCTTCTCGACCGGTTATCCCGAATGGCCGGCCGGCTCGCCGGTGTTCGCACCGTGCCGCGACGAGAAACGGCTCCAGCTCGGCGAATGGGGCACCCAGCACCACGAGCAGGTCCGGCCGCTCCCCGGCGAAGTAGTCCTCGCCAAGCACCGGCTCAGCCCCTTCCACGGCACCGCCCTCGACATGATCCTGCGCACTCAGGGCGTGGACCGGCTGCTGCTCGGCGGGGTATCGAGCGACCTGGTGGTGATGTCGGCCGCCCGTGAGGCGCACGACCGCGACTACCGCGTGGAGATACTGGAGGACGCCACCGCTGCCGCGAACCAGGAGCTGCACCGCGCGGCCCTGACGCTGCTGGCCCGCACCGCCACCCTGACCAGCGTCGACCAGGCACTGGCCCACTGACCACGCAAGGAGTGCCCATGGGCTCGACCCTGGCGCAGAAGGTCTGGAACGCGCACATCGTCCGCCCCGGCGACAACGGCGAGGACCTGCTGTACGTCGACCTGCACCTGCTGCACGAAGTCAACACCCCGCAGGCCTTCGACGGCCTGCGCGCCACCGGGCGGCCGGTGCGGCGACCGGACCTGACGCTGGGAACGGAGGACCACAACACTCCCACAGTCGCCATCGACAAGATCATCCAGGACCCGGTGGCACGCCACCAGTCGGAGCTGATGCGCCAGAACTGCGCCGACTTCGACATCCCGCTGCTGCGCATCGGCGACCCTCAGCAAGGCATCGTGCACGTCATCGGCCCCGAACTCGGCCTGGCGCGCCCCGGCATGACGATCGTGTGTTGCGACTCCCACACCACCACGCAGGGAGCCTTCGGCGCGCTCGCCTTCGGTATCGGCACCAGCCAGGTCGAGCACGTGCTGGCCACCCAGACGCTGCCGATGCCCCGCCCCCGCGACATGGCGGTAACCGTCAACGGCACCCTGCGCCCCGGGGTGACAGCGAAGGATCTGGTGCTCGCCCTGATCGCCAAGATCGGCACTGCCGGCGGCCAGGGACACATCGTGGAATACCGCGGCACCGCCATCGACGCCCTGTCCATGGAGGGGCGGATGACCCTGTGCAACATGACAGTGGAGGCAGGCTCGCGAGCAGGGATGATCGCACCCGACGCCACGACCCTGGATTATCTCTCCAGGCGTCCGGGCATGCCGCAGGGAGCGCTCTGGAAGGCGGAGGCCGAGTATTGGATGGGCCTGCGCAGCGACCCGGACGCGGTGTTCGACAAGGAGGTCGTTCTCGACGGCGGCTCCGTATCCCCGTACGTCTCCTGGGGCACGAACCCGGCCCAGAGCGTCCCGCTCAGCGGCGTGGTCCCGGGCCCACAGGAGTTCGCCACCGAGCCGGAGCGTGCCGCGGCCCGCCGCGCGCTGGACTACATGGGACTCACCCCCGGGACGGCGATCCGGGAGGTTCCGGTGGACGCGGTGTTCGTCGGCTCGTGCACCAACGGCCGGATCGAGGACCTACGTGCCGTAGCGAACGTTCTCGACGGACGCAAGGTGGCCGATAGCGTCCGGATGATGATCGTCCCGGGGTCGGCGAGCGTGCGCAGGCAGGCCGTCGCGGAGGGGCTGGCAGACGTCTTCGACCGTGCGGGCGCGGACTTCCGGGCAGGCGCCGGCTGCTCGATGTGCGCAGCGCTCAACGAGGACCGGCTCCGTCCCGGTGAGCGGGCCGCCTCCACCAACAACCGGAACTTCGAGGGACGGCAGGGGCGCGGGTCGCGTACCCACATCGTCTCCCCCGCAGTCGCGGCCGCCACTGCCGTGTCCGGGCGGCTCGCTGCCCCCGACGACCTGTAAGGAACCTGCCTTGGAGAAGTTCACCGTCCACCGCGGCACGGCAATGCCGTTGCAGCGCAGCGATGTCGACACCGACCAGATCATTCCGGTGCGGTTCCTCAACCACTCCGAGCGCATCGGGCACGCCGACGCACTGTTCGCCGACTGGCGCGCTGACCCTGACTTCGTCCTCAACAAGCCCGAGTACCAAGGCGCCAGCGTGCTGATAGCCGGCAATGACTTCGGCACCGGATCCTCTCGCGAGTATGCGGTGTGGGCACTGCTGAACTACGGTTTCCGCGCCGTGGTCGCGCCGCGTTTCGGCGACATCTTCCACGGCAATGCCCTGATGAACGGCCTGCTCCCGGTCACCCTGCCCGAAGAGATCATCGAGACTCTGTGGGAGCTGGTCATCGCCGAACCGGCCCGTCAGGTCACCATCGACCTGGTGGAGTCGACGCTGCACTGCGCAGGGTTCACCGCCTCCTTCCACGTGGAGGAGGGCTCCCGGCTGCGGCTGCTGTCGGGCCGGGACCTCATCGCCGACACGCTGCAGTACCAGGACGCCATCGCCTCTTACGAACGCGTGCGCCGGCCCGCCATGCCCACCACGACGTTCCTCTGACGGGCGGCGAGAGCGGGCAGCTCACCGACTCGCTGCCCGGCCACCTCCCGAGCGGCGGCGCTGAACGCGAGTACCCGGCGATCCTCACGCCTGCCGGTCCGCGTGCCGATGGACAACTGGCGTGAACGGCCGGGCGCCAGCTCCAGGACGTGCAGGTTCGGTAGGACGGCCGGCAGCACGGTATCGGGCAGAATCGTAACGCCAAGGCCCTCGCCGACCATGGACAGCACGGTGTTCAGGTCGCGTATGTGATGCGGGGGCACAAGTGCGCCTGCCTCCTCGCGGAAGGCGCGCAGCGCCACTGCCTCAGGGTCCCAGGAAGGGATGATCAAAGGCAGGCGCGCGACCAACTCGTACGGCACGGCGTGCTGGCCGGCCAGCGGATGGTCCCGGGAGACCAGGGCGTACAGCGTCTCGCGTTTCAGGGGCGCCGTGTCCACGTCCGGCGGGTCCGAGTACATGATCCCCACGTCCACGCTTCCGGCCCGTAGCCAACGTTCTACCTGCCTGTCGTCGCCCTCCCGGACGGTGATGTCCTCCTCCCCGCCCGTGAGGGCGAGTTGCGACATCAGCCGCGGCAGGAGCTGCGCGGCGAAGGTGGGCACCGTCGCTACCCGTAGCGGCCCGTCCTCGGCGCACGCGGAGCGGGCCCGGGCGACGACCAACTCGGCGTGGTGGACCACGGCCTGCGCATGCCGCAGCGCGCGCCGGCCCTCAGCGGTCAGGACGGCGCCGCCGCGCTCGCGGCGCATCAGCGTCACACCAAGCTCCTTCTCCAGCGCAGCCACGGCATGGCTGACGGCCGACTGGCTGATGCCCAGCCGCAGTCCGGCGCGAGTGAAGCTCTCCGTCTCGGCGACGGCAACGAAAGCGGAACACTGCGTCAGTTTCACCAGGTCTCCCCGAACGAATCGTTATGCGAGGTGCTCATGATTCGGCCACGGTAGACACGGCGGATCGGCTCAATCGCGGCTATCCCCACAAAGGAGGATCGGCAGTCGTCACTCCTCCACCCCAAGGGGGCCCGCTCCACCTTTTGATGAGCTCCGTTGACCGCACTGCAGGGGTCATCGATCATGCGTTTCGGGAAGCCCCTCCATGCGCCCTTTCTCCGGCCCACGCGCGTGGTTGACGAGAATAAGGAAAGCGACCGATGCGCCCCATCCACTCACTGAACAAGTCGGAACACGACGATCTTTACCACGTCCTGGACTCCGTCGCAAAGCACCCCTACGAGGACTATCCGTCCTTTTCCCGGGCGGTCACGGACATGATCGACCAGGGGCGGGTACCCGCCTTCTTCGCCGAACTCTGCGGCCGCATCAAGGACGAGCGCCAGCGGGGCACGTCACAGGCACACGTACTGCGCAACGTGCCCATCGACGCCGACGTCCCCATGCTCGACCACGACGACCCGGTGACCGACAAGCACGCCAAGAAGACGACCTTCGTCGGCGAAGCCCTGCTGGAGCTGTTCAACCAGCTCGTGGGAACCCCGCTGCTCACCTACGCCCGGAACCGGGGCGACTTCTTCACCGACGTCGTCGCCTACAACCGCTTCAGCGGGATGTTCACCGGCTACAGCGACAGCGAGCTGTACTTCCACAACGACCGCACCGCGCACCCCGTCAGGGCCGACTACATCTCCCTGCTGGGCATGCGGTGCCCCGACGACGTGATCTACACCGGATACGTCGACGGCACAGCACTGCTCGAACATCTGGACCCGGCGGTGCAGGAGACGCTCCGCCGGCCGTACTTCATCACCTCCTTCGACGTCTTCTCCCGCGAGTTCAACGCAGCTCTCACTGAGTCCGAGAAGCACCCGGTCCTCTACAACCACCACAGCTTCCGCTACATGGACACCGCCACCACCGTCGCGCCCGACGCCCCGGTCGAAGCCAGGGATGCGATCATCGCCGTCAAGAACGCGCTCGCGAAAGCCGACAAGCAGCGGCACCGCATACTGACCGGCGACCTGTTCGTCCTGGCCAATCAGGACGGCATGCACAGCCGCGAAAAGATCGAGATCCACGACCCGGTGCAGGCAAAGTCCCGGTGGCTTCTCAAGACCTACGCCTTCCGGGACGACGCCACCGCCGACGCACACGCCGACGCGTGGCTCGACGGCGTCAGGGGCCGCGTCGCCGACTGATGCCTACCGACCCCATATCCGCCGCGGCGGCCACCGGCGCCTGCGCCACCCGCGCCTCGTCCTGCGCGTGACGCGCCGCATCTCACGCCACACCCACAGGAGAAACCGCTGTGCCTCGCGCTCGCGTAGCTTCCCGCTTCTCGGGGATCGAGAAGTCCCCCACCTACGCAATCCTCGACCTGGCCGCAGAGCTGCGTGCCCAGGGCGAGTCGATCCTCGACCTGAACGGTGGAGAACCCGACTTCGACACGCCCGACCACATCACCGCCGAGGGCCGGCAGGCCCTGGACAGCGGCTTCACCCACTACACACCCAGCCGCGGCCTGCCCGTGCTCCTGGAGGCCATCGGCGACAAGCTGCTCAAGGACAACGGCCTGGCCCTGGACCCAGCCCGCCAGATCATCGTCACCCCCTCCGCCAAGCACGCCCTGTTCGTCTCAGTCATGACGCTGCTCGGCCCGGGCGATGAGCTCCTGATCCCCACCCCAAGCTGGGTGAGCTACCCCGCCATGGCCCGCCTGGCCGGAGCGGAACCGGTCTTCGCCCCGCTCAGCGCGGAGAACGGCTTCCGCCTCACCCGGGAGCTCCTGGAAGTGCACCTCACCCCGCGCACCCGGGCGCTGCTGATCAACAACCCCAACAATCCCACCGGCAACGTCCTCAGTCCTGCTGAGGCAGACGCGGTGGCCAGCGTCGCCCGTGACCACGACCTGTGGGTGATCACGGATGAGATCTATGAGAAGGTCCGCTTCCGCGGCGAGCACATCAGCCTCGCCGCCCTGCCCGGCATGGCCGACCGCACACTCACTGTCAACGGCTTCTCCAAGGCCTACGCCATGACCGGCTGGCGCCTTGGCTACGTAGCGGCGCCCGAGGACGTCTCGGCCCAGATGCTGAAGGTGCAGCAGCACACGGTGGGCTGCGCTGGTTCCTTCGTGCAGCGGGGCGGACACAGCGCCCTGACCGGCCCGCAGGAACCCATCCAGCGGATGCGCACGGCCTACGCCGAACGCAGGGACCTTCTGGTGGAGGGCCTTTCCGGTATACCTGGCTTCGCCTGCCCGAGCCCGGACGCCGCGCTGTACGCCTTCTGCGACATCAGCGGCACCGGATTCGCCGATCCGACGTCCTTCACCTCCTGGCTGCTGCGTGAGGCGAAGGTGGCCGTCACGCCCGGCTCAGCCTTCGGACCCGGCGGCAAGAGGCACATCCGGCTGGCCTTCGCCTCGGACCCCAAAACCCTCACCGACGCAGTGGACCGCATCAAGACCGCCATGGACCGGCTGTGACCGCTCCCCCCGTCGAACCGCCCCGCTCCCAGAGAGGCCTCCCGATGACCGCAGCGCCCCTCGTGCCCCTTCAGCAGCAGCCGGACCTCGGCGTCCAGCAGCCGAGGCCCTGCCCCACACCGATCACTGCGGCCACCGTGCGCCAGCGCCCCTCGGGCATGCCCGTGCACCGCTACCGACCCTACGAGGCCGTGGACCTGCCGCATCGTACCTGGCCGTCCAACCGCGTCGCCGCGGCTCCTCGCTGGCTGTCGACCGACCTGCGCGACGGCAACCAAGCCCTGATCGACCCCATGCAGCCCGAGCGCAAACGGACCATGTTCGACCTGCTGGTCCGCATGGGTTACAAAGAGATCGAGGTCGGCTTCCCGGCCTCCGGCCAGACCGACTTCGGCTTCGTGCGCTCGCTCATCGAACAGGATGCGATCCCGGACGATGTGACGATCTCCGTTCTGACCCAGGCGCGCGAAGAACTGATCGAACGGACCGTCGAGTCCCTGGTGGGCGCACCCCGGGCCACCGTGCACCTGTACAACGCAACGGCCCCGCTCTTCCGCCGGACCGTGTTTCGCAACGACAAGACGGCGACCAGAGGGATCGCAGTCGAAGGTACGAATCTGGTGATGAGGTACGCCGACAAACTGCTCGGCTCCCACACCGTGCTCGGCTACCAGTACAGCCCGGAGATCTTCACCGAGACCGAACTGGACTTCGCCCTGGAGATCTGCGAAGCGGTGATGGACGTGTGGCAGCCCGACGAGGGCCGCGAGATCATCCTGAATCTGCCGGCCACCGTCGAGCGCTCGACCCCCTCGACGTACGCGGACCGCTTCGAGTGGATGTCGCGCCACCTTTCGCGCCGCGCATTCGTGTGCCTGTCCGCCCACCCCCACAACGACCGGGGCACCGCGGTCGCGGCCGCGGAACTGGCGGTGATGGCGGGCGCGGACCGCATCGAGGGCTGCCTCTTCGGCCAGGGCGAGCGCACGGGCAACGTCGACCTGGTCACTTTGGGCATGAACCTGTTCAGCCAGGGCGTCGAACCGATGATCGACTTCTCGGCGATCGACGACATCCGGCGTACGGTCGAGTACTGCACGCGCATGGAAGTCCACGCACGGCACCCCTACGCCGGAGACCTGGTGTACACGTCGTTCTCCGGATCGCACCAGGACGCGATCAACAAAGGGCTGGCGGCCCTTGAGGAGAAGGCCGCCGCGCAGGGACGGCTGGCGGCGGAGGCCGACTGGGAGGTCCCCTACCTACCGATCGACCCCAAGGACGTCGGCCGCTCCTACGAAGCGGTGATCCGCGTCAACTCGCAGTCCGGGAAGGGAGGCGTGGCCTACGTACTGAAGGCCCACCACCACCTCGACCTGCCCCGCCGCCTGCAGATCGAGTTCTCAAAGATCGTCCAGAACCACACGGACACGCACGGCGGCGAGGTCACCGCGGAACGCATCTGGTCCCTCTTCTCGGATACCTACCTCGATCAGTGCGACAACGCCTGGGGCTGGGTCGCCGTACGCGACCACCACATCGACACGACACCCGACGGCACCTGCCACCTCACCCTCGACCTGGACACCGACAGCGCACCCACGAGCCTGACCGGCTCGGGCACCGGCCTGTCCGAAGCACTCACCACCGCTCTCGCGCCCTTGCGACAGGTGTCCGTACTCGAGACGGTGAGCCAGCCCCTCGACGACAACGCCCGGCAGGCCGTCTGCGTCTACGCCGAATGCCTGGTAGAGGGCCAGTTGATGTGGGGCGTCGGCATTGAGGGCGACCTCACACGGGCCTTGATCAACGCGCTCGTATCGGCAGCGAACCGCCATCGCGGGCAGCCCAATCGCCTCCGTTGACGGCGGCCGTGGAAAACGGCTCCCGTCCACGTGCTGTCGATCGGTGGCTGTGTGTCACAGTCGGCGATGCTCCTACAGATGTCAAGCGGCTTGTGCGAGGCCGGTCGGGGCGGTTTGCGGTCTGCTGTGGGTGGTCAGAGCGCGGCAGACCTCGCGGGCGACCGGCCGCCACGGGGGCGTTCGATTCATCCGGCCGCGGTGGGGACTGAGCCGCCTCAGCCTGATCCGATGCAGACGAGTGCCGGGACCACGACTGACCACGGGACGACCTCGGGGTTAGGATCTGCCCCGCGTGCACCTGGACGCACAGGAAACGCAGGGCAAGGCGGGGGAACATGATCGAGGAGTACGCCGGAGTCCGGAAGAGCCTGCATCCCGGAGTGCAGGCCGCTGCAGCGCTGGTACTGGTGGGCGGCGTGCTGGGCGCCATGTGGGGGCTGGGGATCTTCAACCTGAGCTCCGCCGCCGCCAGTAGGCCGGCCGTGTGCAGCGTCACCCCGGCGACCCCGGCGACCCCGGCGACCCCGGCGGCGGCGACCGCGGACGCGTCCGCCGGGCGACTGTGCGCGGCGTTGAACCGGTCGGACCTGCCGGTGCTGCTCGGGACCCCGGGCGATCATGTGCTGAACGCCTCGGGAAGCACCAGCACCAGCACCTTCACCTCCGCCGGGGGCTCCCAGAGCCGCACCCCCCAGGCGGACGTGCAGACCACGACCTACTCGCTGGAACTCACGGGGAACGACGACGACCTCACCGTCGCCCAGGCGGTCCCCCTCCTCGGTCGAACCGCGCAGCAGACCACGGTGCTCGGCCACCCGGCCGTCCTCTACTCGAACCACACCATCGCCTTCAGCCTCGGCGGCGGGACGACCCGTCCCGGCGGCATCGCTCGGACCCTGATGGTCGCCAGGAGCGCGAAGGACGGCGGCGGCTCCTTCGAGATCGCCCTCTGGCGCCAGGACGACGTACTGCCGGACGACAACGCGCTACGGCGCGTCGCCGAGCGGATACTGCCGACCCTCCCCGGCTGGACCAACGGCTGACCTGAGCACGTCCTACTCCCGCCTGTAGCGGTTCGCGCACCCGGAGAACCACATCCACGCCCTCCGGTGTGCCGCTCGGAAAATCATCGCTGCAGTTTGAACGGTGAATGTCCGTGACTGTTCGGCGGTGGCTGAAATGCTGACCTCATGATCGTGTCGCTGCTGTACCGCGCCGCCCGCACCCTGCTGTCCATACCGGCGGTCCTGCTGCGCTGGGACACCTGTGGGTGCCGATTTCTCATCCAGCCTGGTCAGGCGGCATGTTGGTACTCATGGAGCACTCCCCCGAGCCGGTCCTTCCGTCGGATGCTCAGGTGATCCAATCGGATGGCCTCGACGATGGGCTCGGGCAGCGGTCGCAGCGGGGCGGCACTGCGCAGTGTTCGGTGGGGCCGGTGACCGTTGTAGAAGGACTCGAACTCGCGGAGTGCACACAGGAGGTGGGCCTGGTTCCAGATCAAGGTCCGGTCCAGTAGCTCGCGCTTACAGGTTCCCATCCAGCGCTCCATGATCGCGTTCATCCGCAGTGTCTGGATACCGCTGAGGACGATCCGAACCCCGGCGTCGGCCAGGACCGCGTCGAACGCAGCGGTGAACGTGGAGCCGAGGATCCGGATCGGCCGGCTGGCGTGCTCGATCACCGCGAAGACGTACAACCGGGTACCCGTCAGGGTGCGGGTGTCCAGAAAATCGCAGGCCAGTAGGGCATCGGCCGGGGAGCGCAAGAATCCGGCCCAGGTGGTGCGGTCCCGCTGCGGCGCGGCGAGACGGATACGCCAGCCTCCGAGCGGTCAGCCCCTATACGACCAGCCGGAGATGCTCCCCACCGCGATGGCGACCACAGGGCCTGCTGGTAGGTGCTCGCGGTACTGCGGGTAGCGCCCGGCCAGGAGTTCGACCGCGGAGTCTCGGGCGTCGCCGCTCTCCCAGATTTCGGCGCGGCCATCGACACGCACCCACCACAGGGCTTCCCAGTCGTCGGAGTAGTGGTCGACCAGGACGGACACTTGAGGGTTCTCGGCGATATTCCGCAGCCGGCGCAAGTTCATCGATGACTTGGGCTTGTGGTCGATGACGAAGTACAAGTGGGTGCCGTCGAAGGCGTAGGTGATCGGGACGAGATGCGGTTCGCCGCTGGTGGATGCCGTGGCAAGGCGGGCTACTCGGGCGCGACGAAGGCGCTGATCGGCCTCGGCAGGTTCGAGTTCCATGGCGGGACGGTACCGCGAGTAAGGAACTACAGATGGATCTCCGGCACAGGCGAGTCTCGTCCTCCGCGAGATACCGGCACGCCGCTGTGTGTCGCAGAACCCGGCGCAGTTGGGTAGCCCCGCCACATGCGCGCCACCGAACGTCGGCTGGGCGTAGCGCGCCGTTCGATTTTCGCCCCCTCCCCTTCCATGGGAGCGCGCTGAAGTCGCGGGGAGCGGCAGTTGACCTCTTTGACCACCCGTCAGGCTGCCATCCGTAGACGCGTCGACGGTGGTGCTTGGCGCTCATGAACAGCGCCAGCCGCGTCAGCGCATAGGTGTGGATCTTGGTGAAACGGCGGGCGGAGTTGCCGTACCGAAAGTACGCCGCCCATCCGGTCAGGAACCAGTTGATCTCCTGGATCACCAAGTCCACCGACACCCGTAGCCGGCAGCGGTCCGTCAGTTCACGAATCCGCTCCCTCACCCGGGTCATGGCCTTGTCTGCGGGCCAGCGTGCGAGGAAGACGACCGGGCGCTTCCCGTGCGAGGCGGACGAGCGCACCAGGCGGTGCTGGAATCCGAGGAACACGAAGCCCTCGTCTCCCACCTCCAGGTGCACGATCCGCGTCTTGGCCTCCTTCGGCTCCAGGCCGAGCTCGGCCAGCAGTTCCCGAAGCCGCGCCAGCGCGGCTTCGGCCTGCGTCCGGGACTTGCACATCACCACCAGGTCGTCGGCGAAACGCACCAGTACGCCGTGCTCCCGTTCCACCCATGCCCGGTCGAGCCGGTGCAGGTAGACGTTGCAGAGCGCGGGGCTGATCACCCCGCCCTGGGGTGTGCCGGTCGGCGACCTGTGGACCTGTCCGTCCTGCAGGACTCCCGCGCGCAGGATCACCCGCAGAAGCGTCAGCACGGACTGGTCGCAGACGCGTTCCTCGACCGCCTGCACCAACTTGTCGATCGGGATCGCCTCGAAGCAGTTGGCGATGTCCGTCTCGACCACCCAACGCCGGCCCCGCCAGGACTCGTCGATGAGAACCTGGAGGGCATCGTGCGCCGAGCGCCGCGGGCGGAACCCGTAGCTGCACGGCAGGAAGTCCGCCTCGAACACCGGCTCAAGCACGATCTTCACAGCGGCCTGCACGATCCGGTCGCGGACCGAAGGGATCGACAACGGCCTGGACTCCGATGGCATGCCGGGCTTCGGGATGAAGACCCGCCGTGCCGGGAGTGGCCGATACCTGCCGTTCCTCAAATCCGCTGCCAACTCGTCGAGCAGCCGGGCGACCCCGTACTCCTCGACTGCCGACAGGGTGACTTCGTCAACACCCGGTGCACCGTCGTTGCGACGCACCGCGACCCACCCCCGCCATAGGACGTCCCTGCGAAGGATCTTGTCCATCAGCGAGTGGAACCGTCGTCCGGGGTCAGCCTTGGCCGCCCGGTAAAGCGTGTGCTGCAGGGCACGCACCTTGTCCAGCGGAGCACTTCCCCTGGCGGCGGGACTAGCCGTTGATCCGGCACTCACCGGGCACCTCCACCACGACCGCACGCATCGACGAAGCAGTGGCCCTTCCCTCACCGGGGGTTGTGTTGTCCCTCCGGCTCAAGCAGTACTACGGCCACCTCCGACGCCCACCCGGCCCGCTTCCACTTCCCGGAGGACATCCGGTTATAGGAAGCGACGCTTCCGGCGGCATGTTTCCGCAGGCCACCGGGCCGGGGAGGGCCTCCCCAGTTCCCGCCGCTACTGTCCGAACGTTCCACGCCCCATACGCCGGGGAGTTCCTCGCGGCTGCCTCTCCAGGGTCTTCACCGCTTCCATGGCCTTCGCCCTGACACCCGGGGCTCGGCTCTCCCTTTCCTGCCTTACGGCAGGGACACTAACGACGCGGCAGGCTTCGCGTGATGCTGCGGACCGTTCGTTTGCTCCCCCCGCAGGGGCTCTTGACGCTGGGCTTCGACCCGACCCGTTTCCCGGCCGAGCCGCCAGCCTGCTACCGGGCTTCCTGGCAACTACCCGGACCGGACTTCCACCGGCAAGCAACGACGAGCTTATGACCATCCATCAACCGCCTACACGAGCAACCTCCGGTCTCTGGGCGCACGATGAGGCTTGTCTAAGGTCTGCGTCGTACCAGCAGGAAGGATCTTTCTGCGTGCACACAACCGGGTCACGTCCCAAGCTCGTCGTCTCGTCCGACGGCCTCGGGGCGGTCAGCCACGCCGGCTCGCGCCTACTCGCGGATCTCGCCGACGCCACCGGCCTCACTGGCGCGTTCAGCAACGCGCTTCGCCGCCTACGCCCGCGCGGCACCGGGCACGACCCTGGCCGAGTCGCCGTGGACCTGGCGGTGATGCTCGCCGACGGCGGCGAAGCCATCCGCGACCTCGCCCTGCTCCGCGACCAGGCCGCGGTGTTCGGCACGGTCGCCTCCAGCCCACCGCCTGGCGCGTACTGGCCGCCACCGACGCCCCGGCGCTTTCCGCACTGCGGGCAGCACGGGCCGCCGCCCGCGAGACCGCCTGGATGCAGGCCGCCGAGACCAGAACCCCAATACCCGCGGCCCGCGCCGCCGGCCACGACCTGCCGGGCCTGGTCCTGGACCTCGACGCCACCCTGGTCACCTGCCACTCCGAGAAAGAACAGGTCGCCGCCACCTACAAGCACGGCTTCGGCTACCACCCACTGCCGTGCTTCCTGGACAACACCGGCGAAGCCCTGGCCGGCCTCCTTCGACCGGGCAACGCCGGCGCCAACACCGCCGCCGACCACATCACCGTCCTGGACCACGCCCTGGCCCAGACCCCCGACGCCCACCGCCACGGCACCGAGATCCTCATCCGCACCGACAGCGCGGGCAGCGCCAAAGCCTTCCTGGCCCACATACGCGCCCTGCGCGACCACGGCGTCAATGCCTCCTACTCCGTCGGACACGCCGTCACCGCACCGATCCGCCAAGCGATCCGCGCCCTGCCCGCACACCTCTGGCACCCGGCCCCGGAACAGGACGGATCCCAGCGCGCCGGCGCGGACGTCGCCGAACTGACCGGGATGCTCGACCTGGCCGGCTGCCCGGCAGGCAGCCGGATCACCCCACCCCGGTGCCCAACTCTCCCTGTTCGACAAGAACGAAGGCCTGCGCCACCAGGTCTTCCTCACCGACACCCCCTACGCGGGCGGCGGGTCACTGCAGTTCCTGGAGGCCCGCCACCGCGCCCACGCCCGCGTCGAACAGGTGATCGCGGACCTCAAATCCGGGCCGCTGGCCCACCTTCCCTCGGGCAACTTCCAGGCCAACGCCGCCTGGCTCGCCCTGGCCGCAATCACCCACAACCTGATGCGCGCCCTGGGCACCCTGGCCTCGACGTTCCACGCCAAGGCGACCACCGGGACCCTGCGCGACCAGCTCATACGCGTGCCGACCCGAATCACGCGCGGGGCCCGGCGGCTGACGCTGCGTCTGCCCGTGAACTGGCCCTGGCGCGAGGCCTGGTCGCAGATGTTCGCCGTGCTCCACGCACCACCACACCACTGACAGCCCCATCCGTCCTGCCCGCGAGGGCCCGAACCTGTGGACATGTGGAAAAGCTGGGCAGACCAGCGGCTACCCCACGCCCACTGCTCACCTCCGAGTCGGCAACCGACCGCAAGACCCCCGAAACGATCACCCGGAAATCAAGCCGGTGGATCCGGGCTCAGTCTCCACCCTTGTCTCCCCCGGACTCGGCAAACCTCCGCGCGAGCGGATCGGACCAGATCGCAAGCTCCGGATTGATGACCGCCGCCGGTGCAGATGACGGCGTACGAGCGGCCCCGACGTACACGGGCACGCCCTGGAATCCGCCTCCTTTACCCGTACGGTCTCGCGCACGGGCATAGACTCGTGATGAGTCAGCGTCTTTGATGCTGGCCGCAGTGGAGGGGGCGGGGGATGGATCAGGGCGCAGTGAGGCAGTTGGCTCGGCAGATTGTTGAGCGGGCTGCGCCGGACGAGGCACCGGAGTTGGACACGCTCGCGGATGCGTACTTCGAGGACCCGGCGCGGATGCGCGCAGGCGACAAGACGCGGAAGGATCCGCTTGGTTTCGGGGACGCCGAGACCATCGCGTACATCACACCTGCGGTCTTGTTCGTCGCGGACCACGTGCTGTCCGCCGTGCTGGACGCGGCCATCGTCGAAGGTACCCGGAAGTGGTGGAGTCGACGGCGTAACAGGCACGCCAGTGCTCAGGCCGCGCTGGCGTCGACTGATGACGCCTTCGACCCTTCCGAACTCCTTGACGCCTACGGCGGCGACCTCGAGAGGATTCGAGAGACCGCTAGGGCGGCGGCTGCTGAGTTCGGAGTGGACAGCGCGCTCGCAGGGACGATCGCGGAGGTTGTCGTCGCCGTGCTTTCTGGTGTGCAGCCGGAGGCACAGCCGCTGCCGCCCGAGTCATCGCAATAGGATGTAGCGCGTGCAGAAGTAGGTTCCCACCACCAGTCCGGTGAGAGCGTGGTGGTGAACTGTGCTGTAGCTCGATGAGGTGCAGTTTTCCGGTTGAGTGGGTGTGGTTGTGGCTGGGTCGGGGCAGTCAGCGGACGG